>NZ_CP151587.1:1148321-1826642 GCF_038396845.1 Gymnodinialimonas sp. 57CJ19
ATGTCGGCCAAGCGGCAACCTATGTGGCGCTATCGGTGGGGCTTTCCATCGCAGGATTAATGGCAGGCCTCTGGCTTGCCCGTGGGGTATTCGCATGAGTGGTGTTCAAACACTGGAAGTCGGGCCGGACGATGGCGATCAGCGGCTGGATCGCTGGTTCCGTCGCATCTTCCCCCACGTCCCCCAAGGCCGGATTGAAAAGATGTGCCGCAAGGGCGAAATCCGCGTCGATGGTGGCCGGGTGAAATCCAACACGCGCTTGGAAGTCGGACAGATGGTGCGCATTCCGCCGCTGCCTGATGCTGCCGATCCCAAGGCCGACCCCGCGACTTGGGTGAACCGCGAAAGCCGCATCAGCGACGCCGATGCCGAGATGATCCAAAAGGCCGTCATCTACCGCGATGACCATATCATTGCGATCAACAAGCCTGCGGGCCTGCCGACCCAAGGTGGCACCGGCCAAACGCGCCATGTGGATGGCTTGGCCGAGGCGCTTAAATTCGGGTTCGAGGACAAGCCGCGGCTTGTGCATCGGCTCGACAAAGACACCTCTGGCGTCTTGTTGATGGCGCGGACGCGAATGGGGGCCAAAGCGCTGACCGATGCGTTCCGCCTGCGCTCTACCCGCAAGATCTATTGGGCCGCCGTCGCGGGCAGCCCTCTGCCACGTATGGGCACGATCAAGCTCGGTCTCGTGAAAGCCCCCGGCCACGGTCGCGGCGGCGAGAACGAGAAGATGCGTGCCGTTCCCGTGCACGAAATTCCCCATACCGAGGGCGCCAAACGGGCCGAGACGGATTACGCCGTCATGTCCAACCTTGCGGGCCGTGTGTGTTGGTGCGCCTTGGTGCCGATCACCGGACGTACGCACCAGCTACGCGCCCATATGGCCGAGATCGGGCATCCGATTATCGGCGACGGTAAATACGGCGGCAGCGGGCAGGAAAACCTTGGCGATGGCTGGGGCGCACAACTGGGCGGCGACATCAGCCGCAAGCTGCACTTGCACGCGCGATCCTTGTCGTTCCGCCACCCGATGACAAACGCCCAGATCAATCTGGTAGCCCCCCTGTCGTCACATATGGCAAAAACCTGGGAGACCCTTGGTTGGGACCCGCGCGACGTGCCGGCTGATCCGTTTGAGGATGACGAATTTTGACTTTGAAGCTGGTGATATTCGACGTCGATGGCACGCTGGTCGATAGCCAAGGCCACATCATCGCCTCGATGGATGGGGCGTTTGCGGCCCATGGGTTGCCCTCTCCGGGGCGCGAGGCGATCTTGTCCATCGTCGGCCTGTCCCTGCCCGAAGCCTTCGTGCAACTGGTCCCCCACCACACGGACAAACGCGAAAGCCTGACGCAGGCCTATAAGGATACATTCGTCGATCTTCGGGCGTCCGGCAAAGCAGACTCGCCGCTTTATCCCGGCGCAGAGGCCGTCTTGGCGGGGCTGTCGCAGCAAGATGATGTGTTGCTCGGGGTGGCGACGGGTAAATCCCGGCGGGGTTTGGACCATCTGATCGAAGCGAATGGCTGGGAAAAGACATTCCAGACGCTTCAAGTGGCCGATCATCATCCCTCCAAGCCGCACCCGTCCATGGTGCAGACGTGCCTGGCCGAGACCGGGGTAGAAGCGGGCAGCGCGATCATGGTGGGCGATACCAGTTATGACATGGAAATGGCGCGCAGCGCGGGGGTGCGCGGACTTGGGGTCGGCTGGGGTTACCACGCCGATGACGCTTTGACCGGGGCGGGCGCGGTTCAAATCCTGCGCGATTTCGCCGAGATGCCGACAGCCCTTACAGCCTTGTGGGAGGTCCAATGACCGAGTGGAAAGCCAAACGGTTCTGGAAAACGGCCAGTGTTGCCGAAGTGGAGGGCGGCTTCCGCGTCTTGTTGGATGGGCGCGGTGTCAACACGCCGGGCAAACAGCCCTTGATCATGCCCACCCGGGCCATGGCCGAGGCCGTCGCCGCAGAGTGGGACGCGCAGGAAGAAGAGATTCGGCCCCTGACCATGCCCCATACCAGATCGGCCAATTCCGCCATTGAACGGGTCACACCACAGCTTGAAGCGGTGTCGGAGATGCTGCTGGGATACGCGGACACCGATTTATTATGCTATCGGGCCGAGGGGCCGGAGGCGTTAACGCAACGTCAAGCAGCAGCATGGGATCCGGTTCTGGATTGGGCGGCAGAGGAATTTGGCGCCCGGCTGGAGCTTCGCACCGGGGTTATGTGGGTCAGCCAGCCTGACGCATCTATTGCCGCTTTGGCCAAGCCATTGCGTGCGGTCGCGCCCTTTCCGATGACCGCGCTTCACGATCTGGTGACGCTGTCGGGGTCGCTCGTGTTGGGCCTCGCCGTCGCTCACAGGCACATATCTGCCAAGGAAGCTTGGCGTTTGAGCCGAATCGATGAGACGTGGCAGATGGAGCAATGGGGCGCTGACGAGGAAGCAGAAGAGGCGGCGGCGATAAAAGAGGCGCAGTTTTTACACGCGGATAGTTTTTGGAAATTCTGTCAGCCCAACTAGCAGCAAGACGGCAACTGCCCGCTGCCATTGCCCGATTCGAAGGCAGTCGCTGAACGGATCGGCGAAAACGATGCGTTTCCTCCCCTTCTTCAGGTCGTCTTGCCCTTGACCTTATGCCCCGGATTTGCCCAATTTGGCTCATGCGGAGGTACAACAGGCCTCCGTGGCATATGCCAATACTCGTCGGGACACACAAAGATGATCCGGACGGGCGGTTCCACAGGAAGAGGTAAACATGAAAAAATCAGTATTTCTCGGCACTCTCGCCGTTGCTGGCGTAGCCGCTGGCTTCGCTTCGGCGCAGACACTGGGCGATGTTCAAGAGCGAGGCACACTTAACTGTGGTGTTTCGACAGGTCTGACGGGCTTCTCGTCCGCTGACGCGAATGGCGTATGGCAAGGCTTTGACGTTGCGTACTGCCGCGCTGTCGCAGCAGCCGTTCTGGGCGACGCAGATGCTGTAAGCTTCACGCCAACAACGGGCCAAACACGCTTTACCGCTCTGGCCTCCGGCGAGATCGACATTCTGGCACGTAACACAACGTGGACATTCTCCCGTGACGTTGACCTGTCGTTCGAATTTGTCGGCGTGAACTACTATGACGGTCAGGGCTTCATGGTCCCCCGTGAGTTGGGCGTGTCTTCCGCACTTGAGCTGGATGGCGCAACTGTCTGCATTCAGACCGGTACAACAACCGAGCTGAACTTGGCTGACTTCTTCTCTGGCAACAACATGAGCTACGAGCCTGTTCCAGTTGAGACCAACGCCGAAGCACAGCAGCAGTACCTTGCTGGCGCATGTGACGTTTACACAACGGACGCATCCGGCCTTGCCGCTACACGCGCGACGTTTGAAGATCCATCGGCACACGTTGTTCTGCCCGAGATCATCTCCAAAGAGCCACTCGGCCCGCTGGTACGTCACGGTGACAATGAGTGGGCAGATATCGCTCGCTGGACACTGAACGCCCTGATCGCTGCTGAAGAGCTGGGTGTAACGTCGGCAAACGCCGGTGAAATCGGTGGCACTACCGAGAACCCAGAAATCGGTCGCCTGCTGGGCACCGAGGGCAACCTCGGCGAGATGCTTGGCCTGGACGCCGATTGGGCCGCCCGTGCTATCGCAGCTTCCGGTAACTATGCCGAGATCTTCGAAGGCAACATCGGTGAATCCACTCCGATCGGTATTGCGCGTGGTCTGAACGCTCAATGGACCGACGGTGGCCTGCTGTACGCACCACCTTTCCGCTAAGGAATGACCTTGGAGGGCGCGAACGTAAAGTTCGCGCCCTTTCCATATCCACTCGATTCCGCGCGTCATCCTAAGCAAGAAATGGGCAGGACCCGACAAAACTGGGCCGCCTCTGGGGACGCACGTATCCTTCTGACAGGGACAACACATAATGGCGACGCTATCTGACCCGCCGCAGAAATCCTTCCATATCAGTCAACTGATTTACGATACCCGCTACCGTTCGACGACTATTCAAGTGATCGCGTTCATCCTGATCATGGCGGGCATCTGGTGGTTGGCGAGTAATGTGGTCACGAACCTTGCGACGCTTGGCAAGGACTTCGACTTCAGTTTTCTGGGCAATCGCGCTGGTTACGACATCAACCAGATGCTGATTGAGTATTCCAACGATTCCACCCACGCGCGGGCCGCGCTGGTGGGCATCCTCAACACGCTTCTGGTCGCCTTCCTTGGCTGCGTCACGGCCACGATTATCGGGGTTACGGCGGGCGTATTGCGCTTGTCGAAAAACTGGATCGTCGGGCGCCTGATGACCGTCTATGTCGAGGGTTTCCGCAACATTCCCCTGCTGCTTTGGATCATCGTGATTTTCGCAGTCATGACCGAAGCCACGCCGCAGCCCCGCGATTTCCGGGGTGAGGATGCAGAGGCATCCATGATCCTCTGGGACAGCGTTGCCATCACCAACCGCGGCATCTTCATGCCTTCGCCTGAGTGGGGCGCGAATTCGATGCTGTTGGTTGCGATCTTTCTGGCATCCATCGTGGGCATTTTCGTCTACCGCTCCATGGCGCGAAAGAAGCAGGAACAAACCGGCGTGCAATCGCCTGTGTTCCTTGTCGGCTTGGCGCTATTCTTCATTCCAACGCTGATCGCCTATTTCATCTTGGGTCGTCCCGTTACCCTGAACTACCCTGAATTGGGTGGCTTCAACTTCAGCGGCGGCTTGCAGCTTCGCAACTCCCTCATCGCGCTTTGGATTGCCCTGTCGCTTTACACAGGTGCCTTCATCGCCGAGATCGTGCGGGCTGGTATTCTGGCGGTGAACAAGGGCCAGACCGAAGCGGCCTCTGCCCTGGGCCTGCGTCCGAACCGGACCATGAACCTTGTGGTTCTGCCACAGGCGTTGCGGGTGATTATCCCGCCGCTCATCTCGCAGTATCTGAACCTTACCAAGAACTCCTCGCTGGCGATCGCCGTGGGCTACATGGATGTCCGTGCGACCCTTGGCGGGATCACGATCAACCAAACCGGTCGAGAGCTTGAAGGGATGCTACTTCTGGGTCTGTTCTACCTGGTTACCTCTTTGGTGATTTCGGGGGGAATGAACCTCTACAACAACTCCGTCAAATTGCAGGAGCGTTGATATGAGCGAGATTCATTCAGAAACAAGCACACACACCGCGTATGTCCGCACCGAGATGCTGCCCGAGCAAGCGCCTCCGGTAACGGCTGCGGGCCCGGCGAAATGGGTTCGAGAGAACCTGTTTTCGTCGGTCGGCAACGGGATCATGACGATCCTTGCGCTCTATGTGATCTACTACATCCTCAGCCACACGCTGGGGTGGGTTTTCATGGGGATCTGGGACGCGGGCTCTTTGTCCGAGTGCCGTGAAATCCGCGACGGCTACATCGCCGAGGGCCGTTGGGCAGAGCATACCGAGGTGGCTTGTTGGGCCGTTTTAAGCGACCGCTGGCACCAGCTTTTGTTCGGGTTCTACCCGCCAGAGTTCTACTGGCGTCCGATCCTGGCGCTGGTGATCTTCGGCGTGGCCCTTGCGCCGGTGTTGTTTGACAACGTCAACCGCAAGATGCTGATCCTGACGCTTCTGGCTCCGTTCATCTGTTACTTTCTTCTTTGGGGGGGCTCGATCTGGGGCCCGCTGGTCGTGGCGTTCGGCTTTGTGATTGGCTTTGCCTGCATCAAATACGGTGCACTTCCATTGGGCGCGCTTTTGTCGACGCTGGCGGCCATCGTGCTTCCGCTGATCTTCTGGCTGTTCCTTGTCGGACCGATCACCGGTGTGTTGAACTCCATCGCGCCGATTGGGATCGAAGCGGTTGATTCCGATAACTTCGGGGGCTTCCTTCTGGCCTTCGTCATCGGCGCGGCGGGGATCATTCTGTCGATGCCTTTGGGGGTCGTGTTGGCCTTGGGTCGGCAGTCGGACCTGTTCATCATCAACAAATTCTCGGTGATCTTCATCGAGGTGATCCGGGGCGTGCCGCTGATTGTGTGGCTGTTCACCGCGTCGTTGCTGCTGAACTACTTCCTGCCGCCGTCCGCAAACTTCGACCTTATGCTGCGTGTCATCATCATGGTGACGCTGTTTTCCTCGGCCTATATCGCCGAGGTGATCCGGGGCGGCCTCGCGGCTTTGCCACGGGGGCAGTATGAGGGCGCAGACAGCCTTGGCCTGAACTACTGGCAAGCGATGCAACTGATTATCCTGCCGCAAGCGCTGAAGATTTCCATTCCGGGGATCGTGTCGTCGTTCATCGGCTTGTTCAAAGACACCACGCTGGTGGTCTTTGTGGGCCTGTCGGACCCTATCGGCTTCTCCAACTTGATCCGCGCCACGACTGACTGGAACGGTATCTACTGGGAGTTGTTCATCTTCATCGGGCTATGCTTCTTCATCTGTTGCTTCGGCATGTCCCGCTATTCGCAATATCTTGAGCGTAAGCTCGCTACCGGCCACCGTTAATCGGGCCATCGCTGAGGAGAAAACTCATGTCTAATACAGCTGAAGATCGTACCATCGACCGCAGCCAAATGACCGTTTCCGATGAGGTTGCGATCGAAATCAATGGAATGAACAAGTGGTACGGAACGTTCCACGTGCTCAAGGATATCAACCTGACCGTTAACCGGGGGGAGCGGATCGTGATCTGTGGCCCGTCGGGGTCGGGTAAGTCCACGCTGATCCGGTGCATCAATGCGCTGGAAGAGCACCAGCAGGGTCAGATCACGGTGGATGGCACGTTGCTGTCCAACGACCTCAAGAACATCGACAAGATCCGGTCCGAGGTTGGCATGTGCTTTCAGCACTTCAACCTGTTCCCGCATCTGACGATCTTGGAGAACTGCACGTTGGCCCCGATTTGGGTACGTAAGACGCCCAAGAAGGAAGCCGAAGAAACGGCGATGCATTTCCTTGAGAAGGTGAAGATCCCCGAGCAGGCCGATAAATACCCCGGTCAGCTTTCGGGCGGTCAGCAGCAGCGTGTGGCGATTGCGCGGTCCTTGTGCATGCGCCCTCGGATCATGTTGTTCGATGAGCCGACATCGGCGCTGGACCCTGAGATGATCAAGGAAGTGCTCGATACGATGATCGAGCTGGCGGAAGAGGGCATGACGATGCTCTGCGTGACCCACGAGATGGGCTTTGCCCGCCAGGTTGCCAACCGCGTGATCTTCATGGATGCCGGTCAGATCGTGGAGCAGAACGAGCCGGAGGAGTTCTTTACGAACCCGCAATCGGAGCGGACGCAATTGTTCCTGAGCCAGATCCTGGGGCACTGAACACCCCGGGCTTAAGCCCGGTCTACGAGATACCTAACGCCCGTGTCGCAAGATGCGGGCGTTTCTCTTTGAGTTGTATTGGCCAAGATGAAGGGAGGGTCAGTGCGGATCGGGGAGGTCGCGCGGCACAGTGAAGTGGAGGAGGTGGCCTGTGCCGGGGGAGATGGGGCCGTTGAAACGGAGAATTGTGGTGCCGCCGGTAGGATAGGTGGCGAAGCGGTCATCGGCGGGAGGCGTGTGGACCAGGCTCCAGGCAAGCGCGGCGGTGCCGGGGTTGTGGGCGATCATGGCGATTGTGGCAGCGTTGGAGGCTTGGAGGGCTTTGAGCATCACCGCGGGCTCTGCGAGGTAAAGGGCCGGGTTGAGGGTGGCCTTGGGCGCTCGGGGGAGGGTGTCTTTGATGCCGGCCCAGGTTTGCCGCGTGCGAAGGGCGTCGGAGCAGAGGGCTTCGTCGGGGACAAGGTCGTGGTGTGAGAGGAAAGCACCGATGCGCGGGGCGGATCGGTGGCCCCGGGCGCTGAGGGGGCGGGCGTGGTCATCGGTACTGCCGTCCCAGTCGGATTTGCAGTGGCGGATCAGGATGATTGTTTGGCTCATGGGTGGAAGCTACGCATATGGAAGGCCGATTGTTCTGTGTTGCGGGCGAAGTCCTGGCTGACCGGGCAGGCGCGGCGGGCTTTGCAGCCTTTGGTCATGCAATCCGCGCCAGCGGGGGTGTCGAGGAAGCTGTGGCAGGCGGCGGTGTCGTAGGCGTCTTCGGACAGGGCATCGACTGGGCAGGCGGTCTCACAGGGGGCGGCGCAGAGCAGGCAGGGCGTGAGGCGTGGCGGGGTGAGGGGAATTTTTTCGCGCAGGGCCAGCGCCCCACGGAAAGAGATCATCAGGCCTTGGTCGTTGTGAACCAGCAGAGAGATAGGACTGGCGTGGATGCTGCCGGATTTTGTCGCCCATGAGATGAATGGCAGATAAGGGGGGCCGCCGAAGGGGAAGAGGGGCGTGGCGTCCAGCGGCTTTGCGATGGTGGTGAGCGTGCGGGTGGACCAACGGTTCATCGGGTCCGGCGCACCATCGAGGTATTCTGGAGAGGCCGTGAAATGGGGCCAGAACGTCGGCTCGGCCGGGGCGAGGAGCACAAGGGTGCCGGTGCCGTCGGGGGTGGTGTCGTCGGGCTTTGGGTGGAAGGCACCGACGATCGTGAGGTGGTGGGGGCGGACGGCGTTCTGGAGGGTTTCGTAGTCCATCAGTTTTGGCCTGTCATTGGCGGATCATGGAACCCGCGCCATGTTCGGTGAAAAGTTCCAGAAGAACCGCGTTGGACACGCGGCCATCGACGATGGTGCAGGCGCGGACACCGGCACGGACCGCTTGCAGGGCGGTTTCGGTTTTGGGGATCATCCCGCCCGCGATAGTGCCATCGGCGATCATGGCGTCCACATCAGCAGAGGTGAGTTCTGTCACCACATCGCCCGCCGCGTTCTTTACACCGGAGACATTGGTGAGAAGAAGGAGGCGGTCGGCTTTGAGGGCAGCGGCGATGGCACCGGCGGCGGTGTCGCCGTTGATGTTATAGGTCTCGCCGTTCGTGCCTTGGCCCAAGGGGGCGATGACGGGGATCATGTCATCTTCGAAGAGGTTGTCGATGACGCTTGTGTCGATCTCGGAGGGGTCGCCCACGAAACCCAGATCAGGGTTAGCCGGGACACAAGTAATCAGGTTGGCGTCTTTGCCGGAAAGACCCACGGCCTTGCCGCCCTCGGCGTTGATGGCTTGGACGATGCGTTTGTTGACGCGGCCCGAGAGGACCATTTCGACTACCTCAACGGTAGCGGCATCGGTGACGCGCTTGCCGTCTTTGAAGGTGCTTTCAATACCGAGTTTCGCCAGCATGTCGTTAATCATCGGGCCGCCACCGTGGACGACCACAGGGTTGATGCCGACCTGGCGCAGCAGGACGATGTCACGGGCGAAAGAGGCCATTTCGGCGTCGTCGCCCATGGCATTACCGCCGAATTTCACCACGATCACGGCGTCGTTGAAGCGTTGCAGGTAGGGCAGGGCCTCGGAGAGGGTGCGGGCGGTGGCGAGGTAGTCGCGGGTCATTTGGGTTTTCATATGTTTTGGGCCGGTGTGAGATTTGCCTCACGTTAAGCGGCGCGGGCGCGGGTGTGAAGCGGTGGAATGAAGGGGGCCAGCCCCCTTGGCGGATTTTCCCGTGGGGAAAACCCGCTTACCCCCGGAGGTGTACGGCCAAGATGAAGGAGGAGCGGTGCGCTAGGCCTCGATCGAGGCGATGGCGGCACGGAGTGTGGGGATGCCGTCGCCTTTTTCCGAGGAGGTCAGGATGATCTCGGGGTAGGCGGCGGGGTGGTTGGCAAGTGCTTTGCGGGTGCGGGCGAGGGAGGCTTCGCGGTCTTTGCCTTTCACCTTGTCGGATTTGGTGAGCACGGTTTGGAACGGCACGGCGGCGATGTCGAGGAGCTTCATGATCTCTTCATCGACGGCCTTCACGCCGTGGCGCGCGTCGATCAGCACGAAGGCGCGGCGCAGGGTGGCGCGGCCTTGCAGGTAGGACTTCAGCAGGGCCTGCCATTGTTGCACCACATGCAGCGGCGCCTCGGCGTAGCCGTAGCCGGGAAGGTCCACGAGGTAGTGGCTGTCGAGCAGAGTGAAGTAGTTGATTTCCTGCGTCCGGCCCGGCGTGTTCGATGCCCGCGCGAGGCCCTTGCGGCCGGTGAGCGCGTTGATCAGGGTGGATTTGCCGACGTTGGAGCGGCCGGCAAAGCAGACCTCTATCCGGTCAGCGGGCGGCAGGCCGTCCATGGCGACGACGCCTTTGAGGAAGTCGGTATTGCCCGCGAACAGCTTGCGGCCCCGTTCTGCGGTAATCGCATCGGGTTCGTCAGCAAGGGGAAAGGGTAGGGCGTTCATGTCGCGGCCTCCAGCGCGGGCAAGTCAGCGCCGCGGATCGCGTTCAGGTTACGGGTGATTTTGTCTGCTGGCCAGTCCCACCAAGCGACGGCAAGCAGGCGCGCGATGGTATCCGTATCGAAGCGTTGCTTGACGGGCTGCGCGGGGTTGCCTGCCACGATGGTGTAGGGGGCGACGTCTTTGGTGACCACGGTCTTGGCTGCGATGATCGCGCCTGCGCCTATTGTCACGCCGGGCATGATCGTGGCCGAGTTGCCGATCCAGACGTCTGCGCCGATATGGGTGTCGCCCTTCTGCCCGGCCGTCCAGGTGGCGGGGTCGAAGCCGTCTTCCCAGCCATGCCCAAAGATGTTGAAGGGATATGTCGAGAACCCGTCCATCGCGTGGGTGCCGCCGTTCATGAAGATGCGCACATCGTGGGCGATGGCGCAGAAGGGGCCGATGTGGAGGTGGTCACCGATGAAATCGTAGTGGTGCAGCACGTTGCGCGTGAAGAAATCGCGGGTCTCATCCTGGTCGTCATAATACGTGTAATCGCCCACGGTGACATTCGCGCGCCCCTCGGCCAGCGGCTTGAGGAACACGGTGCCCGCGTAGGCGGGAGCCATGGGGGCGAGGGTGGACGGGTCGGGGCCGCTCATGGGAGTTGGACCGTGTCGCTCGCTTTAATCTTGCCGGCTTGCCGCACCACGGCGTAGACGCCGAAATCTTGGTGACCCCAGCCGTCACGCAACCCGCGCAGGGTGTCCGCGTCGCGGTGGCCTGTGGTGGGGTTGGCTTCGGTCGCGCGGCAGCGGGTGATGGGCTCCATCACTTCGAGCAGAGCCTCACCGATGCGGAGGGTTTTGCCCACCAGGTCAAATTCTTCCCAAGGCGCAAGCCCCTCAACCCAGAGATTGCCGCGGAACCGACGTTCATCCAGAGATTGGTTCAGCTTTTGGGACAAGGCCCGAAGCGAGGCCGCGTTCAGGATGCTGATTGACGCGAAAGGCGCGTCCGACATGCCCTCTGCCGGGGATTCTACCAGCGCCGCCGCTTGCGGGCGGGTGTCTGGGTAGATCTTGGAGAGCCAGTCGAAGAAGGGCTTCGTGTCCGCTCCGGGGACGACGCTGATATCGGGCACGTCAGGGTGGCTGAGGTGAATGACTTCGCCGCCTTCAGGGCCATCCACATTGCAGGTTACCGCCATCAGCGACGGCCCCTTGGCACCCCGCAGGAAATTGCGGCAAGACCGCCAACCATCAGAGGCATCGCCACCTTCTTCCAGGACCGCCCAGGCGCGGTCCAAAGGCAGGGGCAGACCGGGCGACAGATCAATGGCGCGGAGCCTTTCAGCCCCGACGCCTTTGATCGGATAGCGCCAGATCTGATCCAGTTCCCAAGTCACTTTTCTTCCTTGGGTTTGCGCGAAAAGCTCTTGCGGATGTTGCCGAAAACATCGGGCTTAAAGCCTTGGCTGCGCATGATCAGGTACTGTTGCGTGAACGTCAGCGTGTTGTTCGCGATCCAGTACACCAGCAGGCCAGACGCAAAGCTGCCCAACATGAACATGAACACCCATGGCAACCACGCGAAGATTTGCGCCTGCATCGCATCGGTGGGGGCTGGGTTCAGCTTCTGTTGCAACCACATGGAAATACCCAGCAGCAGCGGCAGGATGCCGATGAAGATCAATGCCATGATCGACTCTGGATCAGGCGCGGGGTTGGGCAAGAGGCCGAAGAGGTTGATGATCGAGGAGCTATCGGGCGCGGACAGGTCATTGAGCCAGCCGAAGAACGGCGCGTGGCGCAGTTCCAGCGTGACGAAGATCACCTTGTAGAGCGAGAAGAAGATCGGGATCTGCAGGATGATCGGCAGACAGCCGCCCGCAGGGTTCACCTTGTTCTTCTTATACAGCTCCATCATGCCTTTCTGGAGCTTCTCTCGGTTGTCGCCAGCGGCTTCTTTCAGCTTCTCGATCTCGGGCTGGAGCTCTTTCATCTTCGCCATCGACACATAGGAACGATAGGCGAGCGGGAAGAGAACGGCTTTCACGATCAGCGTCAGGGCAATGATCGCAAGACCCATGTTTCCGATGGTGCTGTTGAGCCAGTGCAGCAGCCAGAACAGTGGCTTGGTCAGGAAGTAGAACCAGCCCCAGTCGATGCTGTCGACGAATCGGGAAACTTCGCCGCGGTTGGGGTCTTGCTCGGCGCCAAACAGGCGGGCGATGAAGCCCGGCTCGGCGTTTTCATAGTCGCGGATGGTCTCGGCTTCCTTGGCACCTGCAAAAAGCTGCGTCGTCACCTCGGCTGTTTCGCCGGGGGCGATGGACATATAGGGAAGGCGCGCTTCGGTCTGGTAGATGTCCGAGCCGGGCACGTATTTGATGACAGAGACGAAGGGTTGGTCTTCGCCGGGGATCAGCGTCGTCATCCAGTATTTGTCGGTGAAGCCGATCCAGCCGTTGGCCTCTACCTCGATCACTTCGGCGGGCACGCCTTCGCGGGCGACGACGTCCAGATCGGGAAGGTCATCATAGTCGACTTCGCTCAGCTCACCATCGACTTTGCGCACGACGCCTTCGTGAAGGATGAAGAAGTTCTGCAAGTCAGAGGGCAGGCCGTGACGCGCGACGATGCCATAGGGGGCAAGACTCACGTCTCCTTCGCCGGTGTTCTCAACCGATTGGGTGACTTCGAACATGAAGCGGTCGTCGATGGCGATGGTGCGGCGGAACACGAGGCCGCCGCCGTTGTCCCAAACCAAGGTAATAGGCGTCTCGGGCGTCAGGGTTGTGCCGGACTCAAGCTCCCACGGGGTGTCGGAGGTGGGGACGTCTTCATAGCCGAGGTCGCCGGAAGGGGTCCAACCATAGAGCGCGTAGTAGGGATCTTCCGAGCCGACGGGCGACAGAAGGCGCACGATCTCGTCGCCGTCCACTTCTGTGGTGTAGTTGCGCAGGGACAGGTCATCAATGCGGCCGCCCAGAAGCGAAATGGTGCCTTCGACGGAAGGCGTTTCGATGTCGATCCGCGCGGCTTCGGTCAGAGCCACCTCGGTGGGCGCGGTGTTTTCGGCCCCCGCAGGATCGCCTGTCGCGGTGACAGGAGGGGTGGGCGCGATGCCGGTTTCGGTTTCGACCACGGGGATCGCGTTGGGGTCTTCCACGACCTCTGGAGGCGGGAAGAGAAGGAACCACACGAGGATCACAACAAAGCTAAGGCCGGTGGCCAGGATCAGGTTTCTGTTCTGATCATCCATGTCCGCGAAATTCCTCTATCCGAGCCCTTAGGAATAAGGCGAAACACCGCTGCTCAATCGGTAACGCCAATCCCTGCGGGTTCAACAGACTGAGGGTTGAAAGGTCAAGAGGCGAAATCGGCGCGGGTCCCAAGGGCAGAGGCGGCGTCGGGCCTTCTGTGGCTGGGGGCAGCAGGGTCCAGATGGGTCGGTTGGCGGAGCGGCGGCGGTGTTCAGCAGTTCGGTAAATCGACTAGGGAGCCGCGGCACGCCTGTCGTCGAGACGAATCGTCTTGCCAGCGGCGCCATGGGCACGGGCCCAATCGGCAACGTTGTCCAACCCCATCGGACGGGCGATGGCATAGCCTTGCACGAAATCGCAGCCAAGTTCTGCCACGGCATCTTGTTCGCTTTGGGTTTCCGCCCCTTGGGCCAATGTTTCAATGCCCATCGCTTGCGCCAAGGCGATAATGGCGGCGACGGACTGGCGTTTTTCGTGGGCGACATCGACATCCAGAATGAAGCTCCGGTCAATCTTGATCCGGCTGACGCTTAACCGTTGCAAGGTGGGGATGGATGCGGCCCCAAGGCCGAAGCCTTCAAGGTCCACGCGGTGCCCTGCGTTGCGCAATTTCAGAAGGTTGGCCGCGATTGCGTCTTCCTCGATATGTTTGCCGACGCCTTCGGGCAGTTCGATCACAATCCGAGAGGGTGCAAGGCTGAAGCGCGCAACTTCCTGAGCCATATGATTGGCGAAGTCAGGGTCACGCAGTTCCCCCGCCGAGAAGTTCACCGAGATTTGCGGGATATGCGCCTTCACAGCATCCCAATCACGCAGCGCTTTCAGGGCTTGGTGCAGCATACGTTGCCCAAGCAGAGGCATGTGTCCTGATGCTTCAACGGCGGAGAAAAACTCTTTCGGGCCAAGAAGCCCGTGTTTGGGGTGTTGCCAGCGGGCCAACGTCTCCATCCCGGAAAGGGTGCCGGTGCGGGCGTGGATTTGCGGTTGAAACCATGCCTGAATGGCGCCGTCGTGAATGGCTGCCTCCACTTCCTCGCTAAGGCTGGTTTGTAGCGCGCGGGCACGACCCATGCCGGGGGCGAAGGCGCGGATAGCATTGGGGCCATTCAGGGCGGCTTCGTCCAAGGCAGTTTCAGCCGCTTTGAAGGTGGTATCGGCCGGGTCCGCCCCGTTCTTGATCATCGCGGAGTGCCCGATCGAGGCGGTGAGGCGCAGGGCCGATCCGCGCATGGCCAAAGGTTCTGCAATGGCATCAGAGAGCCGCGAGGCAATGGTGTCGCGCAGGCCAAGCCGCGCGGTCGCAAGGGGCGACAACACGATGCCAAAGCGGGCGTCGCCCAAGCGGGTCAGCAGGTCGCCGTTGCGCAGAGTCGTTTGAAGCCGTTCTTCAACGCGGGTTGCAATCTCTTCGCAGGCATCCAGACCCCACCGGCTATGCAAGGCGGCCCAATCATCAATCTGCACAAGGATGCAGGCAGTGTCGCGCCCCGGCACGTCCGACACGCGGTCCATCATGGCCACCAACGCGCCGCGTCCCGTCGCCGGGGTGGCGGCGGAAGCGGCAAAGCTGCCTGGGGCCGTTGCCCGCCTGCCAATTCCACCAAGGGCCAGCAATGTGGACAGGCAAACCGCTGTGACCAGCGAAACATCCTCGAAACCCATCCAATGGGCGCTAAGGGCAAGCAGGGGGAAAAGCGCCAGCACCTCTATTCGAGAGAGCGCCGTCTGGATACGCCTCGACAAGCGATAGAGCGGCCCTTGCCCGACGTTTACCGTGCCTTTTGCCTTGGGGTCTGCCAACTTTCACGCCTCCGGCTGCTATACGAACTGCGCCCAAGGGGTAGACCAACTTCGCAAACAGGAGGTTAATGCAGGAAGCTTCGCGACAGGTTTTCGCGGACCGCCAAGCCTAGTCCGGCACGTTGTCGATGCCCGAGCCCCCCCAAGGGTGGCAACGGGCGACGCGGCGGGTGGCCAGCCAGGTGCCTTTGATCGCACCATGTTTACGCAATGCCTCCATCGCGTAAGAGGAGCAGGTTGGCGTGAAACGGCAGTTGGTGGCGATCATCGGAGAAATCACCAACCGGTAGAACCGGATCGGAAGTGACAGGAGAAATGCCGCCGGGTTCATCGGTGCACCTTGCGCAACGCGCGGGACAGATCAGCTTTTAGCGCTTGGAAATCGTGGGTCGCTGTGGCGTCTTTGCGGCCAATCAGGACGTAATCCCAACCATCCTTCCCCTCGGTAGGCAGCACGGCGCGGGCAATTTCGCGCAGACGTCGCTTGGCGCGATTACGGGCGACGGCATTGCCGACCTTCTTGGAGCAGGTGAAACCGACGCGGATCGCATCAGCGGCCTCTCCCTCGGGGCGTTGACGAGCTTGCAACAGGAAGGCAGGCGTCGGCACACGGGCCGCACGGGCGGCCGACAGGAAATCAGCCCGCTGGGTAAGGGTCATAAGCGGACGTTTAACACAAAAAGCCCCCGGCGAGGCGGCGCTCGGCGGAGGCGTTTGCGATGCCATCGGTCGGCGATCAGGCGCTGAGCGACTTCCGACCGCGGGCGCGGCGGGCGTTCAGGATCTTGCGACCTGCTTTGGTTGCCATACGCGCACGGAAGCCGTGGCGGTGCTTGCGCACGAGGTTCGAGGGTTGGAATGTCCGCTTCGACATGGGTCTCGCTCCGTCAATCTTGGCCGGAGGGCGCCAAACGCGCGCCTCATACGGCAGGAATCTTTCTAAGAGCCTGCGGGATAGGCAAGTGTGGGGCTGCTGTCAACAACGCGCCCGCATCAGGACGCGGTATTTTCGGCCTCTTCCAAGGCGCGGGCCAATTCGCGCAACTGGTCCGGGGCGTAGACGGCGACGCCTATGGCGCGAAGACGGTGCGCGACAAGGCCTTCACCAGAATGGCGTTGGCCATCGAAATTGCCCGAATGCACGTAAGTGGGGCCGCAAGACGGGCTTCCATCAGTCAATAAAGCAAAGCGGCAGTTCTGTTGTTGCGCCAATTCCACTGCCAGCTGGGCGCCCAGGGTGAACTCTCCGGTCCAATCCAGGCCGTCCTTGTCGTAGACGCCAGCCCGGCCTGCCAGCACCGCTTCAGCGGTGGCCCCCGGAGCGATCTCGGCGGCGGGGCGGGGGCTGGACAGACCGGCCGCCATTTCCGGGCAATGGGTTACCAAGCGGCCTTCGGCCCGCCACGTGGCCAGAAGCTGATTCTCCAGCGTCTTTGCGCCGCCGTCGTAGCGCACGCGCGCACCCATCAAGCAGGCGCTGACGAAAATCTTCTCCATGGTACGACCCACACTTGAAACAATCCAAACCGCGAATGTGACAGTTTGCTGCCATTGCGGTCACGAAAACCCTTACTTGCGTCACGCCCCATCAAGCAACCGTGAGCGGGGATATCCCCCTTGCGTTAGATGCCGCATCTAAGGTCCAACTCAAGGGTAAGGGAAAAAAGGTATGTCAGACAGCGTGGACCAGCAGCAGCACACACAATTCACCCGCTATCTTCCGCTTATCGCCGTTGCGATCGGCGCAGGCGTCGGGTGGTATCTGTTTCGCGATTACCTGAGCTTTGAAGCTCTGGCCAATAACCGAGAGGCGTTGATTGCCTTTCGCGATGCCAACTACCTGCTGACGGTCCTGTTGTTCGTGTTGGCTTATGCGCTGATCGTGGCGTTCTCCCTGCCGGGGGCCACAATTGCCACGCTGACGGGCGGCTTCCTGTTCGCAACCTTCCCCGGCGCGCTCTTCAATGTTCTTGGGGCGACCGCAGGGGCCACGGCGATCTTCCTGGCAGCGCAGACCAGTTTTGGCGCGCAGCTAGGGGCGAGGTTGGAAGGCTCGGAAGGGATCACCAAGAAATTCAAGGACGCCATTGATGAAAACCAATGGTCCGCGCTTTTTCTTCTTCGCCTGGTTCCTGCGGTGCCGTTCTTCATTGCCAACCTTCTGCCCGCCTTCTTTGAGGTTCCAACACGGCGCTATGTGATCTCCACCTTCTTCGGCATTATGCCGGGAGCCATCGTCTACACTTCTGTCGGGGCCGGATTGGGAGAGGTCTTTGCCCGCGGCGAGACCCCGGACCTTGGCATCATCTTCGAGCCGCAGATCATCTTGCCGATCCTCGGCCTGTGCGCGCTTGCGACCCTCCCCATCATTCTAAAAGCCGTGCGCGGCAAGAAAGGGCTGTGAACCATGGCTGTGATTGAAACTGATATTTGCGTCATTGGTGCCGGTTCCGGCGGCCTGTCTGTGGCGGCAGGTGCCGTTCAGATGGGGGCGAAGGTTGTGCTTCTGGAAGGCCACCTGATGGGGGGGGATTGCCTGAACTTTGGCTGCGTGCCCTCCAAGGCTTTGCTGGCGGCGGGACATAAGGCGCACGCGACCTCTCAGGCGGCTTTCGGTGTGGCGGGCCATGACCCGGCCCCCGATTTCGCTGCGGCCAAGGACCATGTCCGCGCGGTGATTGCCGAGATTGAGCCCGTCGATTCGCAAGAACGGTTTGAAGGCCTCGGCGTGACAGTGATCCGCGAATTCGGGCGCTTCATCTCTCATTCGGAAGTGCAGGCGGGCGACACCACGATCAAGGCGCGGCGCTTTGTGGTTGCGACGGGCTCTCGACCCTTTGTGCCGCCGATCCCCGGTCTGGACCGCGTGCCCTACTACACGAATGAGACGATCTTCGACCTGCGCGAGCGACCCGATCATCTGATCATCATCGGGGGCGGCCCCATTGGCATGGAAATGGCGCAAGCGCATCGGCGTTTGGGCAGCCGTGTGACCGTGTTGGAAGGCGAGAAAGCCATGGGTAAGGATGATCCGGAAGCGGCGGCAATCGTTCTGGACGCCCTGCGCGGCGAAGGGATCGAGATTGTGGAGGGCGCGACGGCCTCTGACATCAGCGGCACGGAAGGGGCGATCAAGGTCGAAACCAAGGATGGCGCGACCTTTGAGGGGTCTCACCTTCTGGTGGCGGTCGGGCGGCAGGTAAACGTCGATAATATGGACCTGCACAAGGCGGGCGTCGCGTTTGAGCGGGGCGGTGTGACCGTCGGCGCGGATCTGCGGTCCACCAACAAGCGCGTCTATGCCGTGGGCGACGCCGCGGGCGGGGCGCAGTTTACCCATGTCGCGGGCTATCATGCAGGTGTCATCATCCGGCCGATGCTGTTTGGTCTGCCCGCCAAGGCACGCACCGATCATATTCCCTGGGCGACGTATACCTCCCCGGAACTGGCCCAAGTTGGCCTTACCGAGGCCGAGGCCAAAGACCAGCACGGTGACAAGGTTTTCGTCGCCAAAGCAGAATTTTCCCATAATGACCGTGGCATCGCGACGGAACAGACCACGGGCTTCGTGAAAGTGATGGTTGTGAAAGGCAAACCCGTGGGGGCAACGATTGTTGGGCCGCAAGCGGGAGAGCTGATCGGGATTTGGTCGCTCGCCATCGCCAACAAGCTGAAGATGAGCGCGGTCGCCAACATGATCGCGCCTTATCCGACGCTTGGCGAGGTTAACAAACGCGCTGCCAGTGCCTATTTCACGCCAAAGCTGTTCGATAGTCCTATGGTAAAGAAGGTCGTCGGATTTGTGCAAAAGCTCGGTCGCCCGTAGAAGGGGCCGGGCTTCGGGCCAATAAGGGAGCCGTTGGTGGCAAACAGTCTTTCAGGGCGATTTCTGCTCCTTACCGTCATCTTCGTGATGCTGGCTGAAGTCTTCATTTTCGTGCCCTCGATCGCTCGGTTTCGCGAAGACTATCTTCTGGCACGGTTGGAGCGGGCGCAAATCGCCTCTCTCGCCTTGTTGGCGGCAGACGGTATGATCGACGATGAGCTCGAATATGAGCTGTTGGAAAACGCAGAAGTCCTGAACGTGGTCTTGCGACGGGACGCCGTGCGGCAGCTGGTCCTTTCAACCGATGGGATGGAGCCGATCTCGGCCTCCTTCGACCTGCGCGATGCTTCGGCCTGGGAGCTTGTTCGCGACGCCTCCATGCGGATGTTCGAGACCGAAGATCAGAATATTCGTGTGATCGGCGAGCCGGTCCGCGAAGCGGGACTATTGATCGAAGTCACGATGGAAACCGCGCCCTTGCGTATGGCGATGATCGACTATGGGATGCGGATCTTGCTATTGTCCGCCGCCATATCGGCCTTTGTGGCGCTGCTATTGTTCGTGGCGGTGCGCATGCTGATGGTGAACCCGATCAAGCGTGTGGTTGGCGCGATGATGACCTATGCCGAAGCCCCCGAGGATGCGAACCGGATCATTACCCCGCGCGGCTCGGTGAGGGAGCTTCGGAACGCGGAAGAGGCGCTTCACGGGATGCAGACCCAACTTACCTCTCTGCTTCGGCAACGCGAAAGGCTGGCGCAATTGGGTGAGGCGGTTGCCAAGATCAGCCATGACCTGCGTAATATTCTGTCCGTTGCCACCCTCGTCGCGGATCGGCTGGAAACGGTCCAAGACCCGACGGTGAAACGCATTGCGCCAAAGCTCATCAACTCGCTCGGGCGGGCAATTAACCTGACCGAGGCTACTTTGGCCTTTGGCCGCGCCGAAGAACCGGCCCCCAAGCTGGACCGAGTGTTGCTGCAGCCTTTGGTGGATGACGTGCTGGACAATGACAACCTTGCCCAAGGGGACGGAGAAGTCAGCTATGATGTAGAGATCGAGGCCGGCGTCGTTGTGCGCGCGGACCCTGAACAATTGCACCGCGTCTTGTCCAACCTTGTCCGCAATGCCCGCCAGGCCATTACCGCCACAGGCCAGCCCGGTGAAATCATCGTACGAGCCTGCGCGCACGAGGGCGGCTGGCGCATCGAAGTCTGCGACACCGGCCCCGGCTTGCCCGCAGGCGCCCAAGAGGGGCTGTTCAAGCCGTTCTCTTCCACCGACAAAGTGGGCGGTACGGGCCTTGGTCTTGCGATTTGTGCGGAAATCCTGCGCGGCCATGGGGGGACGTTGACGTTAAAAAGTACGGGGTCAGACGGCACGATCTTCGCATTATTTCTTCCCGGGGGCCTTGCGGCTTGATTAGGCCCTTGCGCTACGCAACCGGCGGCGCTAAATGACCCTCACGCGGATTGGTAGCTCAGCTGGATAGAGTACTTGACTACGAATCAAGGGGTCGGGGGTTCGAATCCTCCCCAGTCCGCCATTTAAATCCAGATTTTGATTTTAAATCATCGACTTAGAGGTCGGCATCTGGCGTACGTCCCCCATTTTGACCGCCATCCCAGATTTGAAGCTATTCTCTTTGGTTGCCACTTCTGCCGCCATTTTCCCCCAAGCAAGGTTGCCTACTGCATCCGGTCAACAGATATTAGACACAGGCTTGCGACCTCCCCGCTTCTCTTTCAGGTCTGGCAAGAACTAAAGCGCATGTGTTGCTATACGAACCACTTGGACGCGCGGAATGTCGGACACCTGCGCGTATGACACGGGTGTCGTCCCTTGCACTTACCCGCTGCGATTTGCTCTGGAACGGTCAATCAGGTCGCGAAATAAGCCCACGTGGGTCTTGAAGTCCTTGTCAGTCACTCGGATGCGATAGAGGCCCCAGCGGTCATTATACTCAAGGGTCTCCACGCCAGCTTGGTCCAACAAGCCGTCGACTTCGTCTGTGCGTGGTAATTTAGGCTCGAAAAGAACAAACGACTTCTTTGGCCTGAACGTAACATAATTGTTGGCACGGCCATCCTTGATCAGTCCAACATAGAATTTATTGTATTTCAGCTCGCACGACGGGTCGCCTTCCTTCACGATTTCAAACATGCGATCCATCAAGGCGACGGTCTTTTGGGTTCCCTTGTCTTTTTCCCAATAGGCCCGGTCCGTCGGCGCGCTGATAGCGTCTTCGTCCTCGTCCACTAGGCCGCGTTGTACTTCGTCTAGGACTTTCGTGAACACCAGCGTGACGTGTTCGCCCACTTCAAAAGCCTGCATCTGGATCGCGACAATCGGCAGTGCGCCGTTGAACAAAGATACGACATTCAAAAAACGACTGGTGATATTCTCGGCCACGATGACTGCGCAGTGTTCGTACTGCGGGTAGCGTTTTCGTTCGATATCCCAGTACTCAATTGTGCGAATGATGTGGGTCTCGTCGGTCGCGCCAAGCTGTAATTCGACTTCATAGCGCTTGTAGGTTTCTGGGTCCTGAAGCAACAAATCCAGCCGCCCGGCGCGGACTTGGATGCGTTCGCGGTCCCTCAGGACGAGGTCGCCCAAACCTAGGATTGAAGGGTCTTCGGCAATAATGTCCTGAACCCAGTTTTCGGAATAGACGGGATGGCTCTTGAGCGAGATTTGTTTGGGCCGGGTGAAAGGGATCATTTTTTTGCCTTCGCTTTCGCATAGTGCTTAGGTTTTGCTTTCGATGTCGCTTTGGCCTCGGCCTGCGCGCGCTCTTGGTTGAGCTTGAACAGGCGGGCCAGGATTTCATCTTCAGTCACCTTGCCATCACGCCAATCGTCGCCCCAGCCGTAGGCCTCGGCCACCGCTTCGTCCAAAGCCTTGTGGGCGTGGTCGAGCCACGCGGGGCGGGTGTTGTAGAGGTTAGTGAGGGTCCGTTTCTTGAGTTCTTTGGCCGCCGCGTCGTCCTTGGGCAGGAGGCGGTCGGGGTAGCCGGGGACGACCTCGGGCACGCGGTCCACCAGATCGGCGGGGTTGAGCCAGTTTTCGCGGAGTTCGTTGAGGCGCGCGGCGGCGACGGCGATTTTCACGGCGCGCGGGTCGTCGGCATAGTCGGCGGCGGGGATATTGGGGGTGAGGCCTTGGGGGAAGGGGAAGGTTTCGAAGGTTGTAGAAGGGGTATAGCGAGGGTCGTTGCCGACGCCCAAGAAAGTGCCCATGCGCAGAGACCAGAGTTCGTGGAAGGTGGAATGCAGGATGCCGAAGGTGGTGTCGTCGTCGCGGGCGATTGCGACAACGGCAGAATCCGGCACAAGTTTTGCTATCCGCCACGCGAATAAACGATGTTTGGATACGCGAGGCGACACTACCATGCGATTGAGGTCTGAGACTGCGCGTTTCTGAGCAGGCCGGGGGTCGCCGTGAAGCCACCATTTAAGACGGTGCCAATCTCTCCTGAGTTTTTCCCTAGTCGGTTTTACCTCCAAAACGACCCGCTCAAACGGTTCCTCATAGAGTGAGGCGTCCGCCTGTTTCATAATTGGCCCAAAGTCGATGACCCACTTGTCGGGGTCTCTTTGCGTTATCGCCGAACCGTTGGTCCAAGGAAAAACCACGTCAGAATTTGGTCTGCCATTTGGATTCAGTGGGCTGCATAGATACCGCCGCGCGACGTCACCGGAAATATCAAACGGTCCATTTTTTTGCGTTCCGATGAAGCAAGTTCCCACGTTAGAGAGCAAGCGGACCGCGTCGGTAAGGTCGAAGTCGAGCAAATTGGTCGTCAGATCGGAATATATGATTGGAACCACGTCACCGTTCAAAGTTGTATCTTTAGATTTAGGTTCTTGAAAACAGACCATCGAGACTCGCACCGCCGCGCCGTCGACAGTCCAAGCCTCATCTGACCAAGCGGTTGTGATCCAGCCACCTTTGGCAATCCGCTCTATCACTTTGCGGTTGGCTCCACCGCGTATCGAGTTCGTGGAAACTAAGCCCGCTCGTTTCAGCTGACCAATTTCAATCTGTTCCCAAGCCTTAGAAAACCAATAGCAAACTAAGTCGCTTCCGCCCGGCACCTGTCGGGAAAATGCCTTTCGTAATGCGAAAGTGTATTCTTCGCCGAGTTCTGCAATCATCTTGCGGTCGCCCAAGAATGGCGGGTTCCCAATCACCACATCCGCTTTCGGCCAATCCGCCCGCGTCCCGTCCACATTCAACACCGCGTCGCGGTTCTCGATTGTCTCCAGCTTGCGCAAAATCGGGTTCTTTCCCGCCTCAAAGCCGTTGCGCCGCATCCATTGGATCTCGCCAATCCAGACCGATACACGGGCGAGTTCGGCGGCGTAGGCGCTTAGCTCAATCCCCAGAACAACCTCCGGTCCAAGCTGGGGGAAGCCACGGGGCAGGCCAAGCGCCTCGGCCTCCAGATTGACGCGGTGTTCTAGGTTCTTAAGTTCCAGCAGGGCGATGTATAGGAAGTTGCCCGACCCACAGGCGGGGTCGAGCGCACGAAACGCTTTTAGCCGCTCGATGAATTCAAGGTGCAGCGCCTCGGCCTTGTCCAGTGCGCGGGTAACGGCTGCCTTTTCCTTGGTGCTGAGAAGCTTTTCTTTGGTGGCCTTGGGTGCTTTGTCAATCTGCGCTTCGATCTGCGCTTTGACCTCGGCCCACTCGGCCAGGAGCGGTTCCACGATGACCGGATTGACGATCTGCATGATTTTGTCGCGGTCGGTGTAATGCGCCCCAAGCTGGCTGCGCTTGGCCGGGTCCAGCCCACGCTCGAACAAGGTGCCAAGGATGGAAGGGTCGATATCGGACCAATCGAGCGCAGAGGCGCGGATGAGGTCATCAAGGTCCTGCCATTCCAGCGGCAAAACATCGTCGCTGTCAAAGAGACCTCCATTGAACCATTCGACGGTTTCAAAGCCGACAAGGCCACCCGTCTTCATTGCGCCGAACAGGGCCTTGGCGTGGATAGCGAAGGTTTCAGGCTTGGGACGGGCGGTTTTTATCATCCGCTCGAACATCTTGTTAGGCAGAAGGTCCACGTCTTCCGCGAACATGCAGAAGACCAGTCGATTGATAAAATGCGCGACCTCTTGCGGGTCGTGGCCGCGTTCGCGGAGGCGTTGGGCCATATTGGCAAAGTTTTGGGCGGCCTGTTCCGTCACAAGGCGGCGGGTCTTGGTCGGTTTCAGTTTTCCCGGGTCGAGGAAGGCATTGCGCAGAAGGTCGCGTTTGGCGGCGTCTGTCAGGTCGTCGAGGGTGAGCGTGTGGACGTTTTGGACGGTGTTGGTCCAGTTGGTGTGGATGCGGATAACATTCATATCCGACACAATGAGAAGCGGCGGGTTCTCCAGCGCGATTGCGTATTGCAAGAGTTGGTCGAATGCCTTGTCGAGGTTGGAGCGTTTGCCTTTGTATTCCCATGCAAAGCTGTCTTTGCGCCAAACGTCCGCCCAGCCTTCGCCACCACTTGTCTTGGATGCGCCTTTTTCAAACGTGAACCAATCGCCCTTGGGGTCCGCCGTGATGGGGTCGTCGATGCCCAGAAGGCGGCATATGTCGTTGAAGTGCGACTGTGAGGCCGTGCGCTCTTTCAACTCGACGTTGCGCCATTTGGAGATGAATTCGACTGGCGTCATGGGTTTTCCTAGGTAAGCTGAGAAGTGCCAATAGAGATGTGAGGCCGCGCAAGGTCAACTGCGCATCTGCTGAGCCGGGTGATGTCGTCTACTGACCGAAATATATCTCGCGTTCCTCAGCGTTGAGAAGGTGGCGGAATTTTGCAATGAAGGCCCGGTTCGCTTGGTCCTCGCACCACTCAATCTCAAACCGTTTCCGCTGATAGGTCTGTTGCCACATGCCTTTGGGCTTGGGGGCTATCCAGTGAGCGGTTCCCGGTTCGCCGCCCAGCGCCATGCGTAGTTTGTTGGCGCGGCGCAACATGCGGTCATGGCGGGCCTCTGATTGGCTGGCATAGGCCACGCGGCAACAATGGCGACAGAGGAAGTAGCGCCCGCCTGCGAACAGCTTGCCAACACGCCGCCCGCAAGTGCGGTCGTTCACCACGCCGGGGCAGAGGAAAAAGGGTCGAGAATTGCCATAGTGGCAGGCGACGCGCGTGAGTTGGACGGTTTCGGTGATTGGTTCCCAATCGCCGCCACGTTCGCGCACACGGTAGTCTAGGACCAGTCGCCCAGCCTCTGCTTTGTATCCGATGCGCCCGGTTTCCTCGCCATCACGGGACCAAACCCAGTTCCCTCGTTTGCCGGGGTCTAGGCATCCCTCGCGGTGAAAGCGGTTCACGTCGAGCGAGCGGCAGTCCTCTGCTTTTTGTTTGTAGCTTGGTCGTCCTGAGCCGTATCCACCCATGCTGGACCTCCTATTATTTTCCGAAATCATCAGAGAAGTTTAGGTTTTCCTTAGGGTGAGGGTGGGGGGAGTATCAAAGTCCAGCGCCACCCGATGATGGACCGTGGCGGGTAACTATTTTTCTGTACCGTCAGATTGAACATAAAAAGCTAGGATTGTGCTGCGACCTATGACCAGCCTGTGCGCTCCGGCTTTCCCTTCCAATAGCGGATGGTGTCGGGAAGGAGTCCGCATCTCACCGCCAAATTGCGGCGTGATAGATCGCGCACTTTGCGCGCCGCTACTAGTTCGCCGCCGGTTATCGAAACCTCTATGCGTGTGCGGTCGGTCGGCAAATTTCAGTTATTGGTCGTTCTCACAACTAGCGACTGGCTGATTTCTGTCAAAACACCGAGCGCGACACCGAATGCAATTAGTCTAAACGCGTCGCCAACGTCCTCAAACATGCCTACTTCGTTCAACGCCTGTGCCACCTCGCCAGGGCCAAGGTCTAGGTCTGCCAAATGGGAAATGGCCGGGCCATATTGCCCTGTTAGAGTCCAAAGCAGATCGAACAATCCGTACAAGAGGCAAAGCAGGGCGATGGCCTTCCCCAACCATGTGAACAACATTCTCATTCCTAATCTGTGCTTAACGGCATTCTGGCACCTGCATATAATGCATCCCATCAATTTAATAGGGTTCGAGACGCATAATGCCGCCCGCCGTACGCGTGTAATTTGTAGGTCCGATATCGCTCAACATATATAATCTTAGACCCTCCCCCCTTCCTTGCCTTTTCCGTTTCGGCTGGGCATCTGCGCTACGCTGGCAGGGTCGCCAGAGGGCAATCGCAATCGGGTAAGCGTATAGGTACGATGCACCGCCCCCGCGAAGTGATTGCCCGCGACAGCCAATAGGCCAACTGCCTCTAGGGCACGGCGTGCAGCACGTAAACGGGGGATAGAAAGCCGGGTTAGCCCTGATGACCGCATTGCCTTAAAATCCAGAGCGAACCGTTTGCCCGGGGAATGACCATGCATATCGGACAACAGCACAAAGAGCGCGATAGCGTCACTTTCGTTGTCGCAGTTGCGCAGGGCATCCAACGCTTTCCTGCATACAGGAAAAGCACTGTCACGGCCTCGGTAGACGCGATTATTTAGACGGCACTCCCAAGCCCATTTGGCGATGGCCCCCAATTCACTGTCGGGCATTGTGGCGGCGTCGGCGCAAAGGTCGTCCCGCACCCCTTGCAAATTCCCAACAAGTTCCCCTTCACTGTCCACGTATTCGACCATTCTGATTGCCTCCGTGACAAGCCGCGCGTGTCTCTGACCGATTGGGATGAACTCTGACGGCCTTTGTTCCACTTGTGCGCCTTGTGCCCTCTCAAAGTCGCGTATCAGGGGCAGGGCGTCTGTCCCAAGTAAACCTTTGGCTGGGGCGTAATGGCCTCCGTCTGGGCGCAGCGAAAGTGGTCCGACGACATAGGCTCGCGCTCCTGTTTTGATATCAACGGGATAGCTTTCGCCGCGAAGGTTTGGAGCCGTACCACTAGCGCGGTAATATAGGTGCCGCCCACGTGGCGTCTTTACATGCACCGGGGATGCTCCAAAGCGCGCTTCCATAGCCGCGACCAATTCGGCGCTATCATCATCGCAGTCGATTACGGTCAAGTCATCCAGCCGCACGCCATAGACCTGCGAACCCGTGCGATGAAGCGGGGCCAGTACGCGGCTTAGAGTGAGTGTAGGGCCAGCCCATGACCGTAAGAGAGGGGCCTTGCCGTCGGCCCCGCCTCCTAACGGCAGGAGTGGGAAACCCGCCCGCACAAGGCGGGCAAGTTCATTGCGGAAATCATCTGTTAGATGTTGCTCTCGAAGGGCTGTCATGTCACTGGCCCCAAACAAGCACGGCAAGCGCTTTGGCTTGTGCGTCGGTCAAGCCATGTAGGCGGCGAAGGCGGGCGATGCGTTGGGCCATCATTGTGCCACCTCGGCACTCAACCGCTCAATGGTGGCGTGTAAGATGTACCTGCCGTGGGTGCCGGGAAATTCGCCGCCGTGGGGTTCGTGCCGGGTTTCGATGGGGACGCCCAGCCCTCGTAACTTGTGGACGTAGGCCGCCCAGCGTGGCCCAGTGGGTTCTTCTCTAGGTGTGACGCCCGATTGGCTTGCTTTTGCCAGTTGTTCGAGCGCCCAAAGGTCGCGCCCTTTAGCGTTGATGGTGAAGGGGGCGCCGTTGTGGGGGCGAATGCGCATGACTTGAAAATCAGCCAAAAGCCGTTCCTTTCAATTCTCGCGCGGAGGGGGTATTTATTCCGTGTCCAGGAAAGCTATGTCCCGCCCGCGCTCATATGGTGGTGAGTGTGGGCGGTTCTCAGGCGGTTTCGCGCTGAGAAAGCCAAGTCTGAATGCTTGATTCAGGCCAACCGACGGCTCTCTTGCCTAGCTTCACTGGCCTCGGAAAACTTCCCTCTGAAATCATGGCATAGAGGGTGGACCGGGAAAGCCCGGTGATTTCTTCGACGGCCTGTCGTCTTAAATGGCGCTCCATATGGATGCTCCTGCTCTGAAGGGCCGCGCAGAAATCGTTTGCGCTACGCCCAATGGTTTGCGAGACAGGAGTCGGAAAATGTACCATCCAAGTCATTTCCGACTCGCCTCCTGATGCCTTGCACGGCGTCGGGAGGCACCGAACATTTCGCGAACAATTCGGATGCTCTAGGTATACCGTAAGCGGCCCCGAGTGGGTCAATCACTTTATTGGATAATCCACACGGATATTTTCCTTGAAAAATAGAATGTTCGCCGGGTCAGTGCCTTTCCCGCATGGATTCTAGCGGCGTGGCGCTGTGTTTGCGGAATTTCTGCAAATCTCGAAATGCGTCGCGGTCGGGTTGCAGTCGCCGACAAAAACTCTGAAGTCGAATGAATCATGAATCAAGGCGCACCACGACGCCCATTCCTATTGATTGTGACGCGGCCCACCTGTCCATCATCTGCCTTCGCTTCTCAAATAGATCAGACCGCGCATAGGCGGCTTCTACTTTGTCAGCGTTCACATGGGCCAAGGCGGCTTCGGCCACCTCGCGCGGGTAGTTGGTGCGCTCTTGCGCCCATGTGCGGAACGACGTGCGGAAGCCGTGAACGTGAACGTCATAGCCCAGCGCCTTTACCAGCTTTGTCAGCGTCATGTCGGACAAAGGCTTGCCGCGTTTTGTACCGGGGAACACTAGGCCGCTTTCATCGCCGATGCGTTCTCCCTCGGCCTTGGCATTCTTCAATACCTCTACTGCGCGGGTAGACAGAGGAACGCGGTGGATCCGCTTCGCCTTCATGCGTTCCGCCGGGATGGTCCATTCAGCCGCGCCTAGGTCGATTTCATCCCATTGGGCCAATCGAGCCTCGCCAGATCGGCAAGCAGTAAGGATAATCAGTTCCAAGGCCAGCTTGGTGAGCGGGTTAGCTTCGCTTCCGTGTAGGTCTGTAAGGAAGGCGGGCAGGTCAACATAGGGCAACGCCTTGCGAGGGTTCTGTGCTTTCTCCTGACGGGGCAGGGCGGACGCAATCGCTTGGGCCGGGTTATCCTGTCGCCAGCCTTGGGCAACGGTCCATTTCATCACTGTGCCGATGCGCTGACGTACCCGCTTCGCCGTTTCGGGTTTGGTATGCCAGATCGGTGTCAGCACGCCCAGCACGTCCGCCGTAGAGACCTCTGACACGCGCAAGCGCCCGATGGTGGGGAAGGCGTAGGTTTCGAGTGTGGATAGGAACTGTGCCGCGTGTTTTGCGTTGCGCCATGACGGGCGGTGGAGTTCATGGACCTTTCGCGCGGCTTCTTCAAACGTCAGGACGGCCTGAGCCTGTCTCTTGGCTTGAAGGGGGTCGCCCCCCGCACGAGCTTGCTTGCGGTTCTCTAGGGCTGTTTCACGCGCCTCTTGCAGAGAAACAAGGGAAGTCGAGCCAATGCCGATTTCCCGGCGCTTGCCGCGAACGTTGATCCGCTGGACCCAACGCTTTGCGCCGCTGGCGTCTACCTTAAGGAAAAGCCCGTGACCGTCGAAATATTTGCCGGGTTCCTTGGCGGACCGGACGAAGGCGGCGGATAGGGCTTTCTCAGGGTGTTGCCCGCTCTTGCGGCGTGCCTCGCGCGTAATGGTATTGTTCTGATTGTCCGCCATTTTACCCCCCATTCTTTATAGGAATATGGGGGACGGCGTTGGACGTTGCAAGGCGTAGTTATCTGATAAGCATCTAAGTTTTATACTGTTTCGGAAGTGTCTGGAACGCGGTTTGGCGGTTCCCCAGTCCGCCACTTAGATCTCCTGAAATTTTGTTGGTTAGCATTATTTTGGCTTGTGGCCGAAAGCGTCCCCACATCCTTGATGAACACTTTCAGAAATTACTGACTTTGCGATCTGTTGATGCTGATTTCAGTGCATCCCGTCGGAATCATTCTCTCGCAACATGGCGACACTTCAATCGGACGCCTGATGCGCAGGGGGGCCGTCGATTTGTCCTTAGGCCCTACAGCTATTGCCGAAAGTCACACGCATGGCGGCGAAGTGTTTTTAACGGAGCCCTGAAGCGGGGATCCCGCACGCGTTGCGATACCGAGCAGTGCACCAAGGGGCGGCAGTTGGTCAGTCGCGTAGTACCAGCACTGAGCATTTGGAGTGGCGGACGACCCGGGCGGCGTTGGGGCCGATCAGGTAGTCTTGGAAATTTGGCCGATGCGCGGCCATTATGATCAACGTGACACCATGCTTGGCTGCGGCATCAAGGATTTGCTCGTACGCTGTGCCGTGACGAACAATGTGGCGGACGTCGGCGCTAAGCTCTTTTCCCAGCACCTCTTGTGTCACGGCGTGCAAGCTGACGCCCGCCGCATTCAGGGCCTTTTGCTCGGCGCCGTCCTCAAAGAAAGAGCCGACAATGCTCATCCCGAAGTCGGGAATCACGGTGATGGCAGCAATTCCGGCCCCTTCGGCCTTTGCCATCTGGGCCGCCTTCAGGAGGATGGGCGCGTGGTGTTCGGGGTGGGCCAGATCAAGGGCCGCAAGGACAAGCGCGCTCATGCTGTTACCTCCTCTTCTTCGCGGGGCATACGGCCCCTTTGGATCAGGGCGATCATGCCCAGAAGCAGCAGGGCGGGGATGAAGAAAATCTCTTTCGGCATCCGCTCATTCTCGACCTCCAGCGTGGTGACGGTCCAGTCGAAGTCGATGCCCAACTGCTCACCAACGCCGCCAAACATCAACGAGCTGACCACGACGGTGCCATCCTGCTCCACCAGATCAAGCCCCGCCGCCTGAGATAACCGCGCGGCCCCGTCCGGCCCCGCATCGCCCAAGGGCAGCAAGTAGGTGGAGGAGACGAAATCGCCGTCCAGCGTCATCCCTTCCAGACCGACTCGAAGCTCTCCGCCCGGCGGAGCCTCTTCCGCTAGCGCGAAGATCTCGGTCGGGGCAAGTTGCAGGTACGGGTCTTGTATCTGGTCGAGCCAGAAGCCGGGCCGGAACAGCGTCAGCGCCACCAGCACCAGCACCACTGATTCCCAAACTTTCGAGCGCACGAGGAAAAAGCCCATGGTGCCCGCCGCGAAGACGAGCATGGCTATCAGCGCCACAACGAAGACGAATATCGCCTGCACCCATGTCACATCCAGCAACAGCAAATCGGTGTTGAAGATGAACAGGAACGGCAACAGCGCCGTGCGGATCGAATAGAAGAACGCCTGAAATCCGGTTTTCAGCGGATCGCCCCCGGAAATCGCCGCCGCCGCGAAACTGGCAAGGCCCACGGGCGGTGTCACATCGGCCATGATCCCGAAGTAGAAGACGAACATGTGAACCGCGATCAGCGGCACGATCAGGCCGTTCTGCGCGCCCAACTCCACCACGACCGAGGCCATCAGCGACGACACCACGATATAGTTCGCCGTCGTGGGCAGCCCCATGCCGAGGATGATGGAGATCACGGCCACGAAGAACAGCATCGCCATCAGGTTGCCACCCGACAGGAACTCCACGAATTCCGCCATGACCTGGCCCACACCGGTCAGCGTGACCGAGCCCACGATGATGCCCGCAACGGCCATGGCGCAGGCCAGGCCGATCATGTTGCGCGCGCCCGAGATCAGGCCCTCGGTAACTTCCCAGAAGCCCTCGACCAGACGCGCCTGCAAATGCCCCTCGCCCCGGAAATAGGCCTTCAGGGGTTTTTGCGTCAGCAGCGTCAGCAGCATGAAGCAGGCCGACCAGAAGGCCGAGAAACCGGGCGATTTCCGCTCGACCATCAGCAGGTACATCAGCAGCAGGATCGGCAGCAGGTAGTAGACGCCGGATTTGAAGATTTCGCGGGTGGGGGGCAGGTTCTGCATGCTGTCCACGGACAACTCCAGGTCCGGGCCTGCCGCTGCATAGCGCACGCAAGCAACGTAGCCGACGAGGAAGCCCACGATTATGACAGGAAGCGCGACGCTGCCGAGGGTGGAATAAAGCAGGCCGACCAAAAGTCCGGCGGCATAGAGGATGCCGCCCGCAATCACGATGCCGACGCAGATGATCAGGATCGCGCCAAGGATGAACTTGATAGGGTTCATCCGGCTGGTGCCCTTCATACCCATCTTCAGGGCCTCAAGGTGGACGATGTAGACCAGCGCCACGTAGGAAATCGCGGCTGGCACGATGGCGGCTTTTACCACCTCCACGTAAGAAATTCCGACATATTCCGTCATCAGGAAGGCCACCGCGCCCATCACGGGCGGCGTTAGAACACCGTTGATGGAACTAGAGACTTCGACCGCGCCCGCCTTGGACGGCGAGAAGCCCACGCGTTTCATCAGCGGAATGGTGAACGTGCCCGTGGTCACCACGTTGGCGATTGAAGAACCAGAGATCAGGCCGGTCGCCGCAGATGCGATCACCGCCGCTTTGGCCGGGCCGCCGCGCAGGTGGCCCAAGGTAGCGAAGGCGAGGGACAGGAAATAGTTGCCCGCGCCCGCCTGGTTCAGCAGTGCGCCGAACAGCACGAAGAGGAAGACGAAGCCCGACGACACGCCAAGGGCCACGCCGAAGACGCCCTCGGTGGTCAACCACATGTGGCTCATCGCGCGCTCGATGGAGGCGCCGCGCCAGCGGATCACGTCGGGCAGCCACTCGCTGGAGCCAAAGAAGACATACAGCAGGAACACGCCGGCCACGGCCATCAGCGGGAATCCAAGGGACCGCCGCGCCGCCTCCATCAGCAGGGCCACACCTACGACGGCCACGGTTATATCAAGGCTGGAGGGCGCGCCGGATCGTGCTGCAAGGCCATCCCAGGCCAGAAACAGATAGCCCGAGGTAAAGGCCGCGATCAGGCCGATGACCCAGGTCAGGATCGGGATGCCATCGCGCGGCGTATAGCTGACAAAGGGATAAAGGGCGGCGGTCAGGGCCAGCACGCCGATGACATGCAGGAACGACGGCAACAGTAGCGTGGTCCAGCTGCCTTGCGTCTCCAGTAGTTCCAGCGGGTCTACGACCCCGTTGACGTAGGATTGCGCCACCAGCCAGCCGACCAACACGCAGAGGTAGGCTGTCACGAAACTACCGATCAGCACGACGAAGGACCGGTTCGCTCCGCCGCCAGGTTTCAGGCCGGGGAACGCGGCGAAGGCCAGGAAGACCGCGAAGGCCAGGTGGATGGAGCGTGCCTCGGCGTTGTTCACCACGCCAATGCCAATGGAATAAGGGATCGGGGAGGCGATCCAAAGCTGGAACAGCGACCAGACCAGCGGGATGGTCCACAGGACGGACCGGTTGAAACCACCGCTAGGTGCGCGGGCGCCGGTATCGGCTTCGGCGATGAAATCCTCGCCCGCTGTCGTTGTGTGTGTGTCGCTCATGCCGTGTCCCCCGGTGGTGTCCCTCGATCTGCGTCCTGAAAACGCAAAAACCGCCCGAGATCATGCTCTCGGGCGGCCTTGGTCGTTAAGTTGGGTTACTCGACCCAGCCCTGCTCACGGTAGTACTGCGCGGCACCGGGGTGCAGATCAGCCGTGATCCCGGAAGAGATCATTTCTTCAGGGGTCAGGTTGGTGAAAGCCGGGTGCAGGCGCTGGAAGTTCTCGAAGTTCTCGAAAACGGCGCTGACAACGGCATAGACCACCTCATCAGGGGTGTCGGCGGCGGTCACGAACGTGGCGCGTGGGCCCCAGGATGGGATGTCATCGGGGTTGCCGGAGTACATGCCACCGGGGATCGTTGCAGCGGCATAGGCCGAGTTGTCGGCCAGCAGCGCGTCAATCTCGGGCCCTGCAAGCGGCAAGATCACAACGTCACAAGTCGATGTTGCTTCCTGAGAGGAGCCGTTGGGCAGGCCCGCGGCCCAGATCGTCGCATCGATGTTGCCATCGCACAGCGCCGAGGATTGCTCGGCCGAAGACATTTCAGCCGCCAGCGACAAGTCATCGACGGAGATGTCGTAGTACTGCATCAACGTCTCGGCCAACACGCGGGTGCCAGAGCCGGGGTTTGCGATGTTCACGCGGTTGCCGGGGAAGTCAGCCGGTGTAGCGATACCCGCGTCGGCGCGTGCCATCACGTGCAGCGGCTCGGGGTGGATCGAGAACAGCGCGCGCAGCTCAGGATAGGCGCCGTCGTCCACGAATGCGCCTTCGCCCGCCAGTGCGGCGGCCTGCACGTCGGATTGTACCACGCCGAAGTCCAACTCGCCCTCGCGGATGGTGCGGGTGTTGTAGACGGAACCACCGGTCGATTCGACCGAGCAGCGCAGCCCGTGGTCGGCTCGGCCTGCGTTGACCAGGCGGCAGATTGCGCCACCGGTTGGATAGTACACGCCGGTCACGCCGCCGGTGCCGATGGTGATGAACTGTTGATCCTGCGCCGTTGCGGCACCTGCCAACAGCAGCGTTGCTGCGGTGGTCGCGCCAAACAAAGCCTTATGGATTGTCATGCTTTCTCTCCTTAGTTGAATTTCGTGCGGGCCTGCGCCCGTCTTGACCCCAGCGTTGGGGCAGTACCCGTGTCGGCCCCGTTGCCGAGGCGATAGTAACAAGTTGGTCTCAACTTTCAGTAAGTGTCACGCAAAAACTATTGTTTTTTCGGGTTGCTCCAATACGCGCTGTGTGCCGTGCGCAAATCCTCGTAGGCGGTGATTCGTTCGCGCACGTCTGGGCCGCCGTCGGTAAAGACCATCGCCAGGAGCGTCTCCATCAGTGCCATGGCACCAGAGGTGCAGGCGAAATGATGCGTCGACAGAGTCGAGACCAGCAGAGTCAGATCCGGCTCCAGCCCTGGCGCCATGATTTCACTGTCGGTGATCATGATCAGCCTGGCGCCCTTGGTCTTGGCAAAGGCCGCCGCTTCGATGGTTTCGCGCGAATAGGGCGTGAAGGTAATCGCCATGAGCACGTCGCCCGGCCCCGCATCATTCAACTCGTCAATGGCCGTGGACATGTGGCGCGGCACCAGTTCCATCGACTGCAAAGCCATGCGCGCCACATAATGGAAGTGATACGCAAGCCCGTAAGAGGCCCGCATCGCCGTCAGGTAAACGGTGTCCGCCTCCAGCAGCATGCGGACGGCTTCCTGCAACTTCTCGGGGTTCTGACGCTGCAACGAGCGGTCCACCACGGCCATGGAATTGGCCGCCGCCTCTGCCGGTGTCGGGCTTTCAGCTTCGCGCCAACGCTCCAGCCAATCCTGCGCCTCGGCATGATCGGTGGTGCTCACCAGCGCATGGCGGAACGGCTCACGCAGATCATCGAAGCGGTCAAACCCCAACAACTTTGCCAGCCGCACCATCGTGAACGTGCTGACGCCAGCCTTGCGCGCCGTCTCGCGGATCGGGTCGAGGCCGAAGTCCGCCTGATGATCCGCCACATACTTCGCCGCCAGCCGCAAGCGCGGGGAAAGAGTAGGCGCTTGCTGCTTGATCTCTGAAAGCAAACGGCTTTTCAGCGTCGGGTCCATGGAATCATCGCCTCATATTTTGATAACAAACGTTATCACTCCTCGATGATTGACGCATTGTGTAATTTGACGTCAGGCTATTTGCATTTCACCTCATCTGGATGACCTGCCATGACGCCCCTCCCCCCACATGCCTCTGTCGTCGTGATCGGCGGCGGCATCATGGGCACCTCGACGCTCTACCATCTGGCCAAGATGGGCGTGTCTGACGCGATTCTGCTGGAGCGCAACAAGCTGACCTCCGGCACCACGTGGCACTCGGCGGCGCAAGTCCGCGCCTTGCGCCACTCGCGCAACCTGACGCGGATGATCCAGTATTCCGTCGACCTCTACGCGCAGCTGGAACAGGAGACGGGGCAATCGGTGGGTTGGATACAGGAAGGCTCGCTGTCCATCGCCACGTCCGAAGACCGCCTGACCCATGTGCGCCGCCAAGGCGCGTTGGCCAAGGCGTTCGGAATCGACGTGACGGAAATCTCGCCCGGTGAAGCACAAGAACGCTGGCCCCTGATGAACGGGGAAGATGTCCTGGGCGCAGTCTGGTCCCCGGATGATGGCCGGGTCAGCCCGTCGGATGTCTGCGCGGCGCTGGTGAAAGCGGCGAAGGGCTTGGGCGCAAAGATTTTTGAAGACACGGGCGTCACCGGAATTCTCACTGAAAATGGCCAGGTGCGCGGCGTGGAAACCACTCAAGGCACGGTGGCCTGCGACGCCATCGCGCTATGCGGTGGGCTTTGGTCGCGCGAATTGGGCGCCATGGCGGGCGCCGACGTGCCGCTATGGCCGTGTGAGCATTTCTACCTGCTGACCAAGCCGATTGAGGGGATCTTTGGCAACATGGCTACGCTATCGGACCACGACAGCCACCTGTATATCCGCGATGACAGCGGCGGCCTGCTGGTGGGTTGCTTTGAACCGATGGGCAAAGCGATCAAACCCGGCGTGCTGGATGAAAATTTTGAATTCGGTCTGCTGGGGGAGGATTGGGATCACTTCGAGCCGATGATGATGAACGCGCTCCACCGCCTGCCCGCGCTGGAGACGGCAGAGGTGAAGATGCTGCTGAACGGGCCGGAATCTTTCACTCCCGATGGCGCGTTCATGTTGGGCGAGACTGCGGAAACCAAGGGCCTGTTCTTGGGCACCGGAATGAACTCTGTCGGGATTGCATCAGGCGGCGGCGCGGGGATGAACCTCGCCCATGCTATTGTGCATGGGGCCACAGCCTACGACCTGGGAGAGGCGGACGCCAAGCGGTTCGCGCCTGTGTTCAACTCGATCGAGCACCTCATGGCCCGCGCGCCCGAGATATTGGGGACGCATTACGATATCGCCTATCCCGGCAAACAGCTGAGAACGGCACGCGATCTGCGTTTGTTGCCTTTGGACGCGGAATACCGCGCCGCCAACGCCCATATGGGGCAAGTCTACGGCTGGGAACGCCCGCTTTATTTCGGCAAGGTAGCTGAGCCGCGTATGACGTTCGGGCGACCGGATTGGCACGACAACGTCGCAGCAGAGGTCCACGCGGCCCACACGAAGGCCGCCATTTTCGATGTCTCGCCCTTTGGCAAGATCGACGTGGAAGGCCCCGACGCCGAGGCGTTCCTGCTGCATGTCTGTGCGGGCTACATGGCGCGGAAACCGGGCTCGGTCATCTACACGGCGATGCTGAATGAGCGCGGCACGTTCGAGTCCGATTTGACCGCGCAGCGCATCAGCGACACGCTTTACCGCCTGTTCGTGGGCACCAACGCGATCAAGCGCGATCTTGCATGGCTGCGTCGTCACGCCGATGGGTTCGATGTAACGCTGACGGACACGACAGAAACCTACGCGGTCCTCGGCCTCATGGGGCCTGACGCTGCTCGTATCGCGAAAGAAACGGCCGCGCCTGAACTGAACGACATCGGTTACTTCAAACAAGCCGCCGCCTATATCGCCGGAAAACACGTCCGCGCCGCGCGGATGTCTTACGTCGGAGAGGCGGGGTGGGAGATCACCTGCAAGGCCGAGAACGCGGCCCCGATCTATGCCGCGTTGACCGCCGCCGGGGCCGTGCCTGCGGGCCTCTTCGCCCAAACCTCCATGCGGATCGAGAAAGGCTTCTGCGCCATGGGCCATGAGTTGGATGGCGACGTGACACCGATCACCACGGGCCTCGATTTCGCGGTGCGCAAGACCGGCGGGTTCAAGGGGGCCGAAGCCCTCGCACAGGCGCGTGCCCGAAGCGAATGCAACCACGTCATTTCGCTGGCGCTGGACGACACAGCAGCCAATCCGTTGGGGCATGAGCCAATCTATCATGGCGGGGCGATCATCGGGGAAACCAGTTCTGCCGCCTTCGGGCATCGCGCCGGGCGGCCAATTGCCCTGGGCCATGTTCACACACCCGTTGCGCAGGACACTCAAGTCACACTCGACATTGCAGGCACGCGCTTCGATGCCAAAGTGGTCCTTGGCCCGATCTGTGATCCAAACGGCCTTTGGATGAAACCTCTGACCCCAGAAAGCTGACCCCATGTCCCATGTATTCCCCCGCCATTGCCATGCCGAGCTGCCCACCGCCGTTGCCGGTGACGGCTGCTACCTGATCGACGCTCAGGGCAACCGCTACTTTGACGGATCGGGGGGCGCGGCTGTCTCGTGCCTTGGCCATTCCAACGAACGGGTGAGGCAGGCGATCAAGGATCAGGTCGACGCGCTGGCTTATGCCCACACCAGCTTTTTCACCACCGACCCGGCCGAGGAACTGGCCGATATCCTGATCGAACATGCGCCGGGCGATCTGGATCGCGTCTACTTCGTCTCTGGCGGGTCAGAAGCGGTAGAGGCCGCGATCAAACTGGCGCGACAATACCATGTCGAAAACGGCCAACCTGAACGGCGGCACCTGATCGCGCGGCGGCAAAGCTACCACGGTAACACCTTGGGGGCTTTGGCGGCGGGGGGGAACGCATGGCGACGGGAGCAATTCTCGCCGCTGTTGATTGACGTCCACCACATCGCGCCGTGCTATGAATACGCCGAGCGCGCGGAGGGCGAGACGCTGGATGCCTATGCCGCCCGTTCTGCGCAGGAGTTGGAGAACGAGATCCAACGGCTCGGCCCCGAGACCGTCATGGCATTCATCGCCGAGCCGGTTGTGGGCGCGACCCTGGGTGCGGTTGCGGCGGTTGGCGACTACTACAAGCGCATCCGCGAGATTTGTGATCGCCACGGCGTGTTGTTGATTCTGGATGAGGTCATGTGCGGCATGGGGCGCACCGGACATCTGTTCGCCTGCGAGGCCGATGGCATCGCTCCCGATATCCTCTGCATCGCGAAGGGTCTTGGCGCGGGTTACCAGCCGATCGGCGCGATGCTGTGCAGCAAGCAAATCTATCAAGCCGTGTCCGACGGCACCGGCTTTTTCCAACACGGCCACACGTATCTGGGTCACCCCATCGCCGCCGCCGCTGGGCGCGCTGTGTTACAAGAAATGTTGGAGCGCGACTTGATCGCAGGGGTCCGCCGAAAGGGTTTGGCCTTCGAGGCCCGCCTGCGCGCGCGGTTCGCGCAGATGCCCCATGTCGGAGATATCCGTGGGCGTGGGCTGTTCTGGGGGCTGGAATTCGTTGCGGATCGCGCCAGCAAGACCCCGTTCGCGCCCCACCACGGCGTCGCAGGAAAGCTGAAGAAAGCGGCCATGGCCCAAGGGCTCGCCTGCTACCCGATGCCCGGCACACGTGATGGGAAAGTTGGCGACCACGTCTTGCTGGCGCCTCCCTTCATCATGAGCGAGGCTCAAATGGACGAAGTCGTTGAGAAACTGGCGCGCGCAGCGGAAACGGTCTTCCCTTGACCGATCAACATGGTCCACTGGCGTCAGGCGGCATCGCCGAGAGAGGCTGCCCGTCTATTCATTCGAACCGTATGGCAGTGATTTCAAGCTCAACGACGCCGCTTGGTTTTTGCCATTCCACCGTGCTGCCAATTTCCGCACCTAGCAAAGCGACACCCAGTGGTGAGTAAGGCGCAATGAGTCCTTGCGTCGGATCTGCCTCATCCTCGCCCACAATTCGGTATGTCAACGGCTCGTCCTCTTCATTGACGACGTCAACCGATGCACCGAACGTGACCACATCGCCGGGGTGGTCTTTGGGGTCTATCAGGATCGCTTTGGAGATACGGCTTTCGAGGAAACGAATGTCGCGCTCGGCGACTGCAATCGCCATATTGTTTTCAATGGCCTCCGGCCGGTTCCGTAGTTCAGCAAGGTCCTCCCGCGCGGCGGCCAAACGGTCGTTGAGATTGGCCAGCCCTGACGGGGTGACCAGATTTGGGTGCGGGCTTTGTGGAAGATCGTCGAGCCGAATATTCTCGGGGCCGTCGTCTTCTTTGGTGAATGCCTTACTCATGGAGTCCTCCCCCGGGCTTCAGGTGTTCAGATGCTCCGCGTGGAACCGCAGGTGGTCGTCAACGAAGCTGGCGATGAAATAATAGCTGTGATCATAGCCCTCGCGACGGTTTAGCTGCAAAGGATAGCCACTGGCTCTTGCAGCCGCTTCCAGGGTTTCAGGCTTCAATTGCTCTTCCAGAAAATCATCAGCCTCTCCCTGATCGACCAGTGCTGGCACCACCTTGGTTGCTTTGCGCATTAGCAGGCTGGCATCGTAATCGGCCCATGGGGCGGTATCTTTACCCAAGTACGCGGTGAAAGCTTTTTGGCCCCACGGACAATCGACCGGATTGCCAATCGGGCTGAACGCAGAAACCGACTTGAACTGCTCAGGGTTTCTCAGTGCCAACACCAGCGCGCCATGGCCGCCCATGGAATGGCCGAAGATCGACTTCTTGTCGCTTACGGGGAATGTCGCTTCGATCAGTTGCGGCAGTTCGTTCAGGACATAGTCATACATCTGGTAGTGGCGGTTCCACGGAGCCTGCGTGGCGTTGACGTAAAATCCCGCGCCTTGCCCCAGATCATACCCGTCATCATCGGCGACATCCGCGCCCCGTGGGCTGGTGTCCGGGGCGACGATCGCAACGCCCAGTTCTGCGGCCAGCCGTTGTGCGCCGGCTTTCTGCATGAAGTTCTCGTCAGTGCAGGTCAGCCCGGACAGCCAGTAGATCACCGGTACTTTTTGCCCATCCGCGGTCTGCGGCGGCAAATAGATGGCGAACCGCATGTCGCAATTCAATGTCGTTGAACGATGGGAGTAGTGCTTGGTCCAGCCGCCGAAATTCTTGTTAACGCTCGTGTTTTCGAGTGACATGTCACACCTGCTGTATTGAAGTGACGGTCGCGCCAACAAAGGCGCGACCAAATTGTTTGGTTTACTTGTCGAAGTGGATGACCGAGCGGATGCTCTTGCCTTCGTGCATCAGGTCGAACGCCTCGTTGATGTCCTCAAGGCCCATGGTGTGGGTGATGAAGTCATTCAGCTTGAACTCACCGTTCATGTAGCGCTCGACATATTCGGGCAGCTCCGACCGGCCCTTGACGCCGCCAAAGGCCGAACCGCGCCAGACACGACCGGTGACAAGCTGGAACGGACGGGTGGAGATTTCCTGACCCGCGCCAGCGACGCCGATCACGACAGATTCGCCCCAGCCCTTGTGGCAGCACTCCAGCGCCGAGCGCATGACGTTGACGTTGCCGATGCACTCGAAGGAGTAATCGACGCCGCCGTCTGTCATCTCGACGATCACATCCTGGATCGGCTTGTCGTGGTCCTTGGGATTGATGAAGTCGGTGGCGCCCAGTTTGCGGGCGAGGTCGAACTTGCTCTCGTTGATGTCGATCACGATGATCCGGCTGGCCTTGGCCATCGCCGCGCCGATGACAGCCGAAAGGCCGATGCCGCCCATGCCAAAGATCGCAACCGTCGCGCCTTCCTCGACCTTGGCGGTGTTCATCACCGCGCCCATGCCGGTGGTGACGCCGCAACCCAGCAGGCAGACCTCTTCCAGAGGCGCTTCCGGGTTCACCTTGGCCAGAGAGATCTCGGGCAGCACAGTGTATTCCGAGAAGGTCGAACAGCCCATGTAGTGCAGGATCGGTTTGCCGTCCTTGTAGAACCGGCTGGTGCCGTCAGGCATCAACCCCTTGCCTTGGGTCTCGCGGATCTTCTGGCAGAGGTTGGTCTTGCCGGATTTGCAGAACTTACACTCGCCGCATTCGGGCGTGTAGAGCGGGATCACGTGATCGCCCACAGCCACGCTGGTCACGCCTTCGCCGATGGATTCAACGATGCCGCCGCCCTCATGGCCCAAAACAACCGGGAACAGGCCTTCGGGGTCATCGCCCGACAGGGTGAACGCATCGGTATGACACACGCCGGACGCGACAATGCGCACGCGCACTTCGCCCGCTTGCGGCGGCATCACGTCGATTTCTTCAATAGACAGGGGCTCGTTTACAGCCCAGGCAACGGCGGCTTTCGATTTGATGATACCGGTCATTCTGGCTCACTTTTCTCTGATGTGGGGTTTCTGACTTGTGATTTACTCTATTTCCGACACAAGATAATCGGGTAAATCTGCAAATAACTATTACTGTATGGTAATGGTGTGGTTGCTTGGTCCGGCGCTGGTGGAGACTCGATTGGTTATCTGGGAAGGCGTTTCTGAATTTGTCGCTGTCGCGGAAGCCGAGAGCTTTACCGCCGCGGCCAACCGCTTGGGGGTTTCGACCGCACAGGTCAGCCGCCAAATCGGAGCCCTTGAGGCGCGGCTGGGGGTCAAGCTGTTCTATCGCACCACCCGCAAGGTTTCGATCACCGATACAGGGCAAATCTATTACAACCACTGTCGTCAGGTTCTTGACGGGCTGGCCGAAGCAGAACGCGCAGTTACCGATCTGCACCAGACCCCCAAGGGCAGGCTCAACATGACCGCGCCCGTGACCTATGGCGAGAGCAGGATTGCGCCCCTGATCAACGACTTCGTTGCGCGCTATCCTCAGTTGGATGTGACCCTGACCTTGACCAACCAGATGGTTGATCTTGTTGCAGAGAGCTATGATCTGGCGATCCGTTTGGGCGAATTGAACGACAGTACGATGATGGCAAAACGGCTGGCGTCCCGCACCCATTACACTTGCGCGTCGCGGGCCTATCTATCCGTGAACGGCACGCCCTACACCCTGTCCGAGCTGGAGCCGCACAATTGCCTGCAAGGAACGCTGGATACCTGGCGGTTTCAGGAACAGGGCAGGGCCCGTCACATCCGCGTCAAAGGTAATATTCGCTGCAACAGCGGTTGGTCACTGGTCGATGCTGCACTTAAGGGCATCGGCATTATCCAACTGCCAGACTATTACATTCATGCAGATATTGCGGCCGGTCGGTTGGTGCCGATCCTCGAGAACTATAGCGCGCCCAATGACGGTATCTGGGCAGTCTACCCCCACAACCGCCACCTTTCGCCCAAAGTGCGACTGCTTCTGGACCACCTCGGTGAGGGGTTAAGCAAGGCGCAAGAGATGACACCATCGACAAACAGGATCGCGAAATGATCGTTAGAGAAGCGCCTTCGACCCTGAAACTGTTCTTCGTGATGCAAGGTTCCGTGGTGCCAAAGATCTATGGCAGGATCATTGGTATCGCACTTTTGACCGTGATCGTCATGATGCTGGACACCTACGTCGTCCCGCTGCCACGTATCTCCATCGGTGCCATGGGGATATTTGGCGTCGCCCTGTCGCTGTTTCTCGGGTTTCGCAACAACGCGGCCTATGATCGCTGGTGGGAGGCGCGAAAGCTCTGGGGGGCCATGATTGCGGATGTGCGCAACTTGGGGCGGCACATGTGTGTCTTTGTTGGAAAGGGTGCGGACCGTGAACGGATCCTGTCGTGCGCCGTGGCCTTCGCGCATTTGCATCGCGGTTTTCTACGCGGGGTGGATGTAGAGGCGGACATCCGTGACTGGGTCGGTGAACAGGAGGCCGCCGCAATGGTTGCGCGAAAGAATCCGGCGGATTCCGCGTTACGCTCGATGGCCGACAAGATTGGCAACCTCGTCAAAGAAGATGCGATCAGCGGATTTGGCCAAATGACGATCTCGCAAACGCTCTCCTCATTGGGCCTTGCGCAAGCCGGTTGCGAGCGGATCTTCACCACGCCGCTGCCGTTTGTCTATTCCCTGTTGGTGCGCCGAACGACGTATCTTTACTGCTGGTTATTGCCCTTTGCCCTGATCGAAGCGACGGGCTGGTTCGCGCCGCTCTTTGCGGCCGTGGTCGCCTATGTGTTCTTCGGCCTTCAAGCGGTCACCAATGAGCTAGAGCACCCGTTCCGCAATGTTCAAAACGGACTTCCGTTGGATGCGATGTGTCGCACCATCGAAATCTCGGTATCAGAAGCACTGGGTCGCACCCCGCCCGCTGCATTATCCGCCACAAACCACATGCTGAGTTGAATGCTTCACGGTTACCGTGACACGCATCCAGCAAAATTCCCAGATATCCGCGTGGTCGTTCAGTCGCATTCAACGCTCAAAGTCTCCGGATTGCGTGCGCAGGCATCGGTGCAGCCGTGAACACAATCGGGGCTGAGGACTTCAAGAAACAGCGCACGTGCAAGCCTGTGCTTGCGGCTGCCGGGGGGGGCTTTCGACCTGGTGGCGAATGTCCACGCCGCCCTATTTCGGGATCGGCGGCGTGAAACGATGCACGCTGAAGCGGCCAGCCCAAGCCACTCCAGTACAATCAGGGTCAGGCGGCCGCCTGGGGCAGGGCGACGACAGCGATCATTTCAACGCGCATGCCGGGACGCGCGAGCGCTGTGCCGCCGGTGGCACGTGCGGGTGGCGCGTCTTTGCTGACCCATTGGTCCCAAACGGCGTTCATGCCTTGGAAATCGGCCATGTCGGCCAGCCAGACTTGAATCGATGCGATGTCTGCCTTGGCTGCTCCCAGCTCGGCGATGACGGCGTCCATCTTGGTTAGTACCTGACGGGTCTGGGTTTCGATATCGGCAGTCAGGTCGTCGGGAACCTGACCGGCCAGAAACGCGATATTGCCGACGGTGACCGCCTGGCTCATTCGGGGGCCTGGGTTGAGGCGCGAGAGGGTCATGACATTTCCTTTGTTAGTCGTTGTCACTGAGGGTTGATCCAGCGCCAGCGCGTGACGCATCCGTTGCCGGAACGGTCGTACGCATGGCGAATGTGTTGAGGGCCGCAATCGTCGCGGCCGTCGTCTTGGCGTTTGGCGTTGATGGATCTTCGCGGTCGCATGGCTCGTCGGCCTTGACGCCCATGGTCAACTCAAGCTGCGCGACATCCAGCAGGTGTGCGGCCGCGTGTAGCGAGGTCGGATCGGCATTGATATCAACCGCCCCCGTTTGAGCGGACAACGTGAAGGTCAGACCATAAGCGCGGCCCAGTTCGGACAGGAAGGGCAGCAACAATATCGGCGCACTGACCAGCCCCAACATGATCTTGGCCCCCACGACGGGTCCTTCCGGCAACTCGGCATAATCGCTCAAGGTTGCCCCCAGAATGATCGGGCAAACGGCTTGGCCTTTTGCGTTCTCCCATTTCCCGGGGACGATGGCGGGACACAGATCCGACCAATCCTTACCGTCGGCGCGTTCCAGATGCGCCCGCAGGAATGACGGGCCATCAAGCCCGTGCGACACCAGCCATGCGGCTGAAAACCCGGCTTCTTCGGCCAGGCCCCAGCTCATGCCTGCGCCACGTGCCGCCTTCATGCACAGCGATGCAGCCTCGTTGCACGATAGCGGTGCGGATTGCATTTCGCTGAAGTATGGCGTGGAATCGCCGCGTGTCTGGTCGTGAGGATGATGGCTCATGCCGTGGGCTCCGATCCAAGCTCGTCGGGAAACGGAGCGCCTGCGAACAGGTTGATGCGCACCCAACGGTCAGAACGCGGATCAAACTGGCTGGCACCGAAGAACGCCAGCTTGCAGCGCAGAAGGTCGATGGGCAGCATGTCAGCGGCAATCAGGTTGTCTTGCACTTCCGCAAAGGGATGCCGGGCCGCCACCTGTGCTCGGCGCACCGCATAGCGGTGTTCGGGATGGGCCAGTATCAGCGCTGCAACAGGGCTGGACGCTTCCGCCGCCTGCACACTCAAGTAGAGCTCGGACATCAGCCGCGCGATGCAAAGGGGCTGTTCCAAAGTGGCGCCGTCTTCGGTTGCGCGTTCGCCCAAGCGGGGTTCCAGCTTTTCTTCGGAGACATACCAGAAGCGCGCGATGTTTTCGGGCGCAGAGAAATCAATCTTCAGCGCCCACGCGTAATCACTCTCCAGAATGTCGCGCAGTTGGGCCACGGGCATGGCCCCGTCAATTCGGAAGTTGGCCGCCTCATCTGCGCCCATGTGATCGGCCAGATCGTCGATCAAGGCGCCATGGGGTTCAAGCATCAGGGACAGCAGCGCCTCTTGCCCTTCAAGGGTGAGCGTTGCCTCCCCCCATCGCCAGAGCGCGTCCCAAGGATGATCGGTGTCCCAGTCCCATCCCGCAAGACATTCGGTAATCAGAGCGAGATCGCGGCGCAGATCATGCAGCTTGCGCACCTGAACCGGATGCTCGGAATGCCAAGCCTGTGCGTTGGTCGCTGCGCCCTGCGCTGCGGCGGTCAGGCCTGCGATGGTCTGTGGGGTTGCGCGCGTCTGCGCCCGCACCCGGGCCAAAGCCGTTTCGCGGGCCATCATCCAGTTGTTGAGCAAAACAGGGTGGCGCACGACGAACGGGGCCATGCCTAGGCCGGTTGAATTACCCACGCCAAGGCTGCGACGCGTGTCTCGGTCAAGTTTCACGGCGCGGTCTCCGCCTTTGGCGGCGGCGATGTGTTCGACGATATCGATGGTAAACGCCCGGATCAGCCAAACGGTGAGCATTTCGACCTGAAAGGGCGCGGCCAGTTCCGCGCGCGCTGCAATGTCGCTGCGATCACACGCGCCGAACTTACCCGAGCCATAAACGGCCGTAGTGCGCATGAGATACCCCACGTTGGCAATCTCGTCGGGGTCCGGTTGCTGGCCTTGCGCCAAGGTATCGACGACATGCTCGAACAAGCGAACCGAGCGGTTCGCGCGGGCCAGGGTGAGTTCCTTGGGGCTGATACGACCTACTTCCTGGAGCGGGACATTTTCGGCCAATCGTGCGATATCCGTGTCGCTGGGGTCGCCGTCAAATAGCGTGAACGTCGCGTCCCATGCCGTTGCAATCACCCGGTCAGAGCGCATTTCAGGCGGAAGATCATGGGCGAATGCCACAAGGCTATAGGTGCGATTGCCGCTTTTTACTCGGTAGACGCCGTGGCCCACGCCTTTGGCATCAACGTTCCAGACGGGCCGGTCAATTTGCCAATCTGCCGTGCCAAGGCGTCTGAGCAGGACACGCAGAAACGACAAGCGCGTGGGATGGCCGCTGCCCATTCGTGCAAGGCGCATGACCTCGGACGGAGCGCGCATATAGCGGGCCAGTTCAGGTGTTACTCTCCGAGTGCTGACAGACATTGCAGGTCCTCCCAAACGTGCATTTTCCCAGGCGAGGTAGCGCGGGTTCACCGCGCCACCTCGTATTTTCAGGCGGAGGCGACTTCGGTCTTGCGGCCGAGCATCCACGTAATCCGCAGCGCATCCCAAAGGGATGGCAGCAGGATCAGGGAGACCGGCACAGCCGTCACCACGATAAAGCTTTGCAATTTGCCGATGCCGCCCGATCCGGTCGAAATCAGGATCAACGCCATGACACCCATCGCCAAGCCCCAGAATGCCCGCATCGCGGTGGACGGCTCTCCGGTGGTCATGGTGGATGAGATCACATAGCTCATGGAGTCGCTGGTCGTTGCCACGAAGCACATCGTCAGCACCAGAAACAGGACCGACAGGATCATGCCCATGGGCATGGCTTGTGTGATCGCCAACAGACCGGCTGGCAGGTTGAAGCCCTCGAATGGGCCCGACACGATACCCGGCTCTGCAATTTCAAAGAAAATGCCGGAGCCGCCAATGATGGTGAACCAGAAGTTTGTGATCAGCGGGGCCATAACCGACAGCGTCAGGATGATCTGGCGGATCGACCGTCCACGGCTGATACGCGCGATGAAGACGGCCATCAGCGGGCCATAGCCCATGAACCAACCCCAGAAGAACACAGTCCACCATCCAAGCCAGCCGGCATCGCTGAAAAAGCCCGCATCGCCGCGATACATCGCCATATCAAAGAAATGCGTTGCATAGACCTGCATGCCACCGAAGAAGCCTGCGAAAATCTGCATCGTCGGGCCTGCGACCAGCATGAAGGCCAACAGGGCCGCCGCCAGGATCACGTTAATCTGCGACAAGATCTTGATGCCTTTGGCCAGACCGGTAATCGCAGACACGGTGTAAAGCCCGACCAGTGCCAGAATGGCGATGGCTTGGGTGGTGAAATTGTCAGGAATACCTGTCAGTTCGTTCAGGCCATAGGACATTTGCAGACCCAGAAAACCGATGGGACCAACGGTGCCCGCAACCACAGCGATGACGCAGGACGCATCTGTAATGACACCGATAGGCCCGCTGAGGGCGCGATCTCCGAACACTGGGTACAGCAGTGTGCGGGGCGCAAGCGGCAGACCTTTGTCGTAGTGGTAATGCATCAGCATCACGGTGGTCAGTGACCCCAGAATAGCCCAAGCCAGAAAGCCCCAATGCAGAAAGCTCTGCGCAAGGGCGGCGTGCGCCTGCGCCTGCACGTCACCGCTCAGATCGCCAAAGACGGGCGCGGGCGAGAGAAAATGCGCAATCGGCTCACCCGCCGCCCAAAACACGCCACCGCCCGCAAGCAAGGTACACATGATCATGGACGCCCAGCTGAACGTGCCGAACTCAGGCAGGGACAACCCGCCCATCAGGGTCCTGGAGCCGGGCAACACACAAAGCAGCAACCCGATCAGGAAAGTGGCGAGCAGTAGAACCTGCCAATAAAGCCCGAAATACTGTGCCGAGAACGCAAAGCTGCTGTCGACCAGCGCCGAAAGGCCCTCGATGTTGAAAAACGCATAGGCGCAGAACAGCGCGATGAAACCGCCCGTAATCGCGAAGAGTGCCTTGTCTGTGGTGCCCGAAGGCTGACCCGTTGCTTTCGTCGTATCGCTCATTATCGTTCCTCCCATAAGCGATGGTACGCGGCCTATTCAGCAGCGCTTTGAATTTTGCGGGGTGCGGATTGCGCCCCGAAGCTTTTCGCGAAAAAGGCGTGCCAGTTGTCGCCCATGAGCCCGTCTGTTGTGGCCTCGTCCAGCCCTGCGGCGCTCAGACCTGCGCGAATGCCCGCCAGGTCGCGGTTGTCGTTGAACCATGTGGGCATGGGCGGGAAGCCCGCGTTGGTGGCAGAGCCTTCGCCGTAGTCAATCGTCTTGGTCCAGCGGCCCACACGCATCCATTCAACGATGCTGTCGGGCTGGTCCTGACAGAGGTCCGTGCCGATGCCGACGTTTTGCGGCCCCGCCAGATCAATAGCCAGCGCCGCCATATCGCACCAGGATTGCAGCGTGCAGTCACCGCCATCCTTGAGGTGGTGGGGGTAAACGGACAGGCCTAGAAAGCCACCCGACGCGCCAAGCGCGCGCAGCAGGTCGTCAGATTTGTTGCGCAGGGCATTGTGCCAGCTGGCAGGGTTGGCGTGGCTGATGGTGATCGGACGGGTCGAGTGCTCAATCGCCTCAAAGGTGGAGCGTTCGCCGGAATGGCTCATGTCCACCACCACGCCCACGCGGTTCATTTCCGCCACAACCTGTTTACCCATGCGGGTCAGGCCGATGTCTTCATCCTCGTAGCATCCCGATGCCAGAAGCGACTGGTTGTTATAGGTCAGCTGCATGAACCGCAGACCCAGCGTGTGCAAGACTTCGACCAGCCCGATGTCATCCTCGATGCAGGACGGGTTTTGCGAGCCAAAGAAGATCGCGGTGCGCCCGGTTTCACGCGCTATGCGGACGTCGTCGGCGGTGCGGCCCTGAAAGATCAGATCGGGATATTGCTCAAACCAGCGGTTCCACTTTTCGATAATCAGAACCGTTTCGCGGAATGTCTCATGATAGGTGATGGTGACGTGGACCGCGTCCACGCCTCCCTTGCGCATCTGGCGAAAGATCTTTTCGGACCAGTTCGCATATTGCAGACCGTCGATCAGGTAGCTCATGACGGCTCACCCGCAGAGACATAAGCGGTCTTCACGGTTGTGTAGAATTCAGCCGCATAGGACCCCTGCTCGCGCGGGCCAAAGCTGGACGCCCCGCGCCCACCGAAGGGCACATGGTAATCCGTGCCAGCGGTGGGCAGGTTCACCATCACGCAACCGGCCCGCATGTTGGCGCGGAAGTGGCTGGCCCGCGCCAGCGAGGTTGTCATGATGCCGGCGGTCAAGCCGAATTGCGTGTCATTGGCCGTTGTCAGTGCTTCGTCATAGCTCTCGACTTTTTGCACGGCGGTGATCGGCGCGAACATTTCCTCGCGGTTGATCTGCATGTCATTGCGGGTGCCCACAAAGACGGCAGGAGCCATGTAGTAGCCCTCGGTCGCCATCTCCAGACGGTCGCCACCGCAAAGCAACTCCGCGCCTTCGGACTTGCCGATGCCGACATACTCCAGGTTGCCGTTCAACTGGCTTTCACTGACCACCGGGCCCAGCTGTGTGCCGTCTTCCAGCGCATGGCCAACCTTCATCGCACCCGCCGCCGCGACGAGTTTTTCGACGAATTGATCATGCACAGAGGCATGCACAATCAGCCGGCTGGCGGCGGTGCATTTCTGACCCGTGCCGCCAAATGCGGACCCTGCGGCGTGCGTCACGGCCAGATCAAGGTCGCAATCATCCATGACGATCAACGGGTTCTTGGAGCCCATCTCCATCTGCACCTTGGTCATGTTTTGAACAGCAGCGGCGGCAATGCCACGGCCAACTGGTACAGAGCCGGTGAAGCTGATCGCATCCACATCCGCGCTTTCCACAAGCCGTTGTCCAACATCGCGCCCCGGACCTGCAACAAGGTTGAAGAGGCCTTTGGGGATGTCTTGGCGAGAGATGATCTCGGTCAGGGCAATTGCACTGGCAGGCGTGACATTGGCAGGCTTCCACACGACGGCGTTCCCAAAGGCCAGCGCGGGGGCGATTTTCCAGGCGGGGGTGGCGACGGGGAAATTCCAGGGCGAGATGATCGCCACAACGCCAACCGCCTCGCGGCGCACGTCAATCTCGATGCCGGGGCGCACGCTTTCGGCCAGATCGCCGTGCTGGCGCAGGACCTCGGCGGCGAAATAGGTGAAGAACTGACCCGCGCGGTAGACCTCTCCTTTGCCTTCGGCCAGTGGCTTACCCTCTTCACGCGACAGCAAGCGCCCGATCTCTTCGGCGCGGGCCATCAACTCGGTGCCGATCGCCATCAATACGTCGTGGCGTTTCTGGATGCCCGCAGCCCACCACGCAGGTTGCGCACGGCGTGCAGCGGCAAGGGCGGTGTCAAGCTGCCCTGCATCCGCCTGGGCGTACATGCCAATCAAATCCGACGTATCAGACGGGTTGCGATTTTCGATTTGCGTGGCACCGTCTGTCCAAACACCATCGATATAAAGCTGCGTAAGATCGGTCATGGCTGTCTCCTTTGTGATTGATCAACTCCTAGACCGTTGCGGTGACTTCAGTCATTCTAAAGCTATTGAAGCTTTATTCAGGATTTCTGAATGTCGATCAGGTTGGAAATGCTCCGTGCGTTCTCCGTGACCGCCAACCAGGGAACCCTCGCGGGGGCCGCTGCGGTCTTGGGGCGCACGCCTTCAGCCGTGTCCATGATGCTGGCTCAGTTCGAGCAAGAAATCGGCGGTCCACTGTTTGAAACAGACCGCAAGAACCGCCTTACCCCTTTGGGGCGACTCGTGCTGGAAGAGAGCACTCGGGCGACGGATGTGTTTGACAAAAGCGTCGAGGCCATACGCCGCCATGCGATGTCGACGGCGGGGATTGTGCGCATTGCCGCTGTGCCGTCTGCTACGGTTGCCTTGCTGCCCGATGTCATCGACGCCTTTCGCAAGACGCACGCCGAGGTGCGGATCGAAATCAGCGATGTGGACAGTGCGACCGTGCGTGCCCGGGTAAAGCGCGACGAAGCAGACATCGGCATCGTGTCAGCGCGCCCGGACGAGCCGTTGGAAGGCACGCGCATTTTTGCGGATGATCTGGGCATTGTCTGTGCCGAAGGCGGCCTGATCCACAAAGCCCATTTGGCAAATCAAGGCGCATCAGACTGGAACCTGTTGGCGCTAGAGCCGCTCATCGCGAACCCGCTTTGTGAGCTTGTTGAGGCGCCCATCGTCGGTGAATTGCGTCTCGCGAGCACATTGGAGGCCCGTAACACGACAGCGATCCTCTCATTCGTGCGGCGCGGATTTGGCGCGAGTATCTTGCCGTTTGATGCGGTGCGAAACCAGCCAGACGGCGTCGAGTTCTTTGTTCCAGCAAAATCTATCAGCCAACGAGAATTGCGCAAAATCACGCAGGACAATGATGTTTTGCGCGGAGCTGTTCTGGAGTTCTGGGGATTGTTAGAGCGGTAGATCTTGCGGCGCTTGTCTTGCAGAACTTTGCAAGCCTGCCGCGAGAGGCGATACCGGCCCCATGTTCGCGCCCCCTCTCATGCGCGGGTTTCATGATCTGCCAAGGTGGCCAAATTCACCGGCATCGGGACCTGTATCGAGTACCGCATGGGCGACGCCCCACTGCGGACCGACACGCCACTGGAACCGCAGTCTCCTTATGCCGGCGCGAAGGCTGCTGCTTTCACAGCGCTGTCCACGTCATTGGCGCAAACGGAAACCGCCTTCGCGTGGTGCCGGTTGTTCTACCTCTTTGGCGAAGGTGAACACCCTAACCGCCTCGTGGCGCATTTGCATGAACGTCTGTCGCAAGGGCAGCCCGTAGACCTTAGCCAAGGCTCGCAAATCCGTGACTTTCTCGACGTTGAAGAAGGCGCGCGCCGGATCATTCTGGCCACCTTTGGTGACGTATCGGGGCCTGTGAACGTCTGCTCGGGCGAAGGTATCAGCGTGCGCGTTCTGGCCACCCGTATCGCACAAAGATATGGTCGCGTTGAGTTGCTTAACTTCGGAGCGCGACCCGATAACCCATTTGATCCCGCCTGTGTCGTCGGCCATCCAACCGAACTTCCAGAGCACAGTGATTTTCCCGAACCCCGGCCCCGTCAGGAGACATTTGAATGACCCCCTTCGAGAAAGAAATGGCCGAGCGCCTCGACGCCGTCAAAACCGACGCTTCTCAGATGGAAGCTGCCGCCCATCAGTTCATCGAGGCCAGCTTCGCCAAGCAGTACTCCTACAACTTTTTTTGGCAAGGCCGCCCGATTATTCAGTATCCGCAAGACATCATGGCCATGCAGGAACTGATCTGGGACGTGAAGCCGGACCTGATTATCGAGACGGGGATTGCCCACGGCGGATCCCTGATTTTCATGGCGTCGCAGCTGGCTCAGCTTGAGTTGTGCGAAGCAATCGAGGCCAGAGAGGTGATGGATCCCGCCGCCCCCAAACGTCGTATACTTGGAATCGACATTGATATCCGCGCTCATAACCGAGAGGCCATTGAAGCGCATCCGATGGCGGGCCGTATTGATATGATCGAGGGCTCCTCCATCGCGCCGGATATTATCAAACAGGTCCGTGCAGCCGCCGAGGGCGCGAAGACAGTGATGATATCATTGGATAGCAATCACACACACGACCACGTACTTGCGGAGTTGGAGGCCTATGCCGACCTGACGAGCGTCGACAGTTATTGCGTCGTATTCGACACCTTAGTTGAAAACATGGACGCTTCGTTGTTTCACGATAGGCCCTGGGGCCCGGGAGACAATCCAAGGACTGCTGTAAACGCGTTTCTTCAGACTAACGATGATTTCGAAATTGACCGCAACATTGACGCAAAATTGCAAATTTCGGTGGCTCCTGGCGGGTACCTTCGGCGTATCAAATAAGCAACCAACTCGGCCGGTCGGAGCCGCGGGGGGGGGGGGCAACTGCGACCGGTGATCTTTCAGATGACGTAGTTCAGAGGCTTCGCCGCACAAATGGTTACCCCGCAAGTTGCGGTTCTCCGCCGGTAGGGGTCCCACACTTAGGCACCAGAAAAAAATTACGTGCAAAAGCAATGAAGCTATCGGCGCCCTTAAGTAATTTCCTATGCAGTTGATCGAGAAGACGCCACGAAATTTTGTCCTCAGTGCAATCCTTTAGCCATATCCAAGACGAAAGCTATATCCAATTTTGTCGACTTATTTAAGCCTAGATGGCGTACCCTCAAGGCGATGGATCACACGAGCTGACTGTGGAAAGTCTCCTGCTATGCGGTTCAAGAAACGCAACGCTTTATACTCGGCATAACGTTTTTCTGAAAATCTGAGTTAATAGATTCAACTTGAGCACGGCTGTGTTGAACCGAAATCTTTTCGGCATCGCGTTCGGCATTTGAGGTCGCTACCGGAGCATGAGCGAGTAATCCCGGCAGCCACGGCCAAGGATGCCATCCAAAAGCGTCACTCTTCACTGTGGGGCGGGTTCATGCTGGCTTGGATGTCTTGTACGTCTTGAGGCCACGTTGACCGGATGTATGCAAGGATATCCCAGACGTCATCTTCTGTCAGAATGTCCTGCATTCCCATCATGGCGCTATTGAAGCCGGCGATGCCACGGGCCTCCAGTGCCGCCTGACCGCCCAGATATGTATAGTCGAACAGCAGTTGGTTATCGTGGTGCCATGTATGGCCCGTGCGATCATGGGGTGGAGCTGGAAGAACCCCATCGTCACCGGGCACCCGCCAGTTGGGTTGACCCTCCAGATCCGGGCCATGGCAGGCGGCACAGTGGGTTTCATAGTGGGACCGTCCGTTCGCGATATCGCGACCTTCCATCTCATGGTCTGCAACGGCAGAGGCGGGGGTTATGGCCAGCACGACCAACGGCATAAACAGACGCATCACGCCACCTGCACCCAAGTCTTCATGCCGGCAGCCTGATGCCCAAGCATATGACAATGAAGCAGCCACTGGCCGGGATTGTCGAAGACACAAACGATATCGCGGGTTTCCCTTGCATTGACGAGGGTCGTGTCGCGTTGCGGCCCGAGCGACCCATCGGCGGCAACTTCATGGAAGTGGTGCCCGTGAAGGTGAATGCCATGGGGGAACGCGGTTTCGTTGACCAGAGTGATCCGCGCTGTCTGCCCGCGATCAAATCGGGCGAAGGGTGTGTCGGTCAGGTTCGATTGGCCATTAAACCCCCACAGATCCTCGCCCGAGTGCCTCCCACCCATGGCTCCGCCCTCCATGGTCAGGGTCAAGGCGTGATCGGGGGTGGGGGCCGGCATGGCTGTCGGGGTCATTGGCAAACCGACAATCTCATTGATGATTGGGTCTGCGTTCATGCCTTCCAGCGCAATCTGGCCTAGCTCATACGGGCCTTCTCCAGTCTGGATAAGGATCGACACAGGGTCAGCGACGTCTGCGATAATGTCGATGCGTTGGGCGGGGGCCATAACCAGATCGGAAATTGGCATCGGGTCCGGCAAGGGCATCCCATCCAAGGCGACAATCACCCCCTCGATCCCCGTAACTTCAAGCGGGAAAATGCGTGCCGTAGCCGTGTTGATCAGACGCAGCCGGATTCGGTCGCCTTGTCGCACCGATGGCCGGGAGATCACAGCACGCGCGAAATTGCCCAGTCGTCCCCCGTGAGAGAAGTCGTGGCGGTTTCCGAAATCTCCCGCCAACTGCCCGGACCGATCCATTCTCCAATCATCCACAATCACCGTGATGTCGTGGTCGACAGGCGGCGGGTTGGTCTCTTCCACGATCAACGGGCCGTAGAGGCCACGTTCCACCTGCTCCCACGACCGGGCATGGGAATGATACCAGTAGGTGCCAGGATCAGGGGTGACGAAGTTATAGTCGAACGTCGTGCCTGGCTCTACGAGGTCTTGGGTCAAGCCGGGTACACCGTCCATGGCGTTGTCTATGCGAATACCATGCCAATGCATCGCTGAACCTTGATCTGTCTGGTTGTCGAACAGGACAGACAGCGTCTCGCCCTGTCGCAGGCGAAGCTCTGGCCCGGGGGTAGAGCCGTTCAATCCCAGCATTCGGGTCGCGGGCTCCGTCTCGGGCAGGATTTGAGCCGATACCGGCTCTGCCCGCAGGGTGATTGGTGTCGCCAAAGCAACGCGCGGAAGAAAGGCCGACGCGGCAGTCGTGGCGAGGAATGTGCGACGCGTTAGGATCATGTGGGCACCGGTAGGATTGAGGTGAAGATGGATGTCGCCAACAGGATCGCGACGATGGCGACCCATTCGACACTGATGGACAAGGAAAGGTGTCGAGCGGCCTGTGTGTCACCGGCAGCAAGCTGGGGGACGAACCGCAGCTTGTTGGCTGCAGCGAGGCCCAAAAGAAGGCTTACGAGGGCGATTTTGGCCGAAAGGGTCTGACCATAGGCGGAGCCGATCAGGTTCGCCCACGATCCGGTCAATTTCCACGCATGAAACACACCTGCTCCGATCAGGACGGGCACCACGATGGTTGCAATCTGTCCAAACCGATGGCCCAGAGTGGCGGCTTGCGAAAGATACAAAGGATTGGAGGCCAACCGCCTGAGCGGCGATAGCACGCCGATCCAGAATGCGACGCCCGCCAGATGCACGACCAGCAGCACTTTCATCCCCGTCACGGCTCCGGAAAGGTGCCCAATCTGGGCGAAGGACCACAGTACGAGCGCGGTCCCCGCAAGCGCCACCCATTTGCCCAACTGGCCCGTCATCAAGCCGATAAGGATGAGGCCCAAGCCGATCACACGAAGGGAAAGTACCGTGCCCACGGGTGTTTGCCACAGTATGCCGAGTATCTGCGGGTCGGTGATGCCCGAGGCATCGCCCGTCAAAGCGGCGCCACGAACTGCAAAGGCCAAACCCGCAGCCCCAAGGCCAATCGCTGCCGCCACAGCAGTGGTCTTGCGAATGGCAAGGGGGGTGTCGCCGAGCTGATTGGCAAAAACGACACGAACCATGACCAGACCCGTTGCCGTAAGAACGCTCAGGTAGAGGCACAATTTAATGATGATGGCGACCTGCCCCCAGATATCGGGCATGGGTTTACTCGACGTTGAAAGTGAAGGAACCGACGACGGGATGCCCGTCAATCCCAAGCCCCCGCCATTCGATCAGGTACGTGCCGGGGCCCATGTCCGTAACTGGCACCGAAAACTCGGTCCCGAAAGACTGCTGATCGCTCAGGTCCAGATCAGCGGCCGGCGTATCGCCATGGGTCATCTCGATGCGGGTCAGCCGGATTTGATCGTCGAATGTGAACATGACGTGCTCAGGTGCGGTCCGGACGGTGTCACCATCGGCTGGCATCGTCGTCATGGCGTCGCTGTGGGCCGCTGCGATGCCGGTGGATAGAGCAACGGCGAACGACGCGCTGATCAGGTTTTTCATTCTTACGTTCCTTAGTTTATGCCGTTGGCCTGTTGAAGCTCACGGATGTAATCGACGACCATGGCGACATCGCCGCGGGTCAGGCCCTCGACGGCGGGCATGTTGCCGAAGGACCAGTGGTGTTGCTGAACACCCAGGGCGGCGGCCCTTTGAAACGCCTCATCGCCATGGTGCGATGGCTCGTAAATGATATGGACCAACGGAGGGGCAATGCCAGCCCGGCCCACGGAATCGACCCCATGGCAATCCGCGCATTGGCTTAGATAGATATTTTCCCCGATCTGGGCATTCGCCGATAGCGTCTCTGGCAGTAAGACCTCGGCGAGGGCAGATCCCGCCTCATCTGCTGCCGGAGCCGTAGACGCGGGCTCTGTTTGAAATGTCCACCACAGCCCCGCTGCCGCCACCGCAACGAAACTTGCTCCTGCCAATAGTCGATTGTTCACTGCGTTCTCCGTTGCAATTTCGCCCGGGATACAGATTCCACCTACTGGAGGGTCAAGCGATACCGCCTAACGCTTTCGTGAGCATCCAGATCGCCATGCCGATCATCATCAGGTTCTCGGTCAGCGACACGAACCCCAACGGCACGTTGCTGTCGCCTCCGACGCAGGCACATTTCAATTCTCGTTTGTCGATATAGACCGCCTTGAACACGCTGACCGCCCCGATACTGGCAACGAACAATGCCGCAGGGGCAGAAAGCAACGGTAGGACGCCCGCCATCATCAGCAGTCCTGCGCCGGTCTCTACGAACGGATAAACGTAGCCATAGCGAACCCAGCGTTGCGCCAGCAGATCATAGTTGAGGAACATCGTCGCGAAAGACTCCAGGTCTTTAAGCTTCTGGAGACCCAGCAGCACCATTGATATTGCAATGAACCATTCGACGGATCGCCCGGCCAATGGCACGCCGAGGGTCAGCCAAGTGACGGCGACTGACATCAGCGCGGCGATACTGAACAGCGCGATGATAGGCTGGTAGGACGTGTCGCCTTCGCCCTTCACAGGTTTCCCGAAATGAGCGGCCAGGTCGTCGTAGCCTCCGATCCGCTCGCCCTCAATGAAAGTCTGGGGGGTCGTCTTGACACCGTGCTCCTGTTTGAACGCATCGGTTTCATCGCGGCTGGTCAGATGGCGATCATCGACGGAATACCCTTCACGCTCCAGAAGGTCCTTGGATTTGAGGCCGTAGGGGCAAGTATGGTCGGCCATGACCATACGATAGAGGACGGCAGATCTGTTCGTTTTGGGCATTGGGGTCTCCAATTTTGTTGATGTCACGATCCATCGAGGTCCGCGATCAACGCGGTCATCTCGTCAATCTCACGCCGTTGTGCTGCAATGATTTCACTAGCTAGTTCCTGCACCCGGGGGTCGGAAATCTCCGCCCGTTCGCTGGTGAGAATGGCAATGGAATGGTGCGGGATCATCGCGCGCATCCAGCTTACGTCTTGCACGGTCTCCTGACTGCGGACAAGCCAGAGCGAGCCCGCGAATACCAGGATTGAGCCTGCATAGATCGCCGTGTTTACTGCCTTGTTTCGGTACATCCCCAGCATGAATGTCAGCATCACAACCGCCATTACCGATCCCATGAGGAAAGCCATGTAGAACCGTGTTTCACTGAAGAACACATGATCAAGGGCATAGGTGTTCAGATACATCAGGCCGAACATGATCGCGGTCGATGTTCCGATCATCGCGAAAAACCGGCCATAGGGCTTAGAGTCCGATTTCTTCTCCATCTCATCAATCTCCGAATTTGTTGCTGCACTGGTGAAACAACCTTCCAGTGCGGGAGGGTTCCACAACCGGGGCGCAGTATGCTTTCTTGGTATCAGAGAGGTAATGCTTCCAGTTGCTGGAGGGTCAAGAAGCGCGTCGTCGAGTATTTTGCTTCGCCGCGAAGGCGGCAGGGGCTGTCGGCGCGCTCAGTCCGGTATTTCGCAGGGTGAACGGTTCTCGATCCGGCACGGTGCAAACATTTGTGTCCCGTCAATCGTTCAGGTTCAGTTGGAGAGCCGCGCCAGTTCGACGGCCTGTGTCTGAAGCACCACACGTTCATTGCCAGCGGGTCAGAGAGTGTCTGCGCAACGCGCTGCGGCTTGCCGCGCATCCATGATCGCCTTTGGCCCGACAACAGTACGCGCCGTTCGATGCCGATCCGTTCAAGGAGTTTGGCGTCGTGGCTCACCACAGGAAGTGAGCCATCGTACGCAGTCAGCGCGTATTCCAGGTCTGTTTCGTAAAGATCCCTATCGCGCCCTTTGGCCCCCGCCGCCGCCCACGCCGGAGGCTCCATGCCCGAGAACTGGCATCGGGGTTCACCGTGTTCCAAATCGGCACTGCAATGGGCTGTTTGATATTCCACAAGTTTCACGAGCTCTTGAATTGGCGATGTTTTTTCGCTGCCCGAGGCAGGCTCGGACGTGCGATGATGCAGTTTCCTTGGAATAGCGGTGGTCTTGGTAACCTTTCGCCTGTTGGGCGAGAATTCTCGGGCGGAACCGAGCCTGTAAGGGAGGCTTTTGGAGGGGCCAGCGTTTATGCAAGTAATTTCATTACCGTCAGAGGGGCCAAGATAATGTTGAGTTTGTTAACCTTTTGCGAGGTTTAGAAGGAGGCGGGGACGATTGACGGGAGCTGAAGCAGATTCTTATTGTTACCTGCCGCGGGGTTACAATTGAGCGGCGCAAATTCACGGTGATTGGCCTTGAAAACAAGCTTTAGTCAAAATACTACTGAAATATCATTTTACTTTATTTGGAGTAGTGCCGTGAAAAAGGCCCTTCTGACGACCGCACTCATCGCTTCTTTCGGGACCACGGCTGTTGCACAAGGTATTGAGCCTGTCGCCACCGCCCCTGCAACCGATGTGACAGTCGGGACGCTGGCTGCTGAGTCGACCATTTTCCTCGCCGTGTTGGGCGCAGCGGTTGTTGTTGCTGGTATCGTTGCCAGCTCCGATTCGTCTGACGGCACCAACTAAGCTGTTCAGATACGTTTAAGAGAGCCCCGCCGGAGCAATCCGTGCGGGGCTTTTTTGTGGCGACCGTGAGGATGCGTGCGAAGAGGGCGGAAGCGTGTGTTCGCGGGAGGGGCAGGTGTGGGACGCTCCGCGGGGAGTTGTATCCGCCAAGATGAAGGAGCGGGCGCGATCAGTGATCCTGGTATTCCACAGTGATCTTGTCGCCGATGGGTAGGGCTTGGCAGCTCAGCACCATACCCCGGGCGACTTCGTAGTCTTCGAGGGCGTGGTTGGTGATCATCTGGGCGTCACCATCAAGGACTTTGCACATACAGGTTGAACAGACGCCCGCTTTGCAAGCGTAGGGCGCATCGAGGCCCGCGCGCAGGGCTGCCGTGAGGATGGTTTCACCGGGGGCAACGTCCACGTCCTGAGCGGTGCCATCGACGATGATCGTGGCGGTGGTGGTGGTGGCGTTGTCGTCAGGCAGCGCGCCTTGGGGCAGTTGGCCCTTTTGCGCAGCGGCGAAGAGTTCGTATTTGATCGCCGTTTGCGGCACGCCGTGGTGAGACAGGCGGTTTGCGATGGTTTCCGTCGCGGACTCCGGCCCGCAGATGAAGGCGGCGTCTGCGGTTTCGACGTCAATCCATTGGGCGAACATGGCGTCTAGTTTGGCGGCGTCGATGCGGCCAGTGAACAGGTCGATACCGGTGGGGTCGTTCTTGAGGATGTGGACGACGTTGAGGCGGGTGAGGTTTTCGTTCTTGAGGTCCTCCAGTTCCTCGCGGAACATGACATCGCGGGCAGTTCGATTGGCGTAGATCAGGGTGAAGCGGCTGTTTGGCTCTACCGCGAGGGTGCTGCGCAGGATCGACAGGATAGGCGTGATGCCAGAGCCGATGGCGAAGCCGATGTAGTGGTGACGCGCTTCGGGTTTCAGGGGGGTGTGGAAGGTGCCCATGGGGGAGAGCGCCTCGATTTGGTCACCGACTTTGAGCGTCTCGTTGGCCCAAGTGGAAAAGGCGCCGCCGCGCACTTTCTTGATACCAACCTCCAAGATGTTGTCGGTGACGCCTGCGCTGATGGAATAGGCGCGACGCAATTCCACGCCGTCGATTTCCTGACGGAATGTAAGGTATTGGCCTTGGGTGAAAGGCAGGGTTGAGCCGTCGGTGGGGGTCAGTCGCAGGGAGACCGCATCGGCGGTGGTGCGATGAATGTGGGTGACGGTGAGGGGGATGAATTTGGCCATGGTTATATGCACTTAAAGTAGTCAAAGGGTTCGAGGCATTCCGTGCAGCGCCATTGGGCCTTGCAGGGGGTGGAGCCGAATTGGCTGATGCGCTCGACGGCTGTGGATCGGCATCGGGGGCAATGGGCCGGGCCGCCGGCGGGATTGGGCGGGGCGATGCCGTAGGCCTCTAGCTTGGCGCGGCCTTTGTCGGAGAGCCAGTCGGTTGTCCAAGGCGGCGCGATCTGGCGCTTGAGCGAGAGATTGTCGATACCTTTGGCGTGGAGCGCCTCGGTCACGGACAATTCGATCACCGCCGTGGCAGGGCAGCCTGAATAGGTGGGGGTCAAGGTGACTTCCAAGGTGTCATCGCGCCAGGCAACGCCCCGGACGACGCCAAGATCGACCAGAGAGATCACAGGGATCTCCGGGTCTGGCACATTGTCGAGCCAGTCCCACACTTGTTGGGTGGAAGGTTTCACCAAGATGCACCCGGATAGGCCCGTTGCAGCCACTGCATCTGAGTCAGCAGGTGACCCAGATGTTCGGAATGGCGCGCGCCCGTGTGACCGCCTTGATGGGCGAAGCGGCTTTCGGGGATCGTCAGGGTGGCCTCTGCTAGAATGGCGCCCATAGTGCCGTCGTAGGCAGGGCGCAGGAGCGCGGGATCGGGCGCGATGGCGGGCAGGGTTGTATCTGTGACGAAAAGCTCGCCGACATAGGGATAGAGCAAGTCGAGCGCGTCTTGCATTTTATCGTGGCTCTCGGTCGTGCCATCGCCCAAACGGATCACCAGATCGGCAGAACGTTCTGCGTGGTAGGTGACTTCCTTTTCCGCCTTGGCAGCGATGGCGGCAACTTGGTCGTCGGTGCTGTTCTTCAGGGAGCCGAGGCGTGCCAAGTGCCAGTGATCGAACAGGAATTGCCGCATGATCGTTTGACCAAAGTTGCCGTTGGGTTGCTGTACCAGGAGGCAGCAGCGGAAATCCCATGCGTCGCGCAGCATGGCGAGATCATCGGCGGAGCGGCCCTTGCCCTCGACCTCAGCCGCGAGGCCGAGCCAAAGTTGAGTTTGACCGATGAAATCAAGCGCGGTGTTGGCAAGCGCGATATCTTCTTCCAGGATCGGGGCCTTGCCGCACCATTCCGATAGGCGGTGGCCCAGGATCAGGGTGGTGTCGCCCATCCGTAGCAGGAACTCGAACAGGGCGGTGTTTTCTGTTGTCTCCATCACATGGGCCCTACTTCTTTGGGAATGTTGAAGAACGTGGGATGGCGGTAGGCCTTGTCTTCCGCTGGATCATACATCGGGCCCTTCTTGGAAGGGCTGGAGGCCGCGATTTCGCTGGCGGGTACTGCCCAGATGCTGACGCCTTCCTTGCGGCGGGTGTAGACATCGCGGGCGTTCAGGATCGCCATTTCGGCGTCAGCTGCATGGAGAGAACCCACATGGCGGTGCGATGCGCCGTGTTGGCCCCGAATGAAAATCTCCCACAGGGGCCATTCTCGTTTATCAGTCATAACAGTGCCTTACCTATCATCATGGGGCAGAAGGCTTTTGCAAAAGCCTTGGCACGCCCTTGCAAGGGCGTGGGCAGAGCCTTGCAAGGCTCTGGGAAATCTCTTGCAAGAGATTTTGTCACTCAGCCGCGACTTTTGCGGAGTGTTTCTTGTCGGCGTGGGCGGTCATGGCTTCGCGGACCCAAGCGCCGTCGTCCCAGGCTTTCTGGCGCGTGGCGATGCGGTCGGTAGAGCAGGGGCCATTGCCTTTGAGGACATCGAAGAATTCGTCCCAATCGGGTTCGGCAAAGTCGTAACCACCCTTCTCCTCGTTCCACGCCAGCGTGTCGTCGGGAATTGTCAGGCCAAGGTATTCCGCTTGCGGTGCGGTCTGGTCCACGAACTTTTGGCGCAGCTCGTCATTGGAATTCATCTTGATCTTCCATGCCATCGACTGGCTGGAGTGGGTGCTTTCGGCGTCAGAGGGGCCGAACATCATCAAGGAGGGGAACCATAGGCGGTTCAGGGCATCTTGGGCCATGGCCTTTTGCGCAGGCGTGCCCGCGCACATCTTCATCATGATGTCGAAGCCCTGGCGCTGGTGGAACGATTCCTCTTTGCACACCCGGATCATCGCACGGGCGTAGGGCCCGAATGATGTGCGTTGGAGGGGGACTTGGTTCATGATCGCCGCGCCATCCACAAGCCAGCCGACCGCGCCCATGTCGGCCCAGGTCAACGTCGGATAGGCGAAGATGGAGGAGTATTTCATCCGGCCATCCAGCAGCATTTCGGTCATCTCATCGCGGGAGATCCCCAACGTTTCGGCCGCGCAGTAAAGGTAGAGCCCGTGTCCCGCTTCATCCTGCACTTTGGCCAGCAGGATCGCCTTGCGCTCCAGCGTGGGGGCGCGGGTGATCCAGTTACCCTCGGGCAGTTGGCCGACGATTTCGGAGTGCGCATGCTGGCCGATCTGGCGTATCAGTGTCTTGCGGTAGCCTTCCGGCATCCAATCCTTCGGCTCAATCTTTTCGCCCGCATCAATGCGTGCCTGAAAAGCGGCAAGCTTTTCCGGGTCGTCAGAGGTTGCCTCGGATTTGACCATTTGAGCGTACATGAGATCACTCCATTCGATGCCTGGGTGGCCCCGAAAGGGAGCCCGTTGGGTATATGATAACGACTTTAGCAGGTTTTGCGTGCCAAGTCCAACAAAACGTTACCACATAAAAACTAAAGAGGTTTTAAGTAACGCTTTTCGCGTGCCGAGCCGATCAGGAGCGATTGTCGATCACCCGCTTTGCCTTGCCTTCACTGCGGGCGACGCCGCCAGGCTCTGCGACAACAATGACGGCGGTGATGCCGACGACTTCCTTGATGCGGTGTTTCAAGGTCGCCCCGTGGGCGGCCTGTGCCTCGGGGCTGCTATGTTCGGGCAGGCATTCAACGTGGACGCGCATGGCGTCCATCTGGCCTTCCTTCAACAGTTCGATCTGATAGTGCGGCGCCAGGCCCTCAATCGTCAGGACCTGCTCTTCGATCTGGGTCGGGAACACGTTTACACCGCGCAGAATCATCATGTCGTCCGAGCGGCCTGTCACCTTTTCCATGCGCCGCATGGATCGCGCGGTGCCGGGCAATAGCCGAGTTAAATCGCGGGTGCGGTAGCGGATGATCGGCATGCCTTCCTTGGTGAGCGTGGTGAAAACCAGTTCCCCCATTTCGCCGTCCTCAACCACTTCCCCGGTGACCGGGTCGATGATCTCTGGGTAGAAGTTGTCCTCCCATATGTGCAGCCCGTCCTTGGTTTCGACGCATTCGCTGGCGACGCCGGGGCCCATGACTTCCGACAGGCCGTAAATATCTACGGCGTGCATGTCGAAAGCGGCTTCCACCTCTGCGCGCATCTTGTTGGTCCAAGGCTCGGCCCCGAAGACCCCTACTTCTAGCGAGCAATCGCGCGGGTCGATGCCTTGTCGGTGATATTGCTCCAAGATGTTGAGCATATAGGACGGGGTGACCATGATCGTGGTGGGGCGGAAATCTTCGATCAGCGTGACTTGCCGGGCCGTCATCCCGCCGGAGACGGGCACGACTGTACAGCCAAGCTTCTCGGCCCCGTAGTGCGCGCCAAGGCCGCCGGTGAACAGGCCGTATCCGTAGGCATTGTGCAGCATGTCGCCGGGCTTGGTGCCTGCCGCGCGCAAGGACCGGGCGACCATATTGGCCCACATCTCCAGATCGCCATCGGTGTAGCCCACGACCGTAGGTTTGCCCGTGGTGCCGGAAGAGGCGTGGATACGCGAGATCTTGTCACGGGGCACGGCGAACATGTTGAACGGGTAGTTGTCGCGCAGATCGGACTTCACTGTGAACGGGAACTTCGCCAGATCCTTCAAGGACTTCAGGTCCGCGGGGTGCACACCCGCCGCATCAAATTGCGCCTTGTAGAACGGCACATTGTCGTAGGCGTGTTGCAACGACCATTTCAATCGGTCGAGTTGCAGGGCCGAAATTTCATCGCGGGACGCAATTTCAATCGCATCGAGAGAATCGCGAGAGGGGGTGAGGTCGCGCATGTCTTATTCCTCAAACAAAGCAGAGCCGAGTGCGCGGGACGCACCTCGGAACAAGGCGATCTTCTCGCCGGATTGGTTGGTGACGGTCACGTCGGTAATGCCCGAGCGCCCCTTCAGGGTCGTCTCCACGGCGGTGGCGGTCAGCGTATCGCCAAGGCGGGCCGGGGCGAGAAAATTGATTGAATTGTGTTGGGCTACCGTTGCGACGTTGCGAGAGTTGCAGGCAAAAGCGAAGGCACTGTCGGCCAGCATGAAGGTCACGCCGCCATGGCCGATACCGTGCCCGTTACAGTGCTCTTCCCGAATCTTAAGGGTCAGGGTGGCCTTACCTTCGTCGACATGGGTAATCTCCATGCCGACCCAGGCCGAGGCCTTGTCGCCCGCCCACATGGCAGCCGCACTTCGGTTTGCACGCTCTTTCGGGGTCATAATGTGTTATACACCACAAAGGCACCGCTTGCGTGCATGGTTTTTTCATCCGCTTGCGCGGCGCTGCCCAGGCCCATGGTGGAAGTCCTCCCAAACTTTACTTGCAGCATTTTGTCTGATCGCGCAAAGTGTTACAAGATTATTCGGGGAGGAAATATTGTGCAACATGTTGAAAGTTTCGCAAAGGGCGTGTGGATCGGTCCAGATGCGGGCTCGCGCGCAATCGCGGATGCCTCCACCGGAGAGGTGATTGCCAAAGCCGGCCGTGCCGATTTGGATGTGCAGGGCATGATCGCCTATGGCCGCGAAGTGGGCGGGCCAGGCCTGCGGGCGATGGATTTCCACGACCGGGCGCGGATGCTGAAGGCGCTGGCGCTTCACCTGAACAAGAACAAGCAACGGCTCTACGACCTGTCATTCACCACCGGTGCAACCCAAGCCGACCATGGCTTTGACGTGGACGGCGGCATCGGCACGCTGTTTGTCTTCGCCTCCAAGGGGCGGCGCGAAATGCCGGAAGGGCATGTCCTGATTGACGGCGGATTCGAGCAGTTGGGCAAGACCGGCGCCTTTGGCGGGCAGCATATCTATACGCCGAAACTGGGCGTCGCGTTGCATATCAACGCGTTCAACTTCCCCGTTTGGGGGATGCTGGAAAAGATCGCTCCGGCGCTGCTGGCAGGTGTGCCTTCTATCGTCAAACCGGCCACGGCGACCTGCCATGTGACCGAACTATGCGTGCGAATCATGTTGGATGCAGGGGTTCTGCCGGATGGCGCGTTGCAACTGATCAGTGGCGGAGTCGGTGATGCGTTGGACCACATGGACGCGCAGGATTCGGTGACTTTCACCGGGTCCGCGAAAACAGCGCGGATGTTGCGCGGGCATCAAGGCTTGCTGGACCGCGCCGTGCACTTCACGGCGGAACAAGACAGTCTGAACGCTACGATCCTTGGCCCAGACGCAGAGCCGGGCAGCCCGGAATTTGATCTCTTCGTGAAAGAAATCACCCGAGAAATGACCACGAAAGCGGGACAGAAATGCACTGCCATTCGGCGGGTGCTGGCACCCGAACGGCTTCTCCAGCCCCTGATAGAGGGGCTGTCGGCGCGGCTTTCCCGCGTCGTCGTGGGCGATCCGCGCCATGAGGGCGTGCGAATGGGGCCTGTCGTCTCGGCCGATCAGCGCGAAGACGTGCTGGAAAAGGCCGCGATCATCGCCAGTGAAGCCGAATGCGTCTTCGAGGGCGAAGTTGCCGGCGACATCGAGAAGGGGGCCTTTGTTTCCCCCAAGCTGTTCCATTGCGCCGATCCCGATGCCGCGACAGCCGTGCATGAAACCGAAGCCTTTGGCCCGGTCTCGACCCTGATGGGGTATCGCGACCTGGATCATGCGGTGGGGCTGGTGAACCGGGGCGGCGGCAGCCTGGTGGCCTCTGTCATCACCCACGACCCCGATGTGGCCCGTGAAGTCGTGACGGGCATCGGCGCTTGGCATGGCCGCGTCTATATCAATGACCGTGACAGCATGGGCGAGGCCACAGGCCACGGCGCGCCGATGCCGCATCTGACCCACGGTGGGCCGGGGCGTGCTGGCGGTGGTGAGGAACTGGGCGGCATCCGCGCGGTGAAGCACTACATGCAGCGGGTGGCGGTTCAGGGCTCTCCCTCGATGCTGACGTCGGTGACGGGGCGCTGGCTTCCCGGCGCCGACAAGAAGGCCGAGGCGCAGCACCCGTTCCAGGTCACATTCAACGAGTTGAGCCTCGGGCGCACCCTGCGCACAGAGCCGCGCACAATTACACTGGATGACGTCTCGCATTTTGCGGAGTTCACCGGCGACACTTTCTATGCCCACATGGATGACGCCGCAGCCGAGCGGAACCCGTTCTTTCCGGGCCGCGTAGCCCATGGCTATCTGATCCTCAGCTTTGCGGCGGGCCTGTTTGTAGAGCCCGCCGAGGGCCCAGTTCTGGCGAATACCGGGCTGGATAATCTGCGGTTCCTGAAGCCTGTCGTGCCAGGAGACAGCATTATCGTTGATCTGACGGTAATGGATAGGAAATCTCGGACGGAAGAGTATGGTGAGGTACGCTGGCACGCAGAGGTCACCAATCAAGACGGCGATGCCGTGGCGGAATACGAGTTGTTAACGATGGTCGCGAAATGAAGACGACAACCGAACGGAAGGACCGCGGTTTTGCGTGATCCGGTTCGGGATCTGGCCGCGGCACTTGCCTCGGACGCGCCGCTTAAGCTGTGGTCGGTTCTGGTGACCTGCCTCGGCGATGTGGGGCGGTCCAGCGGCGCGGAAGTGTCGGGCATTGTGTTGTCGGCCCTGGTGGAGCGGCTTGGACTGCAACCGCAAGCGATGAGGGTCGCCCTGCACCGCTTGAAGCGGGACGGTTGGGTTGAAAGCCGCCGCGATGGGCGTGTGGGATACCACAGCCTCTCTGCAACCGGGATGAAGCAGGTGGGCGAGGTCGAGAATCGGGTCTATGGGCCCGGCGCCGGGTGTGAAGAATGGCACCTGGTGGGCTTGCCGCCCGATGCGCCCGATGGCTTCGCATTGCTGCCCAAAGGCGCCTCGGCGATATCAATTGCGCGTAGCTTCGGCTTTGTCGCGGGGGCGCTGGAAGACGTGCCAGAGGATTGGATCGTCGCCAAGCCGAGCGACCGAGGCTTGCCCGATTGGGTCCGCGCCGAGGTGGCAGAGGCCGGGTGTGAAGACGCGTTCGCTAAGCTGGCGGAGTTGGTCAGCATTATTGATGCGCTGCCCGAGTCTCCCCTTGATCGGTTGGCGCTTCGGGTGTTGGTGTTGCATGGCTGGCGCCGGCTCGCCCTTCGCTCTGACCCGGCGGCGGAGGCTGTATTGGGGGCCGAGCGGGCGGAAATAGCCTGTCGTAAACGTGTCCACGCACTACTGGACCAACTGGGTCCGGTGCAGGACGAATGGTTGCAGGTGTTGGAATGAGGCTGCCACTGACAGTCTTGGCCCTCACAGGCAGCGCAAGGATTCTATCGGAGGGCCTGCCCCCTGCAGGTTTTGCGACAAGGGTGGCTCGCAGGGGGGGGCGCCAAAACAGGGCAATGGCCCCTGTGGGGTCAAGTGAACTTTTATTGCAGAAAGGCCGGTAGAATTGTGCTTTTCGCACAAAAATAGTGACATGGCATAACGATTATGCTTCATATTCATAAATCTTGTAGTTGAGTTAGGGAAACTCAACTGCGCATGTTCCGGAACAAGGCGGCGTGACCGCCCCGGGAAAAACCACTGGGAGGAAGACCAACATGATGAACAAGACACTTATGACGGCGCTTGGCACCGTTGCCGTGGGCGCGATGGCCGCGTCTGGCGCATTTGCTCAGGAAGTGACCCTGCGGATGCACCAGTTCTTGCCCGCACAGGCTAACGTGCCGACGCTGGTTCTGGACGTTTGGGCGGACCAGATCGAAGAAGCCTCTGACGGCCGTATCTCGATCGAGCGCTACCCCTCCATGCAGTTGGGTGGTTCCCCGCCAGAACTTCTGGACCAAGCGATCGACGGTGTTGCTGACATCGTTTGGACCGTGGTCGGCTATACGCCGGGCCGTTTCCCTTCGACCGAAGTTTTCGAACTGCCGTTCATGGTTGCCGATGCCCGTGCCGCGTCCTGCGCCTACTGGACGATGTATGAGGAAAGCATGCAGGAGGAATTCTCCTCTGTGCACCTTCTGGGCACTTGGGTACACGGCCCCGGTCTGTTCCACACGGCAGACCCGGTCGAGACCCCCGCTGACCTTGAAGGCATGCAGATCCGTGGCGGCTCGCGTCTGGTGAACCAATTGCTTGAAGCCACGGGTGCTACGCCGGTCGGGATGCCTGTGCCTGCTGTGACCGAGGGACTTTCGCGCGGTGTTATCGACGGCACAACGATCCCTTGGGAAGTTACGGCGTCCTTGCGGGTGGCGGAACTGGTCGAGAACCACACCGAGTTTGAAGGCAACGCGCTTTACAACCTCACCTTCGTTTTGGCGATGAACAACGAAGCCTACGAAGCGATGCCTGCAGATCTTCAGGCGATCATGGACGAGCATTCTGGTCTTGAGTTCTCGATCTTTGCCGGTGGCACGCAGGCCGATGCCGATGGTCCAGCGCGCGATATCGCCGTTGAATTGGGCAACAACATCATCACCATTGATGAAGCGACCGCTCAGGCCGAATGGATGCCTGTTGTAGAGCCAATCTACGCGACATGGATCGCTGACCTTGCCGAGAACGGCATGGACGGTCAGGCGCTGATCGATCGCGCAAACGAGCTGATGACGGGCGAATGCGCTCAGTAAGCCCCTAGGCAAAACGGGCCGCGGCAGGCGATCTGCCGCGGCCCTTTTTCTACCCAAAACTCCTGGAAGTTTCATGCACCGCGCTCTTATGTCCTTGTCCCGCCTGATGGCCATCCTTGGCGGGATGATGCTTTCGGCCGTCATTTTGCTGACAGTATTTTCCGTCGTTATGCGTGTCCTTGACCGTCTGTTTCACTGGATGAAAGACGCGGATGTCCTTGCCGGTTTGGGGCAATGGATGATTGACGCGGGCGTTGGCCCGATCCTTGGCACGTTTGAGCTGATCGAGGCCGGCATCGGCTTCGTGATTTTCGCGTTCCTGCCAATTTGCCAGATTACAGGCGGACACGCGACCGTGGATATCTTCACCTCGCAGATGTCCGAGCGCACCAACCGCATCCTTCGCGGGGTGACCGAGGTGATCTTCGCCGCCGTTCTTGTGCTGATCGCCGCACAACTCTTCGGAGGCATGATGGGGAAACTGAATTCGGGCCAAACCACCCTGGAGCTGAATTTCCCGGTTTGGTGTTCCTACGCCATTGGCCTTTTGGGGGCCGTCCTGGCGGCTGTGGTCTCGGTCTATTTGGCGATTGTCCGGGTGATTGAAATGATGACGGGCCGCGTGATGCTCCCCGCTGATCTGGGAGCAGAGCATTGACTGACCAACTTATCGGGTTCCTCTCGTTCCCTCTGCTTCTCACGATGATTTTCCTTCGGGTGCCGATCGGCCTGTCGATGTTCGTCACCGGCCTGATCGGGCTTGTCATGGTGACGGACGGCACGCAGGTGCCTTTCGGTCGCCTGAAGTCTGAAACCTTCACGACGTTTTCCAGCTATTCCCTGTCGATCATCCCGATGTTCCTGCTGATGGGCCATTTCGCCACCCTTGGCGGCATGTCCCAGGCGCTGTTCAAGGCCGCGGAAGGCTGGCTGGGCCACCGCAAGGGCGGCGTGGCGATGGCGGCTGTGGGCGCTTGCGCGGGCTTCGGCGCGATTTGCGGATCGTCCTTGGCGACGGCGGCCACCATGGGCCGGGTGGCCCTGCCCGAGATGCGACGCTACGGCTATGACGGCGGCTTCTCCACGGCTGTTCTGGCAGCGGGCGGCACCCTTGGTATCCTGATCCCGCCCTCTATCGTGCTGGTGATTTATGCCATTTTGGTCGAGCAGAACATCGCCAAGCTGTTCCTTGCGGCCTTCATTCCCGGCATCATTGCGGCGCTTGGCTATGTCCTTGCGATCTCGATCTATGTGCGGCTGTTCCCTGAGCGGGGCGGTGTGATGCCACGGGTTCCCTACGCGGAACGCTTTGCGTCCCTGGTCAAGATCTGGCCGGTTCTCATGGTGTTCGGCGCCGTGGTCGGCGGTATCTACGCGGGTTGGTTTACCCCGACCGAAGGCGCCGCTGTTGGCGCGCTTGGCACTGGGTTGATCGCTTGGTTCAACGGCGGACTGACACGCGTGACCTTGATCGAAAGCTTTACTGTCACAGCGCGCGCCACGGCGATGATCTTCTTCATCATCCTTGGCGCGGCCTTCTACAACGGCTTTCTCGCCCTGACACAGGTGCCCCAAGGCATCGCGGCATGGGTCGGCGACTCGGGCTTTTCGCCCTACATGATCCTGATTCTCATCCTGGTGTTCTATCTGGTGCTTGGGTGCTTCATGGACAGCCTGTCGATGATCTTGCTGACCATTCCGATCTTCTGGCCAGTGATGCAGGGTTTGGACTTTGGCTTTGTGTCCATGGTCGACCTGCATGGCGCCCGCGCGATGGAGGCGATGGCGGCGGTGCCGGATATAACCTCGGGCATGGTCTCCAGTCTGCAAGAAGCCTTTGCCAGTGGCGGCACATTGGATGCTGCCCAGACAGCGGCGATGGGCGCAATCCAGGGGCATTACGAAATGGCCGATGGGATGCTCAACAGCATCTTCACGACGCTCGCCAACGGGGAGGAACTGGTTCGCGACCAGACCCGTGCGTTGGAGTTGCGTCGGGTCAATGCCGGTGCGCTGGCCCGGATCAACTCGGAACTGGTGGCAATCTGGTTCGGCATCCTGGTGCTGATCGTGGTGGAGGTGGGCCTTATCACGCCGCCCGTGGGGATGAACCTGTTCATTATCAATGCGATGGAGAAGACCACCAAGATGACGGACACCTACAAGGCCGTGATGTTCTTTGTGGCGTCTGATCTGCTGCGGGTGGTTCTGTTGGTTCTATTCCCAATGATTACCTTGATCTTTATCACCTGGTAGATGATTATACTTTATAACGGTTTCCAACGGGAGTAGGAAACCGGTGCTATTCAAGCCGAAGGCGGTCACGCCACAGGGGAGGTATGTGATGAAACTAGACGGACAATCAGCGATTGTGACAGGCGGGGCTTCGGGCCTTGGCGAGGCGACAGCCCGCTATCTGGCGGCGCAGGGATGCGACGTGACAGTGCTCGATTTCAACGGCGACCGTGCGCGGGAAGTGGCCGCAGACATTGGCGGTTACTCTCAGCAGTGTGACGTCACCGACCCCGAACAGGCGGCGACTGCCGTGACCAGCGCGATGGCGCGGTTCGGGCAAGCCCCGCGCATCTGCGTGAACTGTGCGGGCATCGGCTTTGCGGCCAGGATCGTGGGTCGCGAGGGCAAGACCTCGCTTGATCTTTTTCGCAAGGTGATCGAGGTGAACCTGATTGGCACCTATAACGTGATGACCTACGCGGTTCAGGCGATGATGGACCTGCCACCGTTGGAAGATGGCGAACGGGGTGTCGTGGTCAACACCGCCTCGGCCGCGTTCCAGGATGGGCAAGTGGGGCAATCGGCCTATGCCGCCAGCAAGGGGGCGATTGCCAGCATGTGCCTGCCCTTGGCCCGTGAACTTGCCCGGCCCGGCATCCGCGTGAACGCCATTGCGCCGGGGCTGTTCAACACGCCGATGATGGAAAGCCTGCCGGAAGAAACCACCGCAGCTATTGTGGCCAATGTACCGTTCCCGGCGCGGTTGGGGCATCCTGCTGAATTCGGCCAGTTGGTCGCCAGCATCGTCGAGAACCCCTATCTGAACGGCGAGGTCATCCGCCTCGACGGCGCAACAAGGTTGCCCCCGAAATGAGCCTCGATATCGCGATAGAGGGCCGCGTCGCCACGCTGACCCTGAACCGCCCCGACAAGCGCAACGCCATGAATGATGCGCTTCTGGCCGAACTCTCCGCCTTCTGTGATGCGCCGCCGGAAGGCGTGCGTGTCGCGATCCTGACGGGGGCGGGGGACCACTTCTGTGCCGGTCTTGATCTGGCCGAGCAGCATGACCGTGACCCGGCGGAGGGCATGGCCCATTCCCGTGGCTGGCACCGCGCGATGGAGCGGGTGCAGTTTGGCGGTTTGCCTATCGTCACCGCCATGCGCGGCGCGGTGATCGGCGGCGGGCTGGAAGTTGCCAGCGCCTGTCACGTGCGCGTGGCGGGGCCCGATGTGCGGTTTCAGTTGCCTGAAGGCAAACGCGGTTTCTTCGTGGGGGGCGGCGCGACCGTGCGTGTGGGCAAAATCATCGGGCCGGACCGATTAACCGAGATGATGTTGACGGGCCGCACCTATGGCGCGCAGGATGCCTTGGCCTTGGGGCTGTGTCACTACGTCGTGGATGACCCGTTGGAAAAGGCACGAGAGCTGGCCGCGGAGATCGCCAAGAACGCGCGGATGTCAAACTATTTCGCCATTCATGGGGTCTCGAAGATCAACTCCATGTCGCCGGAAGAGGGCTTCTTCACCGAGGCTCTTTGCACCTCGATGGCGCAGACTTCGCCCGATGCAAAGGAAGGCTTTCGGGCGTTCCTGGACAAGCGTGAACCGGATTTCGAATGATGTCCTTCGACACGGATCTGCGCGGGTTGGTGGGCTACAATGTGAAGCGAGCGAACTCGTCCCTCTTGGTCGGAGTGGGCAAGGTTCTGAAGCCTTTCGGGCTACGCCGCACAACCTATTCTGCCCTATCGGTCATCGCGCAAAACGCGGGGATCAAGCAATCGGATCTGGCGCAGGTGCTGGCGATTGAACGGCCCAATCTGGTGCAGATTCTGGACGAGTTGCAGAAACCAGGCCTGATTGAGCGAACCCGAGATGCCAACGACCGCCGCGCGTACCGCCTGACGGCAACCACCGCCGGCATCGAGAAAATCGCAGCCGCGGCCAAGAAGTTGCGGGCATTTGATGAGCATTTGACCAAAGGCATGGCAGCAGAAGAACGCGCCGCTTTGATCGCCGCGTTACGCCGCGTGGAGGAAAACGGCGCCGAGGCTTGGGAGGGCCGGGAAATTGGACAAGTATCAACGACATGACGTGATCCGAGAAGATCGGGCCGATGGCACGATGATCCTGCGTGCGCGGGCTGACCTTGGAGATATCGCTGAACGTACCACAGATTGGTTGGAGCATTGGGCCGTTGAGACCCCGGACACGGTGTTTCTGGCGGAACGCTCGGGCGACGGCTGGCGTGAAGTCAACTACCGCGAAGCGCGCGACACAGCCCGTGCCATTGCCGTTGGATTGCTGGATATCGGCGTGGGACCAGACCGCCCGGTCATGGTGATTACGGGCAATTCGGTCGCCCATGGGCTGCTGGCATTGGCGTGCCAATATATCGGGGCGCCCATCGTGCCCGTGGCCGAGCAATATGCCGCCATTCCCGCGGCGCGGGGGCAGATTGACTACATCGCCTCGCTCATCCAGCCGGGGGCTGTCTTCGCCGAAGATGGCGCGGCGCTGGCCGATGTCTTTGCCCGCGATAGCCTGCACGGCGTGCAACAACTGATGGCGACAGGGCCGGGCCTGACGCTGGACGCCCTGGCACAACGCGGCGGCGATCTGCGCGGCGTTTCTGTCGGCCCCGATACGGTCGCCAAGATCCTGATGACCAGCGGCAGCACCTCGGCGCCCAAGGGGGTGAAAACCACCCACCGGATGATGTGCGTGAACCAAGCGCAAATTGCCATGGGCCTGCCGTTCCTGAAAAGCCGCCCCCCCGTGTTGGTGGATTGGCTGCCTTGGAACCATGTCTTTGGCGGCTCTCATAACTTTAACATCGTGCTGGCCAACGGCGGCACCATGTATATCGACGGCGGCAAACCGGTTCCCGCGCTGATCGGCGAAACGGTCGAGAACAACCGCCTGAAACAGGGCACGATCAGCTTCAACGTCCCCGTGGGCTTCGCCGCGCTACGCGACGCGATGAAGGATGACCCGGGCTTTGCCAAAGCGTTTTTCGAAGACCTCGACATGCTGTTCTACGCCGGGGCTTCCCTGCCGCAGGACGTGTGGAGCGATCTGGAAAGCATGGCGCTGGACGTTCGCGGCGACCTGCCGTTGTTCACCTCTTCCTGGGGGCTGACCGAAACCGCGCCGGCGGCCATTCTACAGCATGAACCCACAAAGCGTTCCGGCGTGGTGGGCGTGCCTTTGCCGGGGGTCGATGTGAAACTGATCCCCGTGGACGACCGATACGAGGTCCGCGTCAAAGGTCCGTCGATTTTCAACGGCTACCTCGGCGACGCCCAGAAAACCGCCGATGCATTTGACGAAGAAGGCTACTTCAGGACCGGCGATGCCATGGCCTTTGTGGATCCCGATGACATGAACCAAGGGCTCCGGTTCGATGGACGCATCGGCGAAGAATTCAAGCTTGTCACCGGCACATGGGTGCGGGCGGGCGTTCTGCGTCTGAAGGTTCTGGAGGCGCTGAAAGGCATCGCACAGGATGTTGTCCTTGTGGGCGAAGGGCACGGCGAAGTCGGGGCGTTGATCGTACCTACCCAAGGGCTCCGAGACGGCGCCATTGAAGAGGCGGGCGCCCTGCTGACCGATGCCGATTTCGCTGGGTTATGCGGATGGTCAGGCGGCTCTGCCGCGCAGATCAAGCGAGTCTTGGTGATGGCGGAGCCGCCGGACATCGCAGACGGAGAGATTACCGCGAAGGGCAACCTGAACTTTGCGAAACTGAAGTCACGCAGGGCAGATTTGATAGAAAGCCTCTATCAAGGTGGTCCGGGCGTCGTTGTGTTGGGAGACAGCTAATGGCCTTCATTCCATATGGTGCCTATTGGGCCACCCCATTTGCGCGCTGGCAAGGAACGCTGGCGCATTTGAACTCGGTCGAGTTCGCCGCCCATGTGTGTCGGTCCGAGTTGGGCCGGATGAACCTGACGCCTGACACATTTGATTTTGCCGCCTTCGGTCAGACCGTTTTGCAACCGGGCAGCTTTTATGGCGGGCCGTGGTTCACGGCGATGGCAGGGGCCGAAGGCTTGGCCGCGCCGATGGTGTCACAGGCCTGCGCGACGGGCGCACGTTTGCTGTCCACGGCGGTGGGCGAATGCCTGCAAGGGGCGAAACAGGCGTTGTTGGTGTCCGGGGACCGAACCTCCAACGGGGCCCATGTCTACTACCCCGCCCCCCAAGGGACGGGCGGCACCGGGACGTCCGAGAACCTGGTTCTGGATAGTTTTGGCCATGACCCCTGGGCGCGGAATGGGATGCTCCAGACCGGAGAAAACGTCGCCGCGCGTGAAGGGATCAGCACGGAAGAGCAGCACGATCTGGTGGTGACGCGGCGCGGGCAATACGACGATGCCTTGGCCGATGACCGTGCCTTTCAACGCCGCTATATGCCGGTTCTGGAAGTGCCGGACGCACGGTTCCGCAAGACCGTCGCCACGCTGGAAACCGATGAGGGCGTGGAGCCGACGGACCCCGACAAACTGACCCGTCTGCGGCCCGTGTTGCCTGACGGCACAATCACCTTTGCCGGGCAGACCCACCCGGCTGATGGCAATGCTGGCATGGTAGTGGTGGCGGACCGCGAAAGGGCGCAGGAGATCAGCTCGGGCCCGATTGTCGAGATTCTGGCCGTGGGGCAGGGCCGCGAAGAAAAGGGCTACATGCCCGCCGCGCCGATCAAGGCGGCGGCCATGGCGATGGAGCGGGCCGGGATCAGCATTGATGGGGTCGACACGATCAAATCCCACAACCCTTTTGCGGTGAATGACATCGCGTTCGCCCGTGCCTACGGGATTGATTGGCGGAGCATGAACAACTTCGGCAGCTCCCTTATCTGGGGTCACCCGCAGGGACCAACGGGCCTGCGGGCGATGATCGAGATGATCGAGGAATTGAACATGCGCGGCGGTGGAACAGGACTGTTCCAAGGTTGTGCGGCGGGGGATTCCGCCATGGCCGTCGTCTTGCGGGTTGGCTGAAGCCATGGGCGCGGCGGTGAGGGCCGCCGCGCCACTTCAAGGCATTAGCGGACCTTGATGGGCAACGATGACCAGCCGCGAAAGCGTGCCAGTCCCAACCGTTCCCCTGTGTTGGTACGGGCGAGTTTCGGGAAACGTTCAATCAATCCACCCACGGCGATACGCCCCTCCATCCGCGCCAGCGACGCGCCAAGGCAGACATGGATGCCGGTGATAAAGGCGATATGGGGGTTGGGCTTGCGGGCGATGTCAAAGCGGTCGGGGTCTGCAAAAACCTCGGGGTCACGGTTGGCCCCGGCAATTGACGTGTGGATATAAGTGCCCTTGGGGATCAACGTGCCAGAGGGCAGGTTTATATCGTCGCCCGCCAAGCGGTTACCGATTTGCAGCGGGCTTTCCATGCGCAGGATTTCCTCAAGCGCGGTGCCGATCAGGGTGGGATCATCGCGCAAGCGTCGGTGTTCGCTTGGGTTTTCCAGCAGCAGATCGACCGAGTTCCCCACAAAAGAGGTCGTCGTCTCGTGGCCCGCGTTCAGCAGGAAGATACAGTTCTGGACCAGCTCTTGTTGCGTCAGTTTGCGACCATTGTGTTCCCCGAAAATCAGCGCCTCCAGCACCTCACCTTCAGCGCCAGCATCGGGGTTGTCGCGGCGATGGTTGATGAGGTCATCCAGAACCGCGCCGAATTCCTCTACGGCGCGGTTGCCGGCATCCATCTGTTGCGGCGACACGACCGGGTCCAACGCGCCGAGAATGGCGGTGGAATAGCCGCGCAGTTCTGCCCGGTAGGCTTCCGGCACGCCGAGCATGATCGAGATGATCTCGGTCGGGAGCATCATGGCGAAATCAGCGATCAGGTCCAATTCGCCGAGGTCTTCGACCCTGTCCAGCAGGCGGGCGACGATCCGTTCCACCGCGCGGTCCATTTCTTGCAACTTGCGCGGGGTGAACGCGCCCGAGATCAGCTTGCGCACAACCGTGTGATCGGGCGGGTCGTTGAACACGAGTGAGGTCGTGTGATGCTCTTTCAACGGACATTCGCCGAATTTCTTGCCAAACGCCTCGGTCTTGTCCGACAGCATATCGCGGGACCGGTAAGTGGCGAGGCAATCATCGTGGCGGGTCAGAAAGACCGAGCCATCGGCATTGAGATGCACCGGCGCGGATTGGCGCAGGGCGGCGAGGGTTGCATAGGGGTTTTCAATGAAAGCCGCGTCGATACGGTTGATATCGAACTGTGCCACGTCCAGCATCTTGCCACCTCCCAATGGTGCGGAGAGTATTGCGGTTGGAGGGACGGGCCTGCAAGGGGGAGCTTGGTTAGAGGGCGTTTCGGGTCGCGCTATCTTGTGGCGGTCCCGTACGGTCGATCCGACGGTCCCTGCGGTCGAATTCGGTTTGGTAGAAATGGTCGAGGCTTTGGTGTGGCAGGGGGACATAGGGGCCGAGGTTCCGGGCTGCCACAATCCGGTCGAGCCGGAACATGCGGAAGGCTTCACGTAGCTCGCACCACGCCACAAGCGTCCAGACAGAGCCCCAGAACCAGAGACCGAGGGGGCGCAGGATGCGTTCGGTCGGTGCGCCCTTGTCGTCACGATAGTCGATAGACAGTCGCTCAGGCGCTTGGATGGCGGCCTCCACTGTATCGATGGTAGCGCGGGTTTTGTCGTCGAGCGGGTTGGTTGTCCAAGCTTCGAACCGTAGGCGCTCGGCGCGGGTCCGGGTGGTATCGGGAAGCACAGCGGTGATCTTGTCCAAGGCGCTATCGGCCCCACGGGCCATCGAGGTGCCGCCCCAGGTTTGCAACATCCGGGCGCCGACGCTCAGGGCGACGATCTCTTCTTCGGTAAACATGAGCGGCGGCAGGTTGTAGCCGTCGCGCATCATGTAGCCCACGCCCGCTTCGCCATCTATCGGGACGCCGGAGCCTTGGAGGTGGGCGATGTCGCGGTAGATCGTGCGTTCAGACACCTCCATCGCGTCGGCCAAGGCACGCGCGGTGGTCAGCTTGCCGAGGCGCAAGCGGTCGATAAGGCGGAAGAGGCGATCTGCTCGGCGCATGGGGCAGGATACCTTTGCTTGGCGAGGAGGGGAAGCGGGGGGATGGGTTGGGAAAGTCAGATCAGGTGTCGGATTGGGGGAGGAGACAGCGCAGGAGTTGTATTTGCCAAGACGAAGGGGGGAGCGCGCCCGGCAGAGAGCCAAGCGCGCTTCGTTGGCGGGTTAGGCGTTGGCTTTGAACAAGCCGATGGAGTTCCCGTCGAGGTCACGGGCGTAGAAGAATTGGCCCGGAGGGATTTGCACATCGGGGCTTTCGACCGAGCCGCCGGCGGAGATCACGCGTTCACGGGCGGCATCGAGGCTATCGGAGACGATGAGGTGGATCGTGGCGCCATCGCGGGAGGGTTTGCCGGGGTAGAGGTGACCGCCGATGCCGGGCGTGTCATCGTTGAAGGGGAGCATGGCAATCGGGTTTGGGCCTGCGGTGTCGGTGGTGAGGTTTTTTTGGAGAACGGCGCCGTAGAAGGCTTTGGCGGCGTCCAGGTCGCTTACGGCGATTTCAAACCAACAGGCGGAGTTTTGAGCGGTGTCAGACATTGTGTGTTTCCTTGGTTTCTTGTGTTGATGAAACGGGATTAGCACCCTGCTCCTGACAGCGTTCTGTCAGGAGTGTGTCAGGGCCGTTGCCTGAGAGGAAGGATTGGGAGAGAAAGGGGGTATGGATCGGTTTCTAGCATTGTTGCCCCACGCCCGATTGGTGGTGTTTGGTTTGGGGGTTTTTGGCCCGCTGGCGCTGATGGGCATGCGGGGCGAACGCATTGATGTGCAGGTCGCGGTCGCGGTGTTCGCGGGTATTGCGGCGGGGTGCAGTATTCGGCGCGCACCGGTGGTTTTGCGGTTTGCGGCCATTGTGGCAGCCGTGGGCGCGATGGTGTTTCAGGCAATCGACGTGTTTGGAGAGGCCAGCCAGTGGGGCATAAGCACGGCGCCGGTTCTATGGGCCTTGCAGGGGATGCTTCTGGCCGCGCTGATATATCTGTTATTGTGGAACCAGCGCCAGTTGATGCGGTCTTAAAGATCTAGTTCGGCCATGGGGATGATGGGAAAGAAAGTTTCCCGCGACCAGACACCGAACATAGCGGTGCCCTCGACCGTATGCGCCTCGCCCATATCCACGAGGCGGTAGAAGCTTTTGCGGTCGATCAGCGCCTCGAGCCCGGCGCGGATATGGATGTAGGGGGAGGGCTCTCCGTCCGAGTCACGCTCGACCCGGACCGCATGGCCTTCCCCGGCGGTGACCGTATCGCCGACGTTGGTGGTGAAGGTGATGCCCTCTGCGGTCTGTTCGATATCCACCGCCACGAAGGGCGCATCGACAACGCGGATGCCGACCTTCTCCACCGGGGTGACGAGGAAATACTTCCCGTCCTCCAGCTTCAGGATCGTGGAGAACAGCCGCACCAGCGGTTTTCGGCCAATGGGTGTGCCTTCATAGAACCACGTCCCATCCCGGCGAATCTCCATATCCAGATCGCCGCAGAACTCTGGATTCCACAGGTGAACGGGCGGCAGTTTGCCCTGTTTTGCAGCGTCTTGAGCGGCTTTGAGCAATTGATCGGTCGCGGGTGTCATGGTGTTCGTGTCCTCTCTTGGGCGTCGGGCGCGATAAAATGGGCAATCGAGGCGTTAGTCACGATGAATTGTCCCCCATCGCCTTTTGCCATTTGTGGTCTTCGGAATAGGTCTGTTACCTGTTGGAGCTATATTTATCACCCAAGCGGAGCATTTCCATGGCTGACACCGAATCCCTTGTTGCCGAGATTGAAGCCTTAGGCGCGAAATTGGGAGAGGCGAAGGCCTCGATCGCGGGGCGGATTATCGGCCAGGAAGAGGTTGTGGAACTTGCTTTGGCGGCGATGCTGTCGGGCGGTCACGCTTTGCTGATGGGTTTGCCGGGGCTTGGGAAGACGTTGTTGGTGGACACGCTTTCCACGGTCATGGGTCTGTCGGCCAACCGGGTGCAATTCACGCCGGATCTGATGCCGGCGGATATTCTGGGCTCGGAAGTGTTGGAAACCGCTGACGATGGCTCGCGCAACTTCCGCTTCATCGAAGGGCCGGTCTTTTGCCAGCTGTTGATGGCCGATGAGATCAATCGTGCCTCTCCTCGGACGCAATCGGCGCTGCTGCAAGCGATGCAGGAGCAGGAGGTGACGATTGCTGGCGAACATCGCCCGTTGCCTGCGCCCTTCCATGTGTTGGCCACGCAAAACCCGATTGAGCAGGAGGGGACGTACCCCCTTCCCGAAGCGCAGTTGGACCGTTTCCTGGTGAAGATCGACGTCCCTTACCCCGATCGAGACACCGAGCGCAGCATTTTGATTGCCACCACGGGGACTGAAGAAACCTCGGTCTCTGAGGTGTTTACCCCTGAGGAGCTGATCGCCGCGCAGCGGGTCGTGCGGCAGATGCCCGTGGGCGAAACCGTGGTGGAGATGATCCTTGATCTGGTGCGTGCATGCCGTCCGTCCGAGCCTGACGCCCCGGATGTGGTGAAAAACGCGGTGGCGTGGGGGCCTGGTCCCCGCGCGGCACAGGCGCTGATGTTGACGGCACGGGCAAGGGCGCTGCTGGATGGGCGGCTTGCGCCGTCGGTCGAAGATATCGCGGCGTTGGCGCGGCCCGTGCTGGGCCACCGGATGGCGCTGTCCTTTGCGGCCCGTGCCGAGGGTGCGGTGTTGGAGCAGGTCATCGACGAAGTCACCGCCCGCGTCACGCGGATCGAGGCGGCGGCTTGAGCGAACTCACCCTCCATACGCCTGACAGCCTGCGGTCGCGGTCCGAAGCGGTTGCGGCATCGCTTCCGCCGTTGATGGCGGATGCGCAGCAATTGGCGGCGACGGTGTTGTTGGGGGTGCATGGCCGCAAACGCGCGGGCACGGGGGACGAGTTCTGGCAGTATCGCCCGGCGGAAATGGGCGACAGCTATCGGTCGATCGACTGGCGACGCTCTGCCCGGTCCGATGGGCATTTTCTGCGGCAAACGGAATGGCAGGCGGCGCAATCGGTGATGATTGGCGTCGATGATGCCGCCTCTATGACCTATTCGGGCAGCAATGCGCGGCCCTCGAAACTGCGGCGGGCCCAGACCTTGGCCATGGCGCTGGCCGTGATCGCCGTGCGTGGTGGAGAGAGGGTGGGCCTGACCCATTTGGCAGAGCCGCCCCGTGGCGGGCAGGCGCAATTGCTGCGCATTGCCAGCGCGATGATGGATGGCGGAGATCGGCCCGAATACGGCGCCCCCAAGCCGCAAGTCATGCCAGCGGGCGCGCGCGCGGTGTTCTTCAGCGATTTTCTTGGCGATCCGGCGTCGATTGAAACGGTCCTTGGCCGCGCCGCTGATCGGGGCGTAAAAGGCGCGTTGGTGCAGGTACTTGACCCGGTTGAGGAGGCATTTCCCTTCGACGGGCGCACCCTGTTTGAAAGCATGTCCGGGGCGATCCGGTTTGAGACGTTGAAAGCCAAGTCCCTGCGACAAGAATACCTTGCCCGTCTTGCGGCCCGTAAAGATGCCCTGCGCGAGATGGCCCGCCGAACCGGGTGGCGCTTCCATGTGCACCACACCGACACGCCGGCTGAACCCGCACTGTTGTGGCTTTATCAAACATTGGAGCGCCGTTGATGATTGGTTCGCTCGCCTTCACCTCTCCGCTGCTATTGCTGGCGCTGGTTGCCTTGCCGCTGTTGTGGTGGCTGTTGCGGGCCGTGCCGCCCGCGCCGATCAAGCGCCGCTTTCCGGGCATTGCCCTGCTGCTGGGGCTATCTGATGACGAAAGCCAGACGGACAAGACGCCATGGTGGCTGTTGTTGTTGCGCATGGCGGCGGTGGCAGCGGCGATTGTCGGCTTTGCCGGCCCCGTCCTGAACCCGGCAGAGGACCGCGTCGCGGGGGATGGCCCGCTTTTGATTGTTATGGATAGCTCTTGGGCGTCGGCTCGTGATTGGCCTGCGCGGCTGTCTCGGGCAGAGCTGTTGTTGGATGATGCCGCCCGGCGGGGCCGGGAGGTGGCGGTCGTGCAACTGACCGATTTGCCCGCTTCCGCCCCCTCGTTCCAAGCGGCCAATGCCTGGGCCCCCCGCGTGCCGACCCTGACGCCCGCGCCTTTTGCCCCCGATATGTCCGCCGCTGAGGATTGGGTCGCCGCGTTGGATGGCCCGGCAGAGGTGTTCTGGTTCTCGGACGGTGTCGCCCATGAGGGGCGCGATGCGCTGACTGAGGCGCTCGGCGATTTGGGCGCTTTATCGGTGTTCCAAGGGGATCGCGACTTGATCGCCTTGTCGCCGCCCCGGTTCGAAGATGGCATGGTGCGCGGTGACCTTTCGCGCCTCGGCTCGGGCGCGCCGCGTGACGTGACCGTGGTGGCCCATGGGCTGGACCCTGCGGGCTTGCCCCGTGACTTGGCGCAGGCGGTGGCCACCTTTGATGCAGGCGAGATGGTGGCACAGGTGGCATTTGACCTGCCGCCGGAACTGCGTAATCGGATCACCCGGTTTGAACTTTCTGGTGAACGTCATGCGGGCGCAGTGGCGTTGGTCGATGATGCGCTGCAACGGCGCCAAGTAGCCCTGATCTCGGCAGGCGCTGATGATGAACAGCAGACGCTTTTGTGGCCGCTGCATTACCTGCGCCAAGCCTTGGAGCCGACCGCTGATCTGATGGAAGGTGCCCTGTCGGATGTCCTTTTGGCGAGCCCTGATGTCATCATGCTGGCCGATGTCGCGACCCTTTCGCCGGAAGAAGAGGCGGGGTTGATCGCTTGGGTCGAAAACGGCGGGCTCTTGGTGCGGTTTGCGGGACCACGACTTGCCGGTTCGGACATTGCGCGGGACGAGGCGGGGCCTCTGATGCCCGTGCGATTGCGGATTGGGGGGCGCACCGTCGGCGGCGCGATGTCTTGGGGAGAGCCCAAGGAACTACGCCCGTTTGAACAGGGCTCGCCGTTCTTCGGGCTGGCGATCCCGGCGGATGTGCAAGTGACCAGCCAGGTGGTGGCGCAGCCGGACCCTACCCTTGCAGACCGTACGATTGCATCGCTCTCGGATGGCACGCCCTTGGTCACACGTGCCAACCTTGGGCAAGGGTCGGTGATCTTGTTCCACGTCACGGCAAATGCGGAGTGGTCCACGTTGCCGCTGTCGGGCCTCTTCGTTCAAATGCTGGAACGCTTGGCAGTTTCGACCCGCCCCGTGGCCCCGGAAGCAGCGGATCTGGAGGGCACGATCTGGACCCCGGAAGAGGTGCTGGACGGCTTCGGCGTTTTGCGCGATGCGGGCACGCGCCCGGGCGTGGCGGGGGAAGATCTGGCGACAGCACCCCTGTCGGCCGAGGTCTTGCCGGGGCTTTATTCCGGCGAGGATCGACGCCTGGCCCGCAACGTGATGGCGCAGGACACGGCGCTGGCGGCTGCGCAATGGCCCGCCGATGTGCCGGTTGAAGGCATGTCGGTCACGGTGCCCACGGACCTTATGGCGGCGTTCCTGACGAGCGCCTTGGCTTTGCTGTTGCTCGATGCCCTCGCGGCGCTTTGGCTGGCGGGACGGCTCGGCCGGCTCACACAGGGCGTGGCCGTTCTCGCCGCGTCGATAGTGCTGACCCCACAGGCGGACGCACAGATGACCCCGGCAGAAGAGCTGGCGCTTCTGGCCACGTCGGAAGCAACATTGGCCTATGTTCTGACCGGAGATGAAGGCGTGGATGAGACATCCCGTGCGGGCCTTCAGGGCCTGTCCAACACGCTATACCAACGCACCTCAGTTGAGCCTGCGCCACCCATCGGGGTGAACCTGGAAACTGACGAACTGGCCTTCTTCCCGATGATCTATTGGCCGATCACGGCGGGCCAGGAGATTCCTTCCGCCGCCGCATACCGCCGCCTGAACGACTATCTGCGTGGTGGCGGGATGATCGTGTTTGATACGCGCGACGCCCATGTGGGGGGCTTCGGGTCTGGCACGCCGGAAGGCCGGCGCTTGCAGGTGATCGCGGCACCTCTGGATATTCCGCCGCTGGAGCCGATCCCCGATGATCATGTGCTGACGCGCACCTTTTATTTACTGCAAGACTTCCCCGGTCGCCATCTGTCGCGTGACGTCTGGGTCGAGGCTGCGCCCGCAGATGCGGAACAGATTGAGGGGATGCCGTTCCGCAACCTGAACGACGGCGTTACGCCGGTGCTGATCGGAGGCAACGATTGGGCCGCCGCTTGGGCGCAGGATGACCGGGGCCGGCCGCTCTACCCCGTGGGGCGAGGTCAAGCCGGTGAGCGCCAGCGCGAGATCGCGCTGCGATTCGGTGTGAATCTTGTAATGCATGTGCTCAGCGGCAATTACAAATCCGACCAGGTCCATGTGCCTGATCTGCTCGACCGATTGGGGCAATGATGGCGAACCAGATCCTCTTTGACCCGCATTTGTCGTGGCCCGTGATCTACGGCCTGGGTGCGGCGGTGTTGGTGATCCTTGCGCTGTCCATCTGGCGTGGCTTGGCGGGGTGGCCCTATCGTTTGCTGGCGGCGGCGGTGTTGTTGCTGGCCCTGATAAATCCGTCGTTGCAGTCGGAGGAGAGAGAGCCGCTGTCCGATATCGTTCTGCTGGTCGTGGACGAAAGCGCCAGCCAGCGGATCGCGAACCGCCCCGCGCAAACGGCCGAGGCGCTTGCCGCGTTGGAGGCCGAAGTTGCGGCGTTGGGGATGGAGGCGCGGATCGCCCGCGTGGGCGACGCTGAAGATAACGCGGGCACGCTGCTGATGTCCGAGTTACAGCGCCTGATGGCGGAGGAGCCGCGCGCAAGGATCGCGGGGGCGTTGCTGATAACCGACGGACGGTTGCATGACCCAGAGCTGGTGCCGGATATGCCCGCGCCGATCCATGCGCTGATTACCGGGCGTGACACCGATTGGGACCGCCGCCTTGTGGTGGAAACCGCGCCCGCCTTTGGGATCATCGGCGAAGAGCTGATGCTGACGATCCGCCTGGAGGATCAAGGCGCAGTCCCCGCAGGGCTGGAGGGACGCTCGCAAATTGTGATCGCTGTGGATGGCGGGACGCCGCAAACCTTCACGGTGCCCGTGGGCGAAAGTCTGGAGTTGCCGCTGACGTTGGAGCACGCGGGCCAAAACGTGATCCAGTTTACCGTCCCGGAAGCCCAAGGCGAATTGACGACGCGCAACAACGCCGCCGTGGTGCAGATCAACGGTATCCGCGACCGTTTGCGGGTGCTTTTGGTCAGTGGAGAGCCGCACCCCGGCCAGCGCACATGGCGCAACCTGCTGAAGTCAGATCCGTCGGTGGACCTTGTGCATTTCACCATCCTGCGCCCGCCCGACCGTCAAGACGGGGTGCCGGTTAGCGAGCTGTCCTTGATCGCTTTCCCCACAAGGGAATTGTTCATGGAACGGGTCGATGATTTCGACCTGATTATTTTTGACCGCTATCAGCGCCGTGGCATTCTGCCGATGGTCTACATCGACAACATTCGCCGCTACGTGGAAGACGGGGGTGCTTTGCTTGTGGCGGCGGGGCCGGACTTTGCGGGGGCGTCCTCTCTCTATCGGACGCCACTGGCGGATATCTTGCCGGGTCGGCCTACGGCGCGGGTGATCGAGCAGCCCTATCTCCCCACGATCAGCGAATTGGGGGCTCGGCATCCGGTTACAACGGGGCTGGAAGGCGACCATACGCCTCTGCCGGAAAGCGAGGCTCCTTGGGGGCGGTGGCTACGGCAGATTGAGCTGACGGAACAAGGCGGCCAAACGGTGATGGAGGGCGCCAATGGTGCGCCGCTTCTGATGCTGGACCGCGTGGGGCAAGGGCGCGTGGCGCTGCTGGCCTCGGATCACGCATGGCTATGGGATCGTGGGTATGAAGGCGGCGGTCCGCAATTGGAGTTGCTGCGCCGATTGGCCCATTGGATGATGGGCGAGCCGGACCTGGAAGAAGAGGCGCTGGTGGCCGATGTGGATGGCCAGACCATCACCATCACGCGCCGCACCCTAGCGGATGAGGCGGGTCGCGTCATCGTGACGACGCCGGATGGCCAGCAGCTGGAAGTGATGCTGGAGGAAAGCGCGCCGGGCGCGTTCTCGGCAGAGATTGAGGGTGAGGAACAGGGCCTCTATCGCTTGGTGGAGGGTGATATGGAGCGGGTCATCGCGCTCGGCCCGGCTGCCCCTCGAGAGTTCGAAGTGACGATTGCCGGGGCGGAGCGTCTGGAGCCATTGTTGACGGCCACAGGCGGGCGAGCAGTCCGGCTGGAAGAGGGCTTGCCTGACCTGCGCCGGGTATCGGAGGGCCGAATTGCCCACGGTCGCGGCTGGTTGGGGCTGACCACGAGAGAGGCCTATGTGACCACCGATTTGACGGTGACACCCTTCATCCGCACGTGGATTTTCCTGCTGTTGGCGGGCGGTTTGATGTTGGCTGGCTGGTTGCGCGAAGGACGGCAATAGGGCGCGACTTTACGGGGTTGGTTGGGGTCCCCGCGCTGCGTGCGCGGGGGTCGGTGGCGAGGGGGGAAGCCCCCCTCGCGCTCCCCCATTTCGGCGAACGCAGGCGGTGCGTTTGCGGAGAGGGTGGGTTTCGATATTTGTAAAAAGGTGAAGTTGGAGCGCGGCGTTCTGGGGCGCTGTCTTGTGACCTTGGGAGTGGCTCAGCGTGGCAGGGTGTAGGGGGCTGTCGTGTCAGACCAGCCGTCGGTGTTGGTGCGGGCGCGGACGAAGACTTGGGTGGTATCTTCGGGGATGGAAACGCCGGAGGTGCCTCGGGTGAAGGGTTGTTCGTCCACATGGGGGTGGGTCAAGGGACGTGTGGCGGCGATTGTGCCGTCGGCCAATTCGACGCGCCAGCCGTCGGCGTAGTCCTCCCACCCGGTGTCGGCATGGGACAGGGTCACGTCAAAGCGCCAGCCGGAAGCGGTTTGGGCGGCGGTGACTTCAAGGATTTGGGCTGGGTCGGCGGATGCGGGCGTTGTGGCGAGAAACAGGAGGGGGATGAGATACTTCATCGGTGCAGAATAGGGGCGATGGTACAGGAATGCACGACGCGAAGGTGTGAGGGGCATGGGTTAAAAGGGTTTGTAGACGACGAGGATCAGGATGCCGATGACGCCAAGCACGCTAATCTCGTTGTAGATGCGGAGCCAGCGGTCGGATTCGGTGAAGATGCCTTGGCGCGCCCGAAGAATGAGACGTCCGGTCCAGCCGTAGTGACCCGCCAGCAGGACCACGGTGCAGATCTTCAGCAGAGACCAGGTGGGCCAGCCCCAGAGGTGGGCAAGGTAAATGCCGGACAGCACTGCGACGACGCCAAGGCCGAGGGAAAAGCGGTAGATGCGGATGGTGAGATCTCCGGTCGGGCCGAAGGTGCCTTGCGCGGCCCATTCACGCTTCCAGAAAATCAACGCGCGCGGCGCGGCGAAGATGCCGGTCATCCACCCCAGAACGCACAGCAGATGTATGACTTTGACCCATTCCATGGCGCTTGTTGTGAGCGGGAAGCCCGCGGGTCGCAAGGGGCCAGATTGTCCCTGTGGGAAAACGATTGATGTGAGGTGGTATTGGTTATAATATTTTACCAATTCGTGCGATGCAGCCGCGCGTGACGGGAGGGTCAGCCTATGCAAATGCCGGAACCTGATGCAGGGATCATTGCGCGAAAGCCGAGGATTGTAGAGCAATTACTGGCGATCTTGCCGGAAACGGCGGTGATCCACGATCCGTTGCAGACCAAAGCTTATGAATGCGATGCCTTGACGGCCTACAAATGTCCGCCCCTGGCTGTGGTGTTGCCGAGCACGACCGAGGACGTCGCCGCCGTGCTGAAGCTGTGCCACGCGGAAGGGGTGCCCGTGGTGCCGCGCGGGTCTGGCACCTCTTTGGCGGGAGGGGCGTTGCCTACGGCTGATTGCGTGATCCTGGGCGTGGTCCGGATGAACCAAGTGCTGGAAACGGATTATGAGAACCGGGTGGTGCGGGTGCAGACCGGGCGCACGAACCTGTCGGTCACGGGGGCGGTGGAGGCGGAGGATTTCTTTTACGCGCCGGACCCGTCGTCGCAATTGGCCTGCGCCATTGCGGGCAATATCGCGATGAACTCGGGCGGGGCGCATTGCCTGAAGTATGGGGTGACAACGAACAATCTTCTGGGGGTCACGATGGTTACGATGGCCGGAGAGGTGTTGGAGATCGGCGGCGCGCACCTCGATAGTGGGGGCTATGATTTGCTGGGGTTGGTCTGCGGCAGCGAGGGGCAGTTGGGCGTCGTGACGGAAGCCACGTTGCGGATCCTGAGAAAGCCCGAAGGGGCGCGGCCCGTGCTGATCGGTTTTGACAGCAATGAGGTCGCAGGGGCCTGTGTCAGCGACATCATCAAGGCGGGCGTTTTGCCGGTCGCCATCGAGTTCATGGACCGCCCGATTCTGGAGCTGGCAGAGAACCACGCGAAGGCAGGGTATCCCGATTGCGAGGCCGTTTTGATCGTGGAAGTGGAGGGGAGCGTTTCGGAAATTGATGCGCAGTTGGCGTTGATCCGGGAGATCGCGCAATCCCATAATCCTGTCGCGTTCCGAGAAGCGCAGACCGAGGAAGAAGCGGCGCGGATTTGGTTAGGCCGAAAGAGCGCTTTTGGGGCCGTGGGGCAGGTCGCAGATTACATGTGTTTGGACGGCACGATCCCGGTGGGAGCGTTGCCGAGGGTGCTGACGGGAATCAAGGATATCGCGGACGGCTACGGGTTGAAGGTGGGCAACGTGTTTCATGCGGGCGATGGGAACATGCATCCGCTGATCATGTTCGACGCCAATAAGCCCGGAGATCTGGAACTGTGTGAGCAATGCGGCGCGGACATACTGCGGCTGTGCGTTGAGGTGGGCGGTTGCCTGACAGGAGAGCACGGGGTTGGCGTGGAGAAGCGCGATCTGATGGGGGCGCAATTCTCTGCCGCCGATCTGGAGGCGCAGATGTGGGTGAAAGATGTCTTTGACCCCTCGTGGTTGCTGAACCCGGCAAAGGTCTTTCCGTTGGATGTGTCCGTGGGACGTCGAAAGAATAAACATGCGGCTTGATGGGAAGGCAAAAAGGGGGCCAGCCCCCTTGAGCGATCTTTTTCCAGGAAAAAGATCGCTGACCCCCGGAGTTGTATGCGCCAAGATGAAGGAGCAGGCCCCATGTTGACCCCTCGGGATGAGGCTGAGTTGAGCGAAGCAGTGGCAGGTGCTGCGGGACCGTTGCGGATCAGGGGCGGTGGGACACGCGTGATCGGGAGGGTGCCTGACGCGGAGGTGCTGTCGTTGCAAGCCATGGCGGGGATCGAGATGTATGATCCCGGCGCGCTGACGTTGGTGGCAAAGGCGGGGACGCCGTTGGAGGAGATCGAGGCGGCACTGGCTTCGGAAGGACAGATGCTTGCATTTGAACCCTTGGATATGCGGGCGCTTATGGGGCGCGAGGGGCGGTCGACCATTGGCGGAGTTGTGGCGGCCAATGCCTCCGGCCCGCGACGATTGCAGGCGGGGGCGTGTCGCGATGCGTTATTGGGCGTGCGGTTTGTGGATGGACGAGGAGAGGTTCTGAAGAACGGCGGGCGGGTGATGAAGAACGTCACTGGCTATGATCTGGTCAAGCTGATGGCGGGCTCTTTCGGGACGCTGGGGGTCTTGTCGGAAGTGGCGCTAAAGGTGCTGCCGCGATTGGACGGTGCGACGGTGCTTGTGCGGGGGGGCAACCCTTTGGAAGTTATGACCAGCGCAATGATGTCGCCCTTCGATGTGTCCGGCGCTGCGGCCGTTCCGGGGGAGGGGACTTTCCTAAGAGTGGAAGGGCTAGAGGTCTCGGTACGCTATCGGTGCGATCAATTGCGCAACCTATTGGGCGCGATGGGAGAGGTTGAGGTTATCGCGGACCCGTTGCTGTCGGCGGCCCTATGGAAACGGCTGAGGGACGTGACGGATTTCTCCGGCGACGCCAGTGCGGTATGGCGTATCTCCATGAAACCGTCCGACCTGATGGGGCGCTTGATGCCGTCGCTTTCGGATACGCTGGACGCTCAGTTCGATTGGGCGGGTGGCTTGGCCTGGCTGCGCATGGCCGCCGGCGCAGAGGATGCAGAGGTCACAGCCATGCACGCGCGGCTTCAAGCTGGCGTTGTCGCCCATGGCGGTGGCCACGCGACCCTGATCAAGGCGCGGGACGCCGTCGTGGCGAAGGTGCCCACTTTCCAGCCGGAACCGCGCGGCCTCGCGCAGCTATCGCAAGGGCTAAGAGCAAAGTTTGACCCGCGCGGCATCCTGAGCCCGGGCCTGATGGGAGGCACCTGAAATGCAAACCACATTCACGCCAGAGCAGTTGAAAGACCCCACAACCGCCCGCTCGAACGAGATTCTACGCACCTGCGTTCACTGCGGCTTCTGTACGGCCACCTGCCCAACGTATCAGGTCTTGGGGGATGAGCTCGATAGCCCTCGGGGGCGGATCTACCTCATTAAGGATATGTTGGAGACTGGCCGACCTGCGGACGAAAAAACAGTGAAACATGTGGACCGCTGCCTGTCTTGCCTGGCTTGTATGACGACCTGCCCCTCGGGCGTGCACTACATGCATCTGATTGATCATGCCCGTGAATATATCGAGCAAACCTACGAACGCCCGATGCTAGAACGGATCCTTCGCTGGACCTTGGCGCGCATCCTACCCTACCCAACGCGGTTCAGATTGGCCCTTCTGGGGGCGAAAATCGGCCGCCCCTTTGGCCGGTTGATGCCGGATGCTCGGCTTAGGGCGATGCTGGAAATGGCGCCGACCTACATTCCTCCGGTTAGTCGCAATGATGATCCTCAGACCTTTCCTGCGGCAAGTAAGAAAATGCGGGTGGCCCTGATGACGGGCTGTGCGCAGAAGGCGCTGAACACCGATATCAACGACGCGACGATCCGGGTGCTCACGCGCCTCGGGGCCGAGGTTGTGGTGGCCGAGGGGGCGGGTTGCTGTGGCGCGCTAACTCACCACATGGGAAAATCCGACGAGAGCCACCTTGCCGCCGCGCGGAATATCCGCGCCTGGACGGCCGAACTTAACGGCGCGGGCTTAGATGCAATCGTGATTAACACCTCGGGCTGTGGCACGACGGTGAAAGACTACGGCCATATGTTTAGGGAAAACCCGACCCTGGCCGAAGACGCGCAAAAGGTAGCGGACATCGCCAAGGACATTAGCGAAGTCTTGATAGACCTGATGCCCGCGGAAACGGTTCAGAAAACCGCCGATGGCCTTCGCGTAGCCTACCACGCGGCTTGCTCACTCCAACATGGCCAGCAGATCAAGACTTACCCCAAGGACCTTTTGAAACGCGCCGGCTTCACGGTGCTGGAACCCGCTGACAGTCACCTCTGCTGCGGCTCCGCTGGAACCTACAACTTGATGCAGCCTGAAATCTCAGGCCAACTCAAAACGCGTAAGGTACACACCCTCGAAGCCCTTCGCCCCGATATCATATCTGCGGGCAACATCGGCTGTATGATGCAGATCGGTGGCGCGACTGACGTGCCCATCGTCCACACGGTAGAGCTGCTCGATTGGGCCACAGGCGGCCCGCGCCCGCCCGCGTTGGATCGCAACCGTGACACGCCCGCCGTGCCCCTGCTGCGCTAGGCTCCCCCTCAATCCACGCTCGCAAACCCAACGCCTCGCTCCCTCCTTCATCTTGGCAAATACAACTCAATCCCACACCCGCCCCAAACGCCGCCCTCTCGGAGGGCTCCCTCCCGCGCCCCCTAGTTGATCCCCACTCTGGCCATATTCTCGCCGCGCTTGCCCACTACGCCCTACCGAAACGGTTAAGGAGCCACCGATGGGTTGGTCATTTTTCGCAGGGGTAGCCTGTGCATTCGGTGTCATTCTCGGCGCCAGCTTCCCTGCTCTCGCGCAGGGGTTGCCGCAGGTGCAACTGATCGAGGGGCACGGTGGCCTTCGGGCCCTTAACAGTGGGACCGAGGCGCAGGTCTGGCGGGGCGTTGGGCGGCTCGATACCGGCGCTTCCTTTTGCACCGCCACGCTCATCCGTGAAAATCTGGTGCTGACCGCGGCCCATTGCGTGTTTCACCCGCAGACGGCCCGCGCTTTTGATGCCTCTGATCTGACCTTTCTGGCCGGGCTCCGCAATGGCCATGCCGAGGCGGTCCGCAACGTGCGCCGGATCATTGTCCTGCCCGGATACCACCCGGAACAAGGGCCGGACTTCGATATGATTGGTCGTGATCTGGCACTTTTGGAGCTGTCGATGCCGATCTCGATGACATCTATCGTGCCGATTTCCACGGCCCGTACGCCTTGGCGTGAGGGGCGCGTCACGGTGGTGTCTTATGGCCGCGAGCGTGAAGGTTATGCCTCGATCGAAGAGGGGTGCGAAATCCTTCAGCGGCAGGACTCGGTACGGGCAATGAATTGTCAGGTGGTGTCGGGGGCCTCGGGCTCTCCGGTGGTGCGGGTCAATCAGGGTCGCGCAGAAGTGGTCGCCGTCATCTCCGCCAGCGCACAATCGAGCGAAGGCGATATCTCCCTTGCTGTCATGCTCGAAGATCATTTGGCCACGCTGATGTCGCAATATCAGGCCAGCGCTTCGACACCTGTGGGGGTGACCACGTTGGGGGGCACGCCGTCGTTCATCGTGAACGGCGCAAACGCACGCAGCGGTATTGGGGCGCGGTTCATTCGCCCCTGATCAAGGGTCTTGAAACCGGCATTCCCCCTTCCCAGATCAATGGGGTCGGTGCCGCCTAGCGGGCCGATACGAAAGCAACCGGGTGCGTGCCTGACAACAGGGCGGCCCAAATTACTTGTTATCGCTCAATGGAGGATGACCCATGCGAACCTATGATTTTTCCCCTCTCTACCGTGCCACCGTCGGCTTTGACCGTGTGGCAGATATGCTGGACCGCGTGCTGACCCAGGACGCCAGCCAGTCCACTTACCCCCCTTATAATATCGAGAAGCTGGACGAGCATTCGTACCGGATTTCCGTGGCTGTTGCCGGTTTCTCTGACGCTGATCTCAGTGTCGAGCAGCGCGAACATCAGCTGGTGATCGCGGCCAAGCGTGAAACGACGGACGAAAAGCAGACTTATCTGCATCGTGGCATCGCCACCCGTGCGTTCGAGAAGCGTTTCCAATTGGCCGACCATGTCCGTGTGACGGGTGCCGTGGCCGAACATGGCATGCTTCACATTGATTTGGTGCGTGAAGTGCCAGAGGCGCTGAAACCGCGCCGGATCGAGATTGGCGGATCAACAACTGCCAAAGCGATCGAGGCTGATACCGCCAGCGCCTAAATCGCTGACACATTGACCTTTGTGACGGGCGGCCCCAGCGGGCCGCCCGTTTTACTATCCAGTTCTAAGATTGCGAGGGCGGGCGCCATGCCGCTCGATCCGCCGCGTCGGTGTCATCTCGGCTGCGTGCTCCAACATGCGCCGAGCCGCGGCTGTTTGTTTCGGCAGGCTTCGCGAAGTCGCAAGGAGGCTTTCAACCCAGCACCCGGCGACCTGAATGATTGAGTGCCGTTCCATTACCACGTTCAGGTATTCTTCCCGCTTCTTGCCCCGCATCCGGCGGATGCCGTTGCGGCCAATCAGGTTCACAGCGGGAACCAAAACTTCGTCCCCGTGTTGGCCTATACTTCGCAAAACCCGAAGTTGGCCGGATACCATAATATCTTGTTTTGGCTGATTGACCCCCAAAGCCCCTGCCGGGATCAGGATTGGCTTTGGGCTATCGTCATGCACCGCGAATTTCATTGTCTCGCGCACAACCATGCGCAGGGCCTGCCAGCCGTGATCCTTGGTCCACAAAATATCACTGGGGCGCAATAATTCGATCGGGATATCGCCGCGCTGGGTGGTTATGGGCGTGCCCGCAACAAAGGACACGGGCCCGACAGAGAAGGTGAAGTTGGAGGCATTCAGATCCCGCGCGTGGATACCGCATAGCCTGAGCGTATCCCCGTTGTCGAAGGTAATTGTCGGATCGTCGCCGCCCGATATCCGCGTGACGACTTCTTCGAAGCTGCCAATCTCGGCCATGTCGAAGGCGACGATATCGTGGGGCTGAAACGTTTTGATCTCATCGCTGCCATGCCCGTCGCGCACCGTATAAGTCTGCCTCAGGGACGTGGTTTCAGACGGTTTCTGCGCAAGGAGGGGCGCTGTGGGGCTTTCGTCGCCGCTGATCGTCATGGCGTCATCCTGATCGAGGGTGTCTTTGATCAGGAGGGTGGCAAAAAATAGCTAACGCGGGCTTAGGCTCCGCATGGTCATTGCCTAAAACTCAAATTGGTTTGTGAACAATCCCGTGGGCCGGTCGCCTCAGAACCACTGCCCCGGCTCCATCAGTCCCAGTTCCATCAACTGCATGGAGGACCAGTGAAACTGCACTGATTTGTGCCAACGGAAATCAGAGATGTCATGGCGCGACCCGGGGTTGGTGCGCAGTGCCTTGGCCACCCGGAACGAACAGATCGTGGCCGACAGCGAATGGTGCCAAGGGCAGGCGTAGGTGTTGAGTTCTTCATTCGACAGCGTGTGGTCGTCGCGCAGGGTCAGACCGGGGGCAGCCTGAAACAGGCCCACGCGGTCAATCTTGCGCTTGGGTTTGGCGACATGTTCTTCAAACCGCCACCGCAGGCCGCCGTAGAAATTTAGCTGCCTTTCCATTACTTCGTCGTTCTCAGGCCCGCCGCGCCGGGTTTCGGCATAATAGCCAGAGCTGTCCAACAGCGCACCGTCCAGATCAACAGCATTGGGGTGCGCAGACAAATCGCCGGCGTAAAGGTCGACCACATAGGTCAGCACCGATTCACGGCGTTCTTCCATCACCCATGTCACCAATTCACCCACCGTGCGATCCTCGCAGAAGGGGAAGAACAGATACTCGCCGTTGTAGCAGTAGTGAATCCACTGCCCTGGCACCTTCTCGATCAGGGCGTTGACGATGGCTTGGGTCGCGCCCGGTTGCCGGGAGGGGTGGCGAACGATGTGTTGGGCCGTTTTCGCCCCTTCCGGGGCATCGGGAACCTCAACTTCCTCAGGCGCGAGCACGATAATCGCCTTGAAGGCCAACGAATGCAGGTGGTCCAAGGAAGACGCAAGCTCCACCCGGTCCTCGGCAATCAGCACCGCAAAGGGACCCTTGCCTAGCTGCGATGCCGGGGCCGCCTTGAAACTGGTGAGGGAGTCGAAATTCATAGGGTCGTATGCTCGGTCTTATTGGTTGGCCACAAGATGCCTTTGCTTGGGCGATTTTGCAATTAGGACGTCGGTTGAACCGCAGGTATCCGCAGGATACACCCCATCCGTTGATATTTCCCTGACCCCGCGCGAGGCGCCCTGATGACCAAGAAGCTGACCAACACGAAAAAGTTGTTCGTGAAGACCTATGGCTGTCAGATGAACGTCTATGACAGCGAGCGCATGGCCGAGGCTTTGGGAAGCGAGGGCTATGAACAGGTCAACTCGCCCGAGGGCGCGGACATGATCCTGCTCAACACCTGCCACATCCGCGAAAAAGCGGCCGAGAAGATGTATTCCGAACTGGGCCGTCTGCGCCCCCTGCGGGACGCGAACCCCGATCTGAAAATTGGCGTCGCGGGGTGTGTTGCGCAGGCTGAAGGCGAAGAGATCATGAACCGCCAGCCGCTGGTGGATTTGGTCGTGGGGCCGCAGACCTACCATCGTTTGCCGAAGATGATGGAGGCCGTGAACGCGGGGGAAAAGGCGCTCGACACCGACTTCCCCGAGGAAGACAAGTTTCTGAAGCTACCCAAGGCACGCGCCACCCGCGGGCCGACGGCGTTTCTGACCGTACAAGAGGGCTGCGATAAGTTCTGCGCTTTCTGCGTCGTGCCCTACACGCGGGGCGCGGAAGTGAGCCGCCCGGCTGAGAGGCTGATGGGCGAGGCCCGTGATCTGGTGGCGCGCGGCGTGCGCGAGATCACCCTGCTGGGGCAGAATGTGAACGCCTACCACGGGGCGGCGGCTGATGGCACCTGGGGCCTTGCGCGGTTGATCCGGGAGATGGCCAAGATTGATGGGCTGGAGCGCCTGCGTTTCACCACTTCGCATCCCAATGACATGGAAGATGACCTGATCGCGGCGCACGCCGATTGCCCAGAGCTGATGCCCTATCTGCATCTTCCGGTGCAGGCTGGCAGCGACAAGATCCTGAAGGCGATGAACCGCAAGCACACGGCAGCGGAATACATCCGCCTGATCGAACGCATCCGCGCTGCGCGGCCCGACCTGCACCTGTCGGGCGATTTCATTGTCGGCTTCCCCGGCGAAACGGAAGAAGACTTCCAAGCCACGCTCGATTTGGTGGAAACCGTGGGCTACGGCACCGCCTATTCGTTCAAATACTCCGCCCGCCCCGGCACGCCTGCCGCCGAGCGCAAAGGTCAGGTGGCCGAAGAAGTGGCGAGCGAGCGTCTGCAACGGCTGCAAACCCTGCTGACCAAACAACAACGCGCCGCCCAAGACGATATGGTCGGCCGCCGCGTGAAAGTGCTGTTTGAAAAGCCCGGCCGCAAACCCGGCCAGATGATCGGCAAATCCGACTACTTGCATTCGGTCCATGTGGAAGGGCCCGAAACCCTGCGAGGACAAATTGCCGAAGTCGAGATTGTTGAAAGCATGACCAACTCGCTAACCGGACGGTTGGTCTAAGGCGCTCGGGCGGGACATATCCCGCCCGTTGTGGCCAAAGCTGGCCTTGGCTTAACCCGGCGGGTTCTGCGCGATGATCTGGTGCATCACCTGCACCGCCATATCGGGCCGATCCACGGTGGAAGGGTCGCGGCAAACGCGCTCTCCGATGGCGTGCGCCTCGGGGAAAGTGTAGCCGGCGTTCACCAGGCTATCGATGAAAACCGCGTTGGGGCGGTCCCAGATGACCTCGGAAAACGGGCCGCGGAAACAGCTGACGGTCACTTGGACGGTGTTCACGATCATGTGGTATTGGTAATTGTTGGCTGTTGCAGGCACGCCAGAGCCAAGCAGAAGTGCGCCCCCAAGGGCGGTAAATGTAAGTGCTTTAATCATTTTAGTTCCCCAGTTTACTCGGGGCCGTTGATCAAGGGGTAAAGCCCTTGGCAGAGATCCATGCGGCGCCCGATGTGTGCCAAAAGGTTAACACATGGGGGGCTGGGTCTCATCACAAAAACTGAAACAGCTCAGTTTCGCGCGACTTGGAAACAATCACGTTTGATTTGCGGGATCGTCTGCTCGTTGAGAACAACGGCGCAGATCTCTCTTTGACGGGGGAAATGCACGCCGCGGCATCACATTGCGAATCGTGCGTCGCCTGAAACGCAAAAATGGCGCGAACTGGTCACACGCTGTTTCCGAATCCGCAACGCTGGGGCGAATAAACCCCTTCCCAACGGGGGATAAGGTGCTATCCTGCCGAAATCTAAGCCTTTTCCATTTCGGCCCTGCCAGGTCCGCAAATAGGCATGTGAATTAATTGATCGAAGGCCTGTGCGTGTATGTGCTTGGCTGTTCAGAACATAGGGGGATGCACGGGTGAAAAATGCTCTTACACGCGTAATTGCGCGCGGAATGACGAGCTCGTTTGGCGTTGCTGCCTTGGTTGCGGGGGCGTTCATGGCCACCTCGGCGCCGGTCGCAGCACAGCAACAGCAGCAGATTATCGTTAGCGGTCAGGTCCAACCGGGCCTTTGGGTTGATCCCGATGGCTGCCTGCATTGGGTCGCGGATGGCGGTATTGAAGGGTACATGGAAGGCCGTGTTAACCCAGAGAACGGCATGCCCGTATGTCTGGACGTGAACCCTTGTGGCGTCGCGAACACCGATACACTGTTCCACACCGATAGCGCCCGTCTGACCAGCTCGGGTCGCCAGTACCTGCAACAGTTCTTCAGCCAAGCCGGTGCCTATGCCTACGCAATCTATGGCCACACCGACAGCCGCGCTTCGGACGAATACAACATGCGCCTGAGCGAGCGTCGCGCCGCCTCTGTTGCGAACGTTGCCCGTTCCATCGGCGCCCGCGTCGCGCGGGAAATCGGCTACGGTGAACGTCGTCCGGTTGCGCCTAACGATTCGGCTGCAAACATGCAGCGTAACCGCCGCGTCGAAATCGTGTGCTACCGCTGAGGCGGAGGAAGGGACCATACTATGACTGTTTTTAAACTTCCTTTGCTGATTGCTGCGCCACTGGCCTTGATGGGCTGTGTGGAAAGCTTTGAGGGTACGACCTCTGCGCGTGTTGGCCCGAACGGTGAACCTCCTGTTATCGCGATCGGCGAAGACCGGGGCCGCGATGCGGGGTCTCTCTCGCGTCTTGAGGCTGGCATCTACATCGACCCCGACGGCTGCCACATCTGGATGATCGACGATGGCCTTGAAGGCTACTGGTCGCGCCGCCTTGACCCACGTTCGGGTCTGCCGGTCTGCACCGAGCCCGCGCCTCGTGGGTCGATCATTGGCGATTACAGCTCGGGTAGCCCCGGCATCGCGGATCGCGTGCCACGCATCCGCAACTAAGTGCGCCAATAGATTTCATGCATGCGGGCGGCCCAATGGGTCGCCCGTTCTGCTTTGAAAAAGGGTAGGTTTTGCGTGCGGTACTGTCCCGAAATACAAAATATTGCGGACAGATCCCTTTGGGATGTGGACAAGACACGGCGCTGGGGCCAGACTCGGACAGAACAGACGCCGCGGGATGTCCGGGGTGCACCAGCCCAACCGGAGATTTCTTTGGCAATCAACACGCTGCCCCCTGCGGACCCGTCCAGCGCCCCCTCTGTTGCCCCCGAATCTCTCGAACAGGTTATCGAGTTTTCCGACAACCGGCTGCTTATTGAGCTTTGCGGAGAGTATGACCGCAACCTGGCACAGATTGAACAATTGCTATCGGTGCAGATCAACCGTCGCGGCAATCTGCTGGCGATCCTCGGCGAAGCGCGCGTCCGGGCGGCCGCGATTCTTGAGGGGCTCTACGCCCGTCTTGAGCAAGGCAAAGAGGTAGAGCCCGGCGATATCGACGCTGCGGTGCGCATGGACGGTTCAACAAGCGGCACCGGCGTGCGCGATGGCGACCAGATCGAGATGTTCAAAGGCGGCACGCTCGAAATCGGCACCCGCAAGAAGACGGTAGAGCCGCGCACCCAGGCGCAACAGGACTACGTCCGCGCGCTTTATGGTAATGAACTGGCCTTCGGCATCGGTCCGGCGGGCACCGGCAAGACCTATATCGCTGTGGCGGTCGCCGTGAACCAGATGATGAGCGGCCACGTGGACAAGATCATCCTGTCGCGCCCTGCGGTCGAGGCGGGAGAGCGGCTCGGCTTTCTGCCCGGCGACATGAAGGACAAGGTCGATCCCTACATGCAGCCGCTCTACGACGCGTTGAACGATTTCCTGCCCGGCAAGCAATTGGCAAAGTTGATCGAGGAAAAGACCATCGAAATCGCGCCCTTGGCCTTCATGCGCGGGCGCACGCTGTCCAATGCCTACGTGGTGCTGGACGAGGCGCAGAATGCGACGTCGATGCAGATGAAGATGTTCCTGACCCGTCTGGGGCAGGGGAGCCGTATGGTCATTACCGGCGACCGCACGCAGGTGGATTTGCCCCGCGGCGTCACCAGCGGCCTGTCCGACGCAGAGCGTATCTTGAAGGATGTGCCGGGCATCAGTTTCAACTACTTTACCGCCAAGGATGTCGTGCGCCACCACATGGTCGCCAAGATCATCCAAGCCTACGACAAGGACGGCCCGGTGGGCTGAGGTGGGCAGCAATTGACGGGCGGCTCGCAAGGGTGCAAGGGGCGCGGTATGGAGATTGATATCCTCATTGAAGCGCCCGCTTGGGACGCGCTGGACTTGGCCCAGATGACTGAGGCGGCGGTGGAGGCAACCCTTGCCACCCTCGGCGTGACGTCGCGGTTTTACGAGCTGTCTTTGATGGCCTGCGACGACGCGCGGATCGCCGAGTTGAACACCGAATTCCGAGGCAAACCCACGCCGACAAACGTGCTGTCTTGGCCCGCCGAGGACCGCGCACCAAACACGCCCGGCAAAATGCCCGCTCTGCCGCTGCCCGACCCCAATGGCATGCCGGAAGAGTTGGGCGATATTGCACTGGCGTTCGAAACTTGTGCGCGTGAGGCCGATGAAGGCGGCAAACCGCTGGCCCACCATGTGAGCCATTTGATTGTGCATGGGCTGCTGCATTGCCTTGGTTTTGACCATGAAACCGATGCAGATGCGGCACTTATGGAAGGCTTCGAGACGCAGATACTTGCAACCTTGGGGGTGCCTGACCCATATTAGGGCGGCACGGGCAATTCTGGCCCGGTTTTTTTGCGGAAAGGAGCCATGAGCTCAAATCCTGATCCATCGTCTGCTGCGGCGCCCGGCGCGCTGCTCGACGATGAAGATAGTCCGGCCCAAAGGCCCGGCTTTTTTGCCCGTATTTTTGGTGCCGATGCTTCGGGCCCTGCTCCCGAACGTGACCTGTCCAACGGCGTCGTTTCCCCCCCTCATACCCTAGGCCCAAGGCTTCCCGGTATCCTGAACCTGCGTCAGATGCGGGTGGAGGATGTTGCGATCCCTCGGGCCGAGATCACCTCGGTCGGCAGTGACACGGATTTGCCCGACCTGGTACAGATATTTCGGGATAGCGGCCTGACGCGCTTGCCGGTTTACGATGGCACCTTGGACGACCCGATTGGCCTTGTGCACCTCAAGGACATCGCGTTGCAGCATGGGTTCAATGGTGGGGCCAAGGACTTCAATCTGTCCGAGAGCCTGCGCCCGGTGCTGTATGTGCCGCCGTCAATGCCCATCGGCGTTCTGCTGACCAAGATGCAGGCAGATCGCATCCACATGGCATTGGTGATTGATGAATACGGCGGCGTAGACGGCTTGCTGACCATCGAGGACCTGATCGAGCAGGTCATTGGTGAGATCGAGGACGAACACGACATTGAGGAAGCGCAGCCTTGGGTCCGCGAGGAAGACGGCGCGTTTCTGGCGCTGGCCCGGGCGCCATTGGATGAATTCGAGTCCGAGATCGGAGTAGATCTGGTGGATGAGGAGGAAGAGGAAGAAGTCGATTCTCTTGGTGGATTGGTCTTCCTTCTGACGGGCCGTGTGCCCGCACGGGGCGAAGTTGTCCCGCATCCCTCGGGCGTGGAGTTCGAAGTGATCGACGCCGATCCCCGCCGAATAAAACGCCTGCGCGTGCGCCTTCCGGCCGAGGCTGCCGAGTGAACTTGCCACAACGGCTTTGGCGGGGCCATTGGCAGGTGCTGGCGCTGGCGTTTCTTTCAGGCGTCATCGCGGCGCTGGCATTGGCTCCGTTCAATCTGTGGGTGGTGATTTTCCCGGCCTTCGCGGTGGTTGCGGCCCTTGTCGTTGCGGCCCCTTCCCCACGAAAGGCGGCATGGCGGGCGTGGTCCGCCGGGGCCGGGTGGTTCGCCCTGTCGATGCATTGGATCGTGCAGCCCTTCTTCGTGGACCCATTGGCGACAGGTTGGATGGCCCCCTTTGCGCTCGTCCTTCTGGCGGGCGGTTTGGCGCTGTTTTGGGGCCTTGCGGGGTGGCTTTCTGCGCGGCTTTGCTCCGGTCCGCTCAGGGCGCTGGCCTTTGCAGGTTTGCTGACGCTGACCGAAGCGCTGCGGGGCCGGGTGTTCACCGGCCTGCCCTGGGCAGAGCCGGGTCACGGGTTGATCGGAAGCGAGGCGCTGGCCCTGTCGGCATTTGTGGGCCCCTATGGTCTGACGCTGGTGGTGCTTGTGCTATCGGCCAGCGCGGCGGCGCTGTTCATGGCCCGCCGGCGGCTCTGGTCTGTGGTCCCCCTGGCCACGGGGCTTGCTCTTGGCCTGATCCCTCTGGCCCCTCCCGCGCCCGAGCCTGCCGCGGATGCCCCCGTGGTGCGTGTCGTGCAAATCAACGCGCCCCAGCACCTGAAGTGGCGCCGCGATATGATCCCTGTGTTCTTTGATCGCGGACTTGCTCTCTCCGCCCAGGCCGCGGGTCCCCTTGGAGCGCCGGACCTCATCATCTGGCCGGAAACCAGCCTGCCAACCCTGTTGAACCGATCTGATGATGCCCGTACCCGCGTTGCTGAGGCGGCGGGTGAGGCCGAGGTTTTGATCGGCGGCCAGCGCTATGCAGGCAGTGAGCCGCGCAATATGTTGGCGCATCTGGGCGCAGATGGGGCGGTTATCAGCGTCTATGACAAGCACCACCTTGTGCCCTTCGGCGAATACCTGCCCCTGCGGGCTTTGGCCGAACGGCTTGGCCTGCGCGGCCTCGCACAGCAGCTTTCGGGCGGTTATCGCCCCGGTGCGGGGCCCGCGGTGATCGACCTTGGCCCCTTGGGGCAGGTGTTCCCGATGATCTGTTACGAGGCGATATTCCCGCGCTACATTCACGCGGTCGCGCGGCCCGATTGGATGGTTCAGGTCACCAATGATGCTTGGTTCGGCAGTTTTTCGATGCCCTACCAACACCTTGCCCTGGCGCGTCTGCGGGCGGCTGAACAGGGACTGCCGTTGATCCGGGCGGCGAACACGGGCGTTTCCGCCGTAATCGACGCCCGTGGCACGGTGGTGCAGGCCTTGCCGATGGACAGCCAAGGGGTGCTGGACACGCGGCTTCCCACACCGCTGCCGCCGACGGTTTATTCCCGCACAGGCGACATACCGACACTTCTGATTGCGATATTTGTCACAGGCGCCGCCCTTGTTGCGACGCGCCGCCGCCGCCCCCATTGATTGCCGCAACAAAGGGGCGTAAGCGGCGTAAACCTCCCCACAACGGCTTCCTGGCGTGGGGCAATCTTCAATGGAGCACTCCCCATGGCACGTAATAACTTCCTGTTCACTTCGGAATCTGTTTCCGAGGGGCACCCCGATAAAGTCTGCGACCGGATTTCTGACGCGATCCTTGACGCTTTCCTATCGGAAGAGCCCGAAGCGCGGGTGGCGTGCGAGACCTTCGCCACCACCGACCGTGTCGTGATCGGCGGCGAAGTGGGTCTGAGCGACCAGGACAAGCTGGCCGAATATATGGGCAAAGTGGACCCGATCGTGCGCGCTTGTATCAAGGATATCGGCTACGAGCAGGACAAGTTCCACCACGAGACGGTCGAGATCACCAACCTGCTGCACGAACAATCGGCTCACATCGCCCAAGGCGTCGATGCGGCTGAGGACAAAGAAGAAGGCGCAGGCGACCAAGGGATCATGTTCGGCTATGCCGTGGACGAGACGCCCGAGCTGATGCCCGCGCCCATCCACTACGCCCACGCGATTCTGAAGAAACTGGCCGAGGTTCGTAAGTCTGGCGAACAAGCAGTGCTTGGACCCGACGCCAAGTCTCAGCTGTCGGTACGGTATGAAGATGGCAAGCCGGTCGGCGTGTCCTCCATCGTTTTGTCCACACAGCATCTGGACGAATCGCTGTCCTCTGCCGACGTCCGCGCCATCGTAGAGCCCTACATTCGCGGTGAATTGCCCGATGGTTGGATTTCTGCCGATACGGAATGGCACGTGAACCCGACGGGCAAGTTTGTGATCGGCGGGCCCGATGGCGATGCCGGCCTGACCGGCCGCAAGATCATCGTGGACACCTACGGCGGTGCAGCACCCCACGGGGGCGGCGCTTTCTCGGGCAAAGATCCGACGAAGGTGGACCGCTCGGCGGCCTATGCCTCGCGCTATCTGGCGAAGAACGTGGTGGCGGCAGGCTTGGCCCATCGCTGCACGATCCAGCTGAGCTATGCGATTGGCGTGGCCAAGCCGCTGTCGATCTACTGCGACACCCATCAGACGGGCCAAGTGCATGAGGCCGAGATCGAGCGGGCATTGGGCCAGGTCATGGACCTGACGCCTCGCGGCATCCGCACCCATCTGGGCATGAACCGCCCGATCTATGCCCGCACGGCGGCCTACGGCCACTTTGGCCGCGCGCCCGAGGCCGATGGCGGATTCTCGTGGGAAAAAACGGATTTGGCCGACGCCATCAAGGCGGCGCTGTAAGCATGGCGAAGCCACTGCTCTACTACGTCTTCCGCTTCATCGTGTCGGTGATCGGCATGGGAGCGCTTTTATTCGGTGCGGCCTATCTGCTGTTACGGTTCGCACCGAATTTGGCAGAGACGCTGATGACCGGACCGGCGATGATTGGGGCGAGTACCTCGATTTTTGTCGTGCCGCCGTTTCAGGTAGGGCAGAGCTTTTTTCGCCATGAAGGCCGCGCCATGTCTGGCGGCGAAGGCTGGGGGCTGGCGGCGATCTGTTCCGTCATTTTCACCGGAGCTGTGGTGGCCGGCGCTTATCTGGGCCTCTCTCGCAATACCGAGGCATGGGACAGGCTGCTGGCTGAGAACGGCGATGATCTGCTTCTTGCCCTGGTGCCGATGGTGGGCCTTGCGGTCGTGTTGATGCTGCTTTTCAAACTGTTCTTCTGGGCCGCGATTCGAGGCCAGTTGAAACGCGCGGCAACGGCGGCTGAGTGACACGGCAAGAGGCGGGCGGGTTACGGGCACGCTATAGCGCACGCCACGTGGGGGGGCTTGTCCTGTCTACCGTGGTGCTCTTGATCTACCTGTTCCTGGTCACATTGGCCGATGGGTGGGCCTCGCGCTTGGGTAACGGGCCGGGTGGTGCGGTCTCTTTGTTGGTTTGGGCCAGCCTGCCGACCTTGGCCATTGGGCGCAGATTTGCGCTTCGCGAGGCCCGCGCCATGGGGTGGCGGGACGCCGTGTGGATCGCCTTACCGGCAACGGCGATCCTGAGCGTTTTCATTATCTTGGCCGGCTTGGGGATGCGTAGCTACCGGCCGGAAATACGGCTGAGCGACACCCAATTCTGGGCGCTTCACCTGACCTATATCGCTGTGACCCACGCGTTTTTTGTGGTTGTGATGTGGGGGAGGGCGCAGATTGGGGCCAAAGGCTTGAGAAGCGCCGAGGATCAAGATACTCCGCCGCCATTATGACAGAGCCTCACCCCAACCGCCCGCACCGCAACTTCTATGGCCGCCGCAAGGGCCATGACCTTCGAGATAGCCAAGAGCGCTATCTGGAAGAGGATTTGGCGCGCCTGTCGCCGGGCGCCGTTGATTGGGACGTGAACCCAGAACGCAAGGCGCTGGATTTGGGTCAGCGCTTCGGCGGTAAAGACGTGTGGCTAGAGGTCGGTTTCGGCGGCGGGGAGCATTTGGTGCATCAAGCCGCTAGCAACCCCGATGTCGCGATCATCGGGTGCGAACCCTATATCAATGGCGTTGCCATGTTGCTTGGCAAGATCCGGGAAGCGGGGGTGGAGAACCTTGCAGTTTATCCCGGCGACGCGAGGGATTTGTTCGATGTGCTGCCCGAGGCGAGTATAGCGAAAGCGTTTTTGCTTTACCCCGATCCCTGGCCCAAGACCCGCCATCATCGCCGTCGATTTGTGACGCCAGAGCATCTGGCCCCTTTGCACCGGGTGTTGAAGGATGGCGCGGAGTTCCGCGTGGCGACTGACATCAAGGATTACGTGCGCCAGACCATGGAGGAAGTTCCGAAAGCGGGGTTTGAGTGGTTGGCGCAGAAGGCAGGGGATTGGCGGGAGCCGTGGGGGGATTGGATTTCCACACGATACGAGCAGAAAGCCTTCAGAGAGGGCCGGGTGCCCCATTACATGACGTTCCGAAAGGGTTGAGGACGGGAGGGGGCCAGCCCCCTCTGCGCATCCAAGGGATGCGCATACCCCCGGAGGTGTATTTGCCAAGATGAAGGGGAGGCCCCAAGCGTTTGGGGTGTGGACGAGGGGGCGGGCCGGGTCTATCACCGCTGCGACCCTGAATGAGAGGCGCGTGACATGTCTGGACATGGTGATCCGAAACCGATGATGGCCCGAAAGAGCGGTGCTTTGATGGGCGTGGCAGAAGTGCCGGGCGATAAGTCAATTTCCCATCGGTCGCTGATTTTTGGTGCGATGGCTGTGGGCGAGACTCGGGTGACGGGCCTGCTTGAGGGCCAGGACGTGTTGGACACCGCCGCCGCGATGCGGGCGTTTGGGGCGGATGTGACCCGAGAGGCGGATGGAACATGGTCCATTCACGGGGTCGGGGTTGGCGGCTTTGCCGAGCCGGATGATGTGTTGGATTGCGGGAACTCCGGCACCGGCGTGCGGTTGTTGATGGGGGCGATGGCGACCTCGCCCATATCGGTGACGTTTACCGGGGATGCTTCTCTTCGGTCGCGGCCCATGGCGCGGGTGACGGACCCCTTGGCGTTGTTTGGCACGAAAGCCTACGGGCGGGCGCAGGGGCGTTTGCCGATGACCCTAGTGGGCGCCACTGACCCGATGCCGGTGCGATACACGACGCCGGTGCCCTCGGCGCAGGTGAAATCCGCGGTGTTGTTGGCGGGTTTGAACGCCCCCGGAGAGACGGTTGTGATCGAGGAAGAGGCCACGCGCGACCATAGTGAGCGGATGTTGGCGGGTTTCGGCGCGGTAGTTTCCACCGACGTCACAGCGGAGGGCCGGGTGATTACTTTGCAGGGCCAGCCGGAGTTGAAGCCGCAGGTGATTGCGGTGCCCCGAGATCCAAGCTCTGCCGCGTTTCCTGTCTGCGCGGCGCTGATTACGGAAGGCTCGGACGTGGTGGTGCCAAACATCGGCCTCAACCCCACCCGGGCAGGATTGTTCGAGACGCTAAGGGATATGGGCGCGGATCTGACCTATGAGAACCCCCGCGAAGAGGGGGGAGAACCTGTTGCCGATCTGAGGGCCAAGTTCTCGCCGAACATGAAGGGCATCGAAGTGCCGCCAGAGCGGGCGGCGAGCATGATTGATGAATATCCGATTTTGTCCGTTGTCGCGGCCAATGCGGAAGGCGCGACCGTTATGCGCGGCGTCAAGGAGCTGCGAGTGAAGGAAAGCGACCGGATCGCGGCCATGGCCGATGGGTTGCGCCTGAACGGGGTGACGGTCGAGGATGGCCCCGATTGGTGGATCGTCGAGGGGCGCGGCCCCGGCGGCGTCAAAGGCGGCGCAACGGTGGCCACACATTTGGATCATCGGATCGCCATGTCGTTCCTCTGCGCGGGTTTTGCCAGCCAAGAGGGGATCACGATTGACGATTCCGGCCCGATTTTGACCTCGTTCCCGATTTTTGAGCCACTGATGGGCGCGCTTGGGGCAACTTTGGTGCCCGTCGCCTGAGCCTTCCTGCGAGGAGCGTAGCGAGGAGGGGCGTGGGCCCCAAGCGCCGACTGGCGCGGCGTTGGCACTGCGCTTAGGCTGCCCCCAACGAGAGGGGGGGCTCATCCCGTCTCTCGCAAGGAATTTTCCAGTATTGATCCTAGGCCAATTGCCTTGGGGGGCGGGAATGTGAGAACCAGAGACCATGAGATTTACAGTTGCTATTGATGGGCCTGCGGCAGCGGGCAAGGGAACGATCGGGCACGCGGTGGCCGAGAAGTTCGGTTTTGCGCATCTCGATACCGGGCTTTTGTACCGTGCCGTGGGCGCGAGAGTCCTGCGCGGGGAGCGCGCGATCGAGGCCGCCTTGGCCCTGACCCCCGATGATCTTGCCACGCCCGATGTCCTGCGCACGCCCGAGGTTGCGCAGGCGGCCTCCAAGGTCGCGGTGATCCCTGAGGTCCGCGATGCGCTGTTGGAATTCCAACGCGCCTTTGCCCATCGCATTGGCGGTGCCGTTCTGGACGGGCGCGATATCGGTACTGTCATTTGCCCCCGGGCGGAGGTGAAGCTATATGTTACCGCCAGCGCCGAGGTGCGGGCCAAGCGGCGGATGGATGAGTTTGCAGAGCGCGGTCAAGAGGCTGATTTTGAAACCGTTCTTGCCGATGTCCGTGCCCGTGATGCCCGTGACGCAGATCGGGCGACGGCCCCGATGATGGCAGCAGATGATGCGTTGACCCTCGATACCAGCGAAATGACCGCAGAGGCCGCAATTGCCGAAGCGATTGCCGCCGTTCAGGCCAAGCGCGGGGCTTAAGGTTGAAGCCGCGAGCGGTGTGGCTGCGCGATCCAAGGCCTTCCGATAGCGGAACCCTTGCAAACAAGGAAAACCCCAGCTATACGCGCGCCTGTCCAAGACGGTGTATAAATCGTGGGCGAAGGTACAGGCAGGTCGGAGTCGCTCCGGCCTTCTTTCGTTTACGGCGCATTGTGGGGGATACCCGCGCTCAAGTAGCCCAATGGGCGGTAGCGTACCAATAAACCAAGACCGGCGGAGACAACCGCGCGGCCAGCATCAAATTGATAGGAAACAGACGCCACATGGCAATGAACGCAATGGAGGAATTCGAAGCCCTTCTGAACGAAAGCTTCGAAATTGACACGCCCGACGAGGGCTCGGTTGTCAAAGGCAAGGTCATCGCGATTGAAGCGGGCCAGGCCATCATCGACGTCGGCTACAAGATGGAAGGCCGTGTCGAACTCAAAGAATTCGCAAATCCCGGTGAAGCGCCCTCGATCGAGGTCGGCGACGAAGTCGAAGTTTACCTTCGCAACGTCGAGAACGCCCGTGGCGAGGCCGTGCTGTCGCACGAGATGGCCCGCCGTGAGGCCGCTTGGGATCGTCTGGAAAAGGCCTATGCCGCAGAAGAGCGCGTCGAAGGCGCAATCTTTGGCCGCGTAAAAGGTGGCTTCACCGTAGATCTGGGTGGCGCGGTTGCGTTCTTGCCCGGCTCTCAGGTTGATGTGCGCCCCGTGCGCGATGCGGGCCCTCTGATGGGTCTCAAGCAGCCGTTCCAGATCCTGAAGATGGACCGTCGCCGTGGCAACATCGTTGTCTCGCGCCGTGCAATCCTGGAAGAGTCCCGCGCCGAGCAGCGCGCCGAGGTCATCGGCAAGCTGAACGAAGGCGACGTTGTGGACGGCGTAGTCAAGAACATCACCGAGTACGGCGCATTCGTCGACCTGGGCGGTGTGGACGGCCTGCTGCACGTCACCGACATGGCATGGCGCCGCGTCAACGACCCGAAAGAGATCCTGACCATTGGCGAGACCGTCAAGGTGCAGGTGATCAAGGTCAACAAAGAGACGCACCGCATCAGCCTTGGCATGAAGCAGCTGCAGGACGATCCATGGGATGCCGTGGCCGCCAAGTACGCACTGGACACCGTGCACACGGGCCGCGTGACGAACATCACCGACTACGGTGCGTTCGTGGAACTGGAAGCCGGCGTCGAGGGCCTTGTCCACGTCTCCGAGATGTCCTGGACCAAGAAGAACGTGCATCCGGGCAAGATCGTTTCCACTTCCCAGGAAGTTGAAGTGATGGTGCTGGAGATCGACACTGTGAAGCGTCGCGTCTCGCTTGGCCTCAAGCAGACCCAGCGCAACCCATGGGAAGTGTTCGCAGAGAGCCACCCCGAGGGCACGCAGGTTGAAGGTGAAGTCAAGAACATCACCGAATTCGGTCTGTTCGTGGGTCTTGAAGGCGAGATCGACGGCATGGTTCACCTGTCTGACCTGACATGGGAAGGCCGTGGTGAAGACATGATCGGTGAGTTCCGCAAGGGCGACATCGTGAAGGCCGTCGTCACCGAGGTTGACACCGACAAGGAGCGCATCAGCCTGTCCATCAAGGCAGTTGACGGCGACCCCTTCGGCGAGACCATCGAAGGCGTGAAGCGCGGCTCCATCATCACCGTTGAAGTGACGGCCATTGAAGAGGGCGGCATCGAGGTGGACTACGAGGGCATGAAGTCCTTCATCCGCCGTTCCGACCTGTCGCGTGACCGTTCCGAGCAGCGCCCTGAGCGTTTCCAGGTTGGCGACAAGCTGGACGTTCGCGTCACCAACATCGACGCCAAGTCGCGTCGTCTGGGTCTGTCGATCAAGGCGCGTGAGATCGCGGAAGAGAAAGAGGCCGTGGAACAGTTCGGCTCCTCCGACTCCGGTGCATCGCTTGGCGACATTCTTGGCGCCGCGCTGAAGCAAGACGACGAGTAATCGTTCTGCGATAGAATTGGGAAAGGCCCTGCCGGCAACGGCGGGGCCTTTTTCGTTCGCGCGGAGGCTACGACATCTTCGACGACATCTAAGGAAGCGCGGGCGGGCGCGAACGCTTTCCAACGCGGTTTCGTTCCGCCTTTTTGAAGAAATATATTAGCCGCATTTGGGCGAATTAATCGGAACAATGGGCCGGGATGCCCGTTTCTCCAATGCAAGGCGCGGACGAAGCGCGCCGATGAAAAAGGAGAGACAACATGAAACGTTTTCTTATCACTACCGCTGCCGCATCCGTAATGGCTACTGGCGCATTCGCTGACGCCCACTCCGGCCCCTTCTCGGGCGAGGCATTCAATGCAGAGACGAACCTGAACGCCTCCGAGGTGATCGGCGCACGGGTTTACGTGACCGAGAACGAAACAGGCCCCTTTGTCACTGATGATGGCGAACAAGAGTGGGACGACATCGGTGAGATCAACGAAATCATCCTGACCCGTGACGGCGACGTACAGTCCGTTATCGTTGGTGTCGGTGGCTTCTTGGGCATCGGTGAGCGTGATGTCGCCGTGAACATGGACCAGATCCAATTCGTTTCCGATGGTGAAGATTCCGACGAATACTTCCTGGTCGTGAACGCTGCTGTTGCCGATGTGGAGCAGGCGCCCGAGTACGAGCGCACAGCAATGGCCATGGGCGGCGATGAAGAAATGCATTCCGACATGGACGCAGACGCCGACATGGACGAAGACGCAGACATGATGACAATGGACGATCCTGACCGTCCTCGGATGGCTCAGCCCGCAATCGAGCGTGACGGCTATGAGACCGTTGGCCGCGATGATCTGACCACAGAAGACCTGACCGGCGCTCGCGTCTACGGTTCCGGTGATGAAGATGTGGGTGAAGTCAGCGAGCTGCTGCTGAGCGACGACGGTACACTGGAACGTGCCGTGCTGGATATCGGCGGCTTCCTCGGCCTGGGTGAGCATTCGATCGCTGTGACCTTTGACGAACTGCAAATCGTACGCGGTGAAGGCGGCGACGTGCGGGTCTACATCGACAGCACGCAAGAAGCGCTTGAAGCACAGCCTGCATACGAAGGCTAACCTACGCGACTGACGCTGCTAACGCGTCTGTATATTGATAGCGCCGCCACTGGGCTTTCCCGGTGGCGGCGTTTTCGCGTGCGCCAAGGGGGTAAAGGCGCGGGCTAGGCGCTGAGACCGGATATCAGTGCGGGTCCGGCCTCTGCCACGCTTTGGACAGGCCACGCCCGGGAATGGTGGCGGGGGCTTTAAGCGTTTCTGCAAGGGCTTTTGCGTCCTCCATCACCTGTCATGTTCTCCGCTTCACATGCGGCAAGAACCGTACTCAAGTTTGGCGACTGGGTAGCGGAAAAGGCATCGCGGTGCTGCCCGAATGAGGGAGCCATCGCGGATGCGCCGAGGCACGTTTTAATGACAACTCCTGGCACAGATCAGGTCGCACCCCCGTCCGCTTCGGGAGCCTTCGTTTCCGAGCAGCATGGATCACCCCTCACTAGCTTCAATTCAGCAAAGCGCCCTGCCAGGCACACAAAAAAGACCCCGACGCAGGTGCGCCGGGGCCAGTGAGGAGAGGTCCTCCCTGCGGGAAGGGGCAGGAATTACATGCCCATGGAGACAGCGAAGCCGCGCAGGCCGCCCATCGGCAGTTCAGCAAGGGCCGTAGCCGCGCCAGATTCCAGGTCGATGGCGTAAAGACCGCTCATGTCCGAGCCTTCCATTTGCAAGATCGCAAACGCCGCGTCCGAGCCTTCTTCCGGGGATACGATGTCAAACCCGCCCGCAGCGGCCAAATCCACGGCCTCACCGTCAACGGTGATCGGGGCGACAGTGGCCAAGGTGCCGGCGTTGTTGGCGATCGAGATCAGGGCGTCGGTTGCGGCGTCGATCCCGTATTGGAACGTGCTCTCCGCCGTCATGCCGTTGATCGCGTTGGTATAAGCGTTGGCAAAGACCATCGGCGTTGTGCCCTCATTGGCATCGCCCTCAGCATAGGCCAGATCGGTCACGCGGATCACCGTGTTGGCGCGTTCATCGTTGTCGCCAAAGCCTGCGGGGAAATACACGAGGTTGTCGCCAGCGGAAGACACGGCGCGCACGGCGTCGATGCCGTTGTTGAAGTCAAACGCGGTAAATGCGCCATCGGCGATCATCGCGCCGTCGCCATAGGCGGCCTCAACATCTGTCAACGCGCCCGAGGTCGTGTCGATCACGTAGATCGCGTCGTTGGTGTAGCCCAGAAGCTCACCCGTGACGGGGCGCCATGCGATGCCGTCGATCTCGTTGGCCAGATCGAAGCTTTGCACTTCGCCGGGGGCGGCGATGGAGCCCATGACATGCAAGGTCAAGCCGTCAGCGGCCAAAGCGTAGCCAGAATTGCCAGCGTGGCCATCGGCAAAAGCAGGGGCGGTGGCAAGGGCGAGGGCGGAAGCGGCGGTCAATGTGCGAAGCATGTGTCTGTCCTTTATGTCATCAGGCTCGGCCCCGTCAGAAGCCGGTTACGCTTGAAGCCACGTGGGACCGCGCCAAAAAGTTTCACTCGCGGGCAAAAAATGCGAGGTTATGGGCGAGCAGCGGGAAAGGGCGCAGAAATGTTGTGTAAAATCGGTGAGGTAGAGGTCTGGCGCATTCTTGAGATGAATGGCCCTTTCCGGGAAGCAACACGCCTTTTCCCCAATGCAGGCCCCGATGTGGCGCAGCTGATGGAGGCCGAGGCCCCCGGCGTGATCGAGCCTGCAACGGGCTGTGTGATCCTGCCCGTGCAAGGCTTCCTTCTGAAAACCCGCGATCATGTGGTGCTGGTGGATGCCTGTGTTGGCAACCACAAATCCGTGCCCAGTGTGGCGGATTGGAACCAGCGCGATGATGGCCGCTTTATGGCGGCTTTGACGGCGGCGGGGGTAAGCCCTGCGGATGTGGATTACGTCTTTTGCACCCACCTGCATATTGACCACATCGGCTGGAACACGCGGTTGGAAGATGGCCGTTGGGTGCCCACCTTCCCCAAGGCGCGTTACCTCTTTCCCGCCGCCGACCTCAAGATGCTGCACGAGAACCCGCACCCGATGTATGATGAGAGCATTCACCCCGTAGTGGAAGCCGGACAGGCCGAGGAAGTCGGCCCGGATCATGGTATCGGTGACGCGATCACCCTCATCCCCACGCCGGGCCATACGCCCGGTCATGTCAGCGTGCGTATCCACTCTCAGGGGGCAGAGGCAGTGATAACCGGCGATGCAATCCATACCACGCCGCAGTGTTGCTACCCCGATTGGCATTTCGTCTATGACGCCGATGCTGAACAGGCCGTGGCATCGCGCAGGCACCTGTTGGAAACGGTCACCGACAGCGGCGCACGGGTGTTGGGGACGCATTTTCTGATGCCATCGCTTGGGCGCATTCGGGCTAAGGGTGACGCCTTTGAATGGGTGCCGGATTAGGCATTGTCGCACGGCCCTGCCGGGTTGTGCGCTTGGCGAAACTCGGATAGCCAGCGCGGCCTTGTCTCCCCCCTCGCGTTGAAGGCCCGCCGTGACCCATCCAGATACCCTTGCCGTTGACTTCGGCACCTCGAACTCTGCCGCGGCGCTGTTGCACGATGGCGCGATCGTGCGGATTGATGTGGAGCCGGGCGAAGCGACCCTGCCCACCGCCGTCTTCTTTCCCGCCGATGGTGGCGAGATGCAGATCGGCAGCCAAGCCGCGCAATCGCTGATCGAGGGCGAAGAGGGCCGCTATATGCGGGCGCTCAAAAGCATCCTTGGCGTGCCCTTGGTCCACGAGACGCGGCTAATCAGCGGGCGCAGGCGGGCGGTGACGGACGTGATTACCGCCTTCCTCACGGTTCTGCGCACCAAGGCCGAGACGCAGACAGGCCGTTCGATCACCCGTGCCCTGTCGGGCCGGCCCGTGCGGTTCCACAGCGACCACCCGGAAAGGGACACGCAGGCCGAGAAGGACCTGCGCGGCTGCTACACCGCCGCGGGCTTCACCCATGTGGATTTTCTGGCCGAACCCGAAGCCGCTGCGATTTCGTGTCAGGCGATGGGGGCCGCGGATGGCTTGGGCCTGATCGTGGACATCGGCGGCGGCACCTCGGATTTCTCGGTGTTTCGCAACGGTGCGAGCGGGCCGGATATCCTTGCCAGCCACGGTATCCGCCTTGGCGGGACGGATTTTGACCATGCGGTCTCCATGGCCCATGCGATGCCGGTTCTGGGCCTTGGCGGGCAGTTGCGCCGCACCATGGGCGCGGGTCTTCTGCCGGTGCCCCGAGCGCCTTATGTGGAGCTGTCCACCTGGGCGAAAATCCCGTTCCTCTATACCCAAGACACCCGCCGCATGGTTGCCGACATGGTGCGCCACGCGGTTGACCGCCCGGCGATGGAACGCTTTGCCGAGGTGTTGGAACTGGAATTGGGCCATGAGCTGGCCTTCGCGGTCGAGCGCGGCAAGATCGCCGCGAACAATGGCGAGGGCAGCGCGGCAATTGATATGGGGGCGCTGCAACGGGGCCTGAAGATCGCTTTGGCCGTCGACGATCTGAACCGCGATCTGGCCCCGACAAGGACCGAGCTACGTGCCGCCATGGCCGAGACCTTGACCCAAGCAGGCATCAGCGGCATCGATGTGGGCCGGATCATCCTTGTGGGTGGCTCCAGCCTGATGGGGTTCATCGCCGATGAGGCACAGGCCATCTGCCCGCAGGCGGAAGTCCTGCGGTCCAACGCATTTACCGCCGTTGTGGACGGTCTGGCGCTGGCCACCGCCTAGGGGTTGCCCCTCATTGTCGCAGGGGCTTTGCCTTTTCGGATATCCGCTTTATCTTAATTTCAGAAATTACTGAAATGACGGTATTACCTCGGAAATGCCGGATATGCGCGAACAGGATGGCCTATGAACCTTACAAATCTACAGCAGGAGTTTGTTCTGCATTTCGGCGAGATGGGCAGCCGGTGGGGGATCAACCGCACCGTGGGGCAGATTTATGCGCTGTTGTTCCTGTCCTCGGACCCGCTGAACGCCGAGCAGATCACCGAAGGGCTGGGGGTCAGCCGCTCCAACACCTCGATGGGGTTGAAAGAGCTTCAGGCATGGGGCCTCGTACGCCTGCGCCACATCCCCGACGATCGCCGAGACTATTTCACCACGCCCGAAGACCTGTGGGAAATCACCCGTATCCTCATCGCCGAACGCAAGAAGCGAGAGATTGACCCGACGCTGACCAAGCTGCGAGAGTTGGAAATGGCCGGCCCCGCAGGCGATGACTATGCCGAGGCCCGCATCGGCGAGTTGCGCGAAATGATCGAGCTGATGACTGGCTTCTACGACGATATGGAGAAGCTGGAGACAGAGCGTTTGGTCAAGATGATGACCCTTGGCAGCAAAATCGCGGGCGTGATCGACAAGGCCGGGGGCGTGTTCCCCACATTCACAAAACGGAAGGTGTAGACGATGGAAGCGTTAGACACTTTGATCTTCAGCCGCATTCAGTTTGCGGCCAACATCTCGTTCCACATCCTGTTTCCCACGATCACCATCGCTCTTGGGTGGGTGCTGTTGTTCTTCCGGGTGCGTTTTGCGCAGACCGGGGATCAGAAGTGGATGAACATCTATCGGTTCTGGGTGAAGGTCTTTGCCCTGTCGTTCGCTATGGGCGTGGTCAGTGGCATCACCATGTCGTTCCAATTCGGCACCAACTGGCCGGGGTTCATGGAGACCGTGGGCAACATCGCAGGCCCGCTTCTGGCTTACGAGATCCTGACGGCCTTTTTCCTTGAGGCCGCTTTCGTGGGCATCATGCTGTTTGGCTTTTCCCGCGTGCCCGGGTGGCTGCACATATTGGCGACCTTCCTTGTGGCGTTCGGGACAACGGTTTCGGCGTTCTGGATTATCGTGCTGAATTCGTGGATGCACACGCCGCAAGGGTACGAGATGATCGACGGCGTGGCCCATGCCACCGACTGGTGGGCGATTATCTTCAACCCGTCCATGCCGTATCGGTTCTTCCACATGCTGCTGGCCTCGGGCCTGACGGTGGCGTTTCTGGTCGCCGGGGTCTCGGCGTTCCGGTGGCTGTTGGGGGATCGGTCCCGCGATGTGCGCACGGCGCTGAAAGTTGGCGTCTGCATCGGCGCGCTGCTGATCCCGGTGCAGATCTTCGTGGGCGATACCCATGGGTTGAACACGCTGGAGCATCAGCCCCAGAAGATCGCCGCAATGGAAGGGATCTGGGAAACCGGGCCGCATCAACCGTTGCTTCTGTTTGCCATTCCTGATGAGGCGGCGCGGACCAACCATTTCGAGGTGGCGGTCCCAAATGTGGCCTCCATCATCCTGACCCACCATGCCGATGGAGTCTTGCAGGGCCTGAACGACTTTGTGGCCGAAGATGGCACGCCGATGCATCCCCCCGTCTTCCCGGTGTTCTGGAGCTTCCGGGTCATGGTGGGCACCGGGCTGGCAATGCTGTTGGTGTCATGGGCCACGATGTTTTTGATGTGGAAACGCCGCCGGATGCATGTGGACGCAGAGGCGGGCCATTGGCTGGCCGTGGAAGGCCTGCCCAAGCCCTTCTTCTGGGTCCTGGCCCCGATGGCCTTCAGCGGGTGGGTGGCCACCCTTGCGGGCTGGTATACGACCGAGATCGGCCGCCAGCCGTGGTTGGTGCAGGGGATCATGACCACGGATATGGCCGTGGCCGACGTGCCCGCGCCGATGGTGGCAAGCACGCTGGTGGGCTACCTTGTGGTCTATGGCTTGCTGCTCATGGCCTACATTTCGGTGATCGCGTACCTCGCGCGGAAAGCAGCACGGGGCGAGGATGGCCGCGCCAATGACATGAGCCATTCCGGCAAGGCGCAGGTTGAAGCTCTGACCGGAGAGGAGCACATCCATGTTGCCTGATTTCGCAAACCCCGCCGACTGGTTGCCCTGGGCTTTTGCCTCTCTCATGGGGTTCTCGATCCTTGTCTATGTGGTCTTGGACGGGTTCGATCTGGGGGTGGGGATCTTGTTCCCCTTTGCCGAGGATGCCGAGAAGGACCGGATGATCGGCTCTATCGGGCCGTTCTGGGACGCGAACGAGACATGGTTGGTCCTGGCCGTGGGCCTTTTGCTGGTAGCCTTTCCGACCGCCCATGGGATGATCCTTTCGGCGCTGTATCTGCCGGTGTTTGTCATGCTGATCGGCCTGATCCTGCGCGGCGTGGCGTTCGAGTTCCGAGCCAAGGCCCACGCGCGGCACAAGAGCCTGTGGAACCGGCTGTTCCTGGTGGGTTCAACCCTGACGGCGTTGAGCCAGGGGTTCATGTTGGGCCTTTATGTGATGGGGTTGCAGCAGACATGGGCGACTTATGCCTTCGCGGCGCTGACGGCTGTATTCCTGACGGTCGGCTATAGCTTCATCGGGGCATGCTGGTTGATCCTCAAGACCGAAGCGGACTTGCAGGGGAAGGCCGTGAAATGGGCACGGCAGAGCCTGTGGGGCGTGGTTCTGGGCATCGGCGCAGTGTCCTTGGCGACGCCTCTGGTGTCGGCCCGGATCTGGGAGCGTTGGTTACAGTTCCCCGAGGCCCTTTGGCTGGCCCCGATCCCGGTGATCTCGGGGCTATTGGTGCTGTGGCTATGGCGGATGGTCCGGGTGATGCCGTTCGAGGGCGACGCGCGGTCGTGGCAACCCTTCGCGGTGGCCACGGGGCTGTTCGCGCTGGCCTACGTGGGGTTGGCGTATTCGTTCTACCCCTACGTGGTGCCGGAAAGGTTGACGATCTACGAGGCCGCAGCGGCGCCGGAGAGCCTGCTGATCATTCTGGTGGGGGCGTGCTTCGTGGTGCCTGTGATCGCGGGCTATTCGGTATTGGCCTACGTTATCTTCCGCGGCAAAGCGACGGCCCTGCGCTACGACTAAGGCTGTGGCGCAGTCAAAATGTGCGGCTGCGCCGCGTTGTATTTTGAAAGGGGAGGGGGCTAGCCCCCTTGGCGCATCCTGTGGGATGCGCCCACCCCCAGAGGTGTATTTGCCAAGATGAAGGAGCGTCAGAAGTTGACGGTGACGCCCGGAAGGTTGAGGGCTGTCATCAGGTCACGCAGTTCTTGGCGGGCGGCGACGTTGGAGATGTTCATCCGCTCGACGCCCATATCGCGCAGGTCGAGGAGGGTCATGCCGGTGGGGAAGAGTTCCCGGAAGATCACCCGTTCGGAAAAGCCGGGGGCCACGCGAAAGCCGATGCGTTTGGAGAGTTCCTCCAGAGCGCGGCCCATCTTCGCCTTGTTGTGCATCTGTTGGGCGGGAAGGCGGTTGCGGACGACGACCCAATCGGTGGGTTGGAGGCCCGCCTTGGCCCGCAGTTGTCGCGCGTGCCAGACCATCTCGGAATAGACGGAGGGGCCTTTGAGGTCGAAGGTTTCGGGGTCGACCTTGGCCAGAAGGTCGAAGTCCACGAAGCTGTCGTTGAGGGGAGTGACCAGCGTATCGGCCAGGCTGTGGGCGACTTGGCTCAGGCGCGTGTGGCTACCGGGGCAGTCGATCACGATGAAGTCGCAGCGGCCTTCGTGTTCGGCAACGGCAGAGGACAGGCGGTGGTCGTAGATGTTCACACCCTCGGGCACGTCATCGGCCGAGATGTCGGGCAGGTCGAGGATCAGGGGGCAGGCAAGGTCCATGCCACGCCGTTCTGCCGTGGCACGGCGGTTGTCCAGATAGCGGTGGAAGCTGCGTTGGCGTAGGTCCAGATCAAGCCCTCCGACCACATGACCCAGCCGCGCCAATGCTGTTGCGATATGCATGGAGGTCGTCGATTTGCCGGATCCGCCCTTCTCGTTCCCGAGAACAATGATATGCGCCATGGCCTGTCCTGCCTTGTTTTTATACGGTTTTACGGCCTCGTGCGTATCGGGCCCTTTCGGGGTGTATACGCCTGCCTTGGGGGATTTGTTAAGCGCAAAGCCATAAATGATGGACGGATCATGTGCCCCGTGCGACCCTTTTGCCGCAATGCAAGGAAGGGGCTGGCAATGGAAACGGACCGGTATGGAAACACGCTTGGTACCGCCAGCGCGGCTGCTGCGCGGGCCTATGACATCGGCGTGGACCACGTCCTGGCCGCCACATCGGGTGCGCAAGAGGCTTTTGCCAAGGCGGTGGCAGCGGATGAAGGCTTCGCGCTGGCCCATGTGGGCGCGGCCCGAGCGGCGATGTATGCGGGTGACATGGGGGCGATCAAACCGTTGATGGAACGGGCCGTTGCGCTGTCCGGCGGCCTTGGAGCGCGCGAGCTTTCTCACATCGCGGTGTTCAACCTGCTGTTCTCTGCCAAGCCGGTGGAGGCCCGCGCCGCGGTGGAGGCCCATGTCCTTGAACATCCCTGTGATGCCATGGTCGCGCAGATCTGCACCAACATCTTTGGCCTGATCGGTTTTTCCGGCCAACCGGGACGTGAGGCGGCCCTGCTGGCCTATACGGGAGCTCTGCTGCCGCATTACGGCGACGATTGGTGGATGGGCTCCATGCATGCGCTGTCGCTCACAGAAGTGGGTCAGGCGGGTGCGGGGCTCGAGATGATGGAGGCTTCACTGGCACGCTACGGCGCCAACGCCAATGGCTCTCACTTCAAAGCCCATGCGCTGTATGAGCAGGGTCGGACAGCCGAAGGACGTGCCTATTTAAACGCCTGGATGGCCGACTATGCGCCGCAATCGGTGCTGCACGGGCACCTGTCCTGGCACCAGGCGCTTTGGGCTTTGCAAGATGGCGATTGGGATGCCATGTGGCGCCACTACCGGGATGAGATTGCGCCGGGCGCGGGCCATGCTTTGCCGATAAATGTCCTCACCGACGGGGCGGCCCTCCTCTGGCGGGCGGAAATGGCAGGGGCAGAGGTCGCGGCGGAAGACTGGCGCGCCCTCAGCGCCTATGCGACGCAACATTTCCCCAACCCCTCTCAGAGTTTTGCAGATATCCACGCCGCCTTGGCCCATGCCATGGCGGGCGACGGGGCCGCCTTGGCCAAAGTGGCCGAGGCCTCCCGTGGATACGCCGCCGACTTGGTGCAACCCGTGGCCCGCGCTTGGGGTGCCATCGCGCGGGGCCACTATGCCCTCGCTCTTGTGGAGCTCACTCCCGTCATGGCCGACCATGCCCGCCTTGGTGGCTCCAAGGCGCAGCGCGACCTGCTGGAGCTTACCTGGCTGCTCTGCCTGATGCGCACCGGAGCCCAGGACGAGGCCCATCGCGCGATCTCCACCCGCCGCCCCCTGTTCTCCCGCGCCGCGCCCGTCGCCCCCTGATCCTTATCCCCCATGCCGCCGCGCCCAAGGCTTTCGCGCCTGCCTCTCATTCACCTTGGCCCATACAACTCAATCCCTCACTCTCCCCAAACGATGCCCTTACCTCCAACAGACCCACCCCAAAACGCAAAACGCCGCCCCCGAAGGAGCGGCGCCTGACGCGTAACAAAAGTCGGTTCCTTAGAAGCCCAGACCTTCGTACTTTTTCTTGAACTTCGATACACGGCCGCCGGTGTCCAGCAGACGGGCGCCGCCGCCGGTCCAGGCAGGGTGAACCGTGGGGTCAATGTCCAGCGCCAGGGTGTCGCCTTCGGCGCCCCAGTGCGAGCGCATCTGAACGATGTCGCCGTTGGTCATTTTCACGTTGATCACGTGGTACTCGGGATGCAGGTCCTTTTTCATCTCGTGATCTCCTTATGCTTTGGCTTTGAGCGGCTTGTAACGGGTATCCTCGGCGATACGCGCGGACTTACCGCGACGCGAGCGGAGGTAGTACAGCTTGGAACGACGCACGCGGCCACGGCGCACGACGGTAATGCTGTCGATGTTTGTCGAATGCAGGGGGAACACACGCTCCACGCCCTCACCGAAGGAGATCTTGCGCACGGTGAACGAGCCGGCAATGCCGTGGCCGTTCTTGCGTGCGATGCAGACGCCTTCGTAGTTCTGCACACGGGTACGTGTGCCCTCGGTAACCCGGAAGCCGACGCGAATGGTGTCGCCCGCTTTGAAATCCGGAATGTCCTTGGCAAGTTCTGCAACTTGCTCGGCTTCCAATTGTGCGATCAGGTTCATCTGAAACGCTCCTTTATCTGACGCGGTTTTCCCGCTTGATTTTCCGTCACCCGAGAGCTCTGGTCTTCGACCGGGTCCGCTTCATTCCCATTCGGGAGCGCCCGCCAGAGGGTCGTGCAATCTACATTCTACAACGTGGTCCCAAGGCCTCGCCCGCGCCGAAACTTCGCGGATGTCCCATAGCACCACAGTCCACTGGCTGATTCCAACCGTGAACAGGCTGCGTATAAGCGGCGGAGAGGTATGGGGCAAGGGGCGATTGGGACCATCGCGGCCAATGTGCAGAGGCTGAAATGAGTGTCCGAATTGAGCCAGACCCAACTGGATGCTACGCTGTGCTCAAGTGTCCGGTGTGTAGACAGGTCAAACGTTTGACACCCCCGTAATTCACTACTCGGAAACACTTGGTTTGGGGAAAGAAAATGACCAATGGCGATTTCGGCGAACCAAACATTCCTAATGATCTTTTTGAATGCGCGATGCTCCTGAAAAACAACATCATTGGCCTAACGACTGGGGGTGGTTCGGAGCCTGAGTACAAATTGGCCAGAAGAAAGCTAATGGAAGACCCGGCAAGCAAGCGGCTTCTGCCGGAGTTTGTGCGTTTCTCAAATGATGCCGCATCGTTGCGGTCAACGCTATCAAGCGTGGCGAGTGGTGCGGGTTCTTGGGCCGTGCGCCGAGGCCACGTTGTCGAAGCTTTCAAACCCGTATTGACCTTTCTGGAAGCAGGTGGCGGTGCGGCTGACGCAGCAATTACAAATGGTCTTGCTTTCTATGATGCGCCCGCTGTCCAAGCTTTTTGGGCCAAGGCTTTGGATAGACGAACGACGGACCCGGATGGAGCTATTACCGCCGCAAGCGCGTTACTTGAGGAGGTCTGCAAGCATATTATCGAGGACAGCGGCGCAAAGTGGGAGTCCAAGTGGAACGTGCCGAAGCTCTATTCAGAAGCTGCGAGGGTCTTGAAACTCGCACCATCGCAGCACCAAGAAGAAGTTTTCAAAACGATTCTGGGAAATTGCCAAAGCGTCGTTCAGACTATTGGTTCTCTGAGAAACAAAAGTGGCGATGCCCATGCTGGTGGGCGCTCACGCGTTCCATTCAAGCCACGTCATGCCGCTTTGACGGTCAACTTGGCTGGGTCCATGGCCTTGTTTCTGATCGAGACTTGGCAGGCGAGAATTGAGGAGCAATGGATCAGCGTTCCTTAGACGTGGCGCCATACTGACGCAGCAATTGGCGCAGCCGCAGCGAAATCCCGCTTCGTCCCGCAAACCGGCCACTGTTCTGTCTTGTCGGCCTGTTCCTTCCGCCATTCGGCCACCATGCCGGGGTCGCCCGAAAGCAGCGCGGGCGGCATCTGATGCTCATGCCGATCGGCGGGCTTGATGTGTTGTGGATGCTCTGGCAGCCCGTCCGAGGAGCGCTCTCTTTTTGGGGGGCTGCTGCGTTGCCCGGAACGCAGGAGGTAAGCCGTGTGGTGGCGTCCAGAACCTGGGGCGCGGAAATCCCGCGTCCGCTCCTTGCCCACGCGGTCTGCGGACAGGTCTTGTGTCGGCGATTACAGGGGGAACTCCGCGCGCACGACCAATCCGGTCTCTGCCCAGTCCATTTCGAAAGATCCGTCTACGGTGGCGATCAGGTTCTTGATAATTCTCGAGCCGCTGCTGCGCTCTGGCTTTGCGACCGCGGGGCCGCCGCTTTCGGACCATGTCATCATCAATCGGTTGCTGTCTTCATTGGCTTGAACTTTCCAATCGACGTGAACGTTACCACCGTCCGCGCTGAAGGACCCGTGCTTCACGGAATTTGTGGCCAGCTCGTGCAGGCAAAGTGCAACACACGATAGTATGTGATTGGAAAGTGCTATGCTGGGGCCGCTGAGTTGAAACTGCTGCTCCCCTTGGGGGGCGTAGGCAGAAAGGATTCGCTGAGACAGCGTGTCAAAGGCAAGGGTCTGGCCTTCTGGCTTTCTGATTGTCTCGAAGTGAGCGTCGCTCAATGCCCTCAGACGCGCTTCTACAACTTCCGCCAGATCATTTACGTCATCGTGCTCGCGGGCTGACATCCTAATGATGGAACTCATCACGTTAACGATATTTCGCAGCCTGTGAATAAGCTCTTCATCGGCAAGCTTGCGTGCCTCGGCTTCGGCTTTGCGTTTGGCCGTAACATCTAATTGCGAGCCGAAAAAGAAAATTAGCTCGCCATCGTCATCCAGGATCGGGCCAATTTGAAGCGCGTTGATGAAAGCCGTGCCGTCTTTACGGTAGTTCACAAGTTCAACGGTATCGACTCTCCGTTCATCAAGCGCGGCGCGCACGAATTTCACGTTTTCTTCTGTCGTGTCGCGCCCTTGCAAAAGCCTGCAATTCTTTCCGACGATCTCTTCCTCGGTGTATCCGACAAGATCCAGAAATGCCTGGTTCGCGAAAACAATGGGATTGTCGGGTCGGTTCGGGTCCGAAATGATCAGTGGGATCTGCGCATGCCGCACGGAATGTGCCATCGCGCCGGCAGTTGCCAGGTCCCAATGCGCACGGTTTTTTCCTGCCTTCAAAACGTTCTCCAGATCCATTGACGTGCCTCTGGCAAAACCAGGCTCTTTTTCAAGAGCCTCCTGCGTGCATGCCATTTGTGTTGCTGAGAAGGGTGTCACGTCGGTAAGCTCGCCGCAACTTAATACCATTTTAGGAAACACACACCCCGCAAAGGGGACCGCATGGTGATCGGTTCCAGAGGCCGGCGACGCGCGTTTGCGTCGCCCATGATCGCGAAGCGTGTAACGTGGCCTTTGATGCTACCCTGCGTCTTTCTCATGGGCCGCCCATAAATCCGGCCGCCGCTCTTGCGTCAGCGCCTTGGCTTGTTCCTTCCGCCATTCGGCGACCTTGCCGTGATCGCCCGACAGCAGCACGGGCGGCACCTGATGCCCGCGCCAATCGGCGGGTTTGGTGTATTGTGGGTGCTCCAGCAGCCCGTCCGAGAAGCTTTCTTCCTGGGTGGATTCTGCGTTGCCCAAAACGCCGGGGATCAGCCGCGTGGTGGCGTCCAGAACCAGTTGCGCGGGGATTTCTCCGCCGGTCAGGACCGCGTCGCCGACGCAGATCTCTTCCATGGCGTAGGCGTCGATCACCCGTTGGTCCAACCCCTCGAACCGGCCGCAGACGATGGTCATGCCTTTGGCCTTCGAGAACCGCTCGGCATCGGCTTGGGTGAAGGGTTTGCCGCGCGGGGTCATGTAGACGACAGGCCATTCAGCCGGGTCCGCAGGGGTGCCGCGCGATGCGATATCCAGCGCACGGCCCATCACGTCGGGCTTCAAAACCAGCCCCGCGCCGCCACCCGCTGGCGTGTCGTCCACTTGCCGGTGCTTGCCGGTCCCGAAGGTGCGTAGATCAACGGTTTCCAGCGCCCAAAGGCCCTTTTGCAAGGCCTTGCCTGTCAGGGAGGCATCAAGCACGCCGGGGAATGTCTCGGGGAACAAGGTGATGACCTTGGCGCACCAGGCTTTTGCAAGGCGGGGGCGTTCGGTCATTAACTCACGGGGTTTCAGGCTGGCGGATTGCGTCAGGCGGCCGTGTGATTTGGTAGGGGGCTGTGTCATCCCGCCCGTCTACGCGGGCGGGCGCGGGCGATCAATTACTTCTCGTCTTTGTCTTGGCGGGCACGCATTACAACCAGCGTGATAACGGAAACAACGGCGCCGAGGGCGGCATAAACGAAGAACATGATTAAATTCCTTTGAAGGGGTAAGTGATGCACCCTGTCTAACGCCTGCCGGGTGGCTCTGACATGGCGGGAATCCCGCATCCGGCCCCCTGCGTCAGCGCGCAGAAGCACCGCAGACATGCACCTTGTCGCTCGGGGGGCGGATCGGTACATTGCGTCCCTGCGAAGGAGCCTCCCCCATGAGTAAACCTATTCTGGTCGTCGATCAGCTGTCGAAGATATACGCCGGCGGCTTCACCGCGCTGGATGCCGTATCGCTAGAGATTGCCGAGGGCGAGATTCTGGCCCTGCTTGGCCCCAACGGTGCGGGCAAGACGACCCTGATCTCTACGATTTGCGGGATCGTGCAGCCCACCAGCGGGAAGGTCTCGGTCGGGGGGCATGATACACAAACCGATTACCGTGCCGCCCGCAGCCTGATCGGGTTGGTGCCCCAGGAGATCAACCTGGAGCCGTTCGAGAAGGTGATCAACACGGTCCGTTTCTCGCGCGGGCTGTTCGGGAAGCCGCGCAATGATGCCTATCTGGAGAAGATCCTGCGGCAGCTGTCGTTGTGGGATAAGAAGGACGACGCGATCCGCACCCTGTCGGGGGGGATGAAGCGGCGGGTGTTGATTGCCAAGGCACTGTCCCACGAGCCTCGATTGTTGTTTCTGGATGAGCCTACGGCGGGCGTGGACGTAGAGCTGCGCCGCGACATGTGGGACATCGTGCGCAGCTTGCAGGAAAGCGGCGTGACGATCATTTTGACCACCCACTACATCGAAGAGGCCGAAGCGATGGCCGACCGGGTGGGGGTGATCAACAACGGCAAAATCCTGCTGGTGGAAGAGAAGGCCAACCTGATGGCCCGCATGGGGCAGAAGGAGCTTCGCATTGATCTGGCCGAGCCGATTGACGCCATCCCCGCCGTTTTGGCGGACCGCGATCTGGTGTTGGAGCAGGGCGGCGGCCGGTTGGTTTACCGCTACGACACCCGCGCAGAGCGCACCGGTATCGTCCGTCTGTTGGCGGCCTTGCAGAGCGAAGGGCTGGTCGTGGCCGACGTGGAAACCAAGCAGAGTTCATTGGAAGAGATTTTCGTGGGTCTCGTGAAAGAAGGGGAAGAGGCATGAACCTTCAGGCCGTAAAATCCATCTATGTCTTCGAGATGGCCCGCACGTTCCGCACCTTGGCCCAGTCCATCGTATCGCCGGTCCTGTCCACGTCGCTGTATTTCATCGTGTTCGGCACGGCGATCGGGTCGCGGATCGAACAAGTGGAGGGCGTCAGCTACGGCGCGTTCATCGTGCCGGGCTTGATCATGCTGACAGTGCTGACCCAGTCGATTTCCAACGCCAGTTTCGGGATATACTTCCCGAAGTTTATTGGCACGATCTACGAATTGCTGTCGGCACCGGCCTCGTTTCTGGAAATCACCGCAGGCTACGTTTTGGCGGCCGCGACCAAGAGTTTCATGATCGGGTTAATCATTCTGGCCACAGCATTCTTCTTTGTGAACCTGCAAATTCTGCATCCGATGTGGATGCTGACGTTCCTTGTGTTGACCTGCCTGTCGTTCAGCCTGTTCGGCTTTATCATCGGGATTTGGGCGCAGAACTTTGAGCAGTTGCAGTTGATCCCGCTTTTGGCGGTGACGCCCTTGGTGTTCTTGGGCGGCGCGTTCTACTCGATCTCGATGCTGCCCGAGAGCTGGCAGACCGTGACGCTGTTCAACCCGGTGGTCTATTTGATCTCGGGGTTTCGGTGGAGCTTCTTTGGCGTGGCCGATGTGGCGCTGGCCTGGTCCTTGGTGGCGATTTTGGGCTTCACCGGAACCTGCATTGCCGTGATCGGATGGATATTCAAATCCGGCTGGCGCATCCGCGCCTGAGGCCCGGGTGAGGCGGGGCGTTTGGGGCCAGTGTCGCTAAGGGGGCTAGCCCCCTCTGCGCATCCTTGAGGATGCGCTCACCCCCAGAGGTGTATTTTCCAAGATGAAGGAGCCGGGCGCGTCTAGTCGAAGTCCTGTCCCAAGGGCGCGGAGGGCGTGTTGGGGGCGGGAGCATTGTCGAGCAGGCCGTCGGGCATGTCGATGATGACCCGGCCAGAGGCGAGATCCACGGTGGGGACGGCGGCGAGGGTGAAGGGGATAAGAAGCCCGTTGCCGAGACCCGGCCCGGTGATTTCCAGGATATCGCCCGCGCCGTGGTTGGCGACAGAGGCCACTTTGCCGATGGGTTCACCGCCGGTATCCAGGGCGGTGAGGCCGACGAGGTCGGCGTGGTAGAACTCATCATCGGGCAGGGAAGGCAGGGCCGAGCGGGGCGCATAGAGGCGAGTGCCGCGCAGCGCGTCGGCGTTTTCCTTGGTGGCGACACCGGAGAGCATCGCGGCGTAGCCGGATTTGACCGGGCGCGTCAGGTTTATGGTGTAGGATGTGGCGCCGTCCTCGGTTGTGAGGGGGCCGTAGGCGCCGATGTCGGAAGGCTCGGCACAGAAGCTTTTCAGGCGCACTTCGCCGCGCACCCCGAAAGAGCCGGAAATCGCGCCAACGCAGACGTGGTCGGGTTTGGAGGGCGATGGGGGCATGGGGGCCTCGGGCGGTTGGAGCGCGAAAGGGGCGGTGCGGAGTTTGGGCCGGGGACCGCCGGGATGGGAACATGGGGCAAGATCAGATGTCCTGCCCCATGCCGATGCTGTGGGCCGCCGCGGCGCGCAAGTGACGCGCGCGGGGGCCGCGTTGAGGATTTACTCCTCTGCGGCGGCTTCTTCTGCTGCGGGCTCTTCCGCGGGGGCGGCTGCTGCTTCTGCGGCGGCGGCTGCTTTGGCGGCTTTTTCTTCGGCACGCTCAACGGCTTTCTTGCCGGGCTGTGCTTTTTTCATGTTGGCGCGCTCTTTCTTTTCGACGACGCCGGCGGCCTCGAGGAAGCGGCTGATGCGGTCAGTGGGCTGAGCGCCCTTGTCGAGCCAGTGCTGAACACGCTCCATGTCCATCTTGACGCGGTCTTCGCTGTCCTTGGGCAGGAGTGGGTTGTAGGTGCCGAGCTTCTCGATGAAGCGGCCGTCGCGGGGCATGCGGCTGTCGGAAGCAACGATGCGATAGAAGGGGCGCTTTTTGGAACCGCCGCGGGCGAGACGAATTTTCATAGCCATGGTAGGTATCTCCTGAGTGAATTTCTGCGGGCAATGCGCCCTTAGGATTGATGTTGTTCGTGGTGACGGATGACTTCGTCGATGACGAAGCGCATGAGTTTCTTGGCAAAAGCGGGATCCAGATCGGCCCGTTGTGACAAGTCTTCTAACCGGGCGATCTGGGCGGCTTCGCGCGTGGGATCGCTCGGGGGAAGGTCGTGTTCGGCTTTCAATGCGCCGACAGCTTGGGTGTGCTTGAAACGCTCACCCAGGGTGTAGATCAAGATCGCATCGAGGCGGTCGATGCTTTCGCGGTGGCCCTTCAGGACCTCGGCGGCTTTGGTGACTGCGTCGCTCATGGGGCGGCCTCCTGTGGCGACGGGTGGCGATACACCAGCGCGTCGGGGTTGGGGTGAGTGGCCGCGGCATCGAGCTGGCAGCCAAGGCGCTCGGCCAGCGCGATGGAGCGCGCGTTGTCGCGATGGATGTAGCTGACGGCCGAGGTCCAGCCGAAGGGCCCGTAGCAATGGGCGCGTACGGCCTGCGCTGCCTCAAAGGCGATGCCTTTGCCCTCGGCATTTTCCCAGAGCATCCAGCCGATTTCCTTCTCGGGCCACCCGGCGGGATACCAGCAGCCGACGATGCCCACGGGGGTGCCCGCGTGTTCCACCGTCCACATGCCGAAGCCACGGATCGCCCAATGGCCGAATTCGGCGGCGAAGATCGTCCAGGCCTGCTTTTCGTCCTTCTGCCCGCCGGTATAGGCGGCACGTTCGGAGGCGAAATAGTCGCGGAAGCCGGGCCAGTCGCCAGGCTCGGGGCCGCGCAGGGTCAGGCGCTTGGTGTGCAGGACGGGGATCATGCCAGCACCTCTGCCGGAGAGGGGTGACGCCAGATCTGCATGGTGCCGAATTTGCCATGCTCGAACGTACCATCCATGCGACAGCCGAGTTTCTTGGCCAGCGCCAGAGAGGGCGCATTATCGGCGTTCACGAAGCTGGCGGCGGTTTCCCACTCCAACGTCTGATAGGCGTAATCACGGGCCAGCAGGGCGGCCTCGTAGGCGTAGCCTTTGCCTTCGCCATTGGCGAACATGGTCCAGGCGATCTCGGGCTCGGGCCAATCCACGGGGCAGAGCGGGCCGACGATGCCAAGGGCTTCTTCCTCGTTGCCGGTCTCGGTGACGATCCAGCGGCCATAGCCGCGCAGGTGCCAGTGGCCGATCATCGCCGCAAGGTATTGCCAGCTTTCCGCTTCGGTCGAGGGGCCGCCGACGAAATGCGACCGCTCGGACGCGCGGAAGGCGGCGATTGCCTCGAAATCCCCAAGGGAGGGGGCGCGTAGGGTCAGGCGCTCGGACAGGAGGGTGGGGATAATCATCATGCCAAGACCTCTGCCGCGCTGGGGTGGCGGTAGACCACATCATCGGGGTGGGGGCCACGTGCGTCGGCGTCAATCACGCAGCCAAGGCGCGTGGCCAGCGCGACCGAGCGCGTGTTGGTGGCGTCGATATTGCTGACGGCGGTGGTCCAGCCGAGGGCGGTGTAGGCGTAACGGCGGATGGCGGTCATGGCCTCGAACGCGAAGCCCTTGCCTTCGGCGGTCTCGTCCCAAACGGTCCAGGAGAACTCGTTTTCGGGGTAAGGCTCGGGTCGCCAAGGGCCCATGGTGCCCACAACGCCGCCTGTATCCTTGCGCACCACGGCAAAGCAGCCAAAGCCACGCAGGTGCCAATGTCCGGTGATGGTCGCCAGAACGCGCCACGCATAGCCCACGTCCTTGTCCGGCCCGCCGCCCACGAAGGTGGCCCGCTTGGACAGAGCGAAGGCTTTGAACGCCTCGAAATCCGACGCCTCGGGGGCGCGGAAGGTCAGACGCTCGGTCTCCAGCGTGGGGATATGGGCGAGGCGCGGTGTCACTTCTTCTTGCCCAACCCGCTCAGGTCGCCCATGCCGCCAAGGCCCGGCAGGCCACCGCCGCCCGCGCCCATCTGCTTGGCCGCGCGTTCCAGCGCCTTGGGGTCCATGCCGCCCATGGCGCCTGCGTCCATACCCGCAGGCATGCCGCCGCCTTTGCCCATCAACGCGCCCAAACCGCCGCGCATCAGGCCCTTCTTGCCCATTTTGCCCATCTTCTTCATCGCGTCGGCCATCTGGCGATGCATCTTCAGAAGCTTGTTCAGGTCCGATACGTCTTGGCCCGCGCCCTTGGCGATCCGCTTCTTGCGGCTGGCTTGCAGGATGCCGGGGTTGGCGCGTTCTTTCTTGGTCATCGACTGGATCAGAGCGATCTGGCGCACGATCACCTTGTCGTCAAAGCCCGCTTCCTCGATCTGTTTCGACATCTTTGCCATGCCGGGCATCATGCCCATCATGCCCTGCATGCCGCCCATCTTCTGCATCTGCTCTAGCTGGCCTTTCAGATCGTTCATGTTGAACTGACCCTTCTGGAAGCGCTTCATCATCCGCTCGGCCTGTTCGGCCTCCAGCGTTTCCTGTGCCTTCTCGACCAGAGCAACAATGTCGCCCATGCCAAGGATACGGCCCGCGATGCGCTCAGGCTCGAACGTTTCAATCGCGTCCAGCTTTTCGCCGAGGCCCACAAAGCGGATCGGCTTGCCGGTGATCTCGCGCATGGAAAGCGCCGCACCGCCGCGGCCGTCGCCGTCCATCCGGGTCAGGACGACGCCGCTGACGCCGATCTTGTCGTCGAACTCCGTGGCGACGTTGACCGCGTCCTGACCGGTCAGGCCGTCGACCACCAGCAGCGTTTCGCGCGGGTTGGCCACGTCGCGCACGGCGGCGGCTTGGGCGATCAGTTCGGCGTCGATGTGCAAACGGCCTGCGGTGTCGAGCATATAGACATCGTAGCCCGCAAGGCTGGCCTGCGTCTTGGCGCGCTTGGCGATCTGGACGGGGTCTTCGCCCGGTACGATTGGCAAGGTGTCGACGCCGATTTGCGTGCCCAGAATCGCCAACTGCTCCATCGCGGCGGGGCGGTTGGTGTCGAGCGAGGCCATCAGGACCTTCTTGCCCTCCCGATCCTTCAACCGCTTGGCGAGCTTGGCTGTGGTCGTGGTCTTACCCGAGCCTTGCAGGCCCACCATCAGGATCGGCGCGGGCGGGTTGTCGATTTTAAGAACGCCGGGGTCTTCCGCGCCGCGCAGGGTGGCGATCAGCTCGTCATGGACGATCTTGACCACTTGCTGGCCGGGCGTGATCGACTTGGTGACAGCCGCGCCGGTGGCTTTCTTTTCGACGTTCTTGATGAACGTGCGGGCGACGGGCAGGGAAACGTCCGCCTCCAGCAAAGCGACACGCACTTCGCGCAGGGCGGTGCGAACGTCATCCTCGGACAGGGCGCCCTGTTTGGTGAGGCGGTCAAAGACACCGCCTAGGCGCTCGGATAGATTCTCAAACATGGGCATGGCCCCTTTCGCGATCCCGGTACTTTGCCCTTGAAGATAAGGGCGCAGCCAACAAACCCAAGTCCCGTGATGCGTGCTTCAATGCGAAACAACCCCCGTGGGCGAAACTCGCTGACGGGGGGCGATCCTACGAACGCGCGCGGGACCGGGAAGCTTGGCTTTCCGGCTATTGCTTGGGGATTTAGGCGGGAATGGTGGGTGAGTCAATCAATGTTGGCCGTTTCGCCCGCTTGTTGTGGCGGATCAGGCGTTGGCCGCCCAGGCCAGCACCCGGCGGGCATCGGTGGGGGCCATGGCGGGGGCGGGCAGCAATTGGCTGGCCCGTGTCGCGGCGGTGGCGTGCAGATTGCGCATGAAGGCGCGTTCCGGGTCATAGGCATCGGGCGCGGGCAGGATTGTTTCGAGGGGCACAATGGCGCGGGCCACGGGCTGCCCCCGGCGCTTGCGCTCTACCTCGGCGGTGCCGTCCACAATGTCGAGCGTGGCATGTAGCGTCTCCAGACCAAAGATAAACGCGCCATAAAGGGCGATGACGCAGAGCGCGCCGATGATAACCAGAAGCGTGGATTCCATCACCATACCTGCGACAGTCACGACCAGCGCGGCCATTGTCGCCCCAAGGATCGTGTTGCGCGCTCCGGTGACGTCGCTGTGAAGGGTGACGCTTTCGTCTGTTTGCTCGGTGATCTTCATGGGGTCTGCCTTGTGCGTGCGATGTCCCGGTTCATCGCTTTGGACTTGGGCTATTCTATGCCTGAATTGGTGCAATCTTTTGGGCAATTGCGTTTAGCTGCACACCGCCGTCAAATCCAGCACATCACCGGCCAACATGTCACCGTCGGCATGAAGGGTGAAGGCCCGGCGCAGGTCCATGTCATCCCATTCTGCTTGCGTCATCGGCGGTTCTGGCGTCGGGCGTGACCCCGGCTCGCCAAACAGGGTCAACGCCATCGGGCCTTCATAGTCCAACCCGGCGAAAGAGAGCCCTTCGATATGATGGGCATAGACGCCGATCAGGTCGGCGGCATGGGGGCGCGAGGTGGCGATCAGCGTCCAGATCGGGCCGGTGATGTTGTCCCCGATGGTCATGGAGCCAGCCGCCAGATGCGCGGTAGAGCCGCCCTCCTGTCGAAAAGTTCGGCCCGTGGTGGTGTATTCGGCGCGGCCGGGCAGGTGTGTGCCGGGGCGGATCGGGCCCACGCCTTGAGTCACTTCGATCGTGAACGATATCTCGCAGGTCAGGGCGGCGGCTGGAGCGGCGCTCATTAAAAACAGACAGATGTTTACGGGTATGAAGACGCTCATGGAGGGCAGGATAGCACGATTTCGCCCGTCTCAAAACGAAGGCGGCAGAGCGCCGCCTTCGTAAATTGAAAGATCAGGCGGCCAGTGCCTCGACCTGGGCGCGGGCTTTGGCCAGAGTTTTCTCCGCGTCCAGTGCCAGACGGTCGGCTGTCACAAAGGTCACGTCGGTAATGCCGATAAAGCCAAGGACGTGGCGCAGGTAGCCGGTGGCAAAGTCGATCTCGGACCCGAACTGCGTGCCACCAGAAGCCATCGCGACGATCACGCGCTTCCCGGTCAACAGACCCTCGGGGCCGTTCTCGGTATAGTGGAACGTCAGGCCCGCGCGGGCGACTTGGTCCACCCATGCTTTCAGGGCGGCAGGCGCGCCGAAGTTATAGATTGGCAGGCCGATCACGATGGTATCGGCTGCCTGAAGCTCGGCCACCAGCACGTCGGAATGGGCCAGGATTTCGGCCTGTTCAGCGGTGCGGGCGTCGGCAGGGGTGAAGTTGGCGCCGACCCATTCCTCGGTCATCAGGGGCACGCCATCGGCAAGGTCGCGCGTGGTCACGGTGCCGCCAAGACGGGCGATGATCTGAGAGGTGAGGTCCCGGGAGACAGAGCCTTCCCGGCGGGCGGAAGCGTCGATGCGCAGAATATGGGTCATTGGGTTAATCCAGTGTGATTGCCAGTGTGATCGAATGTGATGGGCGGAATGTGATATCTGCATTTGCGATCGCAACCTGGTGAAATTTAGGATTTTATGTGCGAAATCGCACGATCATGGCGGAGACGGTGCGACTGACACGTTGCAACGGCGGGCCTGTGCACCCATGGTGGGGGAAATCGCTGGTTGTGTGGGATGGCGCACACATGAGGGCAAAGGTGGATAGATGGACAATTGGGATGAAGTCAGAACGGCGTTTCAGGTCGCCAAGATCGGCACCGTTTCGGGCGCCGCAGAGGCATTGGGCGTGCACCACGCCACGGTGATCCGCCACATTGATGCGCTGGAGGCCCGGTTGGGGGCGAAGCTGTTCCAACGCCACGCCCGAGGCTATTCCCCGACCGAGGCGGGGCAGGATCTGCTGGCCGTCGCGGGGCAGACCGACGATCAATTCGCGCAGCTGGCGGGCCGGATCAAGGGCCGCGGCGACGAGGTGACGGGAGAGTTGATCGTGACCTCCATCGCGGCACTGTCACCCCTATTGGTGCCGACGATCGGCCTGTTTCAGGAACGCCACCCCGATCTGAGGGTGCGCCTTGTCACGGACACAAGGGTGTTCCGGCTGGAATATGGAGAGGCCCATGTGGCGATCCGTGCCGGCAAGCTGCCTGACGAACCCGACAACGTGGTGCAGCCGTTTTTCACCGAGACCCTGCGGCTGGTGGCGAGCCGCAGCTATGTGGAGCGCTACGGGATGTTGACTGAAGAAAACGTCGGCTCGCACCGGTTTGTCGGCTCCACCGAAGAGCTGCCCCGCGCGCCCTATTTCAAGTGGTTGACCGACAACGTCCCAAACAGCGCGATTTACTTCCGCACGTCGTCGATGGACGCCGCGAAGGAGGCAGTTCTGGCAGGCATCGGGATCGGCTTTGTGGCGTCATGGGATCGCGATGGGACCACGGATCTGGTGGAGGTTCTGCCCGCGATGGAGGATTGGACTGCCAAGTTCTGGCTCGTGACTCACATGGATTTGCACCGGACCGCCAAGGTGCAGACCTTCGTGCGGCACTTGAAGGACCAGGTGGAGAGCTGGCGGGAAACCTGAGCCGGGCGGTTTGATCTGGCCTGGTTTGGGGGCGCTGCCCCCGTCTGTGCCCCAGGGGCCCAGACCCCCCCGGAGGTGTATGGCCAAGGTGAAGGGGGGAGGGCGCATTTCGAAGACGGGGAGAGTGGTGTGAGAGAAGCGATGGGATCGGCGAGGGGCGGGCATCTGGCGATGTTGGCGTTCTCGGCGCTGGTGGCGGGGTCGTTCTCCCTTGGGGGGCAGGTCGCCGACGAATTGGCGCCCACGGCGCTGAACGCGGTGCGGTTTGCGATAGCTGCGGCGATCATGGGGGCGTTCGTCTTTGCCAGAGGAGGCGTGCCCAGGGCGGCGTTGCGAGCGCCGTGGAGGTATGGGGTGTTGGGCGGGATCTTCGCCTTCTATTTCGTGTTGATGTTTGAGGGGTTGAAGACCGCGCCGCCTGTGTCCGCGGCGGCGGTGTTTACGCTGACGCCCGTGTTGAGCGCCGTATTTGGCTGGTTCTTGTTGCGCCAAGTTGTCAGCGCGCGGATTGCCGGCGCCTTGGTGATCGGCGGATTGGGGGCGGCCTGGGTGATTTTCCGGGCGGATTTGGAAGCGCTGATGGCGTTCGAGATCGGGCGCGGCGAGGCGATCTATTTTGTCGGCTGTGTTGGCCATGCGCTTTATACGCCGATGGTGAGGGTCCTGAACCGGGGTGAAGCGGTTCTGGTGTTCTCGTTCCTGACCCTTTTGGCCTGTGCCAGTGTCATTACCATCTGGGGCATCGGCGACATCGTGGCGACCGATTGGGCGGCGTTGCGGCCGCTGGTCTGGATCACCATTGCCTATACGGCGGTGTTTGCCAGTGCGGCGACGGTGTTCCTGATCCAGTTCGCGTCGCTCAGGCTGCCGTCGTCAAAGGTCATGGCCTACACCTATCTGACGCCGTCCTGGGTGATCTTGTGGGAGATCGCCTTGGGCCAACCGGTGCCGGGCGCTTTGGTGTTGGGGGGCGTCGGGCTGACGGTTCTGGCCTTGTTGATGCTGTTGAAAGACTAGGTCATTCGCCCGCCGCGCCGTCTCGGGCGAAAGGGAAGGCCGCAAGCGGCACACGGATCATGTCATAGGTAATGGTGCCGATCGGGGCGGGCAGGGCCACGTTTTGCTGCATCGTGTCGCCTGAGCAGCTGTAGCTGATCACCGGGTTGAAGGTGTTTCCGGGCATCGTGGGCAGCGGCAAGGTGGTGCTGTTGCCGCCCGTGGTGACGGTCATTTGCCCGTTCAGGTTCCCTTGCCCGCCGGGCAGGTAGCAAATGTCCAGCGTGCCGCCGAGGGCTGTGATGTAGCCCGCTGTGGTCACGGTCTGGCCCGTCATCTCGTAGGTTGTGACGTCGCCGTCGTCATCGACGAAGTCCGCCACGCCTTCGGCGGCGATCGGGAAGGTTTCAAAGAAGCCGTCGTCGTAGATGATCATCCCCACCGGCTGACCGAGGTTGCTGAAGTTGGCTCTCACCGCGTCGGGCATGGACATCATGGCGCGCTCCAGCGCCTCGGGGATGGTAGAGGTGCCGATCCAAGCCCCCACGAGGCAGGTTTCGATCGGGCCCACGGGGGCCTCGCAGGTGGCCTGCGCAAGGGCAGGTCCAGCAGCAACAGACAGCAAAAGTGATAAGCGAAGTGCCATGGCGTGGTCCTTTCTGGGCGGTGCAGGCGCAGGGCTAAGCGCCCGCTTCCGGGTTCCGGCAAGGATTCATTTCACCGGCAGAGGGAACCGCAGCGCTTTTGAGCCGTTATACCACAAGACCCATCAAAAGGAGCGTTCGCAATGCGTGGAATACTTACTATCATCGGCTTGATCGTCGTCGTCGTCGCCATCATCAACTTCATCTGAAGGAGCGCGCAATGCGTAATATTCTTTATATCATCGGTCTTATTGTCGTCGTTGTGGTCATTTTGCGCCTCGCCGGGATCGCCTGAGCCCATCGGGGCGGCGGGGCTGCCACGGCAGCGCCTTACTCCAGTCCGCCTTCATCCAAGCCAATGGCCTCGGACAGGCCCTCTTGTCCGAGCCAGCGTTCGAGCACGTCCACGTCGACGGGCTCAAACTGCCCAAACCCCTGCATCCAGACCGAGGCCGTCTTCAAGGCATCAGGTTCCAGTTTGCACCACTTCACCCGTCCGCGTTTTTCCTGTGTGATCAGCCCCGCTGCGCTGAGCACGCCAAGGTGCTTCGAGATCGCGGCCAAAGACATCTCGAACGGGTCGGCCACATCGGTAACGGCCATGTCATCTTCCAGTAACATGTGCAGGATCGCCCGGCGGGTCGGGTCCGCGAGGGCGGCGAAAACGGCGTCGAGAGAGGGTTGGTTCGCTATGGCCATGGGGCCAGTAGGGGGCTGCGGGCGGAAACGTCAACCAAATGGTTGAATATGCTGCAAGGCGGCATTCGCGCGGTTGGGTCGGGCGGCTGTTTCGAAAACTGTTATATTACAATTAGTTAGACGTAGGTCATGCGCGTTGACTCTGACGGCGGCGCGCCCTAGCTTCCGCGCAACCTTTCCACGAAGGCGGTATGGCGATGTCTGAGAACGACGAAGACCGCATGCAAGCGCTTGAAGCGCGGATTGCGGCGGCAAAGTCTCGGGCCAACCCGGAGCGCTCGACAGTGGAAGAGCATCACTCCCAGGCGCAATTGGCGTGGCGGATGGTGATCGAGTTGGTGGCCGGTTTGGTCATTGGCTTCGGCATAGGCTACGGGCTGGACTGGTTGTTCGGCACCACACCGTGGCTGATGGTCGTGTTTGTTATTTTGGGGCTTATTGCCGGGATCAAGACGATGATCCGCTCGGCCAATGAGGTCCAGCGAGACGCGCTGGAGCGCGAAGATAAAGCAGCACGCGGAAACGCGGCAGATGGAACGGGGACGCACGATGGCGACTGAGAGCACCAACACCGAGACCAAGACGGACTCTAACGGTACCGGCCGCGTGGTCGCTTTCGTCCTGATCGGCCTTGCCGTTCTGGGCTTCATCGCGGCCTACATGGACGACTACGCAGGCGGCCTTGCGATCCACCCGATGGACCAGTTCGTTGTGTCGCCCCTGTTCGGCCATGGCGATGTGGGCATGTTCACGATCACCAACGCAACGCTTTGGATGGCGCTGTCGGTTCTGTGCGTTATCGCGCTGATGGTTTGGGGCACTCGCGGTCGCGCCGTGATCCCGTCGCGCAGCCAGTCGATTGCAGAGCTGGCCTATGGCTTTGTGCGCGGCATGGTCGAGGACGTGGCAGGCAAGGACGCGCTGCCCTACTTCCCCTACATCTTCACGCTGTTCCTCTACATCCTGTTCGCCAACTTCCTTGGCCTGTTCCCGACCAGCTTCACCACGACGTCGCATATCGCCGTGACAGCGATCCTCGCTATGGCGGTGTTCCTGACGGTAACGGTTATTGGCTTCGTCAAGAACGGCATCGGCTTCCTGAGCCTCTTCTGGGTCTCCTCCGCACCGCTGGTGCTGCGCCCGGTTCTGGCGATCATCGAGCTGATTTCCTACTTCGTGCGCCCCGTTAGCCACTCCATTCGTCTGGCAGGCAACATCATGGCAGGCCACGCGGTTCTGAAGGTTTTCGCGGGTTTCGCCGGGGCGCTTGGCCTGGCCGGTATCGCGCCGATCATCGGCATCGTGGCGATCTATGGCCTCGAAGTTCTCGTGGCGGCCATTCAGGCCTACGTGTTCACAATCCTGACGTGCGTTTATTTGAAGGACGCGCTTCACCCCGCTCACTAAGACAACCCGGGCCAAGGCCCGGTCTACCATTCCCCCGGGCGCTGCGTCCGGATGAATAACTTCCAACTCGGGCCAAAGGCCCGGCAATTAAAGAAACGTAAGGAGATACATCATGGAAGGCGATATCGCACAAATGGGTCAATTCATCGGTGCCGGCCTGGCCGCCATCGGTTCTGGTGCCGCCGCTATCGGTGTGGGCCATGTTGCTGGCAACTTCCTCGCCGGCGCCCTGCGCAACCCCTCTGCGGCTGCTGGCCAGACCGCAACTCTCTTCATCGGCATCGCGTTCGCCGAGGCTCTGGGCATCTTCGCCTTCCTCGTCGCTCTGCTGCTGATGTTCGCTGTCTAAGACAGTAGACTAAAGATCCTTACGTTCGGCGCGCTGTCCCCCGTGATAGCGCGCCACCGTAACACCCCGAATTCCGGTTGGAGGAAAACCCATGGCTGACGAAGCCGAAAATGCAGGCCACGGCGATGACGCCCATGGCGGGCTTGAGGCCGGCCTAGAGGTTGCCATCGGAACCGACCACGGTGCGACCGACGCGGCAGGTATGCCGCAGTTGGACATCGGGACATTTGACAACCAGGTCTTCTGGTTGGTTCTGACACTGGTGGCGATCTATTTCGTTCTGGCAAAAGTCGCACTGCCCCGGATCTCTGCTGTTATCGCAGAGCGTCAAGGCACGCTGACCAACGACTTGGCCACTGCCGAAGATCTGAAGCGTCAGGCAACTGAGGCGGAAGAAAGCTACAACACTGCGCTGGCCAACGCACGGGCCGAGGCCTCGAAGATTGCTCAGGAAACCCGTGAGGAGATCCAAGCGCAATTGCAGGTCGAGATTGACAAGGCTGACGCCCAGATCGCGGCTCAAACCGCCGAAGGCGAAGCCCGCATCGCCGAGATCGAAGCCGGGGCAGTTGCCACGGCAGAAGAGGTCGCCCGTGATGTTGCCGCCGAAATCGTTCGCGCCCTCGGGCCGGGCAATGACGTCGACACCGCTGCCGTTGCCAGCGCCGTCGCCAACCGAGTGAGAGGGTAAGATCATGCGCTATTTGACCATTCTCCTGGCGATTGCTGCAACCCCTGCCTTCGCGGCGGAAGACGCGCCCCACGGCTTGCTGTCGCCCTCTCTGGGTAACACGGATTGGATCGTTTTCCTCGGCTTCCTGCTGTTCCTTGCCGTCATCTTCTACTTCGGTGTCCCGAAGATGTTGATGGGCATGCTGGACAGCCGCGCCGATGGCATCCGCTCTGAGCTGGACGAAGCCCGCGCCCTGCGGGAAGAGGCACAGACCCTTCTGGCCTCCTACGAGCGCAAGGCCCGCGAAGTGGAAGAGCAATCCGCCCGCATCGTGTCCGAAGCCCGTATCAACGCCGAAACAGCGGCAGAGCAGGCCAAGGCCGACATCGCCGCGTCGATCACCCGTCGTCTGGCCGCCGCTGAAGATCAGATCTCCAGCGCTGTGACCAAGGCCAACCGCTCGGTCCGCGACAACGCCGCCGCCGTGGCCGTTGCTGCCGCTGCCGAAGTGATCGCCAAAAGCACAAGCGCCGCCGATCAGAACAAGCTGATCGACGACGCGATTGAAGAAGTCGGTCGCCAATTGCACTGACCCTTCGCTGGCGCACAAATAGACAAAGGCCCTGCCAAATCGGCGGGGCCTTTTGCGTTTCTGCTAAATGTTTGCGTGGCGGGGGCGCCCTAGCCGAATTTTTCCCGATAGGTGGGCATCACGTCGCCCTCCGCCGGATGCGCCTCATAGACGCCCCTCGCAATCGCCCGAGACAAGCACAGCGCCGCCCCGTGCCCCAGCATCAGCAGATCATGCTCCTCCGCCAAGGGCACAGCGCCCGTGGCGGCGGCAAAGACCAAATCTCCGTCCATCGGCGTGTGACTGGGGTAGATCGCCCGTGCCATGCCATCATGGGCGGCCACCGCCAACCTCGTGGCCTGCGCTTGGGTCAGGGCCGCATCGGTGGCGACGATGGCGATGGTGGTGTTGCGGCTGTCTCCGCCCTTCAAGGGCGGCACAGCGCCCGCATCAAAGGTGCCTGCCATACCTCGCCCGCCAAACTCACCACCCATCTCAAACGGAGCGGCCCAAAACTCTGGCCCATCGCCCACTGTGACCCGGCCCAAGGCATTCACCGCTACTAACGCGCCAACGGTATAGGGGCCGATCCGCAAAGAGGCCGAGCCCAGGCCCCCCTTCATATCCGCAATCAACGCCCCCGTTCCGGCCCCGAGCGAGCCCAAGGCGAATTCCGCCGCCGCATCGGCCAAAGCAGTACGGCCAAGGGCTTTATAGGGGTTCTCTTTCCAGCCCTTGTCGCCGCCATTGATGAGATCAAACAAGATCGCCGATGGCACAATCGGCACCACTTGATCGCCAACCTCGAACCCTCTCCCCTCTGCCCGCAGGGCATCCGCCACGCCGGAGGCGGCATCAAGGCCGAAGGCCGATCCCCCCGACAGCACCAGCGCGTCAGCGCTCTGCACCGTCTTGTCGGGCGCCAGAAGGTCTGTCTCTCTCGTGCCGGGCGCGCCGCCCATGACATGCACCGCGGCCGTGAACGGCGCGTCAGCGACCAATACGGTGGCCCCGGACTTCACGCCCGCGTCCTGCGCGTTCCCGACCCGTAGCCCCGCCACATCGGTAATCAGATTGCGCGGACCCGGCCCCATCATATGCACCGCCCCCCGTCCACTTCCAACGCCGTCCCGGTAATCATCGAGGCCGCGTCCGAGCACAAAAACGCCGCCGCTTCCCCCATGTCCTCGGGCTGGCTGAACCGCCCCAAGGGGATCGTGGATAGGAACTTGGCGCGCATCTCCGGCGTGTCCTCCCCCATGAAACTTGCCAGCAACGGCGTCTCCCCGGCGACGGGGCATAACGCGTTCACCCGAATGCCGGCGGGTGCCAATTCCACAGCCATGGTCTTCGTCGCGGTAATCATCCACCCCTTGGAGGCATTGTACCAATTCAAGTTCGGCCTCGGCGAGAGCCCGGCGGTGGAGGCGATGTTCAAAATCGCCCCCGTTCCCGCGGCCCTCATATGGGGCACAATCTCCCTTGCCGTCAGATAAACAGACTTGGCATTCACCGCGAGGATACGGTCAAACTCCTCTTCGCTGACCTCCTCCAACGGCGTCGGCAAATGGGTGATGCCCGCGTTGTTCACCACGATATCAATGCGCCCCCACTGGCCCATCGCCGCTTCCGCCATGGCCGCCACATCCGCGCCCTTGGACACATCCACCCGCACAGCGACCCCGCCGATTTCCTCGGCCACCGCCCCTGCCGCGCCCTCGTTCACATCCGCCACCATCACGGCGGCACCTTCCCTGGTAAATATCCTCGCAATCCCGGCCCCAAAGCCCGACCCCGCCCCCGTTACAATCGCGGTCTTTCCCTCAAGTCTCATCGTCAACTCCCTTCCTGTTGGCGCCACATCCGCCTCCCCCCCTTCATCTTGGCAAATACACCTCCGGGGGGAACGCGCGTTTTTCCCTCAGGAAAAACCGCGTGGGGGGCTGGCCCCCCAACGACACCTGCCACACACACCCATCACCCGTGATGGGCCGCTACCGTCTTCAAGGTGGTGAAAGCATAAAGCGCCTCAAACCCCTTTTCCCGCCCGTGGCCGGAATGTCCGACGCCGCCGAACGGCAACTCAACCCCGCCCGCAGCGCCGTAGTTGTTCAAGAACACCTGCCCTGCCTTCAGCCGCTTGGCCAATCGCATCTGCCGCCCCCCGTCCGCACTCCAGACCGAGGCGACCAGGCCAAACTTTGTCCCATTGGCGATGCGCACCGCGTCCTCTTCGTCCTCGAACGGGATCAACACCTGCACGGGGCCGAAAATCTCATCCTGCGCCAAGGGATGCTCCGCCCCGATGTTGCCCAACAACACGGGCGCCACGTAGTTGCCGCCCTCTGGCAAGCCTTCGGGCAACTCCGCCCGCGCCAGAATCTGGTCGGGGCGCGCTTGTTCCAGAAAGCCCTCCACAATCGCCTTTTGCCGGGCCGAGACCAACGGTCCCACCCGCGCATCTTCTCCCGCAGGCGCAATCGTTAGCGCCGAGATTTCCTCGGCCATGCGGGCGGCTAAGTCATCGTGGAGGTCCCGTTGCACAAGGATACGAGAGCCCGCCGAACAGGTCTGTCCCGCGTTCTGGATGCCCGCGTTCACCAGGAACGGCAGCGCCTTGTCCAGATCGGCATCGCCAAACACGATCTGAGGCGACTTGCCCCCCAATTCCAACGTCACTGGCACGATATTCTCGGCGGCGGCAATCTGCACGCGTCGCCCGGTCGCCACGGACCCGGTGAACGACAGATGCCGCACCCCCGGATGAGCGGTCAACGCCGCCCCTGCCTCGGCCCCAAGTCCCGGCACCACGTTCAATGCGCCCGCGGGCAGGCCCGCTTGGCGGGCCAGATCGGCGAAGGCCAGCGCCGTCAGGCAGGCCTCTTCCGCTGGCTTCAACACGCAGGCATTGCCCGTGGCCAGCGCCGCGCCGATCGAGCGGCCGATGATCTGCATCGGGTAGTTCCACGGGATGATATGGCCGGTCACGCCGTGGGGTTCGCGCAGGGTGTAGACGGTGAAGCCCTGCTGGAACGGGATCGTTTCCCCGGTCAGCTTGTCGGCCGCGCCGCCGTAGAATTCACAGTAGCGGGCCAGCGCGGTCACGTCGCCTCGGGCTTGGGTCAGGGGCTTGCCAACGTCGGCGGATTCCATCTGGGCCAGCGCCTCGGCGTTGTCCAAAACCAACTGGCTCAAGCGCAACAGGATACGGCCCCGCTCTGCGGCGGTCATCGCGCCCCAGTCGCCTTCCAGCGCCGCTGTCGCGGCTTTTACGGCGGCGTCCACGTCGGCTCCTCCACCGCGCGCAATACGCGCGATGTCCTCGCCGTTTGACGGATTCACCACCGGCAGGGTTTCGCCGCTGGCACAAGCCCGCCATTGGCCGTCGATGAACAGAAGAGAGGGGTCAAACCAGGGTGTCATGGGGGCCTCCGGGGAGTGTGGGTGCGGCGTTCAGAAGGGTCTGGGTGTAAGCATGTTGCGGGTTGGTGAAGACAGCTTGCGTGTCACCTTTCTCCACGATCTTGCCCTTCTGCATCACCATAACGCGGTCCGTGATGGACCTTACAACCGTCAGGTCGTGGGAAATAAACAGATAGCTCAACCCGAAACGCTCCTGCAAATCTGCCAGCAAATCAAGGGTTTGCGCCCGTACCGACACGTCCAACGCACTGACCGCTTCGTCCAGCACCAAAAGCTTGGGCTTGGTGATCAACGCGCGGGCAATGGCGATGCGCTGCCGTTGCCCGCCCGAGAATTCGTGGGGGTATTTCAGGGCATCACCGGGCGACAGGCGCACGGCCTCCAGCGCTTCGGCTACGGCGGGGCCGGGGTCGGGTTTGGTCTCGAGCAGGTGGAACGGCTCTGTCACGATGCGGTCGACGCGCCAGCGTGGGTTGAAGCTGCCGTAGGGGTCTTGGAACACGACCTGCACATCGGCCCGTAGTGCGCGCGGCATCTGCGGGCTGACGTTGTGGCCGTTAAGGGTGATGCTGCCCGAACTCACCGGATCAAGGCCAAGGATCGCGCGGGTCAGGGTGGACTTCCCGCAACCGCTCTCGCCCACAAGCCCAAGGCTTTCGCCCCGTTGCAGATCGAAGGAGACCCCATCGACGGCGCGCACGGGCGGGCCTCGGTGGAAGCCCTGGCGGGGGCCGGGGTAGTGGCGATGCACGTCTTGCACGGACAAGATCGCATCGGGTGCGGCCTCTGCCGTGCGGTCGGGCTGATGGGAGGATGCCGCAAACAGCGCCCGTGTGTAGGGGTGGGCCTGGTCGCGCAATACCTGCGCCGTTGGTCCCTGTTCTACAATCTGGCCGCTTTGCATCACCGCGATGCGGTCGGCCATGTCGGACACCACGGCAAGGTCGTGGGTAATCAGCAGCAGCGACATCCCCTCTTCTGCGATCAATTCCTTTAACAGATCAAGGATTTGCGCCTGAGTCGTGACATCCAGCGCCGTCGTGGGCTCATCCGCGATCAACAGGCGTGGACGCAGGGCAATTGCACTGGCGATACAGACGCGCTGGCGCTGGCCGCCCGATAGCTCGTGGGGGAAACGGTCCAACGCGATATGGGACAGGCCCACACGGTCAAGCCTGTTGCGGGCGATCTCTCGGGCCGTGGCACGGGTGGTGCGGGTGTGGATCAGCAGGGTTTCGGCCACCTGATCGCCGATGGTCTTCACCGGGTTCAGAGCGGTCATCGGCTCTTGAAAAATCATCGAAATGTCATTGCCGCGCAGGCCTTGCAACGCGCGTTCATCCAGCGCCAGCAGGTCCACCCCGTCCAGCATGGCACGGCCCCGTGTCTCGGCGCGTAAGGGGAGCAGGCCCATCAGCGCCAGCGCCGTCAGCGACTTGCCCGAGCCGCTTTCGCCCACCAGACCGAAGATCTCTTTCGGGCGGATCGACAGGCCCACGTCATTCAGGATCGCCATGCGCCCGATGCTCAGAGACAGCCCTTCAACCTCGATCATCCCCGCGCCCTCCGCAGACGCGGATCGAGGGCGTCGCGCAGCCCGTCGCCCATCAGGTTGAGGCCAAGCACCAGAAGCACAATCGACAGGCCCGGCAAAAACGCCAGATGGGGATGGGAATAAACCATGGTCTGCGCGTCGGCCAACATCTTGCCAAGGGACGCCGTGGGCGGTTGCGCCCCAAGGCCCACATAGGACAGGCCCGCCTCGGCCAGAATGCCAAGGGAGAACTGGATAGTTGCCTGCACAATCAACAGGTTGGCGATGTTGGGCAGGATGTGCTCGAAGCTGATCCTTGTGGGGGTTTTACCGGCGGTGCGGGCGGCAAGGATGTAATCCAGCGTCCAGATCGGCAGCGCCCCGCCACGGGCGACACGGGCGAAAACCGGGATGTTGAAGATGCCGATCGCCAGGATCGCATTGGTGGCCGAGGGGCCGTAGACAGCGGTAATCAGGATCGCGATCACAAGGGAAGGGAAGGCGAAAATCAGGTCGTTGCCCCGCATGATGACCTCATCCAGCAGGGACCCCTTGGTGGCCGCCGCCGCCAACCCCAGGGGCACGCCCAGACCCACGCCGATGCCCACGGCGATCAGCGCCACGGCGATCGAGGTCTGCGTGCCCTCCATCAGCATCGCCACAAGATCGCGGCCAAATTGATCGGTGCCGAACCAATGGGCGGCCGAGGCCGGTTGCAAGCGCTCCGAAATGGAGAGGCTGGCCGTGTCGTAGGGCGTCCAGACCAGCGACAGCATCGCCAAGGCAAGGAAAAAGCCCGAGATGAGGGTGCCGAAGATAAGGGCAGGGGGCAGGAGTTTCATGTGCGGCGCAGCCTCGGGTCAACCACGGCATAGGCGATGTCCACAAGGAAGGTCACGACGATCACCGCGAAGACCAGCAGCATGGTGACGCTTTCCACCACGATCAGATCCCTCTGGGTGATGCCTTGAAAGATCAGCCGCCCAAGGCCGGGCAGGTAGAAGACGTTTTCGATAATGATCGCGCCTGCCAGCAAGAAGCTGAACTGCAAGCCGATGATCGTCAGCACAGGGATCAGAGCGTTGCGCAGGGCGTGGCGCAGGATTGCCTGGCGCGGTGACAGGCCCTTGGCGCGGGCGGTACGGATGTAATCCTGGTCCAACGTCTCGATCAGGGCCGAGCGCATGACCCGTGCCAGAATCGCCGCTTGCGGCAGGGCCAAAGCGATGGCGGGCAAGGTGAGGGATCGCAGCGCCGCCCCCGGATCGTCCCAGCCGCCAAACCCGCCCGAGGGGAACCACTGCCGCTTCACCGCGAACAGCAACACAAGGAACATGGCGAACCAGAAGTTCGGCACCGCAATGCCCAGTTGCGTCACGCCCATGGTCAGATAATCGCCGATGCGGCCCCTGTTTGCGGCGGCCAGAACACCCACAGGCACGGCGATCAACGTCGAGAGGATCAGCGCCAGAACCGCCAAGGGGACCGAGACCCAGATCCGGTCTGCAATCAACTCGGCCACCGGGACACGGTAATTGTAGGAGGTGCCGAAATCCCCCGTCACCATCCCCGTCACCCACGACAGGTAGCGCGTGGCCAAGCTGCCCTCCAACCCCAATTCGGCCCGCAGGTTGGCGATGGCCTCATCGGTGGCGTTCAGGCCCAACATATAGGCGGCGGGGTCTCCGGGAATGACCTCGACCACCGCGAAAATCGCAAAGCTGGCGACGATCAGGCTCAGGCTCAGGGACAGGGCACGGAAAAGGAGGTAGCGGCTCATGGGGGCGACGTTACGGCGCGCGCGTGGAATGGACCAGAGGGCATGGTTAACCTTGCGTCGATCAGGGCACCTGACACGGCGTTAACCATTAGGGCCGCAATTGGCCGTGCGTGGTCATATTGACGGCGGAATTAACGGGCTAGGTTAATTTTGTACGTCCAAGAGACCTATATTTGGGGGCCAAAACCATGCCAACGCTCGTCATATATGAGATCAATACAGATCCGGTCAGCTCCTCCAACGTGACAGTTCTCAACGAGTATGTCGTTGATGTCATTGACGATGATGCGCTTCTGGAAGACCCCGATGGGAACGGTCCGCAGCTCGATGTCAGCGGCATTCCCGGCTTTATCGGCGATTCGACCAACTTCCAGACGTTCGAAGCCTATAACGGCACGCTCGCCGGGAACCCGGTGAGTTTCACGCTGTTGCAGTACTCCAACCCGGTCTTGATCGTGGCCACCCAAGGCACGTTTGATGTGGGCGATACGATCACCGGGACGAACAATAATATCGTGAATGCCCCCGCCAGCACCTATGCGACGCTGCCCGATTTCGTCTGCTTTGTCGCCGGATCGCAGGTGGAAACGCCCCGCGGCCCTCGGGCGATCGAAACGCTGTCGCCCGGCGATATGGTGCTGACGGCGCAGGGCTATGCCAAGCCAATCCGCTGGATCGGTCGGCGCAAGATCAGCGCGGCACAGCTGGCACGCAACCCGCATCTCACCCCCGTGGCGATTGCGCCCGATGCCATTGCGCCGGGCGTGCCGTCCGTCCCCGTAAGCGTGTCGCCGCAACACCGCATCGCCGTGGGCACAGGCAAAAGCCATGTCGCGTTGGGTTCTGCGGCGGTACTTGTGCCTGCACAATGGTTAACGCAGCGCCCCGGCATTGACGTCGGAAACGCCAAGCAGGGGGTGGAGTATGTGCACATCCTGCTGGACCACCACGAAGTGGTGAATGTCGCGGGCCTGTGGTCCGAGACCTTGTTTCTGGGCGACACGATGCTTGACGCACTCTCCACCTCCGCCCGTGCAGAGATTACGCAGATATTCCCCGATCTGGACCAAGGGGCGCAATGGCCCGAGGCAACCTGCCTGCGCGTCGCCACCAAGCAGGAGGCCTGCGTTGCCCTGCACGATTTCGGCGCCTTTGATACCGATGTTGTCTCCGATCCTCTGCCGATGACGGGGTAGGCGCAGCACGCTCTGCCAAGCTCTAGCCGGAAGGGCTACGCTTCCGGCGGCAACTGCCCCACGGGTGAAGCGATCGTGCCGCCCCGCCCGCACGGTTTCGGAGGCCGGGCAGCGGCGGCTTAGTCCACGTCCAGCGTCACGCCGTCGGTCTCGATCCCGTCGGCCATTTCGCTGTCCACGACATAGACATTGCCCTCTCCATGGCCGTCCTGCACAGCCTCTACCCCAAGGTCGCCGCCATCATTTCCGGCGGTGGCCGAGCTGATCAGCGTCATCATCAGATCGCCTGCGTCGTCTTCCTCGGCCACGATGCCGACACCGCCGTTGGACGAGGCTTCAACCGCCGTGGCGGTCACATAGACGCTGCCCGGCCCTTCCTCGGATAGCTTGATCGCATCGTCGATGTTGCCGTTGCCGATGATCCCGGTGAAGACCACGTCGATGTCGCCGGGGCCGTGTTCGTCGAAGTCATAGCCCTCATCGAAATTGCCAAGCATTTGCCCGATGGACAGTGTCGCGATGATGCTGCCGGGGCCCGCTTCGTCGATGTCAAAACCGTCGTCCACGTCGATGGAATATTCATATTCCTCCACGCTGCCGTCCTCAATGGTCTCAACCTCCAGCTCGAAACAATCCATGTCCGGCGTGTCCTCGGCGGGCTGGGGCAGGTCGGCTATGATGACCCCGGAGTCCTCAAATTCGCCCTCGGGTAGGGCGGGCAGAAACAAGGCCAGCACCGCGGGGTCGCAGTAGCTGCCGTTCTCGATAAAATTGGCTCGGATCAGGTCCACGATCACGTCGCCCGCCTGGCCCTCGTCCAACTCGAACCCATCGGCGCCCACGCCCGTCGCCACAAGGTTCACCCCGGTCAGGTCAATGCTGCCCGGCCCGCGTTCGTCCACCCGCAAGCCGTCGGCGTCAAAGCTGCCTTGCCCCACGTCCGAGATATGCACCCGGTTCAACTCCAACTGGATCGACGCGGCAGAGCCTTCTCCCGCCCCGCCATCGCCGCTGCCGCAATCGTCGGCCAAGGTGCAATCGGACACGTGGATGCCGTGGCCCGCCACGCCCGATACCGCAACGTTGGTCAGCACAAGGCTCACCACGCCCTCGGCATCTTCGGCGACGTCCAGAAAGACGCCCTTTCCGGGTGTCTCTCCGGTGCCTTGGTTGGCCAGGGAAAAGCCCCCCGGTCCGGTGAAGCGCGTGGCGATGATCGCCAAGACCTGCGGCCCGATGGCCGACAGCAGCGTCACGTCATTGTCGGATGCGATGGTCACGCCGTTGCCCATGATGACCAACGGCGAGCGGCCCTCGTACCGCAAACCGACCTCTGTGGTGATCGTGCCGTCGGCTTGGGTGATGTAGATCACCGTCCGCGCGTCCGATGCTGCGGCCGCGTCCAACGCCTCCTGCAAAGAGCCGGGGCCGGTGGGGTAGAAGTTCGTCACCATCAGCGTTTCGGCCAAGGCGGGGGCGGTCAGGCAGAGGGCGAGGGCGGCGCTGGAAAGAAGGTTGAGGGGCGGCGTCATGGAAAATCCTTGGGTGAAACAGCATCGCGCCCGCAGGGCGCGTGGGCGCCGAAGGGCCGAAGGCCCGCAGGCGCAATCAGCGAAGCGCAACGGGGGGCGTCAGCCCCCCGCTACAATGTTGTTTTCAGCAGCAGGTTACTCGCTCCAGCTGACGCCCGTCACGTCGACCGCCTGGGTGGGAGAGTTCGCCCAAAGGCCCACGATATTGGCATTGGCGACACCGGTCTTGGGCAGTTGGAACAGATAGGCGTTTACGTAATCATCCGCGATCATCTGCTGCGCGGCTTGATTGATGCGCGTGCGCTCCGCCGGGTCCGTGGTCACGGAAAGCTCCTCCATCAGGGCTTGGAACTCGGCGTTGTCGTACTGGAAATAGTACTCGGGCCGGGCGTAGATGTTGATGTCCGCAGGCTCTGTGTGGCTGATGATGGTCAGGTCAAAATCATAGCCTCGGAACACCTGTTCCAACCATCCGGCCCATTCGATGTTGGTGATTTCCGTGGCAATGCCCACGTCGCGCAATTGGCTGGCGACGATCTCGCCACCACGGCGGGCATAGGCGGGGGGCGGCAACATCAGGCGCAGGGTCAGATCCTCGGCCCCGGCTTCGGCCAGCAATTCGCGGGCGCGTTCTGGATCAAAGTCGGATTGCCCGGTCAGGTCCACATAGTCGGGATTGTGGGGCGCGAAGTGGGTGCCGATGGGCGTACCGTAGCCGAACATCGCGCCGTCGATGATGTCTTGGCGGTTGATCGCGTGGGAAATCGCTTGCCGGATCAGTGGGTTGGAAAGAACCTCTCCGCCGTTGTTCATGGCAAGGATCGTCTCCCCCTCGGTGGAGCCTACGATGACGTTGAAGCGGGGGTCGGCCTCGAACTGCGCCAGTGTTTCGGGGGCGGGGAAGACCGGGAAGGCATCCAGATCGCCGGCCATCATCGCGGCCATGGCGGCGTTGGGGTCGGAGATGAAGCGGAATGTCACCTCGGTCAGCGCCGGGGCGTCGCCCCAGTAATTGTCGTTGCGGGTCAGCGTGATGCTGTCGCCTTGGCGCCATTCGGTGAAGGCGAACGCGCCGGTGCCTATGGGGTTGGTGGCGTTGGTGTCGGCGCTGGCGGCGTCCACGATCACCGCGTCACCCCATGCCATGTCGAACAGGAACGCGCCGTCGGGCCCATCGAGCGTGACGGTAACGGTGGTGTCATCGACCGCTTCGGCGCTGACGATATTGGCAAAAAGGGCGGCCTGCGCGTTGGTGGAGCCTTCGGCCCGCGCCCGGTCGAGAGAGAAGACAACGTCTTCCGCCGTCATCGCCGCGCCGTCGTGGAAGGTCACGCCCTCGCGCAGGTGGAACGTGTAGGTGGTGCCATCTTCCGAGATGTCCCAGCTTTCCGCGAGGCCGGGAATAACCGCGCCGTCGGCGGCGAAGCGGGTCAGCCCTTCAAACACGTTGGAATAAACCACCTCGTCAATCGCGGCAGCCGCGCCGCCGGTGGGGTCCAGCATCGGCGGTTCCAGCTGCATGCCGACGCTAAGGGTGGTCTGTTGCGCCATGGCGGTGCCAGCGGTCAGCGCCAGGACGGCGGCGCCAAGGCCCAGGATCGGGCGAAGGGTGGTTTTCATGATCTCTCTCCCTGAGGTCTGATTTTGCCCCAGTGTGCCGCAGGGAAGCCGGGAGGCCTACTGAAAAGTTAAAGCCTCCGGTGTGTTCCATGTCGCAGGCACCGCCACGCCAAGGGCGGTGAGCCCCTCCACCTGCTGCGCGGTCTCTTGTGCGAAACGCTCGGCTAGGCCTTTGGGCATCGGGCGCGGCGGAGAGGGGTTAACCACACGGGTCACGATACTGTCGGGCAGGTCAAAGGGGGCGACGCCCAGGAACCGCTCAATATCCGCGATGAAGGCGCGGGGGGCGTCGGGGATGCGGTCGAACAGGGCGATGTGCAGGCATTCCGGCGGCAGCGCCGCGCGCATTCGCTTGATCGCGGCGACGTAATTGCTGTGCTGCAAATAATCGCCGCCGGTGCGGATGTGATCTTCCAGCTGATCGAGGGACCATTGTTCCAATTTCTCAGTCGCGCCCTGCATTTTCAGGTGAAAGCGCACATGGCTCCAGAGCCGGTCCATCGGTTCACGCAGGGTGTAGACGACCCGCAGTTTCGCCGTGCGGGCGTGGAGCGCCGCCCACCCTTCGGTGGGCACCAGCGCGTTCATGTTGGAGAAATCCGCCACCCAAGTCGCCGCGCCGCGGTGTTGAAACAGCCCGTTGAACCACGCGTCATCGACCGGCCCCTTCAGCCAGTTCGCCGTCCATTCCACCCGCCGTTGCAGCACCGGAAGGGCAGAGCGTTCGGGATCAAAATGCAGATATCCCTGCGCCCGGCGCATCCGCGATTTGTCCGACAAGATGCCGGGGTTCACATGGCAGGCGTAGAGGTAATGCACTTCTTTTTCGCGACAGAAGTGGATGTCGGGGTGACGGTTCAGGGCGTCATAAATCCACGTCGTGCCCGCTTTCATAGCGCCCACGCCAAGCAGGAGGTGATCGAAGGTCTTGGGGTCTGTCATGACGGGGCGCTCCGGAAAAGGGCAGGGCACCGGTGAACGGCGCGGTACGGAGGCTAGGGGGAATTCGTTTAAAATTCGTTGCGAGGGTGAGAGGGGATGCGCATCGCTTGCGGCCAACCGCCCGTGCCCTCGCACGGGCAGCCCCCGTCCGCCCCCCCGGGCGGGGGCTTCTCCCCCACCCGGCGGCCGGCGGCTGCCCTAGGTTGGGCGCGTGCCCGGTAGCCAGTTCACCAATCCCCGTACGATGCCTCGCGAGTGGGCTCCTCCCACCCGGCGGCAGTGGGCTGCCCTTGGTTGGTAACGTCTAGAGCAGCAGTTCCGCCAAGGTCAGCGCCATAACTTTGGCGCTGTCTTCCATGTCTTGCACGCCGACCCATTCATCGGGCTGATGCGCCAGATCAAGGATGCCGGGCCCGTAGGCAATGCAGTTCTTCAGCGTGCCGATCCGGTCGATGTGTTTCTGGTCGTAGGTGCCGGGTGAGACGACAAATTCTGCCTGCGTTTCCAATACCTTCGAGATCGCAGCCTCGACCGTTTTAACAACCGGCGCGTCGCGGTCGGTCATGGTGGGGGACACGCTCCAGAGTTCGTTCAGCTCGTAGTGGAAATTGGGGCGAGACGCCTTGACCTTTTCCAGCACGGCGATGATCTCGGCGCGGACGTCGCCCTCGTTCTCCTCGATCAGGTAGCGGCGGTCGATGGTGATCTTGCATCGGTCCGGCACACAGGCGGCGGGCAGGCCGGTGTAATCATCGTCCTGCACGGGCTCGCCGCCGTGAATCGCGTTGATGTTCATCGTCGATTGCTTTGCCCCTTCGGGGACCACGGGCATATCGGTGCGCTTGGTGGCCAGAAGCGGGAACAGGCTCGCCTCCATCTCTTCCAGCACGGCGCCCATGTGGCGCACGGCGCAATCGCCAAGAAACGGCATGGAGCCGTGGGCGATGCGACCGTGGGTTTCGATCTCGGCCCACCAGACGCCGCGGTGGCCCAAACAGATGCGATCCTTGTTGAGCGGCTCGGGGATGATGACGTGCTGCACCCGCTCGGGCGTGAAGTAGCCCTGCTCGGCCAGATAGGCGACGCCGCCGTAGCCGCCGGATTCTTCGTCCGCCGTGGCGCTGATCTCGATCGCGCCGTTGAACTCGGGGTGCGTGGCGATGAACGCTTCGGCCGCAATGACCGAGGCCGCAAGCCCGCCTTTCATGTCACACGCACCGCGCCCATAGATCTTGCCGTCTTCCAGTTCTCCGCCAAAGGGGTCCTTGGTCCAGCCATGGCCCACCGCAACCACATCGTGGTGGCTGTTGAAATGGACACAATCGCCCGGCCCCTTGCGCAGGGTCGCGACCATGTTCCAGCGCGGATAGGTGTCACTGTCGGCGACGGCACCATGGGCGCGGATCAATTCCACCGTGAAGCCTTGGGCACGCAGACGATCCCCGAGATATTCGCAGATATCAAGGTATTGCAGCCCCGGCGGGTTGAGGGTGGGGATACGGATAAGGTCTTGGGTCAGCGCAATAAGCGCGTCCCGACGGGCCGCAACGGCGGCAAGAAGAGCGGTGTCTGACATGGGGGCAGAGTGGCCCTGTCGCGAGGTGGCCGCAAGCCCTGCCAATTCGGTTTAACCTCGACTATATGTAGAAATGCGCAGCACGAAGGAGATGTGGGCAATGTTAGGACTGGGACGCACGGCCATTGTGATGCTGGTGGCGCTAAGCGTCGTCTATATCTGCATGTTTTTCTACCTCCGCTCGGGCGCAAGGATGCGGTTGGAGGAAGATTGGGTCCATGAGGGGCGCCCCGGTGACCGAGAGGCATGGATTGATGAGCGTATCGCGGCAAAGGTGTCGCGCATAAGGGTCTGGCTGGTGGTCTGCGTCTATGTCATGCCAGTGATCGGGTTGGTCGCCTTTGTCTGGCTCAGCAACTGAAGGAAGAATGAAGATGCGTTGGGCCCGGATTGTATTTTTGCTGATCGTTGTGTCGCTGCTGGGGGCGTTCGCCCACTACACGCTGCCCCAACGCGATATCGTGCGGATCGTGGATACGCAGTTGCAGCTGACCGAGATTTCCGGCTGGAGCGCCTGGTTCTATGCGCAGTCCGATAGCGGGGCCGAGGGCACGTCGGTACAAAGGGATGTGAGGATCATCAGCGCGGTGAGGGCGGATAATTCTCCGATAGATTACCGCAACGAGGACACGGGCCTGTTTGGGTGGCCGCCCTATTTCAAGATCGACAGTCAGGATTTGCAGACCGAGGCCCAGGATTTGCGGTCCACCCGAGATACGCCGATCTGGGTGGCGATTACGCACTATGGCTGGCGGTCAAACATGCTGTCGAGCTACCCCAACGCGATTTCGATCCGAACTGTGGAGGGCCCCGATGTGAAGCTCTTCCCGTGGCTGAACATCGTGATTTTGGCGTTGCTGGCTGTGGTGTTGTTCATGATCTGGCGGATCTGGGAGCGGTTTGAGGACCGTGTCCTTGTGCCGGCCCGAGATGGGACAGCGGTGCGATGGGCCAAGTTGAAGGACCGTCTTGCGGGGCGGTGAGCTGGGTTTGAGAGCGTCTGGTTTACAGGCGCAACCGCGGGCCGAGGGTTTGGGATTGAGTTGTATTGGCCAAGATGAAGGGGGGAGCGGCGTGCTTCCCCCTTACTTGTTGCGGGATCATTCGCCGTAGGGAATCCAGATTGTTTTGGTTTCCGTGGCGGCCTCGAGAAAGGGGCGCAGGTTGGGGGAGGTCCAATCGGGGTTGCCGGAGTTATTGGTCCAGGTGCGTTTGAGGTTGCTGGCGGAAGCCGCTTGGAGGGCAACGGGATCGGTATGGGGGGAGAAGGCCCAGAGGCTGTCGATCTCCATATGGCTCGCGAGGGTGGGCGCGAGATCGGCGTGGGGGCCGGTCACGATATTCACCACGCCTGCGGGCACGTCTGATGTGTCGAGCACCTGGTAGAGGTCTGTGACGACCAGAGGGGCGGCCTGAGACGGGGCCAGAACGATGCGGTTGCCCATCGCCAGAGCGCCTGCGAGGAGCGTCGTAGACGCGAGGAGGGGCGCGTCGTCGGGCGCGAGAGCGCCGATGATGCCGACCGGTTCTTTCATCGCAAGCGCCACGCCCCGAAGGGGCACGCCTTTGGCGGTGCCGTCGAATTTGTCGGCCCAAGCGGCGGCGGTGAAGAGCGTAGAGATCGCCTGGTCCACCTCGGTTGCCGCTTTGCCTTGGGGCGTGCCGAGGGAATCGGCGATGCGGGTGGCGAATTCCTCGGACCGAGCCGAGAGGTTTTCGGCGAGGAAGTAGAGGATTTGCGCCCTCAGGTGACCAGAGCTTTTGCCCCATTTTGCGGCGCCACGGGCGGCCTCGACCGCGTTGCGGATATCTTTGCGGCTGCCACGGCCCGTGTGTCCCAGAAGCGTGCCTTTGCGCGAATAATGCGCCTGGCTATAGCCGCTATCGGGCCGCGCTTGCTTGCCGCCGATGTACATTTTCGCGGTCCGGTCGAGGTCTGCGACGGCGGGTGTTGCGGGCGCTTTGGGCGGGGTAAGCGCCTTGGCGGGCGTGGTTTTCGCGTCCGATTTCAGGTAGGCGCCCAGTCCTTCCCATCCGCCTTCGCGTCCAAAACCGCTTTCGCGCACGCCGCCGAAGGGGGCGGCTGCGTCGAACAGGTTCGTGGCGTTCACCCAGACTACGCCGGCCACCAGCTTGGGCGCGATATCGAGGGCGAGGTTCACGTTCTCGGTCCAAAGCGTCGCGGCCAGCCCGTAGCGGGTGTTGTTGGCGACTTCGAGGGCTTCAACCGGGGTGCGGAACGTGGTGGAGACCAGCACCGGCCCAAAGATTTCCTCCTGCATCAGCGGGGAGGCCGTGTGCAGCCCCGTGATCAGCGTCGGCGGGTAGAAGCAGCCCGTTTCGGGCGTGTCGATGGGGGCGTGGTGGATATCCCCGTCGGAGGCCGCGACCAAGCGCGTGATCGTGTCGTGCTGCACCGGGTCCACAATGGCGCCCACGTCGATGCATTTGTCCATCGGATCGCCCATGCGCAGCTTGGCCATACGCGCCTTCAGGCGTTTGTGGAAATCGTCGGCGATGTTTTCCTGCACCAACAGGCGCGATCCGGCGCAGCAGACCTGACCCTGGTTGAACCAGATCGCATCCACCAAGCCTTCGATGGCGCTGTCGATATCGGCGTCGTCGAACACGATGTAGGGTGACTTTCCGCCCAACTCCAAGGTCAGATGCTTGCCGCTTCCCGCTGTCTGCTCCCGGATGCGACGGCCCACTTCCGTTGACCCGGTGAAGGCGATTTTATCGACGTCTGCCGCCACCAGGGCCGCGCCGGTTTCGCCATCGCCGGTGATGATGTTTACCACGCCGGGCGGCACGCCGGCCTCCTGGCAGATCTCGGCGAAGACCATAGCGGAAAGCGAGGTATATTCCGCCGGTTTCAGCACCACGGTGTTGCCAGCCGCCAGGGCGGGCGCGATCTTCCAGGCCAGCATCAACAGGGGGAAGTTCCATGGGATAATCTGGCCGCAGACCCCAAGGGCGCTGTGATCGGGCATTTCGGTCGGCAACAGTTGGGCCAGGCCCGCGTGGTAGTAGAAATGTCGTGTGGCCAAAGGCACGTCGATGTCGCGGCTTTCGCGGATCGGCTTGCCGTTGTCGAGGGTCTCCATCGTGGCCAACAGGCGGGAATGCTTCTGCATCAACCGCGCAATGGCATAGAGCACACGCGCCCGTTTCCCGGCATCCTTGGCCCAAGCGGGTTGCGCCTTGCGGGCGGCTTTGACGGCTTGTGCCACCTCGTCTGCAGTGCCCTTGGTCACGCCCGCCAACTTCTGCCCCGTAGCCGGGTTGTTGGAGGCGAAATCATCGCGCAACGGCCCCCATGTGCCGTTGATGAAATGGCCCGCGATGCCGCCTCGGGCCTCTAGCCAGGCAAGCGCTTCGGCGCTGCTCTCGGGGGCGGGGCCGTAGTCCATGGTCTCGAAAATAGTGGCGGTGGTCATGGGTTATCCCCCAAGGAAAATGTAGGCCGCGATGGAGGCCGCACTGGCGGCACAAGCGGCGATGATGGTGGGCCTTGCGCGATCCGAAGCAGCGGCAAGCGGGCGCAGCTCCGCAGGCATATCGGTGCGTTTCGCTTTGTTGCGATAGTTCTGCTGGAAATCTCGGGCCTGTTCGAGCGTCAGCTTGCCCGCTTCCTCGCGCAAGGGGCGACTCACGCGCAGCGCCAGCCAGAACGAAAGACCGACGAGAAGAACCAGCAAGATAAGGTTAAGGTCTAGGGGCAAAGGAGGCGCTCTCAGCTTTCAAACGTTTATCTGGCTGGCCAGCCAAAGGGTCTCGAACTCAAGGATATCGGCGGCGATCTCGGTCCACGCATCGTCATTGGGGCGATACATCCAGACGCCGGGCTGACCTTTGCGCAACGCGAATTCAGTGCCGTCCGCACCGGCGCTGCCGATCATCAACGCGGCGCCCGCATCCAAGAGGTGGCGGTCAACCGGCTGATAAAGGTACGGCGTATGGGACGCGTCGATGCGCCCGTCCTTGTGGCTGTCCTGCAATGGGGCGGCCAAGGGTAGGAAGGCAGTCAAATCCGGCGGATCGGCCTGAGGCACAAAAAGACTCATCAGCCGATTCCGTGCCTGTAGCCCGCCGAATAAGCGCCCGTGACGTGGTGTTCCAACTGCCGCTCAATGTCCCCCAGAAGCGAGGAGGCGCCAAAGCGGAACAGGTCGGGCTGCAACCAACGGTCGCCCAATTCCTCTTTCATTAGCGATAGATACACCAACGAGTCCTTCGCCTTGCTGATCCCGCCTGCGGGCTTGTAGCCCACCTTGAAACCGGTGCGGGCCTCATACTCTCGGATCGCCCGGATCATGGTTAACGAAACCGGCAGGGTCGCATTGACGCTTTCCTTGCCGGTGGACGTCTTGATGAAATCTGCGCCGGCCATCATGCAGATCAAGCTTGCGCGGGCGACGTTGCGTAGGGTCCCCAATTCTCCGGTGGCAAGGATGGCCTTCACGTGGGCCTCCCCGCACGCGGCGCGGAACGCTTTCATCTCATCGTAAAGCGCCTGCCAATTCCCGGTCAAAACGTGGCGCCGCGATATGACGATGTCGATCTCCTTGGCGCCTGCCTTCACGCTTTCCTCAATCTCCGCCACGCGCAGATGAAACGGCGACAGACCCGCCGGAAAACCCGTGGATACGGCGGCAACCGGGATGCCGGTGCCCTCCAGCGCCTCGACGGCGACCTCTATCATATCGTGGTAAACACAAACCGCGCCCGTCGTGATCGCAGGCAGCCCCAACGCATCCAGAATATCGGCCCTCACCGGCTGCCGCGCCTTGGCACACAACCGCCGCACGCGGCCTGCCGTGTCGTCGCCCGACAGGGTTGTCAGATCAATCAGCGTCACCGCCTTGGCCAGCCATGCCGCTTGATAGGCCTTCTTGACCGACCGCCGCCCGGGCAAGGTTGCCGCGCGCCGTTCAATGGCCGAGGTATTGGCCTGCACGCGCGCGACCCAATCCATATCCAATTCCATCCCCTCATTGCGGGGAAGATGCACCTGAGGCAGCTGGTCGCGCTGCGCGGTGGCAGCTTCAATCGTGGTGGTTTGAGTCATGGGCATCCAGGGATTCCGAGTGTTTCCTGACCGTCCCACGGGTCGCGCAAAAAGGCAAGGTTGACCAAACGGTCAAAAATCTGCCCGGCACCCCGTCCCCGCTTGCCTCACGCCCCGCCCTTTCCCCCGACCCACGCCCGCCCTGCTTCACCTTTTCATAAATATCGAAAACCCGGTTTCCACCGTCGGGACGTGACAGAGGCCCGCAAGCGCGGTAACAGGCGCCAAACCCGGAGGAAGCCCCATGCCACTTGCCAAGCCGTTTGATCGTTCCATCAAGATCGCACCGTCGATCCTCGCCGCTGATTTTGCCAATTTCGGAGCCGAAGTGCAGGCCGTGGAGGCCCAGGGCGCGGACTGGATTCATATTGACGTGATGGATGGCCACTTCGTTCCCAACCTCACCTTCGGCCCGCCGATGGTGAAAGCCCTGCGCAAGCATGTGACCACGGTGATGGATGTGCATCTGATGATCTCTCCGGTGGATGCCTATATCGACGCCTACGCCGATGCGGGCGCCGATATCCTGACCGCCCATGTGGAGGCAGGCCCCCACATTCATCGCACCCTGCAAGCCATTCGCGGCGCGGGGATGAAGGCGGGCGTGGCCCTGAACCCCGGCACCCCGGCCAGCTCGGTCGCCCATGTGCTCGACCTGTGCGATCTGATCTGCGTGATGACCGTGAACCCCGGCTTCGGTGGGCAATCCTTCATCGACATGGCGGACAAGATCGCCGAGTTGCGCCGGATGATCGGCGACCGCGAGGTGCATATCGAGATCGACGGTGGCGTTGACGTGAACACCGCCCCCCTCGTGGCGGCCGCGGGCGCAGACGCTCTGGTCGCAGGCTCCGCCGTGTTCCGTGGCGGCTCGGTGGAAAACCCCGCCCCCTACGGAGACAATATCCGCGCCATCCGTGCGGCAGCCGAGGCTTCGGCGGCCTAAGTCCTAGCCACAGGACTTACCGCGCGGCCTTTGCCCGTTCGCGGGCATCGAATTGCTCCCACAGGTGCATCCGCCCCTTTTGCCGCGCGTCCGCAAGCCAGAGCTTCTTGCGGGCGTCGGGGGTTTCCAAAGCCCGATAGATGCCGCCGGAAAACTTCGGCCAATCCAGCGCAAGACCCTGCTTCACCAGTTCTGCCGACAAATCCCGCCCGTCACTCAGGGTGCATTTGGCGACGACACGGCCATATGCGTCCGTAGCCGTGATCTCGGCTGTAACGACCTGATTTTTGCACAATTCAAACATCGCCCATTTGGCGCGTTTGCCGAAAGGGTGGTTCATTTCCGGCGCGTCGATGCCAAAGAGCCGGATCTGCTTTTTCTGGATTTTTATCGTGTCGCCATCCACGACATAGGCCCTGCCGGAAACGCACTGACCCCGGGGCGTTGGCTGGGAGGTTTCAGCAGAATAGGGCGCGGGCGGCGGGGCTGAGACCCGCCGTTGCGGCGTTGGTTTATAGGCCGGGCGATCTCTTGGCCGGTCGAGATCAATGGTATGCTGATTTGGGGGTGGGGGATTTCCACGACGAAAGAGGTTCACCACTAAAACGATGATGAAGCCCAACGCCACAAATAAAAATAACGTTTCCATGCTCTTACCTAGTCGTTTACCTTAAGGCATAGAGCTTAAAGTTGACGCTAACGTCAAGAGTGGCGGCGCCGCCGAAGGGCGGAGCGGTGGGTGAACCGGGGTGGTTAGGCCCGGTTGCCAAGGGGGTTCTGCCCCCCATGCGAGTGCTCTGAAGTGGCCGCCTATCCTGCACCCGTTTTCCCACAATCCCGTGCCTTTCGGCGTCTTGAGGGCGTGGGCGTCAGGGTGGTCTGAGGAAAGGCGCAAACCGTCCGTGAGTGATGCATCGGAGAAGTTTGTCCTCTGGCTGGGTTAAAAAGTGATTAACGCAATCCGCAGAAATTTGTCGGCGGGTTTCTCATCCCGCCGCCCTCTCCATTTCCTTGTCGGGGCACCGCGCCGGTTTCACTCGTAATTGCAGAAATCTGCCATGGCCGGCGCACCGCCCGTTGTGGGCGACGCAGCCCGCCTTGGGGAAACGCCCCGGCCTCGCCATGACAGCGGACCAACTGCTGCAAGAGGGCAGGTGTCCCGCGCTGTCTCAGCGCCAAGCGCGAGGCTTATTCCGCCATTTGCGCATCAACCTGCGCCTCTTCGTTAATCATCGCCTGTAGCTGCCTGCGGAACCGCAATTGGCCGCCGTCAATCGGCAGGTCGATGTGAGGCGACGTCTTGTTGGCCATGCCCTTCTGCACCTCGTTCAGTACCGCGCGATCCTCTTCGAAGGCGTGCTGCACGTCATCGCTCATCATTTGCGACAATGCCTCATCATCTGGGCGAATGTTGCGCAGTTGGAACCAATAGTACCGCGTGCGGCCCTCGTCGGTGGGGGTCATGAAATTGTAGCTGTCCATGATGAAGGTGTTTTCATGGAGCGGCCCGTCCGGTCCGCCGGTGCCGGCGGGCGTAAACACCGCGCGGATCAGCGCGTGGGACGGGTAGCGCACCTCGTAGTGTTGCAGACGGTCGCAATTGCCCTCAAAATCCACCACCTTCTTATAAAACGGCGCGGGTTCGTGATCCATCATCCAGCGATGGACGATCACGCCGTCATCGGTTTTCTTGATCCGTAGGGGCGTGTCCTTGGTGGCGGGGGCGGCAAAGCTGGATTGGTGGACCCAAGCGACATGGGTGGGGTCCAGCAGGTTGTCGCACATCAGCAGATAGTTGCAGTCCAACTCCATCGCGGCACCGCGGTTGATGCCCCAGACGGGGTTATCGTAGTTCTCGATCTCGAAGATTTCGCTCGCATCGGCCAGCGCCGGGTTGCCCATCCAGATCCAGACCAGCCCGTATTTCTCATGGGTTGGATAGGCGTGGACCTTGGCGTTGGACGGAATCCCGGCAGAGCCCGGCGCCCATACACAGGTCCCCGCGCAGTTGAACGTCAGCCCGTGGTAGCCGCATTCCACCGTGTCGCCCTTGATCCGCCCCCTGGACAGCGGCAGCTTGCGGTGCGGACAGGCGTCCTCCAAGGCGACAAGATCACCGGATTCCGTGCGGAAGATGCAAATCTTCTCACCCAGAACCATGACCTGCTGCAAGTCGTGCGTGACTTCATGATCCCATGCGGCCACGTACCAAGCGTTCTTCAGAAACATGCTGTTACCTCCCCAGAATTCCGGGCAAGTTCAGCCCCTTTTCGCGGGCACAGTCCAGCGCTTCATCGTAGCCCGCGTCGGCGTGGCGCATGACGCCGGTGGCGGGGTCGTTCCACAGCACGTTGCGCAGGCGACGGTCAGCATCCTCGGACCCGTCACAGCAGATCACCATGCCGGAGTGCTGGGAAAAGCCCATGCCGACGCCGCCACCGTGATGCAGCGACACCCACGTGGCGCCGCCTGCGACGTTGAGCATAGCGTTGAGCAGCGGCCAGTCCGACACGGCGTCGGAGCCGTCCTTCATCGCTTCCGTCTCCCGGTTGGGAGACGCAACCGAGCCGCTATCAAGGTGGTCACGACCGATCACGACGGGGGCCGACAACTCGCCATTGCGGACCATCTCGTTGAACGCGAGGCCCAGTTTGTCACGCAAGCCCAGACCCACCCAGCAGATCCGCGCGGGCAGGCCCTGGAACTCGATCCGCTCACGCGCCATGTCCAGCCAGTTGTGCAGATGCGGGTCGTCGATGAGTTCCTTCACCTTGGCGTCGGTCTTGTAGATATCCTCCGGGTCGCCGGACAGCGCGCACCAGCGGAACGGGCCGACACCACGGCAGAACAGCGGGCGGATGTAGGCGGGAACGAAACCGGGGAAGGCGAAGGCGTTCTCCAACCCCTCCTCTTGCGCGACCTGGCGGATGTTGTTGCCGTAGTCCAGCGTCGGGACGCCCTGGTTCCAGAAGTCCACCATGGCGGCGACCTGCGTTTTCATCGACGCGCGGGCGGCGGCTTCGACCGCTTTCGGGTCGCTCTCCTGCTTCTCGCGCCATTCGGCGACGGTCCAGCCCTGCGGCAGGTAGCCGTGGATCGGGTCGTGGGCCGAGGTCTGGTCGGTGACCATGTCAGGCTTCACGCCACGCTTGACCAACTCGGGGAAGACATCCGCCGCGTTGCCGATCAGGGCGACGGACTTCGCCTCTCCGGCCTTGGTCCAGCGGTCGATCATCGCCAAGGCCTCGTCTAGATCGTGGGTCTTCTCGTCCACGTAGCGCGTGCGCAGGCGGAAGTCGGCGCGGGTCTCGTCGCATTCCACGGCAAGGCAGCAGGCGCCCGCCATCACGGCGGCCAAAGGCTGTGCGCCGCCCATGCCGCCAAGGCCACCGGTCAGGATCCAGCGGCCCTTCAGGTCGCCCTCGTAATGCTGGCGGCCGGCCTCCATGAACGTCTCATAGGTGCCCTGCACGATACCTTGCGTGCCGATGTAAATCCACGAGCCCGCCGTCATCTGGCCGTACATCGCGAGGCCCTTCTTATCCAACTCGTTGAAGTGGTCCCACGTCGCCCAATGGGGCACGAGGTTGGAGTTCGCGATCAGCACGCGCGGCGCGTCCTTGTGGGTGTTAAACACGCCCACGGGCTTGCCCGATTGCACCAGCAGCGTCTGCGTATCTTCCAGATCCTTCAGCGCGGCCACGATGGCGTCGAAATCCTCCCAGGTGCGCGCGGCGCGGCCGATGCCGCCGTAAACCACCAGCTCATGGGGGTTCTCGGCCACGTCGGGGTGCAGGTTGTTCATCAGCATCCGCATCGGCGCTTCGGTCAGCCAGCTTTTGGCGGTGATCTCGGTGCCGGTGGGGGGGAAGACGTCACGCAGGTTATGGCGAGGGTTGTTCATCGAGAGCCTCCAAGGGTCGGGGCCAGATCGGCCAATGTAGACAGGATTTCAGTAAGATAGGGGCGGAGTTTCGCGGCTTTGGCATCATCATACTGCCAAGGCGCGGCTTCCTCCGTCAGGTAGGTGGATTGCGCCAACTCCATCTGGATGGCGTGGATATGATCCTCGGGCCGCCCGTAGTGGCGCGTGGTCCAGCCGCCCTTGAAGCGGCCATTTACGATGTCCGAGTAAGGGGAGGCGGCGCAGATCGCGGTGGTGGCGGCCTCGATCTCGGGGGCACAGGTGGTGCCCATATTGGTGCCGGTGTTGAAGTCGGGCAGGGTGCCGTCAAACAGGAACGGAATCCGCGACCGGATCGAGTGGCAATCGTAAAGGATCGCCACGCCGTGCAGATCGCGCACGCGGGTCAGTTCCGCCTCTAACGCGGCGTGATAGGGGGCGTGGAAGGCACTGCGACGGGCCTCGACCTCCTCCGCCGTGGGGGCTTTCTCCCAGATGTCCAAGCCGTCGAAATCCGTCAACGGCACCAGCGTCGTGGTGTTCTGGCCGGGGTAGAGGCTTTCGCCCGAAGGGTCACGGTTGGCGTCGATCACGTAACGGTGGAAATTGGCGCGCACGGTGGTCGCGCCCTCCAGCAACCCGTCGTAAAGGCGGTCGATGTGCCAGTCCGTATCGGCCAGCTTGCGGCCATTGTCGTTCAGCCGCGCCGCCACATCTTCAGGCACAAAGGTGCCGGTATGGGGCAGGCCCAGAACGATTGGGCCATCGCCACGGGTGACGGTCACGGGCGTCATTGCGCGTGGCCCTTCACGAAGCCCGGCAGTTCGACCGAGGCCGCCAGTGTCCCGTCGCGGACCAAGGTGCTCGCGGTCTCGATGGAGGGCGCCATGTAGCGGTCTTCCGCGATGGTCGGGACCTTTTTGCGCAACACGTTGATCGCGGATTTCAAGGCGGGGCTTGTTTCCAGTGGGGCGCGGAACTCGATCCCTTGGGCGCCGCACATCGCCTCGACCCCGAGGATCACATTGAGGTTGCGGTTCATCCGATCCAACCGCCGGGCGGCGTGGGCGGCCATGCTCACGTGGTCCTCCTGGTTGGCAGAGGTCGGCGTGCTGTCGGTGGTGCAGGGATTGGCGAGATGCTTGTTCTCGCTCATCAAAGCCGCCGTTGTGACTTCGGCGATCATCAGGCCCGAGTTGAGGCCGGGATCAGGCGTCAGGAAGGGCGGCAGGTCAAAGCTCAGCGTCGGGTCCACCATCAGCGCGACCCGGCGCTGGGCAATCGCGCCAAGTTCCGACACCGCAACAGCGATCTGGTCGGCGGCGAAACCGACGGGTTCGGCGTGGAAGTTGCCGCCCGACACGATCAGATCATCTTCTACAAGAACCAGCGGATTGTCGGTAACGGCGTTGGCCTCCACCTCCAGCGTGCGGCCCGCGAAGTGCAACAGGTCCATCGCCGCACCGGTCACTTGGGGCTGGCAGCGGATGCAATAGGGATCCTGCACGCGGGTGTCGCCATCGCGGTGGCTTTCGCGGATGACAGAACCCTCCATCAACGCGCGCTGCGCCCGGGCGACGGCGATCTGGCCCGCGTGGCCGCGCAGGGTGTGGATCGCGTCTTGCAGGGGCGCGGTGGACCCCATGATCGCATCGGTCGACAGGGCACAGGTCAGCACGCAGGTCGCCGCGTTACGCCACGCCCCCCACAGGCCCACCAGCGCACAAGCGGTGGAAAACTGCGTGCCGTTGATCAGGGCCAGGCCCTCTTTCGCGCCCAACACAATGGGCGTGATCCCGACTTTGGCCAAAGCGTCTGCGGCTGGCATTCGGACGCCGTCTACCGTCGCCTCGCCTTCCCCAATCATCGCCGCCGCCATATGGGCCAGCGGTGCCAGATCGCCCGACGCCCCGACGGACCCCTGGGAGGGGATCACCGGCGTCACACCCTGCACCAGCATTTCCTGAATGATCTCTACCGTGGTCATCGCCACGCCGGACGCGCCGCGCCCCAGTGACAGCAGCTTGAGCACCATCATCAGGCGGGTTGTCGCCTCGTCCAACGCCTCTCCCACGCCGCAGCAGTGCGACAGGATCAGGTTGCGTTGCAGGGTGGCCACGTCCTTTGCGGCGATCTTGACCGAGGCCAGTTTGCCAAAGCCCGTGTTGACGCCATAGACGGCCTCTTCCCCGTTGGCGGCCTTGGTGACCAGTGCTTGCGCGGCCTTGATCCCGGCATGGGAGGACGGGTCAAGCACCACCGGATGCCCTTCGGCCCAGATGTCGTGCAACTGGGCCAGTGTCGCCGCGCCGGGTGTAAGTGTGATGGTCATAGCGACCCCCTGAAAATACGAGAATGAAGCGGGTTAAACCCGATGCGGTAAGCCAGCTCGGACGGGTGGTGCGCGTCCCAGACGCACAGATCGGCGCAAGCGCCCGCCGTGATCCGGCCTCGATCCGCCTCTCCCAACGCGCGGGCGGCATGGACGGTCAGGCCCAAAAGCGCCTCTAGTGGGGTCATGCGGAACAGGGTGCAGGCCATGTTCATGGCCAAAAGCGGTGACGCAAGCGGGGACGAGCCGGGGTTGCAATCGGTCGCCAGCGCCATCGACACGCCGTGGTCGCGGAAAGATTGGATCGGTGGGGCCTGCGTTTCGCGCAGGGTGTAGAACGCGCCGGGCAGAACAACAGCGACGGTGCCCGATGCGGCCAAAGCTGCCGCGTCCGCGTCGGTTGCGTATTCCAAGTGATCGGCGCTGAGCGCCGCGTACTGCGCAGCCAACGGCGTGCCGCCAATGTTGGACAACTGCTCGGCGTGAAGTTTCACGGGAAGGCCCAGTTCCACCGCCACGTCGAAGACCCGTGCGATTTGCGCCGTGTCAAACGCGATGCCTTCGCAGAAACCATCCACGGCATCCACAAGCCCTTCGCCATGGGCGGCGCGCAGGGTGGGAAGGCAAATTTCGTCAATATAGGCGTCGGGCTGGCCGGTGAATTCGGGCGGCACGGCGTGGGCGCCAAGGAAGCTGGTGCGGACCTCGATGGGGCGTTCCTGAGCGATCCGGCGGGCGACGCGAAGCATCTTCAGCTCGGCCTCCTGGGTCAGCCCGTAGCCGGATTTCACCTCGATCAGCGTCACACCTTCTGCAATCAGCGCATCTACCCGCTTGAGGGCGTCGGCCAGCAACGCATCCTCGGACGCCGCGCGTGTTGCGGTAACGGTAGAGATGATGCCGCCCCCGGCGCGGGCCACGGCCTCGTAACTGGCACCATTGAGGCGAAGTTCGAACTCTGTCGCGCGGTTGCCGCCAAACACCACATGGGTGTGGCAGTCGATCAACGCAGGGGTCACGAGCCGCCCGCCGAGGTCCGTTTGCGGCCCGTCGCGGTAGGCGGCAGGCACCTGTGCGGCGGAACCAACCCAAGCAATCCGGTCGCCGTCCATGGCAATCGCGCCATCGGCAATCAGGCCGTAATCGGCATCGGTTTGTAGGGTCACGACATGGGCGTTTGTCAAAAGCATGGGAGCGACTCACTTGCAAATATACGTGCTTAATGTTTTTATGTGCACACATAATAATCTGTCAAGCGGAGTGATCATGCAGACGATCTGGGCTGAAACGGCGCTATTATCCTCGGGGTGGGCGTCAGATGTGCGGGTGGATGTGGACGATGCGGGCCGCATCAGCGCCATCGAGACCGGCGTTCCGGCAACGGGCCAGCGGGTGCCGATGCTGTTGCCTGCCCCTGTGAACGTCCACAGCCATGCCTTCCAGCGCGCCATGGCCGGGCTGACAGAGAAACGCGGCCCGGATCCCCGTGATAGCTTCTGGACGTGGCGGCAGCTGATGTTCCGCTTCCTCGACCGTCTGACGCCCGACCACATCGAGGCGATTACCGCGTTCGTGCAGATGGAGATGCTGGAGGCGGGTTATGCCTGCAACGCAGAATTCCATTATCTGCATCACCAGCCGGGCGGGGCCGCCTATGACACGTTGGCAGAGACCGCGCACCGGGTGATTGCCGCGTCCGAGCAGACCGGAATTGGGCTGTGCCTGCTGCCTGTCCTTTACCAATTCGGCGGCTGTGACGGGCGCGACTTGGGGCCGGGGCAAATCCGGTTCGGCAACGATCTGGAACGGTATACGGCGTTGCGCGAGGACGCGGGGCGGCTGTTGAACGCGCCGGACGCAAACCTTGGGGCGTCGCCCCATTCCCTGCGGGCTGTGGGCCGGGAAGACCTGGCACAAGTCGCGCAGTTGTTTCCGCAAGGGCCGATCCACATGCATCTGGCCGAGCAGCGGGCGGAAGTGACGGAGGTTGAGGCCGCCTGGGGTGCGCGTCCGGTGGAGTGGGCGTTGCAGAACATGGAGATCGACAGCCGGTGGTGCATGATCCATTGCACTCAGATGACGTCGGAGGAAACCGAAGCCCTGGCCCGCTCACAAGCTGTGGCGGGCCTTTGCCCGATCACCGAAAGCAGCCTTGGGGACGGCATTTTCGACGGCATCCGGTGGGCCAACGCCGGCGGGGCGATGGCGGTGGGGTCAGACAGCAACATCCGCATCGCCTTGGCAGAGGAACTGCGCACGCTGGATTATTCGCAACGGCTGCGCGATGGCTCTCGGGCGGCGTTTGCCAGTGCCGACAAGTCCACCGGGCGGCGGTTGTTTGATGCGGTGCTGGAGGGCGGCGCACAGGCCACGCAACGCCAAGCGGGCAAGTTGGAGGTGGGCGCTTGGGCCGACATGCTGACGCTCGACACAGGGTCCGAGCATCTGTGGGGGCGCAAGGACGACACCGCGCTGGACGCGTGGATTTTTGCGGGCGATGACAGGCTGGTGCGCGATGTTTGGTCTGCGGGCCGTCACATGGTAACAGGCGGACAGCACCGCCGCCGCCCAGAGATTGTGGCCGCCTACAAGCAGACGATTGACGCCTTGAAAGCCGCTCTATGAACAGCCCTTCGTTCCGAAACTGGCAAAGCGTGCAGGACGAGGCGTTGCGCCGGATTCACTCCCGTGAATGGGCCCCGGGGGAGTTGATCCCGAACGAGGCCGATCTGGCCGCAGAGTTCGGCTGTGCTAGGTCCACCGTGAACCGGGCGCTGAGAGCGTTGGCGGAAACGGGCATTCTGGACCGCAGGCGCAAGGCGGGCACACGGGTGGCAGCGCACCCTGCGGCACGGGCCACTCTGACGATCCCCGTGTTGCGCCACGAGATTGAGGATCGAGGAGATGTCTACGGCTATCAACTGGCCTACCGGACGCTGCAAGTGCCGCCGATCAGCGCCAGCGCCGCCATGGGCACGTCTGCGACGCAACAATTGTTGCATGTGCGCGCCCTGCATCTGGCCAGTGGAACGCCCTATGCGATGGAAGATCGGTGGATCAACCCCGAGGTGGCCCCCGAGGCGCTGGATCAGGATTTCAGGGAGATCAGCGCCAACGAATGGCTGCTGCATCATGTGCCCTACACCCACGGCGACATCGCCTTTTCCGCCGTGGCCGCCCCCGATGACGTGGCCGAAGCCCTGTTGTGTGCGGCGGGAGAGGCGGTCTTTGCCATGGACCGGGTGACATGGGACGGCGCCACGTCGGTCACCAAGGTCCGGTTGCTGTTCGCGCCCGGCTACCAGATGCGCACGGCGTTATAGGGCGGCTCCCCCATTGCCTGTGGCGCTGGGGCGGTTACGGTGCCCCCGACAGGGAACCGGGACGCGCAGGCACGGCGCGAGGCGGTTCACCTGGTTGGCGCAAAAGGGGGCGCTACTGATATGAAAATGACTAAATTAGCGACGGGTTCAGGGGCGATAGCACGGGGGTGTCGGCCATGAAGATCTTGATCGTCCCGACCAAAGAGGCCGCGATTGTACGGGCAGCGGATATCGTGGCGGCGGAAGTTGCCGCCAAGCCTGATGCGGTTCTGGGCCTTGCGACCGGGGGCACGATGGTGCCGCTTTACGAGGAATTGGCGCAGCGGCACCGGGCGGGCAATTTCTCGATGGCGGGGGTAACCTCGTTCAACCTGGATGAATATGTGGGCCTCGCCCCCGATCATCCCGGATCGTATCACCACTACATGGCCGAGGCGTTGTTTGACCTGACGGACATGCGCAAGGATCACGCGCATCTTCCCCGCGGCGATGTCGCCGACCCCAAGGCGGAAGCGCTGGCCTATGAGGCGCGGATTGCCAAGGCGGGCGGCGTTGATCTGCAGCTTCTAGGGATCGGGCAGAACGGCCATATCGGCTTCAATGAACCCACGTCGAGCCTTGGGTCGCGCACAAGGATCAAGACGCTGACCGACAGCACCCTGCGTGCCAACCGCCCCTATTTTGACAGTGACGACGCGGTGCCGAAATATGCGATCACGATGGGTATCGCCTCGATTCTGGAGGCCCGCACTTGCCTGTTATTGGGATTGGGAGAGGCCAAGGCGGACGCCGCCGCGGCGATGATCGAGGGACCGATGAGCGCCATGTGCCCGGCTTCGGCCCTGCAAATGCACCCGCAAACCACGGTGATCCTGGACGAGGCCGCCGCCAGCAAGTTGCAATTGACCGACTATTACCACCACGTTCATCCCGGAGGGCAAGAGAGTGAATACTCCTGACCGGATCTTCGCGCGACGTCTGTTTGTGGGCGGCGGCGCAGAGCCGCTGAGCAATCAGATGATCGAGGTGGAAGGCGGCCGTGTGACAGCGGTGCGCGGGGCTGACGCGCCGGGCGATGCGCCCGCCTTTGATATCGTCGCGCCCGGTTTCCTTGATCTTCAGATCAACGGCGCGGCGGATGTGCAGTTCAACTTTGACCCGACCCCTGAGGCCACCGGGAAGATCGCCGAAGGCGCGAGGGTCGGCGGCACGGCGCATATTCTGCCGACGTTCATCACCGCCCCCGGCCAGGATTACCGCCAAGCGATTGCAGCGGTGGGCGACGCCTTGGCGGCCAAGGTGCCGGGTGTTTTGGGCCTGCATCTGGAAGGTCCGTTCCTGTCGCCTGAACGTCCCGGCATTCACCCGGCCGAGGCCATACGTCCGATGGCAGAGGAAGACATCAAGGCGGTGGAAGACGCCGTGAAACTCGGCCCCGTGCTGCTGACCATCGCGCCCGAGTGCCAGGACGCGGGCGTGATCGCGCGGTTGGCGAAAGCGGGCGTGCTTGTCTTCGCGGGCCATTCCGCCGCCACCGCCGACCAGATCGAGGCGGCCGAGGCCGAGGGCCTGCAAGGGGCGACGCATCTGTTCAACGCCATGAGCCAGCTCACCGGGCGGGAGCCGGGGGTTGCGGGGGCCGTCATGTTCTCGGGCAAGTTATTCGCCGGGATCATCGCCGACGGCCATCACGTGGACTGGCGCAACATTGCGCTTGCGGCGCGCGAAATGCCGGGGCGTCTCTTCCTTGTGACCGACGCGATGCTGACGCTGGCAGGCACGGCGCAGGGGTTCGATCTGTTGGGCAAGGCGATCACCTTGCAGGGCGACCGATTGACTGATGTGACCGGGCGGTTGGCGGGGGCCCACGTGGATATGGTAACCTGCGTGCGCAACATGGCGGCCCATGGCGGTGTCACCTTGGCGCAAGCGTTGCACATGGCCAGCGGTATCCCGGCGGCCTCGCTACGGTTGCAAGATGAGCTGGGCCGGGTGGAGGCGGGGTTTCGCGCCTCTCTCACGTGCATGGACGACGCGCTAGAGGTGCAGGCCGTGATGGTCGACGGAGAGATTTTCACCCAAGGGTGAGAGGGAAGGATACCAAGCAATGAACGAGCAGACTTGCATCCTGATTGGCGCCGGAATGGATTGCGGCAAGCGCCGCCGGGGCTGTGTCATGGGGCCGGATGCCTACCGCACGGCAGGCTTGGCGCAAACGCTGGCGGAACTGGGCTGGACGTCCGAGGATCGGGGCAACCTTCCCGGTCCTGTCTGGGTCGACGATGCCCCAAAGGGCGAGCTTCACGCCTTGGCGGAAACCATCGAATGGACGCGCCTTCTGGCCGATGCGGCAGAGGCCGCAATGGCCGACGGCTTCCCGATCTTCATGGGGGGCGATCACGCGCTATCGCTGGGCACCGTGGCGGGCGTTGCAGCCCATGCCGCCAAGCAAGATCGCCCCTTGTTCGTGCTGTGGCTGGACGCGCACCCCGATATCAACACGCCGCAAACCACCGCCTCGGGCAACCTGCACGGCACGCCGATTGCCTATGTCACGGGCCAGGACGGCTTCGAGGGGTTCCCGCCCCTGAAAGCCCCGGTGCCGCCGGAAAACGTCTGTTTCATCGGGCTGCGGTCCGTTGATGCGCCGGAACGTGCGTTCATCACCGAAAGCGGCATGACCGCCATCGACATGCGCCAGATTGACGAAAGCGGGATCGCGGCCCCGTTGCAGGACTTCCTTGCCAAGGTAGAGGCGGCGGGGGGCGTGCTTCATGTCTCCCTCGATGTGGATTTCCTCGATCCCTCGATCGCGCCCGCGGTGGGGACAACCGTGCCCGGCGGCGCGACCTTCCGAGAGGCGCATCTGGTGATGGAGATGTTGCACGACAGCGGCCTTGTGACATCCCTTGATCTGGTGGAGCTGAACCCGTTTCTTGATGATCGGGGCCGCACGGCGAACTTGATGGTGGACCTTGTGGCATCGCTGTTTGGGCGCCGCGTTTTCGACCGTCGGACCCACAGTCGCGCATAGGCGCGTATTTCGCGCTGGTATCTGGGGCCGGTTCGTTCTTGAGTAGGGAAAAGAGGTGCCTTTGCGGCACCCAAAAGGGGGGAACTTGCATGGATTTCGAACTCAACGCCAAGACGGCGGAACTGAAGGCGCGGGTGCTGGACTTCATGGAACGCCATGTGATCCCGGCAGAGCGTGAATACCACGAATTTGTGGATGCCTCGGACGACCGGTGGGTGATCCCGCCGATCATGGAAGAGTTGAAGGCCAAGGCCCGCGCGGAAGGGCTGTGGAACCTGTGGTGCCCCCACGAAGAACATGGCGCGGGGCTGAACAACCTTGACTATGCGCCTCTGGCCGAAGCCATGGGCCAGTCGATCATCGGGCCAGAGGTGTTCAACTGCAACGCGCCGGACACGGGTAATATGGAAGTGTTCATCCAATACGGCACCGACCAGCAGAAAGCCGATTGGTTGGAGCCGCTTCTGAAGGGTGATATCCGGTCGGCGTTCTGCATGACCGAGCCTGACGTGGCCTCATCCGATGCCACGAACGTGCAATCCTCGATCCTGCGCGATGGCGACGACTACGTGATCAACGGGCGCAAATGGTGGGCGACCGGCGCGCCGGACCCGCGCTGCAAGATCCTGATTGTCATGGGGAAAAGCGATTTCGAGGCCGAGCGGCACAAGCAGCAGTCGATGATCCTCGTGCCCATGGACACGCCCGGCGTGAAGATGATCCGCGCGATGAAGGTCTTCGGCTCGGACGACGCGCCCCACGGCCATGCCGAGTTCGTCTTCGACAACGTGCGTGTGCCCGCGTCCAACATGCTTCTGGGTGAGGGGCGTGGGTTCGAGATTGCGCAAGGTCGCCTTGGGCCGGGGCGCATCCACCATTGTATGCGCTTGATCGGCTGCGCTCAGCGGGCATTGGATCTGATGGTTGATCGCACGGCAAGCCGCGTGGCCTTCGGCAAACCCCTGTCCGAGCAGGGCGTGATCCAGCAGCATATCGCCTTGTCCGCCTGCGAGATCGAGCAAGCCCGCCTGCTGACCATGGCTGCCGCCGACAAGATGGACCGTGAAGGCAACAAAGCCGCCCGAGACCTGATCGCCATGGCCAAGATCGTCGTGCCGCAGATGGCGCAAACGGTGATCGACCGGGCCATTCAGGCGCACGGAGCGATGGGGGTCAGCCAGGATACGTTCCTTGCCGAAGCCTTCGCCTATGCCCGCACGATCCGCATTGCAGACGGACCTGATGAAGTTCACCATACAAGCCTTGCCCGTCAGCTTCTCCGCGCTCGGCAGGCAGGTTGAGATGACCGCGACGCCCGCCGATATAGCAGCCCTTGGCCCGTGGCTGGAGGCCCATGTGCCGGGTCTTGGGCAGTGCCGGGGATTCGAAAAGTTCGGCGACGGGCAATCGAACCCCACTTACCGCGTCGACGCCAGCGGCGGCACCTTCGTTCTACGGGCGCAACCGCCGGGGCAGCTACTGCCCGGGGCGCACCGCGTCGACCGAGAGGCGCGGATCATCGGCGGGTTGCACGATACGCCGGTGCCTGTGCCGCGGATCCTGGCGCAAAGCGACGCCGATGGCCCCCTGGGGCGCATGTTCGTGGTGATGAGCCATGTGGCGGGGCAGATCTACTGGGACCCGGCCCTTCCGGGCATGGCGCCGGATGATCGACGCGCCATCTATGCTGCGATGAACCAAGTGCTGGCGGATTTGCACGACGTGGAGCCAGAGGCGGCAGGGTTGGCTGATTTCGGGCGGAAGGGGGACTATTTCCAACGGCAGCTTGCGACGTGGACGCGCCAATACCGCGCCTCGGAAACGGACGGGATCGCGGAAATGGATCAGCTTATCAGCTGGTTAGACGGGAACTTGCCGGAGGATGACGGGCGCTCGGGCCTGGTGCATGGGGACTTTCGGATGGATAACATGATTTTCGATCCCCAAAGCCACCGCGTCGCGGCGGTGCTGGATTGGGAGCTTTCGACCATCGGCCACCCCTTCGCCGATCTGGCCTATCAGTGCATGCAATGGCGGCTGCCCAATGAGGGGGCGTTCAAGGGCTTGGGCGGCGTGGATCGCGCGGCGACGGGCATTCCGGACGAGGCCGATTACGTGGCGCAATATTGCACCCGTCGGGGGCTGCCCGGCATCGAGAATTGGCGCTTTTACATCGCCTTCAGCTTCTTTCGGTTAGGGGCGATCTTGCAGGGGGTTTATCGGCGGTCGTTGGAGGGAAATGCCTCTAACACCCAGACGGCGCATCTGTACGGAAAGGCCGTGCCGATTCTGGCTGAAATGGCGATGGCGGAGGTCCGTGAGGCCCCCTGACATGCCCGATCTTCTATGTGGTCGCCATCCCCGTGGGACGCTGTTAGGTTGCCGCCGAACAAACGGGAGCACGCACATGGGTAAGACAACCACCATCAAATTTCACGACGGCCACGAGATGCCGCAACTGGGCTTCGGCATTTGGCAGGTGCCACAGGAGATCGCCGGAGAGGCCGTGAAAAGCGCCATCGAGACCGGATATCGGATGATCGACGGCGCATACTTATATATGAATGAGCCGGGCTTGGGGGAGGGCGTCAAAGCGGCCTCGGTCCCGCGGGAAGACCTGTTTATCACCACGAAGGTCTGGAACACCGACCATGGCCGCGACAAGGCGCGCGCCTCGGTCGAGCGGAGCTTGAAGAACATCGGCGTGGACCAGCTTGACCTCGTGCTGATCCATTGGCCGGTGCCAAGCCAAGACAAGTACGTCGAGACGTGGAAAGCCTTCATCGAGATGCGCGACGAAGGGATGATGCGGTCTATCGGCGTGTCGAACTTCAACAAGGACCATCTAGAGCGGATCATCGCGGAGACTGGCGAAGTGCCTGTGCTGAACCAGATCGAGGTGAACCCCGAGCTGCAACAGCCCGACATGAGGGCGTTCCATGCCGAGCATGATATCGTGACGCAGGCTTGGACGCCCCTTGGCAATGCACGTTCGTTCGAGGCGGACCCCATCGTCAACGCGGCCAAGCGCACCGGCAAAAGCCCGGCGCAGGTTATCATTCGATGGCATTTGCAACTGGGCAACGCGGTGATCCCGCGGTCCGTCAAACCGCACCGTCAGGCGGAAAATCTGGACGTCTTTGACTTCACCCTGACGGACGCCGAGATCGAGGCGATCACCACGTTGGATGTGGGCCTGCGCACCGGGCCGGACCCGTCGGTCTTCAAAATGATGTAAGCCATAGGGCTTGAGGCGGGCATCCCTTCGGGGGTGCCCTTTACCTTTGCGGTGGCGACCGCGTCAGGCTTTGGGCGTTGCTGCTGCTTGCAGGGCAGAAGCCGCGTGGCGAAGGCCGTTCTGGATGTGCTGTTCCAGCAAAGTGGCGGCAAGATCGGCATCGCGCGCGAGCGCGGCCTCTAGCATCTTGTCGTGTTCGTCGGCCGCGACGGACCCGCGGTGGGTCAGAACCAGCATTTGATAGCGCAGATACTTGTCATAGATTTTTTCGTGCAGGGACAGCAAGTTACGAGAGTTGCAGGCCTGGATCATCGCCAAGTGAAACTCGCCGTCATAGCGTTTCCACGTTTCTTCCTCGGACAGATCACCCGATAGCATTTGCCTTTCCAGCCGCGCCAGTTTGTGACGGGCGGCGACAAGGTTTCCCTCCCACTCTGTATCGCCTCTTTCAATGGACACCCGCAGGGCGTGGCACTCCAACAGGGTGCGCAGATTGGCGATCTCGATCAGGTCATCGTGGGACACCGGCGTCACGAAGAAGCCGCGCTGCTGGGGCGCATCGACGAAGCCGTCGCTGGCCAGACGGCTCAGCGCTTCACGCAGGGTCGAGGGGCTGGCGGGGTAGCGTTGCTTGAGCGTATCCAGCTTCAGTTTCGCGCCCGGTTGCAAGGCGCCAAAGATAATATCGCGCTTGATCTGCTGATAGGTGCTGGCCCCGACCGTGGCGTTTATCTCACTCATCATTCGGGTCCATTTTCAGTGTTTCCAGGGCAGTGCGTGCCCTGCTGGCGTAGCTGTAATATGCTGTAAAATCGAATATTTGTCAAAATATCCGATTTTATTGCGAATCGGAAATGGCTGCCCTAGCATCGCCCGAATATTGGACTTGCCACGGGGCCGGTCGGCATCGCTTTGCAATGGCGTAGGAACGATAAGTGTCAGATAGCGTACGCCTCGCAATTTCGGGATTTGGGTTAATTGGACAGCGCCACGCCAAGGCGGTCGCGGGCTTGCCCGGTGTTGCCTTGGTCGGCGTTGTGGAACCCGGAGAGGTCGAGCGCAGCGCGGCAGCGGCCCTTGGGGTGCAGTGTTATACAGACCTTGCAGAAATGATCGCGGCGCAGGCCCCCGACGGGGTCATTATCGCCACGCCCACACCGTTGCATGCGGCGCAGGCGATGACCTGCATCGAGCGCGGCGTGCCGATCTTGATCGAGAAGCCCCTGGCCCCCTCGGTCGCGGAAGGGGTCGCGGTGGCGCAGGCGGCTGACGCCGGGGACGTGCCCGTTCTGGTCGGCCATCATCGCCGCCACAACCCCCTGATAAAACGCGCGTTTGAGGCGATTGAAGCCGGGGATATCGGCGAGGTTCGGGCGGTGCAGGCGACGTGTTGGTTCTACAAGCCGGACAGTTATTTTGAGAAGGCACCCTGGCGCAAACAGGTCGGGGCGGGGCCGATCTCGGTTAATCTGGTCCATGACGTGGATCTGATCCGCCACCTTTGCGGTGAGGTCCGAAGCGTGCGGGCCGTGGCCGCTCCGTCACGGCGCGGGTTTGCCAATGAAGACGTCGCCGCCGCCGTTCTGGAACTGGAGAATGGGGCGATTGGGACGTTGACCGTGTCCGACAGTATCGCCGCCCCGTGGAGTTGGGAAATGACCGCGCAAGAGCATCCGGTCTACCCCGCCACCCCTGAGAGTTGTTACTTGATCGGCGGATCAAAAGGCGCGCTATCGGTGCCAGACCTGCGAGTCTGGTCCCACGCAGGCCCGGAGCCCGATTGGTGGACACCGATCAGCGCCACAAGCATAACCCGAGAGGCAGCGGACCCATTGGTCGCGCAACTCGCGCATTTTGCGGCCGTCATTCTTGGCCAAACCACACCGCTGGTGTCGGGATGGGAGGGGCTGCGCACGCTGGAGGTGGTGGAGGCCATACAGGTTTCAGCCGCAAGCGGGCAGGTCGTTCGGTTGGGAGCCGACGCGGGCAGCCCCCGACGAGAGGAGGTCATATGAAACGGCTGATATTGTAGAAGAACTCTATAATGTCAGAAAGATACTGCTTAAGACACTATTCACGATCAACTGATCCTTGGGAGGACTCTATGATTACCAATCTTACACGCCGCGCGACGCTGACGGCGGCCCTTGCGGCAACCCTTATGGGCGGCTTTTCCGGCGCGGCTTTGGCCGATGGCCACGCGGTGCAACTGCGCCTGTCTGCATCGGGCTCGGAAACCGACCAACGCTCGGTCGCGATGGCCGAAGTCTTTGGTCCGGCGATTGCAGAATTTGCCGATTACCAGCCAAGCTATAACGCCACGCTCTTTGCCCAAGGCACCGAGTTGGAGGCGATCAGCCGGGGCAACCTGGAGATGTCGATCACCTCGGCGCAGGAACTGGCACAGTTCTTCCCCGAATTCTCGATCTTCACCGCGGGCTATGTGCACCAAGACGCGGCGCACCAGGTCGCTGTCTTCAACGACCCTTTGTTCGAGCCCTTCCACCAGCGCGTGATTGATGAATTGGGCGTGCGGCTGTTGTCGGTCATGTATCTGGGCCGCCGTCAGGTGAACCTGCGCCAGACCCGCGATGAGCTTGAGGTGATGACCCCGGCCGATCTGGCGGGCGTGAACCTGCGGATGCCCGGCACCGACGCTTGGCAATTCCTGGGCAGCGCCCTAGGCGCGTCCCCCACACCGCTGGCTTTCAATGAGGTCTACACCGCCCTGTCGAGCGGCGCGGTAGACGGCCAGGACAACCCGCTGCCAACCGTGGTGGACCGCCGTTTCTACGAGGTCACGAACCAGATCGTCCTGACCTCGCATCTGGTGGACCTGAACTATATCGCCATCTCGGAAGCTGTCTGGCAGGAATTCACGCCGGAGCAACAGGCCATCGTGCAAGCCGCAGCAGATGAGGCCGCGGAATTGGGCCGCACGCGCCAGTTGGCACTGGAAGATGAGTTGGTGGCCTTCCTGGAAGGTGAGGGCATGGCCGTCTACGAGCCTGACGTCGCCGCGTTCCGCGAAGCCGTACAAGCGGCCTACATCGACAGTGAATTTGCCGAGACATGGCCCGAAGGTGTGCTGGACCAGATCAACGCCCTTGGTGCAAACTAAGCACCTGAGTTGACTGACTTTTGATAAATGCCGTCCCGGAGGAAAGACCCATGATCGAGACACTCAGGAAGTGGTTCTCCATCGGGACGGAAGCCATCGCGGGGGCCATGCTGGCCGCGATGTTTGTGACGTTCCTGCTTCAGATATACTCACGCTATGTGCTGCAAGCGCCCTTTGGCTGGACGCTGGAGCTGTGTTTGATCCTGTGGCTCTGGATCGTCTTTGTGGGCTGCGCGTTCAATGTGCGCGACAGCGACCATGTGACGTTTGATATCGTCTACCTGATGGCGCCCCGGCGCGGGCGACAGGTGTTCGCCTTGATCGCAGCGGCGGCGATTGTGGTGGGAATGGCGATCTCGTTTCTTCCGACATTGGACTACATCGACTGGATGAAAATGCGGCGCACCTCGACGGTGAAAAACCCGTTCACCGGGGACCGTATTCCACTGCGCACGATCTTTTCGGTCTACGCCATCTTCATGGTGGCCGTGATCGCCCGGTATGGCTGGCGTTTTGTGGACGTGCTGCGCAACGGCCCGCCCGACGATGAATATGACATTCCCGGAGCAGAGACCGATCCGCCCGCGAAGGCGGAGAAATTGCCATGAGCTATGAACTGGCCCTCTGCCTTGTGACGCTGTTCGTGCTGGCGGGGATTGGCACGCCGATTGGCTATGCGATCATTGTCGCGTCACTGGTCTATCTTGGCCTTGCGGGGTTGGATCTTGCCTTGGCCGGAGAGAAGATCATCCAGGGCCTGTTCGGCAGCTTCGTTCTGTTGGCGGTGCCGCTGTTCATTGTGGCGGCGAACATCATGAACGCGGGCACGATATCGGACCGCTTGCTGGGGTTCTGCGTTGCGGTTGTGGGGCGGTTCCGGGGCGGTTTGGGCCACGTCAATGTCGTGGCCTCGCTGATCTTTTCCGGCATGTCCGGCTCGGCTGTGGCTGACGCGGCGGGGATCGGGAAGATCATTATCGAGATGATGACCAAGGGCGGACGGTTCCCGCGTGGCTATGCGGCGGCGATCACGGCGGCTTCGGCCACGATTGGGCCGATCATTCCGCCGTCGATCCCGATGGTGCTTTATGCGTTGGTGTCCAACACCTCCATCGGGGCGCTGTTTCTGGCGGGGATCGTGCCGGGCCTGTTGATGGGTGTCGTGCTGATGGCGATGAACACCTACATCTCTCACAAGCGCGGTTTCGCGATGGAAGACCCGGTCCCGATGCGAGAGCTTCCGCGTAAAACGGCCAATGCGTTCCCGGCGCTGCTGATGCCGGTGATCTTGCTTTATGGCATCTACGGCGGCGTCACCACGCCGACCGAGGCCGCCGCCGTTGCGGCTCTTTATGCGCTGCTTTTGGCGGGGTTGTTCTACCGGGCGCTGTCTCTTGAGGCGCTCTACCGGATTTTTGTGGAAAGCGCGCGTTCCTCGGCGGCGGTGGGCGTGGTGATTGGCGGCGCGCTGATCCTGAACTTCATTGTCGTGTCCGAGAATATTCCCGCCATGGTTGCTGACGCTCTGGTCGGCATCAACATGCACCCCATCGTTTTCCTGCTGCTGATCAACCTTCTGGTTCTCCTGCTGGGGTGCGTGTTGGACGCCACGACAATCATCCTTGTGATCGTGCCGCTATTCATCCCCGCCTGCCGAGAGCTGGGGATTGATCTGGTGCATTTCGGCGTGTTGGTCGTGGTCAATTCGATGATCGGGCTGATCACGCCGCCCTATGGGATATTGCTGTTCGTGATCAACGCGGTCACCGGCATCCCGTTACGCGAAATCATCGGAGAGATCTGGGCCTTCCTTGCCGTGTTGGTCGTGGCCCTTTTGATCCTTTTGCTGAACCCCGGCCTCGTGCTGTGGTTGCCCAGGGCGTTTGGATACTAGGCACCGCAGACATTCCCACATTGACATTTCTAACCCTCAAGAGGCGGATGTGCCGCCCGTATGGAAAGCTGAGTAGACCCATGAAAAACCCAACAAACCACTTCAAGGCGGCTCTGAAAGAGGGGCGGCATCAGCTTGGCATTTGGAACACCATCGGCGGCAACACGGTGCCGGAAATGCTGGCGGCAGCCGGGTTCGACTGGATGTTGATTGATTGCGAACATTCCGCGGTGGAAACGGTCGAGGTGCAGACGGCCTTGCAGGCGGCGGCAGGGTTCCCCTCGGTCTCAGCCGTGGTGCGTCCAGCGGCAAACGACACGATGCTGATCAAGCGCGTTCTGGATATGGGGGCGCAGACCTTGCTGATCCCCTATGTCGAAACCGCCGAGGAGGCGGCGGCGGCGGTGGCATCCATGCGCTATGGGCCACGCGGTATTCGCGGGATGGCCGGCGTGACCCGCGCCACACGCTACGGGCAGGTGGAAAATTATTTCACCGAGGTCGAAGAAAACCTCTGCCTGATCGTGCAGATCGAAACCGTGAAGGGGATGGAGAACCTGGAGGCCATTGCCCAGACCGACGGCGTCGACGCGGTCTTTATTGGCCCCGCGGACCTGAGCGCGACCATGGGCTTGCCAGGGCAAACAACGCACCCCGATGTGGTGACCGCGATCCTTGACGCCTTCGACCGCTTGGCGGCCCTGGGCGTGCCCTCGGGCATCCTGACGTTGGACGCGAAAGAGTCCAAGCGCTTCATGGATCACGGCTCGGGCTTTACGGCCGTGGGCGTCGATCTGGCGTTGCTGGCCAATTCCGTTGCCGCGTTGCGCAGCAGCTTCTAGCTGCCCCGAAGCAGGTCCGGGCCGGGAGGGCTGATCTTAGATTTCGATCAGCACCCGGCCAGCCTCGACCTTCACCGGATAGGTGACAAGGTTCACGCAAACAGGCGCCCGAAGGGCTTCCCCGGTGCGGTAATCAAACCGCCCGTTGTGCTTCGGGCATTCGATGGTGTGGTCGATCACCAACCCATCTTCGAGGTGGACCTGTTCGTGGGTGCAAAGCCCATCGGTGCAGAAATATTCATCCGAAGGGCTGCGGTAGATCGCGAAGGTCCGACCCTCGTGATCGAAACGGATCAGGTCTTCTTCGTCAATATCGTCGGCCGCACAGGCGTCGATCCAGTTGGGCATAGGTGGGCTCCGATGGGGTTGGGCGGCGATGGCACCTGCCTGGGAACACGGATCACAATGCCGGGGCTGATATGCGATCAGTGGGCGGCATTGGATTGATTTTATGGAAGAAGGTTGAACGGTGCGGGCAGCAATGGTCAAGCCGAATCCCGCTAGTTTGCGTGATGGACCCTTGGGTCGGCCGCGATGGCCGGGACCGAGCCGGATCGGGCAGGGCGCCTATTCGGGCGCCTGAGATCGTGGCGATGTCAGCCAGCAGCAGTCGCGCGACCAAACCGCCGCCAGCGGTCTTCCACCCGGATAAACGCGGCCCGCTTGCACGGCGCTGGGGCCCTGCCATAGCGGATCAGTCCGGGGCTCGGCCGCGACGGGCGCACCTTCGCTCTTGATGTTGAGCGTTTTAGTAGAGTAATAACCCGACTGAAACAGTCGGGTTTGTAAGTGCCCCCATGCGCAGCGCGAACATCACCTTGATCGCGCTTGGCCTTTGCGAGGTTGATGAAGCAATCGCACCCAGCCCACCCGCCGGTTGCCCCCTTGGCCGAGGTGTCCAGCACCGAAACATTGGGGCCGGTGGCCCTGCCGCTTGAAAGGACGCTATAATGCCCAACGATATGACACCGCCCAAACCCTCCGCCGTCAAACGCGCTACTTGTATGTTGGAAGTCCTTGCCGCTCGGCGCGTGACGCCCAACATGATCCGCGTCACCCTGACAGGGCCTGAGATGGCCGCGATCCCGGCCAGTACGGCGGGTGGTCATTGCAAGATCATGCTGCCCGCCGAGGGCCAAGACGCCGCTGCCCTTGCGCGCCAGATGGCAGAGGGGCCAAAACCCACGACGCGCACCTATACCATCCGCCATGCACGGCCCGAGGTGTGTGAGATCGACATTGATTTCGTGGCCCACGGCGACAATGGCCCGGCGTCTGCCTGGGCCGCGCGGGCGAAACCGGGCGATTTCATAGGCTTTGCGGGACCGGGTGCCCCCAAGCTGACGGATCACGAAGCCGATTACTACCTGATTGCGGCCGACATGTCGGCCCTTCCCGTCGCCGCCGCAGGGCTGGAGCAGCTACCCCGAGACGCCCAAGGCATCGCGATTTTTGAGGTGCTCAGCGAAGCGGACCGTCAGCCGATTGATGCCCCCGCAGGGATCGAGCAGCATTGGCTGATCCACGATAACGCAGAGGTGGAATCGACGCTGGCCACGGACATGATCGAAGGGCTGGACCTGCCTGAGGGGCGGATCAAGACCCTTGTGGCGGGCGAAACCGGCGTGATCCGGCGCTTGCGGATGCACCTGCGCGGCGACCGAGCGCTGCCCCGTGGCGATGTCTATGCCTCGGGCTATTGGCGGATTGGCTTGGCGGAAGACGCGCACCGGAAGGTGAAGAACATCGAGGCCGCCGATGATGAGGCCAAGTTGGCAGCGGCAAGCTAAGCTACGCGTTTAGGTCAACACGGCGACGCGCCCGTCATCCAACGGGCGCACGCTGATCGGCGTATTATAAAGAACGCTGAGGGGGGCATCGGCCAAAACCTCCTGCGCGGGTCCTTGCGCAAACAATGCCCCGTCCTTCAGGGCCACCACATGATCGGCCCATTGGGCGGCGATTTGCAGATCATGGAGCACAATGACCGCAGAACGGGTATCGGGACCGGGCCGCGAAAGTTGGTGCAGGCGGGACATGATGCCCTTGCTGACGCGCGGATCAAGGGCGCTAAGGGGTTCATCCAACAACAGATACGGCGTGCCCTGTGCCCATGCCATGGCAATATAGGCCCGTTGGCGTTGCCCGCCTGACAAAGCGTCCAGTTGGGCGGTCTCGATCGCTGTCAGCTCAAACTGGGCAATCGCCGCGTCCACCAGCGCGTGATCTTGCGCCGTGGGCCGCCCGCGATGGTGGGGCCACCGTCCGAAAGCCACCAGATCACGCACGGAAAGCCGGGGGATTTGCGGTTGCGACTGGGTCAGGATCGCCAGTCGCTTGGCGCGTTCAGACGCGGGCAGAGCGTGAATATCAGCCCCGCCAAGGCACACGTGGCCGCTGTCCGGCTGCAAAAGCGCCGCAACAGTGTGCAGCAACGTCGATTTACCGGCCCCGTTCGGGCCGATGATGGCCGTGATGCCGGTATCGGGCAGGGTGGTGGTGATGTCCTTGAGCACAGGCTTGCCGGTGAGGCTCAGGGATAGGGTCTGCACGTCGATCATGTCGTGCGCCTCCTCAGGATCAAGATCAGGAACAACAGGCCGCCGAGGAACTCGATCAGCACAGCGAGGGTGGAGGTCATGGAAAGCACCCTCTCGAAGATGAATTGCCCCGCCACCAGAATGATCGCACCGATCAGGCCGGAGGCCGGGATCAGAAGCGCATGGCGCTGGGTCCCGATGATGGCATGGGCAAGGCTGGCGGCCAGAAGGCCCAGAAATGTGATCGGCCCCACAAGCGCCGTGGACACCACCACAAGGGCTGCCACCAGCGCCAGCACGGCCAAGACAAAGCGGTCATATGCCAAGCCAAGGGACCGTGCCGTATCGCGCCCCAAGGCGGCCACATCCAGCCGAGAGGCAAGGGCCATGGCGCAGGCGATCGCCGCCCCAAGAAGTAGGGCCGCGACCAGAAGTTGGTCGCCCTCGACCGACCCGAAGGAGGCAAAGCTGGCCTGCTGCACGATGGCAAATTCGGACGGATCAAGGATGCGTTGCATGAACCCCGCAAGGCCCCGCAAAAGGATGCCGAAGATCACGCCCGTCAGCACGATCCGCACCAGATCAGAGGCACCTTTGCGCAGGATGATCCCGAACAGCGCGACGGCGGCGAGGACCAGCACAATAGCCTCGGTCAGGAAGGTGGCAAAGGGGGGCAGGGTGACATAGCCGACGCCCCCGAGCGCGAAGACCAGGGCGGTTTGCAGGAACACGAAGAGGGCGTCGAAACCGACGATCCCCGGCGTCAGCAGCCGGGTCTGCGCCACGGTCTGAAACAGAGTGGTTGCCACGCCCGTGGCCGCGCCCACAAGGATCAGGGCCGTCAGTTTCTCAGCCCGGAGCGTCAGGATGAAACTGACCGGTGCGCGCAGGTTCCAGCATAGGAAAAGCACGCTCATCACCGTCAGTAGCAGGGCAAGGAGGAGGAGCCGGGACCTGACCATTACGCGGCCCCTTTGCGATTGCTGTCCATTTGCGGCTTGCGCCGATCTCTACCCAACAGGGGCTTGCGCCGATTTCCATCCAACTGCGGCTTCCGCCGCGGGGGCGCATAGAGCAGCCAAAGGAACACCGCCGCGCCGAAAACGGCGAAGATCGTGGCGGCTGGGATCTCGTATGGGTAGCGCACGACGCGGCCCAGAATATCCGAGGCCAGCACAAGCGCCGCCCCCGTCAGCGCCACCACCCAAAGGTTCGCGCGGATGTTGTCGCCGCGCCAGCGCGAGATCAGGTTGGGCACGATCAGACCCACAAAAGGCATGGAGCCTACCGTCACCACAACCACGGCCACCGTGATCGCCACGATCACCAACCCCAACATCTGCGTCTGAAAATAGTTCAATCCTAGCGAGCGGGCGTAATCCTCGCCCAAGCCCAGAATCGTGATCCGATCGGCAATCAGGAACAGCACGCCGGACAGGGCGGCGATGATCCACAACAGCTCATACCGGCCCTGCATGACGCCCGAGAAATCGCCCAACATGGCGATGCCGACGAATTGCAAAAGATCGGCGTTCCAAGCGAACCACAGACCGACTGCGCCAAGGATACCGCCGTAAATGATGCCCACCAAGGGCAGCAACATCGGGTCGTGGCGGGGCACGAAACGCGACAGGGCAAGGAAGCCGAAGGTGCCCGCCAAGGCGCTGGCGGCGGCGATGGTCATCTTGCCGAAAATGACGATGCCCGGCGCGATCAAGGTCACGGCCAGCAGGCCAAGGGTTGCGGCTTCGGGCGTGCCGGTCAGGCCCGGCTCTACCAACCGGTTCTGCACGCTTTGCTGCATGATGACACCGGCCAACGCCAACCCCGCCCCGGTCAACAAGGCGGCGGCGGTACGGGGAAAACGACTGACCGCGATCAGCCAAGCCGCGTCAAAACCGCCAGACCAAAGGCTGGCAGCGCCGATGGAGAGGCTCGCCACCACAAGGGCCGCAAGGGCCAGAATGATGCCGAACCTGAGCGTCATTTAGTCAGCAAAGCCTGCGATGATTTCGTCCATCGTCAGCATCATCGACTGCACACCGCCACCAGCCAGATAGAGAGGCGCAGAGCTGAGGTAGATGATCTGGCCTTCCTGGGCGGCCGTGGTGCTTGCGACCAGCGGGTTATCGAGGGTGGCGGCGGCGGCCTCTCCATCCTGGCCGATGGCGGCGGCACGGTCGATCACGAGGATCCAATCGGGGTTCACTTCGGCGATGAACTCGAAGGACACGGCCTCGCCGTGGGTTTCCGCCGTCAGGTCGGGGTAGGCTTCGGGCAGGTTCAGGGCCGAATGCAGCCAGCCAAACCGACTGTCGTCGCCGTAGGCCGACACGTTGCCACCGTTGGTCAGCAAGATCAGCGCTTCACCCTGGCCCTCAGCGGCGGCGACGGCATCGGCCAAGCGTGCGTCCAGTGCGGCGGAAAGTTCTGCGGCCATCGCCTCTTGCTTAAAAATCGTGCCGTAGGCGGCAATGCGGTCTTGGGCTTGGGCGATCATGTCTTCGCCCCAAATGGTCATGTCGATGGTTGGCGCGATCTCGGACAGCGGCTCTACCTGGGTGGAGGAACGGCCACCGGCGATAATCAGATCAGGGCCGAGGACGGCCAGCGCCTCAAAATCCGGCTCAAACAGGCTGCCCGCAGGCTGAGCGGTTTCAAACACGTCGGATAGGTAGGACAGTGGTGGCATTGCGGGCACGGCGTCTACTGTGACGCCAAGGGCGCTGATCGTGTCGATGGCGGCGGCATCCAGAACGGCGATGGTTTCGGGGCCGGACGCGACGGTCACGTCGCCGATGGCGGTCGGGATCGTCAGGTCTTCGGCCTGGGCTGCGGTGGCCAGAAGAAGGCAAGCAAGAGTGGTGGGGATACGGGTAGCCATGTCAGGTCCTCTCAAGGGCTGAGTTCAGGTTGAGGGGGTGGCGGCGGCTACCGTTGTGCGAAGGGGTAGACGATGGCGGCAGGGCAGTGCAACCTAATGTTGAGTATTATAGTCAGATAAGGGGTGAGCCATGGCGACGCAGATCGGCACGTTCCCAACAGCGCACGCAAGCCGCTACTTGCAGCAACTGTGCAAACACTTCGGCCACAAGGTTGAAGTGTCCTATGATGAGAGGACAGGCCGCGCCGCGCTGCCGCCGGGGCCGGCTCGGATGTGGGCAGACGACGACATGCTGCAGCTCGAGGTTACGGCAGGGACGGAGGAAGGGTTAGGAACCGCCCGCTATGTCATTGATAGTCATCTGGAAACCTTCGCCTACCGCGAGAAGTTCAAGGCCATGGATTGGGCGGTGGCAGAGGGGCTTTAGCGCCCCCCGAAGTTGATCGAGAAGCTGGTTTGCGCCCCCGCCGGTGGGGGCGGAAAGGGGACTGCGCGTTGCACGATGGACAGGCCCGCCTGATCCAATTCCGCGTTGCCCGAGGACCGCGCCACAGAGAGGCCCGCCAGGCCGCCATTGCCGCTGATGCGGAAGGAAATCACCACATCGGCCCCATTGTGGCGGACCCGAGGGCGCCCGGCGCGAGAGATTCGGCGTAGCACCTGGCCCGGATAATTGGCCACGGCTGCCCCGTTGCCCGCCTGCGGTGCCGGTTGCGCGGCGGGGGCCGTGGCGGTTGCGGTGGCGCTTTCGGTTCCGGTCGTACTGCCGCGCGTGGCGTTTGCGGCGGCGTTGCCTGTGGCGGCAGGCGGCTGCGGGCGGCCCGTGGCGACTTGGGGCTGAGGCTCGGGCCGGGGCGGCGGGGCCAAGCCTTCGGGCCGGGTGCGGGGCCGGGGGCTGCTGAGCGGTGTCAGCGCCGCTTCATCCTCGGCCACCACTACGTCCTCTGCCGGGGCGGATTGCGTGGGTTGCGCGGGTGCTGAGCGGGCGGCGGCGGCCCTTACTTGCGGGGTGACAGGCTGGATCGCCACCGCCACTGTTGCAGCAGGCTGCGCCGATACAGGCACCTGCGCGGTGTATTCCGGTGCCTCATTGGCCTGCGGCGTCGCAGGCGCTGTGGCTTCAACCGACGTCGGCTCAATCGGCGTCGGCTCGGCCCTCAGCGTGTCTGGTGCCTCGGCCAATTCTGTATCTGGTGTTTCGTCTGCCTGAGCCGGGCTGGCGCGGTCTGCGACCTCGACCGGGTCCGCGACCTCGGGCCGGTCACTGCCGGACATCCCCGCGACCATATCGGCAAACGAGGCACCAAGGCGGGCCGGGGCCGGGTCACCGCCGCCCTCAAGCTCGACCGTGTCAGGCGTGACATAGCCCGCAATTGCCAGATGGGTGCCGCCCGACAGGGCAACGGCGGCGATCAGGCCGATGTACTTTGCGCCCTTCATTCCATACCTCTTTCGGTCACGATCCAGACTTTCTGCGCCCCGCATCGCGCAATTGTCGCGAGATGGTGACCAGTTCAGCGGCAGGAAGCGCGCGGTCCGGCACAAGGCGGGGTGTGGGGGTGTTGGCAATGATCTCGGCCAATGTCACGGGTTGGCCGCGCAGCTCTAACGTGCCGTCGGGCAGGATCACGGTGGCATCAGGCGGGGCGCGGCCTTCCAGCGTGGCGGTATCCACCAGCGCCACGCGCGGGTCCAATGGCAACGCAAAGGAGCCTGCGATCAGGAAGAAGATCAGCATCAGGAAGACCACGTTGATCAGGGCGATCGTGGGTTCCTTGACTCGGCGGGACGGGGCGCGGCGCAGGGACATGGGGCTAGTCCAGCACGGTGAGGGAAAGGGCGGGGAACGGGGCGAGCGTGACCAACAGGTCAACTAGACGTTGAGAGGTCACGTCGTCAGTGGCGCTGACCAGCATCACGGTCGCTTCAGGGTGTTGCGCGGTGATCTCGGCTGGAAGGGCGGACATGGTAAGTACGGTGCCGTTGAGCGACAGGCTCTCGGCCCCGAACTGCAAGAACAGGGGGGACGTCTCGGCAGGGGCCGCCGCGCCGCCACCCGCCGCCGAGAGCTGTATCTCGGAAAAGCGGGTGAAGGTCGACGTCAGCATAAAGAACAGCAAAAGCAGGGAGATGACAGCAATCAGGGATGTCATCGACAAGGCACGGCGGCGATATGTGGCGGACCTAACCGGCAAGGGGCACGAAGTCGGGCGTGGGGGCGCGTTGCGCCTCGGCGGGGGCTTCCACGGGGCAGAAGGCACGGGCGATCATGCTATCGGCCAAGGCGCGTTCCGCCTGCATCCGGGTCTCAAACCACGTCAGGATAGGCGAGGTTGGCATCGCCACGGCCAGCCCGGCGGCGGTGGTCATCAGCGCAACCCAGATGCCGCCGGCAAGGATTGACGGATCCACGGCATCGCCCGCGCTTTGCAGGGCTTGGAAGGCGTCGATCATCCCCAGAACGGTGCCGAACAGCCCCAGAAGCGGCGCAACTTGGGCGATGCTGTCGAGCAGGCGGAAGCCTGTCTCAATCCGGTCAAGGCGTTCTGCGGCCTCCACCTCCATCCGGGGGCGGAAGCCGTCGTGGTCTTGCAGTTCCGTCATTTGGTTCATCAGGCGGGCGAACAGCGGTGCAAGATGGCTGCGGCTTTCGCCCGCCAGTTGCAGTGCCGCGTCCCGGTCGCCCCGGTCAAGGGCCGCGCTTGCACGGATCAGGCGGGCATGGCGCCCGACGCCTGTGTGCAGGAATTGGTCCAGTTTGAACACGACAACGGCCAGCGATATCAATGACATCGCGAGCTGGAGGGCAACGACGGGCCCGCCAAGGGCAACGAGCCCGCCGATATTGGACAAAGCAATCTCCAGCGTCATCCAATCACCTCCACATCATCCACCCGGCTGACGGGGAACAACGCGCCTTCGCAACGCGCAGGGTCCAGCCCGTCGCCTGCGCAGGTATCCACACCATTGAAGTGAACCCGGCCAAGGGTGTCACAAGACAGGCCCGGCATATCAAATTCGCGCACACGGGGCCGCGCGGTGGGTAAAGCCGCCATATCAAACAGGGTCAGACGGTCGATGCTGCCCTCAGTGGTGAACAGAACCGTTTCAAACACGATCTGTTCGATATCCGCATCCATGTAGTTTTGCGCCATGAAGGTCAGTCGGCACGCACCGTCCAGCAGTACAACGCGGTTCAACTGGACGATCAGCGCGGCAGGCGCGTCCTGCGCGGCAGCCCCCAGAGGGAGGGCTGCGACAAGGGCGGCACCAAGCAGTATGGTGATAGCAGATCCACGCATCAGAAGTTCCACACACGAGCAACCGAGAGGCGGCCCGTCATGCCGCGCCCGTTGTCACCGTCGAGCGCGTTGACGTAGGTGCGGTCAAACACGTTGTCGATGCCGAAGCGGAACTCCAACCCCTCCAGCGCGCCTTCTTGCGGGGCGTAGCTGGCGAACAGATCATGGGTGGCATAACCGCCGTAGAAGTTGTCCGAGCTCACGCCCATGGATGTGGTATCGGCATAGTCGATGTCGGCGTAGGCGTTCATCGTCCAGCCGTACTCCACCCCGATATCCGCATGGCGACGGCCCAGGGCGACCGAGAAGTTGTCTTGGGGAAGCTGGCTCCAGACCTCATCATCGGTCAGGTTGCGGCCTTCGATCATGGAAAGGGACATGTTGCTGAACCACATGTCCGAAACATAGGCGACTTCCAGGTCCACCCCCTAGATCTCGGCCTCGGCGATGTTGCGGTTATTGGGCGTGCCGCCTGTGCTATCATGCTCGATCAGGTTTTCGACGTAGGAGTAATGCGCCGTGACGTGGGCGTCGAAGCCGTCGTTGCCGTTCAACAAACCAGCGCGGGAGTAGGTGAAGCCCAATTCCACCGACCGTGCCGTTTCGGGCAAAAGGTCTGTGGCGGCAGTTTCGCCGTCGGAATCGTCGTTGGAATACAACTCATCCAGGTTGGGTGCCCGTTCCGTCTGCGAGAGAGAGCCGAACATGCCCCATTCATCCGAGATGTCGTAGGTAAACGCCACCTTTGGCGATACGGACAGGATTTCGACCGTTTCGCGGCTGTCCGCCGTGGCGGCGGCATCGTCGGCGCCGGGTTCGTTGATCGCATATTCCAGACGTAGGCCGGGCACCGATGTCAGGCCGTTGCCGAAATCCATCTCGGCTTGGGCAAAGGCAGCAATGCGCGTGGCGGTGCCTTCAGGATGGAAGTCGATGAAGGTCGAGGTTTCTGCCTCGGCCACCCGGCTCTGACGCGAGATCGTGGTGCCGTAGATCAAGGTCGTATCAATGTTGCCCCAAGTCACGTCCGTGCTCACGCGGGCGTCGAGCGATAGGGTGTCATAGCCGTAGGTGGAATCCTCGAACAAGACGCTGGGACTTGGTGAGGTTGCGTTTTCCTGCGTGATGTCCGTGTCGGAATAGGTCAACGTCATCTCTAGATCGCCAAACTCTTCGGCCGAGGCGTAGATCGCTGAGAAGGTCTGGTCACGCGTGTGGCGGTCCACATTGCCGAACCCGTCCGAGCCTGTTTGCGAGTAAGACGTATTGTCCAGATCGCTGTCCCAAGCCTCGTAAATGAAGCGGAGGGAGCGGTTGCCGTCAAAGCTGTAAGTCGCGCTGACAAGGCCCGAGGTGGCATCGAACGCAGAGCCTTCAATCGCATTGCCGTCCCCGTCCACGTAATTGGCGGCCTCACGGTAGTTGAGATTTGCGAAGACTTGCCAGTCGTCGCCCACTTGGGTGGCGTAGCGCAGGGCGACGTTGCCACCTTCGCCTTTGGTCTCGCCGCCCACAGAGAAGCGGAATTGGCTGGTTTGCCCGTCAATCAGTTAATCCGAGGAATCGCAGGTCTCGAACCGCACAACGCCGCCGATGGCGCCAGAGCCATAAAGCGTGGCCGAGGCAGGCCCGCGCAGAACCTCGATATTGCAAAAGAGGTTCGGGTCCGAGAAGAGCGAGCCCATGCGGTATTGTTCGTAATACTGTGTCGCGCCGTCTTGCAGAACGACCACACGGCCCTCGTCCCCCGCCGGGACTTCCCCCCAGCCGCGAAAGTTGAACGTCTGACCCAGAACGCGGTCGGACCCGATGGCCTGCACGCCCGGTACGCCATCAAAGAACTCGCCGATGGTGGTGGCTTGTTGGCGCTCAATCTCTTCCTGGTTGATCACGGTGACCGCCTGAGGCGTGTCGAGGGCGACCTGATCGGTGCCCCACCCCAAAATGATCCGTCCCAGTGGTGTGGTTTCTTGTGCGTGTCCCGGTGCGGCCAAAACGGCCAATGCTGCGGCCATTGCCGTAGACGTCCCCAGACGCACGTGTCCCATGCGGTATGACATCATACCCCCTCGTGTTTTGCTGTTGTTGATTTGGGTGCTTGCCGGGCGTTCCGGCTGGCAGATCGTGGGGGTATGCGCGGAAAATTCACCCGTGCTGGCCTGCGATACTTGCGGTGCGTAAAGTATCTGACTAAAAGCGTCAACAATAGCAATCGAGCCTACGGGCCTACGTTGCAAAAGTGCCAGCTCGGAGCCTCTGTTACAGGGGCCGCGCAAGCCCTCTCCCCTTACACACGAACGGAACGAGGCGCAGACATGGGCGCAGATACCTCTATTCAGGCCGACGCGATTCGCGCGGCAATCACCGACAACCCCAAGACACGCGCTCGCGACTTGGCCGATAAGCTTGGCGTGCCAGAAGGTGCCTTGGTGGCCGCACAGGTGGGCTTTGGCGCGGTGCCACTGGTCGCTGACCCCACACGGTTGACCCTGGCGATCTGCACCTTGGGAGAGGTCATGGCTCTGACCCGCAATGAGAGCGCGGTGCACGAAAAGGTTGGCATCTACGAGAACTTCCGGGCGGGCGAACATGCCTCTAGCGTGATTGCGGCGGATATCGATCTGCGCATCTTCTCGCGCCATTGGGTTCATGTATTCGCGGTCGAGAAGGTAGTAGACGGCACGATCCGCCGGTCCATCCAGGTCTTCGACGCGGCCGGCGATGCGGTTCACAAGGTATTCCTGCGGGAGCGGTCCAACATTGCGATGTGGGACCTGATGCTGCGCGATCTGGAGGGCCCTGAAGGGGAACCGGTCTTTGAGGATCGTGCGCCGGTGGAGGCGGCCAAAGGCGATGTCGTGAAGGTAGAGACTCTGCGGCAAGAATGGGACCGGATGACCGATACGCACCAGTTCATGCGGCTCACCTCGAAGCTGAAGATGAACCGACTGGGCGCCTACCGCATGGCGGGGGAGCCCTATGTCGTGGCCCTTGACCCATCCGCGGTGAACCATGCGCTTCAGGCGATGTCCGAGGGCTCGCTGTCGGTGATGGTCTTTGTGGGCAACAAGGGATGTATCCAGATCCACTCGGGCCCGATCAACAAGCTGGTGCCCATGGGCCCGTGGCAGAACGTGATGGACCCCGGCTTCAACTTGCACTTGCGGGCCGATCACGTGGCAGAGGTCTGGCTTGTCACCAAGCCGACAAAACGCGGCCCGGCGATTTCGATCGAGGCGTTTGATGCGCGCGGCATGTTGATCCTGCAATGCTTCCCCCTGCGCAATAAAGATGGCGAAGATCACGTCGCGGCGTTCAGTGCGCTGACAGATACCTTGCCGCGCCTTGGTCAGGCGGAGGAGGTGGCATGAGCCTTGCACCCCGACTATCTGCCCGCCGCCTGACACCGGGCGGCCTTGCAATGATCATGGCGGCTGGCCTTTTTGCCGCTTTCCTTGCCGACCCCGGACGGGCGCAAGACGATGCACCGCGCGTTCTGTCGGTTGGCGGTTCGATCACCGAGATCATCTATGCGCTTGATATGGAACACCTTCTGGTGGCCCGCGACACGACCTCTAGCTGGCCCGCCGAGGTCGAGGCGCTACCCGATGTCGGCTACATGCGCGCCCTGTCCCCTGAGGGCGTTTTCTCGGTGCGGCCTGATCTTATCATTGCCGAAGAAGGCTTTGGCCCGCTGGAAACGATCGAAGTGCTGGCCGATGCGGAGATCACCTTTGTGACCGTTCCCGAAAGCTTCGATGCAGCAGGTGTGCGGACAAAGATCCTGACAGTGGCAGAGGCTTTGGGCGTAGCGGAAGAAGGCATAACGCTGGCGGATCAGATCGACGTGGAACTGGCCGCCGTCACGCAAGACATCAGCGAAGACGCCCCCCGCGTGATGTTCATTCTGTCGATGCAGGGCGGGCGCGCCATGGCATCGGGCGTTGGCACGGCAGCGTCGGGGATCATCGCCATGGCTGGTGGCGAAAACGCTGTGACCGCCTTTGAAGTCTACCGCCCCCTGACCGATGAAGCGGTGCGGGCCGCGGCCCCCGATGTGAACTTGATGATGGATCGCGGCGGAGATCACGGCGCCGATGCCGAAGGCGTCTTCTCCCATCCCGCCCTTGGCCTGACGCCCGCTGCGGACACTGGCAGCTTGGTGCAGATCGACGGCTTGCTTCTGCTTGGCTTTGGCCCGCGCACACCTGAGGCGGTCCATCTTTTGGCCGCCGCCCTTGGCACCAACGGGGAATAGCGCCTTGGCCGAATTGTCCCAGAGCCTCCCGTTGCCTGTTGCAGGCGACCGGGAAGCCCGCGCCCGTGCGTGCAGTTTCTTGCTGTTGGCTTTGCTGGCGTGGTCAGTTTGACGAGCCTGACCACAGGCGCATCGGGTATTTCGCTGGTGGAAGTCTTCGGCACTTGGGCGCGGGGTGAGAGCCTGGATCGGGTGACGCGCACGGTTTTGTTCGACATTCGAATGCCGCGCTTGATTATGGGCATCCTTGTGGGCGCGGCCTTGGCCGTGTCTGGCGCTGTCATGCGGGGGTTGTTCCGCAACCCTTTGGCTGATCCCGGCCTGGTAGGGGTTGGCGCGGGCGCCGGGCTCGGCGCGATGGTCGCCATTGTTCTGGGCGGCTTTCTGCACGTGGCGATACAGGCGGCTGTGGGTTTCTACCTTGTGCCCTTCGCGGCATTCTTTGGCGGATGGCTCAGCACGATCATGCTTTATGTTGTGGCCACCAACCGAGGCAAAACATCGGTCGCGGTCATGCTTTTGGCGGGCATCGCCCTGGGGGCTTTGACCGGGGCTGTGTCGGGCATTCTGGTCTATATGGCAGACGATCAACAACTACGGGATTTGACGTTCTGGGGCTTGGGTTCACTGGCGGGGGCCACTTGGGTGAAGCTGATCGTAGTGGCCCCATTGATGGTCACGGCCCTTGCCGCGGCTCCGTTTCTGGCGCGGAGCCTTAATGGCTTAGCATTGGGAGAGGCCGCCGCCGCCCATATCGGCATTCCTGTGCAGAGGATGAAATCCATCGCGATCCTGACCGTTGCCGCCGCCGTGGGTGCGGCTGTATGGGCGCCGACCCAGAACGGAAAGGCTCGGTGGCTGAATCTGGATGAGCCTGTTTCCAGCCTTGATATCGGACATCAGCTGGAGGTGATGGAAATCGCCCGCGACTATGCCCGTGGCGGCGGCGGGGTGATCGCCGTCATGCACGACCAGAACCTGACCGCGATGTTCGCCGACCATATGGTGCTTCTATCGGGGGGCGATGCCTTGCGGCGGGGGCACCGGCACAGGTGATGACGGACGTGACTCTCAGCAAGGCCCATGGCTGCGCCCTCCAGGTCAACACCCGGCCGGCCGCCGATGCGACGTTCATCCTGCCCCATCTGGCGCAACGCGCGGGCAGAGTTCAAAGGGCACGACTTATGCATATCGCAATGAACCGCTTTACGGTGAAAACGGCAAACGCGCGGGCGCTTGAAAACCTTTGACCGGGGCGTGAAAGCCGTTTGCAGGGGGCGGATGGCTTTGGGGCGTTGCCAAGCTTTGCAAGTCATGGCGCGTCAGGCTTAGCGTGGTGATTTCATGGGCGCTGCGCCTTGGGCATGAGTGTCTTGGGAAGCCGCGCTAGAGGAGCCTGAACGGTGCGCATTACCGGGCTCACAAAGCCTTTAAGAAATCTGACGAAGTTATTCGAATATAACAGGTGAAGAGAATGCGCGCTCTCGCCGGAGGGCGGTTCTGGACGGTTGAGAGGCGGGGAGAAAACGCCACGCCTTCCTGCGTCAGGTAAGGCGTGTCGTTGAGAAAGTGCCATGGCCCGGGGCGCTTTGCAGCGGGTCCGGGCCATGCGATGGGGTCAGGCGAAGGCCTGCAAACCGGTGATGCCGCGGCCCATGATGAGGGCGTGGACGTCGTGGGTGCCCTCGTAGGTGTTAACGGCCTCAAGGTTCATCACGTGGCGGATCACGCCGTATTCGTCGCTGACGCCATTGCCGCCGTGCATGTCGCGGGCTTCGCGGGCAATGGTTAACGCTTTACCGCAATTGTTACGCTTCATCAGGCTGATCAGCTCGGCAGGCGCGGTGTGATCGTCAAACATCCGGCCCAGTTGCAGGGCGCCTTGCAGGCCCAGGGCGATCTCGGCCTGCATGTCGGCCAGCTTCTTCTGGATCAGCTGTGTTTGCGCCAGCGGGCGGCCAAATTGCTTGCGGTCCATGGTGTAGTCGCGGGCGGCGTGGAAGCAGGCCTCGGCCGCGCCCATAGCACCCCAGGCGATGCCGAAACGCGCCCAGTTGAGGCATCCGAACGGACCGGCCAAGCCACTGACTTCAGGCAGCAAATTATCCTCGGGCACAAAGACCTCATCCATCTGGATCATGCCCGTAATCGAGGCGCGGAGCGAGAATTTCCCCTCGATCTTCGGGGCGTTCAGGCCCTTCATTCCCTTCTCGAGGATGAAGCCCTTGATCTTGCCGTCATGGGCGTCGGACTTGGCCCAGATGATGAAGACATCGGCGATGGGGGAGTTGGTGATCCAGTTCTTCGCGCCGGACAGGCTGTAGCCGCCGTCCACCGGCTTTGCACGGGTGACCATGGAGCCGGGGTCCGATCCGTGGTCCGGTTCGGTTAACCCAAAGCAGCCGACCATGCGTCCCGAGGCCAGCTCAGGCAGGAATTTCTGGCGCTGCGCCTCGGTGCCGTAGGCGAAGATCGGGTGCATCACCAGCGAGCTTTGCACCGACATGGCCGAGCGGTAACCGCTGTCGACCCGCTCCACCTCGCGGGCGACCAGCCCGTAGGAGACATAGTTGGCGCCGATGCCGCCGTATTCCTCGGGGATGGTCGCGCCCAGAAGGCCCATATCGCCCATTTCGGTCATGATATCGCGGTCAAATGTCTCGTGGCGGTTGGCCATGACGACGCGCGCCCCCAGGGCCTCTTGGCAATAGGCATGGGCGCTGTCGCGGATCATCCGCTCCTCCTCCGTCAGCTGGTTTTCCAGCAGAAACGGGTCGTCCCAAACCAGGCTCGCAGGCTTGGCGCGGGCGGATTGGGGGGAGGTGCTGGCGGATGTCGTGGTGCTCAAGGGAAGTCTCCATCGGCTTCAATTTCAGAAATGGGTAGAAGGCGGCTGAATTTATTTCAAGCATAAAATGTTTTTACTTGAAATACAGGTTTGCGATCCGTAGCGTTGCTGTATCGGAACAAGAAAGTGGGTCGAACATGCGTATTGCTTGTCTTGGGGGCGGTCCTGGAGGCCTCTACTTTGGGATTTCGATGAAACGTCGCAATCCTCAGGCCGAAGTCGTGGTGTTCGAGCGTAACCGCGCCGACGATACCTTTGGCTGGGGCGTGGTTTTGTCGGACGAAACCCTTGATAATCTTGCCAAGAATGACGCTGAAAGCGCCGCGATCATCCGCGAGAACTTTGCCTATTGGGATGATGTGGCGCTGCATCATCAGGGGCAAAAGCTGGTGTCCAGCGGCCATGGTTTCTGCGGTATCGGCCGCAAGAAGCTGCTGTTGATCCTACAGGCGCGGGCGCGGGAATTGGGCGTTGATCTGCGGTTCGAGACCGAGGTCGGCGCGGCGTCCGATTATAAAGACGACTTTGATGTTGTGGTGGCCTGCGACGGGCTCAACTCCAAGACCCGGATGGAGTTTGCCGACACGTTCCGACCCGACATCGACACCCGCAAATGCCAGTTTGTCTGGCTTGGTACGCACCAGCGGTTCGACGATGCGTTTACCTTTATTTTCGAGGATACCGACAAGGGCTGGGTCTGGGCGCACGCGTATCAGTTTGACGATGACACAGCGACTTTCATCGTGGAATGCAGCCAGAAAACCTTTGATGCTTACGGCTTTGGCGAGATGAGCCAGCAAGAAAGCATCGCCGTGTGTGAGGCGATCTTCAAGGACCACCTTGGCGGTCACGGGCTGATGACCAACGCCAACCATATTCGCGGCTCTGCGTGGATTCAGTTCCCCCGTGTGCTTTGCGAAAAATGGAGCCACGAGAATGTCGTGCTTCTGGGCGATGCTTCGGCCACCGCGCATTTCTCGATCGGGTCGGGAACGAAGCTGGCGTTGGAAAGTGCCATTGCGCTGGCCGAAGATATTGCCACGAAGCCGACGCTGGAAGAAGCCTTCGCCAACTACGAGGACGAGCGGCGGTTGGAAGTGTTGCGCCTGCAATCGGCGGCGCGAAACTCGGTGGAATGGTTCGAGGATGTGGAGCGGTATCTGCACCTTGATCCAGTGCAATTGAATTACTCCATGCTGACCCGCTCGCAACGGATCAGCCACGAAAACTTGCGTGAGAGGGACCCGAAGTGGCTTGCCGGGGCCGAGGCGTGGTTCATGGAGCAAGCCGGAGGGGAGGCCACGACCCCTGCCCGCGCCCCGATGTTCGCGCCTTTCACCTTGCGCGATATGAAGCTGAGGAACCGCATCGTGGTGTCGCCGATGGCGCAATACAAGGCGGTGGATGGCGCGCCGACCGATTGGCATTTGATCCACTACGGCGAACGCGCCAAAGGCGGCGCAGGGCTGGTCTACACCGAGATGACATGCGTCTCCGCTGATGGCCGGATCACCCCCGGTTGCCCCGGTCTTTATGCCCCCGAGCATGAGGCCGCATGGGCGCGGCTTACCGCCTTTGTCCACGCCGAGACGGAGGCGAAGATTTGCTGCCAGATCGGCCACGCGGGGCGGAAGGGCTCGACCCGTGTGGGATGGGAGGGGATGGACAAGCCGCTGGCGGAGGGCAACTGGCCGCTTTTGTCGGCCTCCGATATCCCATGGTCTGATGACAATGCGACGCCGCAGGCGATGGATCGGGCGCAGATGGACGCGGTGAAAGCCGCCTTCGTGGCGAGCGCCGAAATGGCGGATCGTGCGGGCTTTGACATGATCGAATTGCACGCGGCCCACGGCTATCTGATCTCGTCCTTCATCTCGCCGCTGTCCAACACGCGAACGGATGAATACGGCGGCAGCCTAGAGAGCCGGATGCGCTATCCGCTGGAAGTTTTCGCCGCCATGCGGGCCGTTTGGCCGCAGGAAAAGCCCATGTCGGTGCGGATTTCGGCCAGCGATTGGGCCGGGGACGACGGTGTCACGGCCGAGGACGCCGTGCAGATCGCGGCGATGTTTGAAGCCCAAGGCGCGGATATCATCGACGTGTCGGCGGGCCAGACCTCGACCCAGGCCGAGCCTGTCTATGGCCGCATGTTCCAAACGCCCTTCTCCGACCGGATCAGGAACGAGGCGGGGATCAAGACCATGGCCGTTGGCAATATCTTCGAGGCCGATCACGTGAACTCGATCCTCATGGCCGGTCGGGCCGATCTGGTGTGCCTTGCGCGGCCGCATCTGGCCGATCCCTATTGGACGCTCCATGCGGCGACGGCCCTTGGGGACCGACAAGAAAGCTGGCCCCAACCCTATGATGCCGGCCGCGATCAGGCGTGGCGACTGGCAGACCGGGCGGCGGACATGGTGGGTAAGGTATGAAGCACGTGGTTGTCACAGGCGGCGGCACGGGGGTTGGCGCGGAAACCGCACAGCGCTTCGCGGCGGCGGGTTATGCCGTCACGATCATGGGCCGCAGTGAGGCTCCATTGCAGGCGCAGGGCTTGTCGTACCAGCTGTGCGATGTGACCGACGTGGACCAGGTGCACGCCGCGTTTGACGCAGCCCGCGCCGAGCATGGGCCGGTGTCCATTGTCATTGCGAACGCGGGCGCAGCGACCTCGAAGCCATTTGCCAAGATGAGTGCGGCGGATTTGACCGGCATGTTGGACGTGAACCTGACCGGGGTTTTCAACGTATGGCAGGCCGCTTTGGCAGACATGAAGTCCGAAGGGGCAGGGCGGATGATCGCCATCGCCTCCACCGCCGGGCTTAAAGGCTACCCCTATGTGGCGGGTTACTGCGCGGCCAAGCACGGGGTTGTCGGGCTGACGCGGGCGCTGTCGTTGGAACTGGCGAAAACCGGGATCACCGTGAACGCCATCTGCCCCGGCTTCATTGATACGCCGCTGCTGGAACGCTCGGTCGAGAACATCGTCGCCACCACAGGGATGAGCGCGGAAGACGCGGTGAAGTCGCTGACCAAGGGCAACCCGCAGGCGCGGTTGATCCAGCCCGAGGAAGTTGCGGAAACCGCGCTGTGGCTCTGCTCGGACGCGGCGCGGTCGGTTAACGGACATACTCTAAGCCTGTCGGGAGGTGAAATCTGATGCAAACCAAGACTGTAGAGGTCCTTGCCCCACCTTCAAAAGAACGCCTGCGCCTTTGGCTTCGCCTGCTGAAAACCAGCCGCGCGATTGAAACCACCCTGCGCGAGAAACTGCGCGAGGAATTTGCCACCACTCTGCCGCGCTTCGACGTGATGGCCGCGCTGTCGCGCTTTGAAGACGGCCTGAAGATGAGCCAGCTTTCCGGCGTGTTGCGGGTGTCCAACGGCAATGTCACCGGCATCGTGGACCGTTTGGCCGAGGATGGATTTCTGGTCCGCGTGCCCGTGCCCGGCGACCGCCGCGCCTCGGTTGTGCGGTTGACCAAGCGCGGCGTCGAAGAATTCGCCCGCCAAGCCGCCGCTCACGAAGCGTGGATTGACGCCACGCTCGAAGGGTTCGGGGCAGAAGAAGCCGCTGAAATCGGCGCGCGGCTGGAGATTCTGGAAGCAAAACTACAGTCAGAAGGGGATGCCTGATGCGCACTGACGTCACTCATTTCAAATGCGAGATCGCCGACCGCATCGCCACCATCGCGCTGGATCGCCCCGAGCGGAAGAACCCGCTGACGTTCGACAGCTACGCCGAGATGCGTGATTGGTTCCGCGATCTGCATTACTCGGACGACGTGGACGCGGTGGTTTTCGCGTCTAACGGCGGCAACTTCAGTTCGGGCGGGGATGTCCATGACATCATCGGGCCGCTTACCAAAATGTCGATGAAGGAGCTGTTGGCCTTCACCCGGATGACCGGCGATTTGGTCAAGGCGATCGTGAACTGCGGCAAGCCGGTGATTGCCGCGATTGATGGGATTTGCGTGGGCGCCGGCGCGATTATTGCCATGGCCGCCGACCTGCGGATCGCCACGCCCGAGGCCAAGACAGCCTTCCTTTTCACCCGCGTCGGCCTTGCGGGCTGTGACATGGGGGCCTGCGCAATCTTGCCCCGGATCATCGGGCAGGGCCGCGCGGCAGAGCTGCTTTATACTGGCCGCGCCATGACCGCCGAGGAAGGCCATGCATGGGGGTTCCACAACAAGCTGGTCGCCGCCGACACGCTGGACGCCGAGGCGCAGACGATGGCCGCCCGCATCGCCGCGGGGCCGAACTTTGGGCACATGATGACCAAGACAATGCTGGCGCAGGAATGGTCGATGTCGATTGAGCAAGCGATCGAGGCCGAGGCGCAGGCGCAGGCCATCTGCATGCAGACGGCGGATTTTGAACGCGCCTACACCGCCTTTGTCGCCAAAGAAAAACCCCTGTTCGAGGGCAACTGATGGCAGATAAAACTTTCCTTCACTGGCCGTTTTTCGAGGACACGCACCGCGATTGGGCCGCGCAGGTTGAGGCCGTGGCCGGGGGCTTGCACGTCGATCACGCCGACACCGACACCGCCTGCCGCACCCTTGTGGCGGATTTGGGCGAGGCAGGCATTTTGCAGGAAACCGGCAACCCCGATGGTCCGCTGGACGTGCGCCGCCTTTGTCTGGCGAGAGAGACCCTGGCGCGCCACGACGGTTTGGCAGATTTCGCCTTTGCGATGCAGGGGCTTGGCACCGGGGCGATCTCGCTGTTTGGCAGCGATGCGCAGAAGGCCGAATGGCTGCCGCTGACGCGGGCGGGCAAGGCGATTTCGGCCTTTGCGCTGACCGAACCTCAATCCGGGTCAGACGTGGCGAACTCTACCATGACGGCGACGCGCGATGGCGAAGCTTACGTGTTGAACGGGCAGAAAACCTGGATCAGCAACGGCGGCATCGCCGATGTCTACACGGTCTTTGCCCGCACCGGCGACGGCCCCGGCGCACGGGGTTTGTCGGCCTTTGTGGTGCCCGCAGATACGCCGGGCCTGACCATTGCCGAGCGGCTCGACACCATTGCGCCGCACCCCTTGGCAACGCTGGATTTCACCGACTGCCGCGTGCCTGCAAGCGCTTTGATCGGCGACAGCGGGGCGGGGTTCAAGATCGCCATGTCGGTGCTGGATGTCTTCCGCTCGACGGTGGCGGCTGCCGCCTTGGGCTTCGCACGTCGGGCTTTGGACGAGGCCGTGACCCGCGTAAGCGCGCGCCACGTGCAGGGTGCTCCGCTCAGCGATTTGCAGCTTGTGCAGGGGCATATCGCGGATATGGCCGTGGATATCGACGCCTCTGCGCTGCTGATCTACCGGGCCGCCTGGACCAAGGACAGCGGCGCACCGCGGATCACCCGCGAAGCGGCGATGGCCAAGCTATTTGCCACCGATCACGCGCAAAACGTTATCGACAAGGCTGTGCAACTGCACGGCGGCGATGGCGTGAGGTCGGGTCAGGCGGTTGAGAAGTTGTACAGAGAAATTAGGGCGTTACGCATCTATGAGGGCGCATCAGACGTCCAGCGTATCATCATCGCCCGGCAAACACTGGGTCAATAGGAACCCACCAACACGGAGTGTTACGGTGACCAATCTGGAAATCGCATCTTGCCTTTCCGCTCTGCGTCCTTGGCCTCAAAATCCGGCGGTTTTCTGCCCCCAGAAGCAAGCGAGTATGCCATGTTAAGCGCCAGCGCCCATCAAGATACGTTCTCCAGAGATAACTTGCCGCCGCAAGATCAGTGGCCTGATTTCCTGCTGGAGGGGTTCGATTACCCCGACACCCTCAACGTCGGCGTGGAGTTGACCGATGCAATGGTTGCCAAGGGTTTCGGCGACCGCACGGCCCTTATCGGCAACGGGCGTCGGCGCACCTATAAGGAGCTGGCCGATTGGACTAACCGGCTGGCCCATGTTCTGGTAGAAGATCTGGGCGTCGTTCCCGGCAATCGGGTGCTGATCCGCTCGGCCAACAATCCCGCGATGGTGGCATGTTGGCTTGCCGCCACCAAGGTGGGCGCGGTGGTGGTGAATACCATGCCGATGCTGCGGGCCGCGGAATTGGCGCAGATCGTGGAGAAGGCGCAGATCACCCATGCGCTGTGTGATACGCGCCTGATGGATGAGATGGAGGGCTGCGCCAAGCTGTGCAGCACCCTGACCCATGTGGTGGGCTTTGACGGCACGTCGAACCATGACGCCGAGCTCGACCGGTTGGCGCTGGAAAAGCCGGTGCAGTTCGACGCCGTGGCGACGGGGCGCGAGGATGTGGCGCTGTTGGGCTTCACCTCAGGCACGACTGGATCACCCAAAGCGACGATGCATTTCCACCGCGACCTCCTGATTATCGCGGACGGCTACGCGCGGGAGGTCTTGGGCGTGACGCCCGACGACGTATTCGTCGGCTCCCCGCCGTTGGCGTTCACGTTCGGCCTTGGCGGTTTGGCGATTTTTCCGCTGCGTTTTGGGGCCACGGCAACACTTCTGGAAACTGCCTCTCCGCCCAATATGATTGAGATCATTGAGAAATATAAAGCCACGGTGTGCTTCACGGCCCCCACGGCCTACCGCGCCATGCTTGCCGCAATGGAGGAGGGCGCAGACCTCAGCAGTCTACGCGCCGCCGTTTCAGCGGGCGAAACGCTGCCCGCGCCGGTCTATGATGATTGGATTGCGAAGACAGGCAAACCGATGCTGGACGGGATTGGCGCGACCGAGATGTTGCACATCTTCATCTCCAACCGTTTTGACGATCATCGGCCTGCCTGCACGGGGCGGCCTGTCACGGGGTACGAGGCCAAGATCATCGGAGAGGACGGGCAGGAACTGCCCCGAGGGGAAGTCGGGCGTCTGGCCGTGCGTGGCCCCACCGGCTGCCGCTACATGAACGACGACCGCCAGGGCGCTTACGTTTTGGACGGATGGAACATCTCGGGCGACGCTTTCACGATGGATGCGGACGGATACCTGCATTTTGCCGCCCGTAACGACGATATGATCGTCTCATCCGGCTACAACATCGCGGGCCCCGAAGTGGAGGCGGCACTGCTGTCCCATCCCAACGTGTCGGAATGCGCCGTGGTCGGTGCGCCAAGCGAGGAGCGCGGGATGATCGTGCAGGCCCACGTGGTGCTGGCCGACGCCACCCCTTCCGCCGAGATGGTCAAGGCCCTGCAGGACCACGTGAAAGCAACCATCGCGCCGTTCAAATACCCCCGTGACGTGCGATTTGTCGAGGCGCTGCCCAAGACCCAGACCGGCAAGATCCAACGTTTTTTGTTGAAAGAAACCTCGTGACAAACACCGCGTTCACCCAGCCCATGAAGGTGCTTTTTAGACACTGCGACCCCGCGGGCGTGGTGTTTTACCCGCGCTACTTCGAGATCATCAACGATATGGTCGAAGCGTTCTTCGATCACGTGGGTTTCCCGTTTGAGGACATCCTGAAGGACGGCGGCGTACCAACGGTGCAGGTTGAAACCACTTTCCAAGCACCCAGCCGCCACGGAGATCACCTTACACTGTCGCTGGAATTGACCCGTGTTGGCACTGCCAGCCTTGGGGTTTCAGTGATTGCTGAGGGCAGGGATGCGCATCGCTTCTCTGCCAACCTAACCCTTGTTCATATCGACGCCGCGCATCGCCCAAAACCTTGGTCAGATCCGATGCGGCAGGCCTTCTCGCCCTATCTAAGGAGCAAACAATGACAAATAAGACAATCAAGCCCGATGGTTGGGCCCCTGCGAAAGGCTACGCTGATGGTGTGTTAGCCGCTGACGGCACGCTGTATATCGGCGGCCAAATCGGCTGGACCGCGGAGCAGAAGTTCACTTCTCACGATTTCATCGGGCAGATGGAGCAAGCCTTGCGCAACATCGTGGACGTTGTGGTCGCGGCAGGTGGCAAGGTCGAGGATATCACCCGACTGACGTGGTTCGTGATCGACAAGGCCGAATACCTGGCTCGTCAACGGGAAGTGGGGGAGGTCTACCGCAAGGTTCTGGGTCGTCATTTCCCTGCCATGTCGATGCTGATTGTCGCGGGATTGGTCGAAGATGATGCGCTATTGGAGATCGAGGCGACAGCCCACATCGGCGCGTAGCACGCAAGGATTGCAGCGGGGGCGCTAAGTGCTGCCTCCGACCGCTACCACTGCACCTGTTGCCCTGTCCGGCGTCGCCCCGCCGGCAGTAACGGCCTTGCCTAACGCAGGCGCATCAACGCGACCCTGAAAGCCCCGCCCCAACAGGCGGGGCTTTCGCGATGCGACTACAAATCGACCAACGGACGGTCGTCATTCAGGTCATGTTCGGGAAAATTTGGTAGCGGAGGAGCGTTCTATTCAATACCCGACACTGCAGCTTGCTAGGGCATGTGTTTAATATCAATGAGTTAGGAATTTTTCCTATTGGGACTAAACGAGCAAGCGTCCCGCAGGGGGCCGACTGAATTTTTGTGTATCTGTTAAAACGTAGGAATGGCTGGGCTGAAGTAAACTACCCAGATTCCAAACTAAGTTCACTTCGCAAGCTGCGCCCCACACAGCAAAGGTCTGCTTCGAGCTTGTCCTGACCGATGCTGCACTATGCACAGATGGCCGCAAGGGGCCGAAACTACCTAGAAAGCCTTTGCAAGTAACGATGGCCTTCGTGGCGCGACCAAAAAATTGTTCCCAAACTCGGCAGGTTTTGCACAAAGTATTTGGCCGCAATAAGTCATTGATCTGCCTTGGAGCCGTCGATTTTATCCGTTGACGATCGTTTATGGACACCCTGCTTTGGCAATTGTCGAATGCAGATGCCCCGCAACTTTCAGGCGCGCGGCCAATGTTGATGGAAATCATCAATCACAATCGCATGGCTATGTGACCGCCCATCTCGAACATGTGGATGATCTTCTGGGAGGTCATCATGTGAATGGTTCAATGCCTCGTCATCGTTTGTGGGCCAAAAAGAAACTCCCGTAAGTAGCCCGATAGATGCAAGCAAACCTAGACACACAAGGGCAGCGGTGGGTCCGGCGATGGTGATCAACGATCCAGCAAGTGGATAGGTTATCAACCAGCAGGCATGTGACAACGCAAATTGCGCTGCATAGACGGCAGGCCGATCTTCAGGGTGTGCGGAACGCTTCAAGAGGCGTCCGGATGGGGTCAATACAGTGGAATAGCCGATTCCGATGATCAGCCACCCAAGCAAAAGCGGATACCATTGCTGGCCGAAAACAAGCGACATGCCCGAGAGACCGAATAGAGTAGCCACGAGTACTGCTGCGCCTCCGATCATTACCGGGCGGTCGGGCCTAGTATCTAGAAGCCGAGGCAACACGAGCGCGGCCAGCATTGAGCCCCCTCCAAATGCACTGAGTGCAATCGCGACCTGGGTGTCGCCCAGGCCCAGATCGGATCGGACTAGAACTACGGTATTCACCAGCACCATTGCACCCGCTGCTGCTGCTGCGAGGTTGAGGGACAAAAGCCCTCGTAGGCGCGGCGTGGCGAGGTAAATCCTCAGGCCTCGTGTGGTGCGGTCGTAGATACCGCGCGGGGCACTGGGTTTCGGACTGGGAAGAAGCACTGAGACGACAAGAACTGCGGAGCCGATAAACCCGATCACAGTGCCAAGAAACAGCGCCTGATAGCTCACAAACATCAGCAAGACGGCGGCAAGTGTCGGACTGATCAGGTTTTCCAAATCATAGGCCAATCGGGAAAGAGACAGCGCCCGTGTGTAGCGATCCTCTTCCGGCAAGATGTCGGGTATTGTGGCCTGAAACGTAGGTGTGAATGCAGCGGAAGCGGATTGCAGCACAAATATCAGGACGTAGACCTGCCAGATCTCGCTAACGAACGGCAGGCAAAGAGCCACTGCTGCTCTCACCAGATCGAGGCTAACCAACATCGTTCTACGTGGCCAACGATTGGCGAATGCCCCTGCGATAGGGGCGATGCCGACATAGGCCACCATCTTGATCGTGAAGATTGTTCCCAAAACCAGACCGGCCCTCTCACCGGACAGATTGAAGGCCAACAAGCCAAGAGCAATGGTCGCCAACCCGGTGCCGAGCAATGCAACGATCTGCGCCAGAAACAGGTGGCGGTAAGTGCGGTCGGCGAGGACGGAAAGCATGGGTTATGTCCTATAGATACTTGGTAATCGCTTTGAAGTCCGCAACCACCTGAACATTGGCGGGCCCGGCAATGGCTTCATCGAGGCAGTGGTCAATGTGATCTTGGATCAAAGTGCGTTTGGCCTGCTGAATAGCCTTTTCTACCGCATGAAGCTGTTGTGCGATGTCGGTGCAGGATTGACCGCTTTCGATCATGTTGATGACGCTCATCAAATGCCCATTGGCACGTTTCAGCCGTTTTACGACAGCAGGGTGGGTTGCATGAAGTTCGAGTTTTGCCATATGGGTGATGTATCCCCCTAGGGAGGATGAGGCAAGCGGGCTAAGACCCGTGGGAGCAAGCTAGATGCGGCGGAAAGCAAAGATCGTTGTGAAAGTTGCGCTGACCCTCGTTCTGGTGGTGGGCATGGTCTTGTCGGCCAATGTTCGAGTGGTCTCGCACGATCTGTCTGAACTTACGAAAATCGTTGCGGAACATGACGCCGGGATTGAAGAACACGGTCATGCACATGATGACGCCGTGGATCTGATAGACGCATATCATGGACACTCCCATGATGTGGCGGATCACGATCACAACATCGCGTTCCTGCCGCCACGAACACCCTCCATTACTGTCCTGCCGACAGGAAGCACTTGGGCATTGGCCAACAACGTCTTAGAGGATCAAAGCGACTTCGGCCTAGAGAGACCGCCGCGAGTGTGAAGATGCACCTTTGAGGTGCTGTCTTCCTCCATATTCACCAAGCGGAAAACCACAATGATATACAACCGATCCCATGGGTCGGGGCCATTGTCACATCCAATGCGACAATCCCTGATCTTTTTTGCCGTAGTCTTGCTGGCGCTCTTGGCCCTTGCAAGTTCAGCCTCTGCCCATGCCGTCACTGAGGGTGACGCAGGCTACATCCAAGAGATCAGCGGGATGCACCTGATCCCCTTTATGTATCTGGGGGCCAAACACATGGTCACCGGCTATGACCACCTGCTGTTCTTGTTTGGGGTCGTCTTCTTTCTCTACAGAATGAAGCACGTCGCCATCTACGTCAGCTTGTTTGCCATCGGCCATTCGACCACGATGCTGGCAGGGGTATACTTTGGCTGGAACGTGAGTTCCTACCTCGTCGACGCCATCATTGGCCTCTCGGTGGTTTACAAGGCCCTCGACAATTTGGGTGCCTATCAACGGTGGTTCGGGGTTCAGCCTAACACCAAGGCTGCAACTTTGATCTTTGGCTTTTTCCACGGATTAGGCCTGGCCTCCAAAATCCTAGATTACGACATCGCTCAAGATGGGCTGCTACCAAACCTATTGGCCTTCAACGTGGGCGTTGAGATCGGTCAATTGATCGCTCTCGCTATGATCCTGATCGTGATGGGATACTGGCGAAAAACAACGTCCTTCTGGAAACACGCATACACCGCAAACGTCGCAATGATGTCCGCCGGGTTCATTCTGATCGGGTATCAGATGACCAGCTACTTCGTCGCTTGATCCTATTGGAGACTAAGAAGATGCATAATGGAAACAAACCAAACCTCGACGAGTTGCCGACCTCAGCCCAACTAATCAAATCCACAATCATCGCTGCAGTCGCGGCGATAGTTATCCTTGTGACGGTCGTTCTGCCTGCGGAATTCGGGATTGATCCAACTGGCGTCGGTGGGGTGATCGGCCTTGCTGAAATGGGCGAGATCAAAGGACAACTTGCCGAAGAGGCCGAAGCCGACCGCCTGCTGGAACTTCAGAACGATGGGACGATTGAAGAGCAATCCAGCTTCATCGACGGGGTTTTCGGTCTCATTGTTGGCGCGGCACACGCACAAACCATCGATGCCGAATGGACAGATCAATACACTGTCACATTGACCCCAGGCGAAGGCATCGAAGTTAAACTGGTAATGGAAGAGAGTGCAGTAGCCGAGTTCCTTTGGGTAGCCGAAAACGGCGTCGTGAACTTCGACCTGCATGGCGACGGTGGAGGACAAAACATTAGCTATGAGCGGGGCCGTGGAGTTCCTGGTGCCGAAGGTGTCTTAACGGCTGCTTTCACCGGCAATCACGGCTGGTTCTGGCGCAATCGCGATGACCAAGACGTGACAGTCACGCTCTACGTTCGGGGCGATTACAGCGGGATGGTACTGCCGGAATAACGCTATAGTGGCCCCTGGCGTGCGTTGGGGGCCATCACACCGAAGTCGACGGAGAGCCCTGCATTCGTTTTGACCGAATGTTCCATTCCGAAGGCCTGACAGCGTCGGACCCGGTGGTGGTCGATACGCCGCTGACGCGCATTGCGTCAGATCACCTTCCGATCAAGGCGACATTTAGCTGGTCCTAAAGGAGGGGTGACGCCAATCGCGCCATGCTGTCTTTGAACCGAGACAGGCGAGGTCTTGCGGCGTATTCGTCAACATCAAACGGCCGACAGCCATTGAGGTCTTCCACAAACGCCGACACTAGTTTTGCCGATACTTCTTCATCATAAATGACAGCCGTTAGCTCGTAGTTGATGCTGAATGACCTGATGTCCCAGTTGGCCGACCCGATCGAGCAAATCTTGCCGTCAACGCAGATTGTCTTGGCGTGTAGGTACCCTGCTTCATACATTTGGACATCAACACCGGCCCGTGCGATTTCGGCTGCGAAAGTGTTTGCGGCCCAGTAGGGCAAGATTTGCCCAGGGCCAGATGACGAGATCATCACCTGCACATCCACACCTGAAAGCGCCTTCATTTTCAGGGCTTCACTGATCGTCTCATCAAGAATGAAGAACGGCGACTGGATCAAAACTTGATGTTGTGCGGTTGTAATCATCTCGAAATACAGCTGACGGATCGCCTCGTATTCGCTGTCAGGCCCCGACAAGCAGATCTGCACAGGCAAAAAGGCTCCATCGGTCGTTTCAGACAACTCTGCGAAATATGGCGCCGGATCTAGGTCTTCGCCGGTGGCGTTTATCCAATCGACCAAGAAGATGCTTTGCAGAGCCCAAACAGCACTCCCCTCAACTTGGATGTGGGTATCACGCCAGCGATCAAATCCGGCGGGTGGGGCAATATGCTCATCACCGATGTTAAGTCCGCCGGTGAACCCTATGAGCCCGTCGATGACTGCGATTTTGCGGTGGTTGCGGTAGGATATGGTGTGGATACGCCACAAGGACGAGAAGGGCATGATCTGGATGCCCGCATCACGGGCCTGCCGCAGGTACCGACGGCTGAGCATAGAGAAACTTCCGATGGGGTCGTACAGGATGCGAACCTCAACCCCCTGCGCAACTTTTCGTGTCAGAAGACTCAACAATTGGTCGCCAAAGCTGTCTGCGTTCCAACTGTAATAGTGCAGATGAATGGAGTGCGCGGCCTGCTCCATTGCGGCGATCATTGCAGGAAAGGCGAGGTCGGCATTCTGCAACACCTGCAACTTGTTGTTCGTGGTGACCATCGAATTGCTGTTGGAATGAAGCAGTTTGGCTAACCGAGAGGCGGTTCGGTTCGTCGATTGAAACCGCTCCAAAGAGATGTTGTGTTCAGCCTCAATGTGCGCAAACGACGCGGCCATTGCGTCGGGCACACCCTGTTCCGTCATCTTGAATTTTCGCACAAACGCTTTATGGCCGCGCCCAAAGAACAAATAGATGCCCAAGCCGATTAGCGGCAGTAAGGCAAAGACAAGCATCCAAGCGAAGGTCGATTTCGGGGTGCGGTTTTCAGAAATTATGAAAGCCACCACGCTAAGCATGTATGACCCAATAAAGAGTTGAAGGATCAAAGTCGCGGACATCGTTGATCCTGATCTGGTCTGGAGTTGCAAAGGATCTAGGATACGCGGCCCTCAGCCAAATGAAAATGCTCAGCGCAACTCTGGCTGGCAATAATCGGATGTGGAGCGCCGCGATGGATCGCGCCGGCGTTGCCCGGCATCGGCAAGGGAATGCATGCCGACGTTGCGACCCAACTTTAAGTGGAGCGTTCGTGGCGTCACTTGCCACCAAAGAAAGTAGATATTGTCGACGCAACTAGCCCCATTCAATGGACTAAAATTCAGAATAATCTACACAAACGTCTTTGGCTGTCGCCGCAGGGATTGGGTCCTTCTTAGTCGATCTAAGTCCGAAAGGACGGTCAATTCAGCTCTAAGCAGTCATTCAATGCTTGATGCGACAAAAGCATGCATGCGTCCTTCTCTACCGTTGGTCGGATTGCATTCGATATCCACATGCAGCTCACCGCTTCTTCGCGGTCTCACGATTAATCGGATAACCGCTTGCAGGACCTTTTACGGGCTGCACTAACATCCGGTCGAGCCAAAGGTCCCGTCTTGTCCGGAATTGCTCGATCCCGATCGTCATTCCTTCGTGTCCATCTGTCGGTTGCGCTTTGTAGGTGCCGAGCAATCTATCCCACCAAGGAAGGTTAAAACCGAAGTTGCTATTCGTCTCCTCCGGTCGGATCGAGTGATGAACGCGGTGCATGTCTGGCGTGACTACGATCAGACGGAGGAGGCGGTCCGCAAGCCTCGGCAGCCGAATGTTGGAGTGATTGAACATGGCCGTCGCATTCAAGAGAACCTCGAAGATCAACACGGCAACGGCGGGTGGGCCCAAAGCCAATACGACCGCGAGCTTGATCCCCATCGACAACAGAATTTCCAAAGGATGAAAGCGCAAGCCTGTGGTCACATCAAACGCGAGGTCGGCGTGATGCATCCGGTGTAGTCGCCAGAGTGCGGGGACCGCGTGGAACAACACGTGCTGCAGATAGATTGCCAGATCAAGAACGAGGACCGAAACCGCGAGTGCGATCCAATCAGGCGTGCCAAAGATATTGAATAGGCCCCAGCCCCGGTCCTCTGCCATGACCGCCAAACCGACTGCAAGGATCGGGAAACTCAGCCGCAACACAATCGTATCGACCACCACCAAGGCCAGATGGTTTGTCCAGCGGATGACGCGCGGGATCTCCACCCGCCTCCGTGGCACGGCCAATTCCCACAACGCCATCACCACCAGAACGCCGAGAAACACGACGAGGCGAAGCTGCGGTTCAGTGGCAAGAAAGGACTCGAGCATTTGTGCCGTCGAAGCCTCCATTTAGTGGTCCGCGGCGCGGACGTCAGGTGACGGTGAACTGGCCCATCATACCAGCGTCTTCATGTTCAAGGATATGGCAATGGAACATGAACGGTGTCGTGTCGCTTGCGGGCTGGTCGAACCGGGCCAGGATTTCGGCCTCTCCCGGTATCAAGACGGTGTCCTTCCAGCCGGTGTTCTCGGGCCGAGGCGGAGCGCCGTTCTCGGTCAGCACCCGGAACCGCACGCCATGGACGTGGAACGGGTGCGCAACCATAGAGCTGCGAACATGCCAACGCTCGACCGTTCCAAGTGCGACGTCGAAATTTATCCTGCGCATATCGAAGGGACGTCCGTTAATAGCGAACCCGCCACCACCCCTCATCATGCCACCCATACCCATATCGAGCGAGAACTGCCGGTTTGCGACCTCGGCCCCTAACAAGTCTTCAAGCACTCCGTCCAGTTGATCTGGCAGGTGGGTAATCCGCGTGGGTAGTGTCGCGTCGGTCCCGAACTGCAAGACGCCATAGGCCTGGCTTGGATCACTCATCAGTACCGGAGCCCCATCGCCCGAGAAATCGACAAGGATCTCAGCCCGCTCTCCGGGGGCAAGGCGCAGTGTGTCGAGCGCAACAGGCGCGGGCAGAAAGCCGCCATCCGTCGCCACAAGGTGCATCGGCTGCGTATCATCGAAAAAGAGCGTGTAGATGCGCGCATTTGAGCCGTTGAGCAGACGTAAGCGCACGATCCCATGCGGTACCACCGCCGTGGCACCGGCCTGACCGTTGACGAGCATCCGGTTGCCTGTGAACCCATGCATCCTATTCATCATGGATGGATTGTAGACCATGCGCCCAGAGGCATCGAACCGCCGGTCCTGCAAAACCAATGTCAGATCATCGACCCCATAGGTGGACGGCAGACCGCGCGCGTCGTCCTCGCCATCAGTCACGTGAATAACTCCGGCTAGCCCGAAGTAAACCTGCTCGGCAGTTCGCTCATGGATATGCGAGTGATACCAGATAGTTGCTGGATCTTGCGCAATCGTCATTTCTGGTTGCCATGTCGCGCCAGGCGCGATCGGAAGGTGCGGACCGCCGTCATGCTCTCCGGGCACCAAAAGGCCATGCCAGTGCGCGCTGATAGGTTCATCGAGTGTATTTTGCACCTCGGCGGCTAGTTCGCCGTTCTGAAGAACAATGGTCGGACCCAGATACTCTTGATTGAACCCGGCGGTTGGCGTGCTTGGCCCACCGAGAAAACCGCTGCTGCCCGCTTGCGTCGCAAGGGACAGCCGACTCGTCGCCCGTGTGTCGAGAAGTGGCGGCATGGCAAGGCGCGTAAGTGGCCCTTGGCCCTGAGCTGATGCCAGCCGGGCAGACGATTGAAACAGGACACCCGCTGTCGCAAGTGCTGCGGAGGTCGAGGTCAGGAACTTACGTCGTTTCATTTTGTCCTTTCAGTGCCCGATAGTGCTTATGCAAATGGAAATCCCGATGCGTCGTTCGCTTGTGGAATTGGAGCGGGCCGATTTGTCGGCTTAAATCCACGTATTAGGATTGCCGCAACGGCCTCAAGTCTGGGGCCATTGCGGGGTCACGAGCGCCGAGTGAGGCGCGCCTCACTCGGCCAGCAATTTCTTACGTTCTGCAAATTCCTCGGAGTCGATCTCTCCCTTGGCGTATCGCTCCTTGAGCAGCGCCAAGGCTCGGTCGTGCGCGACGTGACCGCTGCTGCCAGGTCCGGCCACACCGAAAAGACGCAAGAGATAAATGATCCCGGCCACGATCGCGACCAAGATCAAGATCATGAATATCGGGCCAAGGACCATGCCGAAGCCGCCCCATTGGTTGCCACCCCACATCATATCGTGTCCATGCGCGTAGGAGCCGTAACGATCCGGGATTTCACCGACCTGTGCCATCGCCGACGTCGCGACAAACCCGCCTGCGGTCACAATGCCCGAGACAATTGCAGTTTTCCTGTGGTCCATTCTGTGTCTCCATTTGCATGGCATCTAATCGCGCCATTCGTTACCCCTAGTGAGAAAGCGGGGTGCAGTCGCTGATGTGGATCAATACGACAGGGCCGAGTTGCGGTAACCTGCACGCGAGATACTCAATCGGGGATCTTGCCACGAAGCGCCCAAAATAGTCGCGAACGATCGATCTCCGCGCGGTGTCGCCAAGCCGGCGTCTCAGGGCGCAAAATCGAGGAGCGCATTCCAGTGACATATACGATCAATCGCCATTTCATCGACGCCACATTCGACGAGATCGACAGGCGTACCCGCGCTGCCCTTGCGGACAACGGCTTCGGCGTTCTGACCGAAATCGACGTCAAGACGACGATGAAGAAGAAACTGGGTTTGGAGATGCGGCCGTATCGCATTCTAGGGGCCTGCAACCCGAAGATGGCCTTTGAGGCCATCGGGATGGAACCGCGTGTTGGCGCGATGTTGCCCTGCAACGTGATCCTGCGCGAGGTCGATGGCGGCGTTGAAGTCAGCGCGATCGATCCGGTGGCCTCTATGCAGGCGATCGAGAATCCGGCGCTGCATGCTGTCGCGGGTCAGGTTCGCGATCTACTTAGGCAGGCCATCGAAGCGATCTGAAATGAGGATTCATGTGGCTTTTTCGCGGTGGTGGCTGCCGTCAGGATCGATGGGATCAGTGAATAGTACGCTGCGCCATCGCGCGGGTGCGCGCGATCAGGCGCGGGCATGTGCCTCGAGTCCCGGGCCTCACCCTGCCAAATCACAGCCTTGAGGGCACGAACCATGCCGCATGACCACGGCCACGCCCAAATTGACCCGGACTCCGGCGACAGGCGTGTCTCCATTGCCATCTGGGCGAATGGCCTTCTGACGGTCGCGCAGATCGTGGGCGGGGTGCTCTCGGGCAGCCTCGCGCTGATCGCAGATGCACTTCACAACTTTTCCGATATGGCGTCTCTGGTCATTGCGTTTGGCGCGCGCAAGATCGCCCGCCGTTCTGCTGACGAGAATATGACCTTCGGCTATGGCCGGATCGAGATCGTGGCTGCGCTAATCAATTACACGACGCTCATCCTTGTCGGGGTCTACCTGATCTATGAGGGCGGAATGCGCATGATCGATCCGCCGGAAGTGCAGGGCTGGACGGTCGTGATCATCGGGGGTGTGGCGCTTGGTGTCGATACGCTGACGGCACTGCTGACCTATTCGATGCAGAAGGACAGCGTGAATATCCGCGCTCTGTTTCTTCACAACTTGTCTGATGCGCTTGCTTCGGTGGCGGTCATCGTTGGCGGATCGCTGATCATCCTCTATGACATGCGGTGGGTTGATCCGGCCATCACCATCGGCATCGCGCTCTACATTCTGTACTTGGCGGTTACGGAAATTGGAGGTCCGATCCGAACCCTGATGCTCGGCAGTCCGCCCGACATGGATAACGCTGCGGTCGTCGACGCGATGCGCGGCGTAGACGGTGTCGCAGACGTTCATCACGTCCTGAGCCTCCCCCTTTGAAGTGGTCCGCCCCTATAGTTAGGAAAGCGGAGGACCATAGATGGCCATTAAGAGACCCAAGCCGGAAGAGATTGTCGTGAAGTTACGGCAGGTTGAAGTTCTGATGGGGCAAGGCATGCCCCGGATTGACGCGATCCGTCAGATCAGCGTGACTGAACAAACCTATTATCGCTGGAAGAAGAAGTACGGCGGAATGGGCACAGAACAGCTCAAGGAACTGAGGCGGCTACAGAAAGAAAACGAGCGCCTTAGGCGTGCGGTTTCTGACCTGACATTGGACAAGTTGATCTTGAAGGAGGCCGCATCGGGAAACTTCTGAGCCCTTCGCGTAGGCGGGCCTGCATTGATCATGTGCGCTGCAAAATGAAGGTTTCCGAGCGTCGTGTTTGCCGCGTGTTGGGCCAGCATCGATCAACGCAGCGACGGTTACCATGTGGGCGTGCTGACGAAGAACGCTTGATCGCAGATATGATCGAGCTGACGCGCCAGTTTGGTCGATATGGCTACCGTCGGGTTGCCGCCTTGTTGAGAGACGCAGGTTGGCAGGTGAATGACAAACGTGTGGAATGCCTGTGGCGGCGTGAGGGGCTAAAAGTGCCAATGAAACAACCAAAGAAGGGGCGGCTCTGGCTGAATGATGGGTCGTGCGTCCGGCTGCGCCCTGAGTATCGCAATCATGTCTGGTCGTACGACTTCGTACATCACCGAACAGACGACGGCAGGGCCTTTAGAACGCTCAACATCTTGGATGAACACAGCCGGGAATGCCTGGCGATCAGGGTGAAGCGGAAGCTGAACTCGACCGAGGTCATCGACGCCCTGACGGATTTGTTCATCCTGCGAGGAGTTCCTGCCTACATCAGGTCAGACAATGGCCCGGAGTTCATCGCCGAAGCTGTCAGGAATTGGATCAAAGCCGTGGGAGCCAAGACGGCTTACATTGAGCCCGGGTCACCCTGGGAAAACGGATATTGCGAGAGCTTCAACGGGCGAATGCGTGATGAATTGTTGAACGGCGAGATCTTCTACTCGCTGCGTGAAGCCCAGATCATCATTGAAAGATGGAGGAACCATTACAACACCAAACGACCACATAGTGCTCTGGGCTACCGCCCACCTGCGCCAGAGGCCATCGTTCCGATGGACCAAAGGCCCATCATGCACTAACTTTCAATTTGGACCACTAAACTGGGGCTGCTCAGAATCAAACGACACAAACCCGAAGAGATTGTCACGAAGCTGCGGAAGGTTGAGGTACTTTGCGGCCAAGGAATGCCACGTGTCGGCGCCATCCGACAGGTGCAGATAACGGAGCAGACATTCTATCACTGGCGAAAGCAATATGGTGGCATGGGAACAGACCAACTGAAGGAACTAAAGCGCATTCAAAAGGAGAATGACCGATTGCGCCGCCCAATATCAGATCTGACTTTGGACAAGCTGATCTTGTCGGAAGCAGCACGGGGAAACTACTAAGTCCCTCGCGTCGTCGTGCTTGTATCGATCATATCCGCGATCGCGTCAGGGTGTCGGAACGGCGGGTCTGTCATGTCTTGGGGCAGCACCGGTCTACGCAGAGGAGTTTGCCTGTCGGCCGGTCCGACGATCAGCGTTTGATCGCTGATATGATCGAGCTTACCCGCCAGTACGGTCGTTACGGTTTTCGTAGGATCGCGGCCCTGCAAAGGGATGCAGGTTGGTTGGTGAACGACAAGCGTGTCGAACGCCTCTGGCGACGTGAGGGGCTCAAAGTGCCAATGAAACTGCCCAAGAAGGGGAGGCTATGGCTGAACGATGGCTCGTGCGTTCGTTTGCGGTCGGAGTATCGCGACCATGTCTGGTCATATGACTTCGTTCATCACCGGACAGACGATGGAAAGGCATTCAGAACCCTGAATATCTTGGACGAGCACAGCCGACAGTACCTCGCAATCCGGGTTAAGAGGCGGCTGAACTCGACTCAGGTCATCGACGCCCTGACGGATCTGTTCATCTTGCGCGGCGTTCCTGCCTATATCCGGTCGGACAACGGCCCAGAGTTCATTGCTCAGGCTGTCCGGGACTGGATTGCGGCAGTCGGTGCCAAGACGGCCTACATCGAACCAGCGTCACCTTGGTAGAACGGATACTGCGAAAGCTTCAACGCCCGGTTCCGGGATGAGCTGTTGAACGGAGAGACCTTTTGCTCGTTACGTGAGGCCCAAATCATCATTGAAAGCTGGAGGAAACACAACAACACCAAGCGACCGCACAGTGCTTTGGGCTACCGACCACCGGCCCCTGAATCCATTGTCCCGATGGAACCCAGGCCAGTCATGCACTAACATTCAAAACGAACCACTCAAGTGGGGCCGATCACCGCGAACTTCTGACCATCGTCTCATCGTAATGGAAGCGCGTATTTGGGGTTGAATATCGGCGAAAAGATCTACAGGAACTAACGCAACATTGGTGACGATGGACCATATTTTTTTCACTTTGGAACTATCGGCTCTGTTTCAAGCTATCGAACCCACTGTCGAAGCACGAACTTCGCGCCTTGATTGCAGCTGTCGCCTAGTTGCAAGGTGTCGATTAAGCTGATCGTTCCTTAAAGTCCTGGGAAGTTGTGTTCATCGCTCTCGGGCAAAAGGTGCTCAGGTCACTTGGTCCATCGGCTTCTTTCGAGAACATCCACTGCAGTGAACGATGGAACGAACGTTGCCCAACCCTTTCTGTTCACGCACTGAAAGGTAATGAGTATTGGCGACACGTGCTCGCGGTGACAGTGACTCATATTGCGGACCAGAGGTTCACACAGAGATGTGGCTATGCGTTTCGCCGATCATACCATGAAAGGCAAAAGGGCGACCGGAGCGTTCACGTTCCCGCTAGACCTGCGAATTCGGCAGTCTGCGTACAACTTTTCTCTTGAACCTCCAGCTACTGGAGGTGTTACCGCGTGTTAGGTAAAGTGTGGCATTGCCACTGAAAGTCGAACTTGATGCGGGGAAAACAGATGCTGACCAGACGACATTTCATCCAGACAACCACGGCGCTGTTTTCTGCGGCATTGGCCGGACCGTCGTTGGCAAATAACTGGCCAACGGAGTCGGAAATGGCGACTTGGGACGCGCAGGTTACTCCGCCAGAATTTGATCTTTCGACCACCAATCCGTGGGGGCTGGATCGACGTTTGCTTCCTCAGAGAGTTGCCGCGAACGACGGATTAGTTCCGGGTGACATCCATGTCGACGCGACCGCGCGCTACCTGTACCACGTAGAAGCCGGGGGGACCGCTATGCGATACGGCGTCGCTATCGGTCGAGACGGATTGTATGAACCGGGGACCTACACGATCCGCCGCAAAGTTGAATGGCCACACTGGACTCCCACGCAGAACATGATCGCCCGGGAGCCAGGGGTATATTCGCAGTATGCCAATGGACAGGAACCTGGACCCAACAACGCGCTCGGCTCACGTGCTCTGTATTTATACGTCGGACAGCGTGACACGTTTCTTAGGATCCACGGAACGCCACAGCCTTGGTCGATCGGAAGTCGTGCGAGTTCCGGATGTGTGCGCATGGTTATGCCACATATCAATGCGCTCTTTCCCAATGTCGAAATTGGATCCATGGCGCGCCTTTATCCGGCTTAGAAAAGAAGAGTTGGAAGTCGCGTTTGGCAGATGAACCATATCGATCCTTACTCCTTCCAGACCGACATTGAATTTCCGTTGCTTGGCGCGCCATGTCGGGCGAGGGCTTTCCGCATCTGCGTGTCCCGGATATGCGGGAAATGTCATTCGGGGACATCTGGGGTTGAACCAAAAATAGCCACTTGAAGCTATAGTGGCTGTAGGTGCTATCTAAATTGCATCATATCGATTCCCGAGGTTTCTGATGCCGTCCGACCCACATTTTCACGATCATACTCAGACTGGCCACACGCACGGCGAAAGCTGTTGCGGAAGTGACAAGCCCGTTAACACGTCGCCTGCACCAGCTCCGTCGTCGGGACGCAGCTTTCAGGTGTCTGGTCTCGACTGCGCTGAGGAAGTCTCAATCCTCAACAAGGTAGTTGGCCCCAAAGTGGGCGGGGCCGAGCATCTAGCCTTCGATGTCATCAATGGGCGAATGACCGTTTTGGACAGTGCCAAGACGATATCGGACTCGTATGTCGCAGAGTTGGTCGCAAGTACCGGCATGACAGCCAAACCGTGGGATGCCGAAAGGGCATCGGTCGATCAGGCTGAACACCTTGCCCGCCAAAGATTGTTCACGTTCCTCAGCGGAGGCTTCTGGGCCGCAGGCTTTATCTGGCACGTGGTTGAAACCGGTTTGGGCGGAGCTGTCGGGCTCTTTTCCGGCCATGGCGAAGCGCCGATGCCGTTGATCGAGGTTGCGTTCTTTGCAATCGCGATCCTATGCGGCGTCTGGCTCGTGGCGCCGAAGGCGTGGTCCTCGGCGCGGCGGTTCTCGCCCGACATGAACCTGCTGATGGTCGTCGCAGTTGCAGGTGCCATTGGACTTGGTGAGTTCTTCGAGGCGGCGACAGTCGCGTTCTTCTTTTCCCTGTCTCTCTTCCTTGAGAGTTGGAGCGTCGGACGAGCAAGGAATGCTGTCTCCGCACTTCTTGATCTCGCGCCGCCAACCGCGCGGGTGATCCGCGATGACGGCACAGAGTTGGACATGCCAGCGGCAAAAGTGGTTGTGGGCGACCGCTTTGTGGTGCGTGGTGGCGACCGTATTCCGCTTGATGGAGAGGTCACATCCGGGATGGGAGCCGTCGATCAGGCTCCGATCACCGGTGAAAGCGCGCTGGTGCCGAAGGAAACCGGGGATGACGTTTATGCTGGCACGATTAACGGTGAAGGCACACTGACGGTGCGCGCCACCAAGTTGGCATCTGACACGGTGCTGGCCAAGATCACGCGTATGGTTGGCGATGCCCATGCGCGCCGCGCGCCGGTAGAACAATGGGTCACGAAATTCGCACGCATCTACACGCCCATCGTGATGGTGTTGGCGATCGCGATTGCAGTTCTCCCGCCGCTCATCGCAGGCGGGGCGTGGGACTACTGGTTCTACAACGCGCTTGTCCTTCTGGTTATTGCCTGCCCGTGTGCGCTGGTGATCTCGACGCCTGTGTCCATTGTCGCGGCACTTGCCGCATCGGCTCGGGTTGGGGTGCTCATCAAGGGTGGGGCTTATGTCGAAGCGCCCGGCCGTACGACGGCGCTGGCGATGGACAAGACTGGAACGATCACCATGGGCGAGCCTGAAGTGGCGTCCGTGCATCCGTTGGGCACCGCGACGGCCAAGGATCTGATCGAGATGGCCGCAGGTCTTGAGGCGCGATCCTCGCACCCTTTGGCGCGTGCCATTCTTGCGCGGGCCGAGGTCGACGGTGTCACGGTGTCCGCCGCTGAAGATACCCGCACGGTGCCGGGTCGTGGGCTTGAAGGGCGCGCAGCTGGCCGTTCGATCTGGCTAGGCTCTGACCGCTTCGCGGAGGAGAAGGGGTTCAGCAGTTCTATCCCAAAAGACATCCGCGACCGGATTGAAGGCGCCGGAAGCACGCTCGTCGCCGTGGGCGATGAAACGGGTGTGATTGGACTGCTGGAGCTGCGTGACCGTATCCGTCCCGACGCCAAAGGCATCGTGGCGCAGCTTCACGCACAGGGCGTGAAAACCATCGTCATGCTGACGGGCGACAACGAGCGTACCGCGCGGGCCGTGGCCGCCGAGGTGGGTATCGACGAGGTGCGCGCCGAGCTTCTGCCCGAAGACAAAGTGAAAGCCATCGAAGAGCTGGTCGAAACCCACGACATGGTGGCCATGATCGGCGACGGCGTGAACGACGCACCCGCCATGGCGCGGGCGCATTACGCGATTGCCATGGGTGCCGTCGGCTCGGACGCCGCGATCGAGACGGCGGATATCGCGCTTATGACCGACGATATCGCCAAGGTGCCTTGGCTTATCGGCCATTCGCGCCGGGCGATGTCGATCATCCGCCAGAACATAGCGATTTCGCTGGCAACCAAGGCGCTGTTTGTCGGGCTGACGGCCTTCGGGATGGCGTCCATGTGGGGGGCTATCGCCGCGGATGTCGGTGTGTCGCTGGTCGTCGTTGCCAATGCCCTGCGGCTTCTGAATGCCGGGGAACGCAAGCAGCCCCCTGCCGGTGGAAAGCGGGTCGGCGCGAAGATGGCCAAGGGGGCCTTGGCGCCGGGACAATAAGGTGGCCCGGAAGGGCGGCGAAGGTGGGGGCAGTATGCGCATATTCGACGTGCTGGAAAAGATCATCCATTCGATAGGTGTGGGGACCGCTTGGTTGACAGTGGTCCCCATCGCATTTTTTACCGGCCTGCAAATGCTTGATCGCAAGCTACACCTTGGGGTGTCGTCATACCTTCCGGATTTTTCGACGTCCTTGCTGTTCATCCTGATCTTCATGACATTCGGGTTCACCTATTTGCGGGACGGTCATGTGCGCGTGGACGTATTCCGAAGGAAGTGGCCGCCACGCCGCTTGGCTTGGATCGAGCTTGGTGGCTGCCTTCTCGTGCTTTTGCCCCTCGCGGCCATCCTCACCTACTACGGCTGGGATGGGCTGATGCGGACAACGCAATTCGCGGACACCGACATTTGGGCAAGGCGCGTTGCCGCCGTGATCGGTCCCGTGGTTCTGGGCTTGGCCGGGCTTATCGTCATTGTCCGAAACGTCGCGTTCCTGCGGGGCAGGCGCGATAGCCTTTCCCCGCTGTCCCAAGAAGATCTTCCCCATGGAGACTGAATTTCTGGCCATCGCCATGCTGGGTATTCTGGCGCTAGGCGTGTTCAGCGGCTTCCCCGTGGCTTTGGTTCTGACGGCGACCGGGTTTCTTGCCTTTGTCGGCGCGGTCTGGATGGGTGTCACCGATTTCAATCACCTTGGTCTGATCTATCTTCGTGTGCGTGGCATCCTGACGAACGAAGGGGTGCAATTCACCACCGTGCCGCTCCTGATCTTTCTGGGGCTGGTTTTGAACGCCAGCGGCATTTCATCAACCCTGTTTCGAACACTGGGGCAAGCGCTAAGGTGGCTCCCCGGTCACTACGCCATTGCCACCTTGTTGATTGGCCTGATCCTGGCCCCTGCCGCGGGTGTCATCGGAGCTTCCGTCGTGACCGTGGCGCTGGTGGCCTACGCCCCGATGTTGCGCGCAGGGTATTCCGCGTCAGTGGCGGGATCGGCCGTGGCGGCGTCCGGCGCGTTGGGCGTCGTCTTCCCTCCGGCGGTCCTGCTGTTCTTCGTGGCCAATGTCTTTCAGCTTCGCATCTCGTTGATGTACTCGGCGTTGGTCATCCCAGTCCTTATCTTGGTATTCTTCTTTTCCGTCTATTTTGCCGTCACGCTGAGAGGGCGCATCGACATCTCACTTTCGGACGACGCAAAGCCGACCCTGCGGGATGTGGTGTCCTCGATCATGGCGATTGCGGTGATCGCCGCCATTCCCCTCAGTATCATGGGCGGGATTGCGACCCTGTCCGAGGCTGCCGGTGTTGGGGTTTTTGGTGCGCTGTTGGTCATGGTGGTTCGCGGTCGCATGACGTTTGATCGTCTGAACAAGACGATTGTGCAGGCGGCGTCCATGACCTCGATGGTGTTCTTCATCGTGGTGGGCGCATCAATCTTTTCACTCAGCTTCAATCTGCTGGAGGGTGGCCAGCTTCTGCTTGCGTGGATCAATGGATTTGACCTTGGACGTTGGGCGACCCTTGGCATGTTGTTGGGCGTCATTCTTGTGCTGGGGTTTGTGTTCGACTGGATCGAGATTCTGCTCGTGTTCCTACCGATCTTCCTTCCTTTGTTCGCACAGCTGGATTTCTCCGATCATGTTGGGTCAGAGTATTTCTCGCAGGTCTGGTTGGCTGGTCTGATCGCATTGGCGCTTCAGACTTCATTTCTCACACCGCCGTTCGGATATGCGCTGTTCTTCGCCAAGATGGCGGCGCCACCAAGCGTTAATCTGGCCGATATCTATCGCGGCGCGGGACCACTCGTGGTCATCGAAGTCGCACTGATCGCCTTGCTGGTATGGCGACCTGAATTGATCACATGGCTGCCGCAACTTGTTCTTTCGCGATCAAACTCGCCTTTGATCAACTAGATTTGGCATGCTAACTACCGTCACGAGGCATAATTAAAAAATCGAGCTTTCTCCATGAAACGCCGCATCTTCCTTTTGGGTACGATCACCGCATTTCTGTCCGGCTGCGCAAGCAGGTTCCGGGACTACGATGGACCGCAGGTCACACGGCTCAGAATGTACAAGAATGAGCGTTTGCTTATCCTTGACGGGGTGGAGGGTGAATTGCGGAGGTTCCCGATCGGGCTTGGTTTCGCGCCCGTGGGTCACAAACAGTTCGAAGGCGATGGCCGTACACCCGAGGGGGCGTACATTATCGACCGCCGCAATCCGAACAGCGAATTCCATCTATCCATCGGTATCTCCTACCCGAATGAGGCGGACATTGCGTTTGCTGAGTCGCACGGTCGTTCGCCCGGTGGAGATATCTTCATCCATGGCGGTCCGCGGCGCGGAATTGACCCGATGAATGTCCGCGATTGGACGGCAGGCTGCCCTTCTGTAACGGATCGGCAGATCGAGCATGTCTACGCCATGGTTCAGGACGGTACACCTATCGACATCTATCCCTGATGTGCGCGGCTGCGTGGGCCAGGCTGCGTCTCTTTTCGGTTACCCGAGGTAGACATCCAAGAACAGCATGAGCACGAGGCCTACCGCAAGGCCGAGCGTCGCCTTGTTCTGATGGCCGCTGCGATGGGTTTCAGGGATGATCTCGTGGCTTATCACATAAAGCATCGCGCCCGCGGCAAAGGCCAATCCCCACGGTAACAGCGGCTCTGACAGCGTAATGATGCCTGCCCCAAGCAATCCGCCAATGGGTTCGACCATGCCGGTGAGCGCCGCGATGCCCCACGCGCGCCACTTGGGATAGCCCTCTCCAAGCAAGGCCACGGCGACGGCCAGACCTTCGGGTGCGTTCTGTAGGCCAATGCCAATGGCAAGAGGCATGCCGCCTTCGATACCGCCGGACCCGAACCCGACGCCAACTGCAAGCCCCTCGGGGAAGTTGTGGATCGTGATCGCGATGATGAAGAGCCAAACCCGCCGGAGGGATGCTCCTTCGGGCCCTTCGCGACCGGTGCTGAAATGCTCGTGCGGGAGCTTTTCGTTCATCAGGGCGACCGCGCCCATCCCAAGCAGGATCGCGAGGCAAACGATGGCTGCAGGCGCTGCCTCACTTTCGAACCGGATATCAGCTGCGTCCAAGGCGGGAATGATCAGTGAGAAGAACGAAGCCGCAAGCATCACGCCTGCCGCGAACCCGAGCGAAAGATCACGGGTGGCCCGCGATGGAACACGACCGAACAACACGGGCAGGGCGCCAACAGCGGTGAGTGATCCCGCAGCGAGACTTCCTAGGAAGCCGAGCATTATTGGGGAGACAGTTTCCATTGCGGGCCAATCTATTTGTCAGTGTAAATGCGACTCATTCTCAATAGCCCTGCCGTGTCCGTATGGGAAGGCTTCCTTGGTCTCGCGTTTTGTAGTCAGGACCGATGCTGGTCGAACCGCGTGCCATGGCTGCGTTCGCGGAGCGCATCAGAGCCTTTCGGAAGCTGAAGTGGCAACCCCGGGACTAAAGCTTTCTTCCATACGTGCGCGGGCCTCAGCGAGGCGTGACAGCGCTGCGGCGTTATCCGCTTCGGGGTCAGCCGCGTCCGCCAGCCGATCGTCGACAAGAGGATCCGTTGGAAGGCCGTTTACGAGCACCTCGTAATGAAGGTTCGGTGCCGTGGTAGTGCCGGTCTCTCCAACGCGCCCAATCATTTCTCCGGCGGCGACGCGCTGACCCTCTGCGATGCTTTCAGGCACAGTGCTGAGATGCGCGTAGCGCGTCATGATGTCGGGACCGTGGGCTATCTCGACCACACGGCCATAACCGTTTCGCCATCCGATGAAGCTTACGCGTCCTGGCGCGGTCGATTGCACAGGCGTCCCGTGCGCCGCCGCAAAGTCCACGCCCGTATGCATTCTTACGTTGCCAAAGACCGGATGCGTGCGACGCCCGAAGACGGAGCTCAACCGTGCGCCCACGACGGGCTGCGCGAAAACGCGAAGCACGTCGCCATCGACATAGATTGTCGCCTGTCCGCTGGCATCATCTGGCCAGACAACCTCATAGAGGCTCCCCGCGATTTCCAACGCAGCGAAGGTAAGGTCCGGCTGGCCGATCCGATCTTCGCCAACACGCGCCTCGCGCCACAGCAGGCGGAGCCTTTCTCCACCAGCCATCTCTCGGCGAAAATCCACGGTGCCGCCCAACATCTGAGCGAGGTCAACTGCAAAACGGGCGGGAATGCCAGCTTCGTCGAGCGCGGCGAACATTGAGGTCGAAATAATCGCTTCACCGGCTACCGTCACAACTTCCGTCTCCGGGGCGATAACTTGCGTGATCATCTCAGTTCCAAAAACTGCTTCGATCCTCACACCGTCCTCAACGGCCAGGGTCACCGTCCGCGGGCCGCCGTCCATGGTTGAGACGACCGTGAGCGAATGGCCGGGCCGAAGCCGTCGCAGATCGTATTCAGCGCCGATTGCCAAGGCGACTGATGCCCGGTCGGACGCCGCCATCCCTGAGTCGGCCAGTACGACATCAAGCGTTTCGCCGGGTGCGATGTCACGGGACCAAGTCGACAGAGGAGGTTGGATCACTGGCGGCTGCGCGTCGATGGTTGGGGCCTGCAAAAGGGGCAGGGGGAGTTGATCGCGCGCACTCTCGGATTGCACCGTTGCGAAACGAACTGCCCCACCACCTAAAGTGTCGGGCAGCGTGGGAGGCTCGGGTAGCCACAAGGAGGCTTCTTCCAGACCTGTCGGGACTGGTTCCCTTGATAAGGCACCAGTAGCGAAAATCGCGCCCCCTGAGACAGCAACCATAATTACCAAGCCCGCCGCTACAACTCTCAGCTTCATGTCGTTTCTTCCATTTCTTGGTGCAGTGCGCGGCGGATCTTTGGCAGCGCGAAGTCTCTTGCCTCGTGGTAGTCGATTGTGGTGACGAATTGCCCTTCGGCGTTGAATAGAAACACGCTGGCGGTATGGTTCATCGTGTAGTCTCCGCTATCGGTCGGCACTCTCTCAATGACTGCACGGAAACCCTCTGCCGCCCGTGCGATCTGCTCTTCCGGACCTGTCCAGCCGCGGATTGCCGGGTGGAAATAGCTGACGTACTCCGCCATTGCGGCGACGGTATCCCGCTCGGGGTCGACCGTGATGAAGATCACGTTCAGCGACGCTGCCTCATCGCCCAACGCGTCAAGCCAGCCAGAGATATCGGAAAGAGTGGTCGGGCAGACATCTGGGCAATATGTGAATCCGAAAAAGGCCATAGTGGGATTGCCGAGAAGGGTCTCCGGTCCGACGTCGTTGCCCTCATGGTCGGTCAGGCTGAACGCCATCTCTGACAAAGGCAATGGGCGCTGCCCTATCGGTTCCGCTGCGCCGGGGCCGTCGACTTGCCACCAACCCACGAGAAGCATCATGCCAACAGCCGCAGCAGCCACTGCGCCATAGCCCAAAGCGCGCGTACGCTGCATCAACCTTCCGGTCCGCGCGCCGCGAAGCCAAGGATCGAAACATCGACCGTCGCTTCACCGCCATCTTCGAAGATCAGAGTTAATGGAAACGTCTCCCCTTCGACCATGGGCTCCTGCAATTGCATTAACATGACGTGCAGGCCACCGGGTTCCAGTGCCACGCTTTCACCCGGTGCTATGGTGATCTCGTCGGTGGGTGTCATGCTACTGACGCCCTCGGCGCTCGTTCTCGTTTCATGAATCGCTGGCATCATGGCCAGTGGGGTCGAAAGGCCGGTCACCGTCACCGGCTCTGCGCCGGTGTTGCGGATCGTCACATAGGCGGCACCGGGACGGTTCATTCCGATGGACGCCCGTGCCCAAGCGCCGTCGATGACGATATCATCTGCATCGGCCAGCGCAGGCATCGTTGCGCCCGCGAATGACAAAAGCACCGTCACCGCGCCCGTGAACAGGATCTTTTTCATGCGTCTATTTCCCAATCAACAAATTCAGCTCTGCGCTGCAGCGACTTGCGCCGCAACCAACCGTCGCAATTCCGCCTCACCGAACGGATCAGGCGAAATGCCGTTCACGAAAAAGGTCGGAGTCTGACGAATGCCGACGGTTTCAACGTCGGCACGATCTTGGTTCAGGATGGCCACGACACCGGGCGACAGCATTTGCATGCGCGCGGCCTCGGCATCGAGCCCGGCCGTCGCGGCGATCTGTAGAAGGCGGCCGGGTGAAGGTGCTCCGTGGGAGGCCCAGTTTGGTTGTTCGCGCAAGACAGCTTCGAGAACCGGTTCAAAAACCCCCTGCATACGGGCCGCTTCCAGCACCCGTATTGCTTCCTCGGAAGCTTCTCCATGGAACGGTGTGTACCGAATTACGACACGGACGGCGTCACCATGCTCGGCCATGATGTCTTTTACGATTGGATGAAAGGCGCGGCATGCCTCGCAGGCGGGATCGAAGAATTCCACGATCGTGACAGGAGCCTCTTCGGGTCCAAGGATGGGTGAGTAGGGGCGGATCATGGCCTCTGCCAGTTCCGGTGCTAGGGGCTCAGTCTCGACAATGGGACCGGGCCTTGTTGCAAACCAGGTCGCACCGCCGAAACCGGCAACGCTTACAGCGAGAACGGACAGGATTAGGCTGCGTCGGTTCATGTTCGTGTGTCCTTAAGAGAAAAGGCTAACAGCAGTCCGATGAAAGTGAAGGCGACAAGCGCCATCAGGGGGATGGGAATGCCGAAAACCAATTGGTTGTCGTCAGTGCAAGAGGGGCCGGTGGCCGTGCAGGGTTGGATGCGCTCTGGGATCAGCCCGGCGTAGAGCCCCATATGCCAAAGTGCGATTGCACCGCCTCCAATTGCCAGTGCGATGCCGTATCGGCCGACCTGCGTGTCCCGCCACCAGAGGCCGAGGCCAAGGATGATAGCCAGCGGGAACATGAAGGCGCGCTGGAACCAGCACAGCACGCAGGGTGTCTGCCCCAACACTTCACCGATGAAAAGCACGGCAAGCGAGGCTACGACGGCAATGATCCAAGCCAGCCCGAGGGCGGTTTCTCCGGTCAGAGGTTTCATCTGGCCTCCATTATGTCTTGCAGATCGGCGAGGATATCTTCGGCGGTCGTTCCGTAGGGCCAAGAGGTCGCGAAACCAGCCTCCGGGTCGAACAGGAACAAATGCGATGTGTGTCCCATGGTGTAGCCGTCAGGTGCGGCCGCTTCTTCGATGCGCTCAAAGAAGATCGGGAAGGTCTCCGATGTCGCAGCGATCTGATCCGGCGTGCCGGTAAGACCGATGATGTTAGCGTCGAACAGCGGAACAAATTCGGAGAGCGCGGTCGTCGTATCCCGCGCAGGGTCGATCGAAATGAATAGCGGCTGCACGTCTGCCGCGTCGTCACCCAGGCCTTCCATCACATATGCGACTTCGGACAGCGTCGTCGGGCAGATGTCTGGACAGTTGATGAAGCCGAAAAAGACCAACATCCAGCGTCCCTCAAAGTACTCATCTTGCTGCACCATCCCGCGGTGATCTGTCAGCTCAAAATCGGCGTAGAACGCAGGCCCAGTCGCAGGCTGTGAGCGATCATCCCGAAGATCTGGCCAGAGCATCAGCCATGCCGCTGCGATCGCCGAGACAGCCACCAATCCCCATAGGATTCTTCTGACGGAAAGGAGAGACAACTAGGTTTACCTGCGGTTGGTTCTTATTAGTCCCGGCGGATACATCCTCTAGCAACTGGAGGTTCAAGCACGAAATTCATAGCGCCGCACGTGATCACGCGGACGTGATTCCAACCCTTGTCACGGGACATGTCAAAACCTACACAAACTATACGTATTTTGGGGAGTTGAGCATGCTCACGATCGGAACCTTGGCGAAGAAAACCGGCACGAAGGTGCAGACCATCCGTTATTACGAGCAGATCGGGCTGATGCCAGAGCCGGGCCGGACAGAAGGTGGCCAGAGGCGTTACAGCGAGGCAGAGCTTGACCGTCTGTCGTTCATCCGCCATTCGCGGCAACTCGGGTTTTCGCTCGACGCGATCCGTGAGTTGCTCGATCTCAGCGACGACCCCAACAGGTCTTGCGAGGACGCTGATGCCATCGCACGCCGCCAGCTTAAGCAGGTGGAGCAGCGCATGGCACGCCTGAAGGCGTTGCGTGCCGAACTCAAACGCATGGTGCATGAATGCAGCGGCGGTAAGAGCGCCGATTGCCGAGTGCTGGAGGTGCTGCGCGATCACTCCGAGTGCCTGACCGAACATAATGAAATTGGTGCCTAGAATGCCCGCCGCGTTGGTCTATCCGCTGGCCGCCTTGGCCGAAATCGCGGGGTGTTTCGCCATCTGGAGCTGGTGGCGGTTGGGCGCGTCTCCGGCATGGCTTTTGCCTGGTATTGGAGCGCTGGTGGTTTTCGGTTGGCTTCTGGCGCAAGTCGAAACGGTCGCCGCGGGCCGCGCCTACGCAGCGTATGGCGGGGTCTACATTGCAGCGTCGGTGTTGTGGATGTGGTTGGCAGAGGGTCAGAGGCCCGACAGATGGGACGTTCTTGGCACTGTTGTTTGCCTGATGGGTGCCGCGATCATTCTTGGTGCCCTGCGGAGCGGTTGAAATTAGGCCTTGAAGCTATAGTAACTGTAGCAACTAGGTAGGGTCCAGTTAGATTCTGGGAGACCAACCTTGGCCGACGAACTTACCCACCTTACCGCAACCCGGCTTCTTGATTTCGACGGGCCCGCAATTGCAGGGCTGATCCATGATCGTGGCTGGGAGGATCTTTCCCGACATAACCAAATCGGCGCCGCCTACGACTTTGTGCGCAACGAAATCGCTTTCGGATACAATCGGGCTGATGATATCCCGGCGTCTGAGGTCCTTGCCGACGGCTATGGCCAATGCAACACGAAGGGCACACTTCTGATGGCGCTGCTGCGCGGCCTTGGTGTTCGGTGCAGGCTGCACGGCTTCACCATTCACAAGGCGCTGCAACGTGGGGTGGTTCCTGAGCTGGTCTATCCGCTGGCGCCAGCAGAAATCTTGCATTCCTGGGTCGAAGTAGAGACCGAGAATGGATGGATCAATCTTGAGGGCTTCATCCTTGACGCAACCTTCCTTGCATCTTTGCAGCAGGAATTCAGCGCAACCGATGATCTGTGCGGCTACGGGACCGGAACAGAGTGTTTAAGCGCCCCGCCGGTTGAATGGGTGGGCGAGGATACGTTCATCCAGAAGACTGGTATCGCCAAAGATTTTGGAATCTTCGATACACCTGACGCATTCTACCTAAGCCACAGTCAAGACTTTGGAACCGTCCGCAATTGGCTGTATCGCCACTTGATCCGCCATTGGATGAACGCACGGGTGCGCGCGATCCGGCGCGGGGATGTGCCTCGGATGCCGGGCGTCGCCCTGCCAAACTACAGCCATGGGGATACGAACCATGCCGCATGACCACGGCCACGCACATATTGACCCGAACTCCGGCGACCGTCGCGTCTCAATCGCAATCTGGGCGAACGGTCTTCTAACGGTTGCGCAGATCGTGGGCGGGGTGCTCTCGGGCAGCCTCGCGCTGATCGCAGATGCACTTCACAACTTTTCCGATATGGCGTCTCTGGTCATTGCGTTTGGCGCGCGCAAGATCGCCCGCCGTTCTGCTGACGAGAATATGACCTTCGGCTATGGCCGGATCGAGATCGTGGCTGCGCTAATCAATTACACGACGCTCATCCTTGTCGGGGTCTACCTGATCTATGAGGGCGGAATGCGCATGATCGATCCGCCGGAAGTGCAGGGCTGGACGGTCGTGATCATCGGGGGTGTGGCGCTTGGTGTCGATACGCTGACGGCACTGCTGACCTATTCGATGCAGAAGGACAGCGTGAATATCCGCGCTCTGTTTCTTCACAACTTGTCTGATGCGCTTGCTTCGGTGGCGGTCATCGTTGGCGGATCGCTGATCATCCTCTATGACATGCGGTGGGTTGATCCGGCCATCACCATCGGCATCGCGCTCTACATTCTGTACTTGGCGGTTACGGAAATTGGAGGTCCGATCCGAACCCTGATGCTCGGCAGTCCGCCCGACATGGATAACGCTGCGGTCGTCGACGCGATGCGCGGCGTAGACGGTGTCGCGGAGGTTCATCACGTCCACCTTTGGCAGATGCAGGAACATGAAGTGGCGCTGGATTGCCACGTCGTTCTGACAGCCGATGCCTGGTCACAGAGCGAGTCCGTAAAGGGCGTGATCAAGGATCGGTTGAAGGATGACTTCGGCATCACCCATTCCAGTTTGGAATTTGAACACGAGGACCGAGCCCATGAAAACGCCGATCTTTATGGTCACGGCGATGCAAGCGAGAGGGAGGCTCATAGTCACGGACGGGCTGACCATGCGTAGCTGCATCGAAGTAGCAGGAAACAGTGGTGCCGTTCAAACGTCGCTGACGGAAACCCGACCGATGCCATCGGTCATGTGTCGTTTGCCCACTCATGCCCACCTAAGCTATTGATAAAAAATGGCGTTGAACATCGCATTGATCGTTTCACTGGCATTAACGCAGAACTCATCTAGGGGCGAACCCCATGAACACCACAACCGCCGACGTTTCTGCATCTCGGCCTCGGATATTCGTTCTCGACATCGCGCGGGTCGCGGCCCTTTTGGCGATGGCGGTGTTTCACTTCGTGTTCGATCTGGAAATCTTCGGCTATATCGCCCTCGGCACGACTGGCAGCGGCTTCTGGCGCGGACTTGCCATAGCCTCTGCGGGATCGTTCGTATTTCTGGCGGGCGTTGGCCTTTGGCTTTCCCACGCAAACGGCATCCGATGGGCCGCCTTTGCCAAGCGTTTGGCGATCATCTTGTCGGCGGCCGCTCTGGTATCCGTTGCGACCTACATAGCGTTCCCAGACTCCTTCGTCTTCTTCGGCATCCTGCACTCGATTGCCCTTTGCAGCCTATTGGGCCTTGCTGTGCTGCGTCTGCCGATCGTGATCATCGCGCTTCTCGCCGTTGCGGTTTTCTTCGCGCCGGACTTCGCGGCATCCCCGGCCTTCAATGCGCCGTGGCTATGGTGGACGGGCCTGCAGACGATCCAACTGAGCACCGTGGACTATGAGCCTATCTTCCCATGGTTTGCGGCCTTCTTGGCGGGCATGGCCGTGGCGAAATTGGCATCGCGCACAGGATATTGGGAGCAGTTCTCGACAACCAAGACGTCGCGCACGATGCGCGTTTTCGGGTTCTTCGGACGGCACACGCTCGTGGTCTATTTGATCCACCAACCCATATTGATATCCATCGTTTGGGCGGCCACACAGGTCCTGCGATAGAGCCGTTTCGAAGTGCACTAGCACTAGCTCTAGCTCAACAATTGCATGTCCACCCTTTTCTCAGGATGCCAACAATTGCGCTCCTTGATGCATCTCGGTTCGTGTTGGCTACACTAGATATCATGCAATCCATTTTGCGAATTCAAACTTAAAGCGATGTTGGCCTAACCCACGAAAGATTTCTGTGAACGGGTCAACAGAACGGTCCGTCAGTCGGAGTGAGCCGAATAACGTCGCTTTTTGATCCTAATACTTAGAGCAATGATCCAGAGCAGCATCAGTCCAAAACTGCCGATTGCATTCCAACTTGCCATCGAAATGGAGAGAAACTCCCAAGCGACTTGGTCGCACATGACCAACGTCGGCCCCGCGTCAGTCGAAAGAAGATCTACGACGTCCATGCTCGACAAATTTTGCCCGGAGCCAGTGCAACTTGTAGGGCCTTCCCACCAATCTCGCTCAACTCCCGTGTGGTAAATTGCAATCGTTCCGGTCGTGGCGGCGGCAGCTGCGCCTAGCAGATACATGACCGGATGGCGCAGGCCCAAGAGGACCAATATGCCTACCAATACTGCCGCGACATGCGGATAACGTTGCAGTATGCACATTGAACATGGGGCATAGCCAAAGGCTTGAAAGGTCCAAGCAGTAGATAGCAGAAGGCCCGACCCTGCGGCGGCAACAACTCCAGTTTTCGTGTCGTCGAATGTCACCGTGTTTTGTCCTTTGTCTGGGCAAAGCGAATAAGTCCGCCACGTTTGCCGTGATACTGCGACTTACGTAGACAACCGGATCTCAGATGACAAAATCAGATGTGTAACCATGTGTAACATGAGCATGAAGATTGGTCAGGTGGCTGGCTAAGCTGAGGCCTCTGGATCGCTGCATCATGTCATTCGCACCAAATTTAAGCCCCTGGAACTACGGAATTTAGTAGCGAGGAGGTGCCACAACTCGCTTCGGGCAGCTCTTCACGTGGCCTTGAGGTTGCTAGCGGACATCCAAAACTTCGAAGCGCGGCATCCAGCAACACCATAACAATCAATGGCCAACCAGTGGGTCGATCTTCGGGCGTCTAAAGCGCGTTATTCTACTCGCCTTGACGTCCCCAAACGGCGACACTGCCCCACCATGGATCGCTTTTTCTCACTCTACTTACCGTTCTCACGGTTTGCAGCGAATACGCTGATCCTGAGCTGTGTTAGTCTAATTCCACTCCTGCTGTTCTATGTTGCGCTCACACCAGGTTTTGGCTCCATGCTTCTGGAAAATGGTCCAGCATTGCGGCGCTTCCTAAGACAAGTTCTTACAAATGGCATTCCCGTGGTGTTCGCGGTCAACTACCTGAGTTTCTTCCTTTATGCTTTCTCGGCCAAGAGACAGGGAACTCACTCGTCACCCATCCTCATCCTCATAGTAGACCTGCCAGCCAGGATCTTTGTTTTTGTCGCGTTGCATGCCTTCATCTATTTTGTGTCTGCCGACTGGTTCGGTTCATTTGGTGGTGATCGATGGCAAGCGTTGCGCGTGGTCGGCCCGACCCTCGCACGATCAGCGATGTTCGAGAACATTTCAGGAGTTTACCTCTACGCAACAATAATCAGCGCGGTACCGCTGTATCTAAACGTGATCTCAGTGCTTCTTGCGGGGGAAGGACGAATGAGCCGAAGAATCCAAGGCAAGCTGGCTTGGCTGGGAAAGGGCGGTATAGCAACATTGAGGGTGCTGAGCGCGTTTGTCTATTTTGGGCTCTTCACGCTGCTATTGACGGCGTTGGCCAACCTGATCGTTGCATTGCAAACACCTTGATCGGCAAAGGCCAGTAGTTGAGCCCTCGCCATGTTTTTCGCACAAACCAATTACTGCCCGTCAAGCTCGGGTGTTGCAACCGGTCCGCCCTGTAAGTCAGTGATCAGCGCGCGCATTTCATCGATTTCAAGACGCTGCGCCTCGATGATTTCGTTCGCAAGCGACTGCACACGAGGGTCTGAGAAAGTAGCACGTTCACTGGTCAGGATCGCGATGGAATGGTGCGGGATCATGGCACGCATCCAGCTAACGTCTTCCACGGTCGACTGGCTTCGAACAAGCCAAAGCGACCCCGCAAACACGATGATCGAGCCGATGAATATCGCCGAGTTCGCCGCTTTATTACGGTACATTCCCAGCATGAACAGTAGCATCACGGTGGCCATCACAGCCCCCATGACAAACGTCATGTAGAACCGCGTCTCGCTAAAGAACACATGATCAAGCGCATAGGTGTTGAGGTACATCAGGCCGAACATGATGGCTGTTGCCGTGCCGACCATCGCAAAAAATCGACCGTATGAGCCGTGGCCTTGGTCACTTGCAGAGGTGTCTCCGGATTTATGGCGGGTTTGGTTGGTCGTATTGGATACTGACATTCGATCCTCCAAGATTAGTTGTATAATTGAGAAACGACATTCCAGCGTGGGAGGGTTCCAGCGGTTTCGGGTTTTCTTGGCTTGGGGGTCCGACAGGGCTGATCTCCCGGTCTGCTTCTTTCAAGAATGCTCTTGAGCTTCCAGCGCAGGAAGGGAGCATGATTGATTCATTTCAGCAACTTTGGACACTGCACCTCGAAGGGACTTCCTCTTTTACGCGACGGGTGCCGTCGGCGCGGTTGCCGCGAGTGCGGCGGTGTGGCCGTTGTTCAACTCGATGAACCCAAGCGCGGATGTGGTCGCTCTTTCCAGTATTCGAGTGGACATCTCCGGTCTCACGGTCGGAAGCCAGTTGACGGTCGAATGGCGGGGCAAGCCGGTTTTCATTCGCTACCGGACCGAGGGCGAAATAGCCGAAGCCCAAGCGGAGGACGTCAGCGCCCTGCCTGACTCCATAGCGCGTAACCCAAACGTTCCCGACGCAAGTATCGCCAGTGATGCAAACCGAGCGGTATCAGACCGGCCAGAATTTTTAGTTATGATTGGGGTTTGCACACATCTTGGGTGCGTTCCGATCGGCGACGGAGCTGGCGATTTTGGCGGGTGGTTCTGCCCGTGTCATGGGTCTCACTACGATACATCCGGGCGCATTCGCAGAGGACCGGCACCTGAGAACCTTCATATACCCAAGTTGGATCTGTCTGGTGATTTGATCTTAACGTTGGGTTGAAGCGCGTAACTTCGTACCTGCTCGCTTATGCGTTTGTGACAATCAGATCCATGTTGTCGCCACTTTGACGCGGATCATGTTGGCTATGCTCCTGCAACATCTCGCACGCAGACTTCACGTCAAGTGTTCCTGATATTGCCCGCTTCGCCCAGAGAAGACAGGATTGGACAATCTGGCCTGTGATCGCCTGCACACGCCGAGATAAGGGATGCTAAGGTTCCGCGCATGTCGTCCAAGTCGCGGATTTTCCGCTCAATTTCCTCCAAGTGTTCTTGTGCAATTTCCTTCACCTCAGCGCTGGTCCGGCTGTCATCCTCATAGAGCTGCAACAGGTTGCGGCAGTCCGCGATAGAAAATCCTAACGCCCGCGCGCGCCCTAAAAACGCGAGTTTGTGGGCGTCTGTTTCCCGGAACGATCGGTAGCCGTTTCCACTGCGCAATGGCTTTATCAGCCCGATATCCTCGTAATAACGGATAGTTTTTGTAGGAACGCCTGCCATCTTGGATACATCGCCGATGTTCATGATTGTCTCTCCTGTGCATTTGCGGCGGGAATCATTCTGCTGCCATGGGTTGTAGGCTAGGGGCGGGTATGGTTTTTGGCCCATCACCTCCACCCTCCCGCATCGCGGGTTGGATGCGCCGCAATCGAAGCGCATTGGCCAGAACCGAGACGGACGACAATGCCATCGCCCCTGCGGCAAAGACTGGTGACAAGAGCACTCCGAAAACTGGGAACAGGACGCCTGCTGCAACGGGGATCAAGGCGGTGTTGTAAGCAAAGGCCCAGATCAGGTTCTGCCTGATATTCCGCATGGTGCGCCGCGATACTTCAAATGCGTTCACGACGCCTGCCAAGTCGCCAGACATTAGAACGACATCAGCGGATTCGATCGCCACGTCGGTGCCAGTGCCAATTGCGATACCGACATCAGCGTGCGCAAGGGCAGGGGCATCGTTGATGCCATCGCCAACAAACGCAACTTTGCGCCCGTCTCCCCGCAATTCGTCCAATGCGCGGACTTTGCCATCGGGAAGCACACCGGCTACGATCTCATCAATGCCGATTTCAGCCGCTATAGCTTCTGCTGTTTCGCGTTTATCACCGGTGATCATGGCAACCCGTAGGCCGAGATCGTGCAACGCCTGAATAGCGGCTGCGCTGGCCGGTTTGACCGGGTCTGAGACGGCGATGACAGCCGCAACCTTCCCGTCTATGGCGGCAAAAAGCGCTGTTCGGCCTCTGGTTGCAAGCTCGGTTTCCGTTTCTTTCAGGCCACCCAATGCGATGCCTTCACGCTCCAGCAGTCGGTCAGCACCGACCAATACGTCATGCCCGGCCACTTGGGCCCGCACTCCGTATCCGGGGATCGCTTCAAAGCTGGTAACGTCCGCACGGGCGACGTTTTCCTGACGGGCCATGCGCACAACCGCTTCGGCAATCGGGTGTTCGGATTGCTCTTCGACTGCAGCGACAAGCGAGAGCAAATCCGCGCGCGTGAACCCGTCGGCAAGTTCCAACTCGGTCAATTCTGGCCGGCCCGCCGTGATCGTCCCGGTCTTGTCGAGGGCAACCACGCCGACGTCGACCAACTGCTGCAAGGCATCACCCTTGCGGAACAGCACGCCCATCTCGGCCGCACGTCCTGTGCCGACCATAATCGAGGTTGGCGTCGCCAGTCCCATGGCGCAGGGGCACGCGATGATCAGGACCGACACACCGGCCACTAGCGCAAAGGTGATTGCCGGATCGGGACCTACGACCAGCCAAACAGCGACGGTTAAGGCAGCTAGCGCCATCACGGCAGGCACGAACCACATGGTCACGCGGTCCACCAAAGCCTGGATCGGAAGTTTCGCACCTTGGGCGTCCTGCACCATGCGGATGATCTGTGACAGCGTCGTATCGGCACCGACACGAGTCGCGCGAAAGCGGAAGCTGCCTGCGCCGTTGACCGTGCCACCTGTCACTGCATCGCCTACGGTCTTGCCCGCTGGAATGGGCTCACCGGTGATCATGCTTTCATCCACGTGGCTGCTGCCCTCGACGACCTCTCCATCCACGGCAATCCGCTCACCGGGACGCACGATCAGCACGTCGGCTTCCACGATATCCTCTAGCGCCACATCGACGGGTTCACCGTCGCGCAGCACCCGGGCTGTTCGGACTTGCAGCCCCAGAAGTTTTTGAATGGCGGCCCCTGTTCGCCCTTTGGCACGCGCCTCAAGGAACCGACCAAGAAGGATCAGCGTCACAATGACGGCAGCGGCTTCAAAATAGACCGCGCGCGCAACATCGGGCAGAAGCGATGGCGCAAAAGTTGCCACAAGGGAATAGGCGTAGGCGGCGGAGGTTCCGACCGCGACCAAGGAATTCATATCCGGGGCACCCTTCAGCAGTGCCGGAAATCCCTTGAGATAGAAGCCTCGACCGGGCCCAATCAGCACAATTGTCGTTAGGACGAACTGGATCAGCCAACTGGTCTGGTGGCCGATGGTTGCCCCAATGAACGCGTGGGCGCCCGGAATGACGTGGGCTCCCATTTCGAGGACGAAGACAGGTAGAGATAAAGCAGCAGCAAACAGCGTTCGGCGCAAGGCGAGCTGAGCTTCCTCTTCCTTCTCAGCAGACCTATCTAAAGGCGCGTCCGCCTCTATCACGTTCGCTGGGTACCCCGCGTCTGTCGATGCAGCCGCAAGGTCGCTTGGCGCGATAACGCCCTCCAGAAAGGTAATCATCGCCGTTTCAGTCGCCAAATTGACCGAGACGTCCAAGACACCGGGCACCTTCGCAAGCGCCTTGTCCACGCGACCGACACACGACGCGCAGGTCATGCTTGCGATGTTGAGCGTCACGCGCGCAGTGCGCGCTGGATAGCCCAAATCGCTCAACGTGTCCGCTGCCTGCTTCAAGCCTTGGGCGTCTTCAACGACCAAGCTGGCGCTTTCTGTGGCGAGGTTCACATGCACATCACTGACGCCGCCAATTGCAGTCAACGCGCGGTCCACGCGGCCAACGCAAGAGGCGCAGCTCATGCCGTCAATACTCAAGGATTTTGACGTCGATGTCGGTAGCATTGCGGCTCTCCTGAAAAATCTTCAGTTAGACACATAGGGATTCCAGTAGCTGGAAGGTCAAGGGGTGGAGAATTTAATTTGAGGGATTGACCTTCCGGCGCAGCAAGCTTGCACAAGGTTCCTGAAAAACTTCGAGAGTTAAGGAATAGTCATGCGATTCAACGTACCAGAGATGAGCTGCGGCCACTGCAAGTCAGCAATTGAAACCGCCGTAAAGGGCGCTGATCCAGCCGCGACGCTAGACTTCGATATGCCTAAGCGAGCTATCGAAATTGAAAGCAGCCTGGATGGCTCGCAACTTCAGTCCGTGATGAAAGATGCCGGCTACGACTCCGCAGTCGCCTAGCAGGGGGCATCGGCAGCCAAGCGCAAAGGTTGCTAAGGCAACCCTATGCGGTCGTCACCTTCGGATAGAGGTGGACCCGTGCGCCAACGTCGACGCGTGGGTACAAATCAATGACGTGTTCGTTAGTAAGTCGAGCACAGCCATTAGATACCGCAGAACCGATTGTGCTTGGTGCATTGGTCCCATGGATACGAAGATACGTGTCATGGCCATCGTCGTCATAGAGGTAGAGTGCTCTGGCCCCCAACGGATTGTTAGGTCCGCCTGGCATGCCGTCTGCAAACCTAGCGTATTGCTCCGGATTGCGCCGGATCATTGCATTCGTCGGTCGCCACCACGGCCATTCCGCTTTTCTGGCAACTGTGAATACACCAGACTCGTATAGCCCCGTGCGCCCTACGCCAACGCCATACCGAATGGCACGACCGTTCTCCAACATGAAGTAGAGGTGGAATTCGTCGGGTACGACGTGGACGTCGCCGGGCAACCAGTTCGGCTGTCTGGTGTTCACCAACTGCGGCAGAAAATGCTCAGGCAAGGTAAACGGGTGTGCAGACACAGCGGACGCCCCAAGCAGTCCCGCAGCGCTAAGGCCGAATGAGAATTTTCTGCGGCTTATTCCTGATTGCATCGACAATACTCCCATAGATATTTTTCCGTCTAATCAACGATCATTAAAATTCAGCTTCCAATCGATTCACGCCTTCGTGAACACGGTATTCGGAAATCAACTGTTGCAAGCCTATCTCAAAGAGCTGTTGCGCGGATCCCATTTATTCTACCGCTGAGGCCCGGACCTCATCCACATAGGCTTGAAGTAACGACTGCTCCACGGCGCCCGGAACAAGGTTGTCGCCAATGATGAATGCCGGCGTTCCAGTGACACCTAAAAGCTCAGCAAGCCGCATAGAGGTGGCGATATGCTCTTCAACCTCTGGTGCTTCCATATCGGCCCGCAATTGCTCAATATCGAGGCCGATTTCACGGGCGATCATCAGAACGGATCGCTCCTCGGCGCGGCCATCCATTCCCATCAAAGCCCAGTGAAATTCTTCATAAAGCCCCTGTTCTCTCGACGCGAGAGCTGCGCGGGCAGCAAAGACGGATCCATCCCCAAGAATAGGCCATTCACGGTAAACAAACCGCACACCGGCATCGGCTTCAATCAAACCTTCAACTGCAGGCTTCACACGGCGACAGTAGGGGCAGTTGTAGTCGAAGAATTCCACGATAGTGACATCGCCTTCGGCGTTAGCAAGGACAGGAGCGTTCGGATCTTGCTCCAATAGAAGCCGCTGTTGGGCGATCACGTCGGCGCGGGACGCAGTCTCTGCTTCTGCGGCCCTTTGATCGAGGATAGCGAAGACCTCAATTAAGATATCAGGGTTCTCCAAGAGTGTTTCGCGCACCAGTTCGCGCACGCGGTCCTCAGTAACAGTGTCTTGCGCCGTGGCTGCCAGAGGCAAAACCGCAAGCGTCATGACAAAAAGAATTCTTCCAAGAGTTCGCATCTTATCCATCTCCTTGTGCGGACAATTCCGCCTGTGTGCGCTCGGCTTGACCCTCACGCTGGCGGTCGGGCCAGGTCGATTGGATGAAAGCGAGAATATTCCAGATTTCTTGGTCAGATAACGTGTCAGCCATCCCGGGCATGCCGCTGTTAAACTCGACCCCAAGGCGTGCCATCATTTCGCGACCGCCTAAAGCTGTGTAGTTGAACAGAAGCCCATCTGTGTGGTGCCACGTATGGCCAGTGGCGTCGTGCGGCGGCGCGGGTAAAACACCGTCATCATCTGGGATTTGCCAATCCGGCTGCCCCTCAAGATTGGCTCCATGGCAGGCCGCGCAATTGTCGGCGTAAAGAGCAGCGCCTTGCAGAATATCGACGGTGTTTGGCATCACTGGGATGGCCTCTGCGTCGCTTTGCGCTGTCGCGGACCAAATGCCAAATGACGCTGCGGCGAGCACTGAGAGTAGAAGGGCAGGGGCCAAAAACCTCATGCGACCCGTACCCAGGTCATCATTCCCGATGCAGCATGGGACAGCATATGGCAGTGGAACAACCAATCGCCGGGGTTGTTCGCAACGAAGGCGATCTCTCGCTGCTGGTCGCTGCCAACCAAGAGTGTATCGCGCATCGGACCGAGTGTTTCATCTGCCAGAACTTCGCGAAAATGCATCCCGTGCAGGTGCATCGCGTGGGGAAACGAGGTGTCATTTGAAATCCCGAGACGCACCGTTTGCCCGCGATCAAATGCAGCCAAGGGCTCCTCAGTCATCCCGACGGTTCCGTTGAAGGCCCAGAATTGGTTCGCGCGGGCCAGTTCGCGGAAACTCATCATCTCACCATTGTAGATGGCTTGCCGCATGCCGCCCATTGCGCCGCCTGACATCTCGAGGGCCACGCGGGTGACTTCGCCAGATAGGTTGATCATGTGACCGGGGTTCGGAGGCAACGCCTCTGGTGCCGGTCGGCGGGCGAGGCTTGCCTGTCCGCGCACCTGAAACGTGACTTGCGGTGTGCCGCGCCCGTCCTCGGCGCGAACCAGATACGCAGAGGTTCCATCTTCGGCCACGACGTCGACGATAAGGTCCACGCGTTGGCCAGGGCCAAGCACGAGGGTGTTCGTGAAGGGCTCAGGCGTTGGCAGCGGCATTCCGTCTAATGCGACGATCCAACCTTCCAAACCTGCCAGTCCCAGACCAAAAATCCGTGCGTTGGCGGCATTGATCAACCGCAGACGAAGCCGCTCATGACGTTGCGCTGTCATCATGCGATCATAGATGCCGTTCGTGGTGGTCAGGTTCCCATTTCGGCCGCCATGGCTGCGTTCATGAGAGTTTTCAAACTCGGGAAAGATCTGTGCGGTTTCGGGGTCGATCAGCCAATCGTCAAGTACCATGACCTCGTCGCGATCCACATCGATCGCGTCAGGCTCGTCCACGATCAAAGCACCATGCAAGCCGCGTGCAACCTGTTCGGTGGATTGATTGTGAGAGTGATACCAATAGGTCCCGGCATCCGGCACTTCAAAGTCGTAGTTGAAGCTATCCCCAGGCGCGACAGCGTCCTGAGTTAAGCCCGGCACGCCATCCATGGCGTTATCTATGCGGATGCCGTGCCAATGCACTGCACTGGCTTGCGGCAAGCTGTTCACAAACTGACGTTGAAGCCGCGCCCCTTGGGCCACGCGCAGAACGGGGCCAGGCGCAGTGCCGCCATATCCCCAGATATCGGTGCGCGGATACCCGTCGGGTGCCAGTTGAACCGAGGCGGGCATCGCCTCCAGGCTCTCAAAAGGTATGTTGGCGCGCGCCACGCGTGGCAGGCCAGCGCCGAACAGGCCGATCGCTGCGGCTGATGTCGCCATGAATTTTCGTCTGTCTTGCATGATCTCTCAAGTCCTTTGACATGCAGGTGACCCGGGCAGATCAATCCGCCCGGGCTGTATTTTTCATTCAAGATCAGGCAGGTCTTCACCCGGATCCATTACATATGTCGCGATGGCCAATCGGTCCTCTGGCGTCAGGAAGCTGGTGCCATACTGGACAACCTCCCCCATTCCGCCGCCGAACACATCGCCCGACGGCGTGATCCCCGTCTCAAGCGCATAAACGATCGAGTCGACCGTCCATCCCTGTTCAATCAGATGTTCAATCTGAATGGATGGCGCGTGGTCACCGCCGGGCAGATCATCATTACCGGCATAGAATGCTGTCTCAAGACGTGCGCCTGCGATGTTGCGGCCCGTGTGGCATGCACCGCAATGCGCCGCGCCTCGGGCCAACTCGCGCCCCCGGTTCCAGACATCGTCACGCCCCTCAACCGGTTCTGTGGCGGGATCGCTCAGGAACGCGGCCCGCCACAGTTTGAGGCCCCACCGCATGTTGAATGGGAAGCCGACCTCATGTTCCGGCGCTACTTCCGCCACCGGTGGCACGGTTTGGAATGCAGCCCAAAGGTCGGCGATATCTTGATCTGAGAAATCACCATAAAACGGGTAGGTGAAGCTCGGGTAGTAGGGGTCTCCTTCAGGGCTTACACCTTGGCGCACGGCCATCGCGAAGTCCTCAATGCTCCACTGTCCTATGCCATTCTCGGGATCGGTCGTCAGGTTTGGGGAATAAAAGGTCCCAAACGGCGTCGCCAACTCGACACCCCCGGCAAGGGGCGCGCCTCCTCCTTCAAAGTTTGTGTGACAGGCGATGCAACCACTTGCGCGCGCCAAATAGGCCCCGCGTCCTGCATCGCCTGGAAGTTCAATCCGCTCCGGTGCAGCGCCAACAGGCCACAGGAAGACTGCTCCCGCAGTCCCCGCGACGGCTGCCGCCAATACGCTTCCGAGCATCCAAACCCGCACGGGTCAATCCTCCTGCTCGACGCGGTAGGGTGTATGGCAAGACGAGCAAGTCTGTGCCGCTAGGGCGAAAACGCGGTCCACGGGCATCTGCGCCATCATCTCTGCATCCGGCTCCGCACTGCCGCCCATCATGGAGCTTGCTCCACCCATCATGGCACCCGCATCTGCTTGCATTGCGCCTTCCGGCATGCCGGACCCGAGAGGATTCACCGCCGCCTCACCAAGTGCCCCAGCAACCACTTCAAGGCGCATCGCAATAGCCTCGAACGCCTCCCAATCTTCCCAGACGGCGGGCGTCGCCGATGACGGAGGTCCACCGGTCCCTTCCTCAAAGAGGGTTGTCATGGTCTCTCCAGCATGACTTTCAATAATGGCCGCTGCGTCGACAACGGTCTGGCTATTGTATTCGACTTGACCTTGCATCATCGGGGTCAGTGCACGCACGGCATCCCGCATAGCCATCATGCCGTCCATCCGTTCACGCACGACACCGGTGGCGCCTGGATGAGCAGTCGCGACGGCTGCGGCCACTACACTGATTAGGGTTGCGGAGATTAGTATCTTTTTCATTGTGTCTGTCCTTGGCTTCGATTGAATTGAGTCAGGTCAAAGCGAACAGTCGAGGTGGAGGAGGGTCGTGTGAAGGCGACGTGGAAGGATACCGAGTTGCGATCCGGATCGCAGGAGATCTCGTTATATGACGATGGCGATCAATGTGCTGGTGTTCGGCCATGACTGCGATCAACGAACACTCTAGACCAGGATGGCAATGGCCGCCCACCGCAGGATGCCCCTCGTCGGAATGGGTGCCAGAAGCCTCCTGAACTTGGTCGGCTTGTCGTGAGGCAACGACCGTAGAAACCGATGTCGGCTCTTCGGATGTATGCGCAGCGGCCTCGCTACCAAGAAGCGCTCCGCCGACACTGATCAGCAGCGCAAGTAGCAAGATAGATTTGCGAAGGAGTTCCAGACCCCAATTGCTTAACCAGCGCGGACTCATCAGAAAATCCCGTTCTCGCGCTGCAGCTCACGAATGTACTGCGTGATCGCCCGGACATCTCCATTGGTCAGACCATCAATCATCGGCATGTTTCCAAAGCTCCAGTGATGTGACTGTACACCGTTGCGAACCGCCGATAGGAATGAGCCGTCACCGTGATGGTTAGGCTCGTAAGTGATGTGTACGAGGGGCGGAGCAACACCATTTTGCCCGGCTGCATTGATACCGTGGCAGTCTGCGCACACAGCTTCAAAAGCGACCTGACCCAATCGCGCTTCAGACGTCAGTTCTGCTGGCAACGCGACCTCAACGATAGGTCCATTGTCGGCAACATCGGATAGATCCGGGGGCTCCATTGAATGGCCAGCTGCAGGCGCGACATCGTTGTCTGTCCAAAGATTTGCGAGCGCCAAACCTATGCCAACGATGACGAAAGCTGCAATTCCAAGACCTACTTTTGACATTGTGGGTGACTTTCGGAAATTGAAGAAACGGCGGAGAATAGCATGAATCTCGGATCACTTTTGCGCCTTTGAGCAGCCTTCGGGATGTTCTGCCACACTGCGGAGGAAACTCTTGGAAGCACCATCCCTGTGAGGATCGTCACCGGTCGGCGGCGCAGCAATAAAGATGGGTGAATGGTATTGTTCATGCTGGCGTCCATGCTCGACGGGAAACACCATTAGGTGTGCAATCTCCAACGGTCGAACGTCAATCCATCGGCCGGTTACGTATGCGTGTTTTTTGTATCTGTATGTAACGTTGACCTTCCAGCGCAGGAACCTGCTTCGTGGGATCGAGATGGTTGGTCAAAACGAGGGTTCAGAAGTGAGTGACACATCTACAGGGCAAAAGCTCGGCAACCGATTTTCCAAGCTTGGTATGGCAGCGTGCTGCATCATCATGATGGTTCCGATAGCACTTGTCCTATTAGGCGGCGCTAGCATCGGAGCGGTGTTTTCTAACGCGGGTTTGATACTGCCTTTAGTGCTTTGTCTGGGCATGCACTTCGTAATGCATCGCGTGATGGGACGCTCTTGTCACAGCGGAGTTGAAGAGGCTGACAATCAGCCTGTGACAGAACAATTGTTAGAGGAAAGCACTGATCGACCAATGGGAACGCAACAGCCGGGCCAACATTGAAATGTTGACCCGCCGAACCCTCTTGGTCGCGGCGGGCCTCTCCGGCGCGGCATATGCTGGTTTTAAAGCAATCCCTCTGGCTTTTCCCCCAAGTGTTGACTTCACAGCTCTCGATGATCCGCCCGGGTTTCGCGCCGTGGGTGGCGGTGATTTTTCATCCGGATCATTCAATGCATTTGTGGGACTGGATGGTAACGATACTGAGGTCGAGGAACAATTGGTGAGCGAACAAGACGTTCGTGCGGACCTTTGCGGCGCGCTGTACGGGACGTTCGACCCGGATAGTTCCCAAATTCCGATTGCCGCGTTCTCGGATTACTATTGTCCATTCTGCCGCATTCAAACGCGCAACCTTGCGGCACTTGCTGAGCGAAATATAGATGAAATAGCCATTAAGTGGCATGAGCTTCCATTGCTTGGGGATGCGTCAGAGGCGGCGGCACGCGCCGCTCTGGCGGCAGGTCGGCAAGGGCGTTACGCCGAATTTCAAGAGAGCCTTATTCGAACACCGTTCGTGGCCAACGATGGGTATATCGAGGCTTTGGCCGAAAGCATTGGTGTGGACCACGACCAGCTTCTTCGTGACATCGCCTCCGAGACCCTAACTCGAGAGCTTCAAACGACGTCGATGTTGGCCCGCATCTTTGGATTCGTTGGAACACCCGCCATGGTCATTGGCCGAACTGTCGTAATGGGACAAATTTCTGATCGCCAGCTATTTAGCATTGTTGAACTGGAAAGGAACGACGACTGGATAGTTGTCTGTTAGATTGCAACGGCATTTCCAAACCAATGATGTAAATTGATTTCGAGCCGTCGGCGGTGATCTTCATGAACAACTGACGTCGGTTTTGAATGCGGTATCGATCGATTTGTAAATTAGCCCAGTAGTTGAAAGTCAGCATCTGACCGAATACAATTCGCTCGTGCCTGATGCTCCCTCTACGTCGACCGATCAAGCATGAGTGTTCTATGTATCTGTATGTAATCTTGACCTTCCGGTGCAGGAATGTGTTCTCTTGATATTGTAAAATTTGCTGAGCAATGATGTAGCCGTGAGTGACATTCCAACAGGACAAAATTTCAGCAACTGGTTTGCCAAGCATGCGATGGCCGCTTGCTGTATCATCATGTTGGCGCCCGTTGCTCTGGTTCTACTGAGTGGGGCAAGTATTGGAACGATGTTTCCAAACGCCGGCTTAATGCTGCCGCTGGTAACCTGCCTTGCCATGCACTTCGTGAGGCACCGCGCATGATTGGGCGCTCGTTCCACGGCGAGAATGCGACAGATGCCGAAGTAACGCACGAGCCTGATGACATGGCTGCAGTTCCACTCTCGGTCCGGCTCGACCCGTGAAGATGGACCGTTGGAGGATCGCTCGCTTAAGCGCGCCCATGCTTCTGCTCTTTTTGGGCGGGTGCGGTGCTGTTTTTCAGCAATGCGAATTCCTCGAGGTGACGCAGAGCACAATTAGTTTACTGCACGCAGAAGGCGTTGCGGAGCAATGTCAAACTGTCCAAGATCTGGGCGGCGGTGTTACCCGTATCGAATGCGAAGGCGGTCGTGAAGGGTATGTTATTCAGTAGCGCCGCCGAAGATTCATCGTGAAAGCTCCTGAATATGACCGCGCACGCCTTACTTAAAACACTCTCCATCGCTACGATGTTGCTGTTCGGGTCATCTGTTGCCTCGATTTCTGCGACGTCAGACGTTGAAAGCAACCCTGCGGTCGACGTCACTCTCATCACAGCGGAAAACTGGGTCGCTCCGGGTGCGTCCGCGATCTCTGGCGGGTTGAGCTTGTCGCTGGTGGACGGCTGGAAGACCTATTGGCGCAGTCCGGGCGAAGTTGGGCTACCGCCCGAAATCGATTATGCAGGGTCCGAGAACGTTGCGAGCGTTGAGATGCTCTGGCCCGCGCCGCACCGGTTCACCGCTTTCGGAATCCAGAACTTCGGCTATTCCGGCGATATCGTCCTGCCGCTAAGTATCCAGTTGGAAACCCCTGGTGAGCCCGCGACCCTTCAGGCGAATGTAAACCTTCTGGTCTGCTCTGATGTCTGCGTACCGCTCAATTTTGACCTAACCATTGAGTTGCCGGGCAATGGTGCCGGAGGGGCGGACGCCATTGACCTTTCCTCGGCAGAGCAGATCGCGCGTTTTGTCGCGCAGGTGCCAATCGAGGGACCGTCTGAGTTTGTGTCAGAGATTGACGCATTCGTTGACGAGGCAGGCGAAATGCTAACCGTCACGGCTCGCGGTGCCGATTCGCTTCAAACCCCTGATTTGTTTCCTGAAATGGCCGGTTACACTGCGTTCGGGGAGCCCGATATCCGCCTTGGTGATGGCGGTACATCGGTTTGGGCGCAGTTCCCGATCCTGGTGCTGGACCCCGAGTCCACTGACGTGACGATCACGCTAACAGACGGTGATCGCGCTGCGACGCTGGCCGCAACATTGGTGGACGCGCCGATCCCGGCGCCCTTCAACCTACAGGTCGAGCAGACCTCCTTTGCAGCGTTGGCGTGGATCGGATTGTTCGCGATCCTTGGTGGTTTGATCCTGAATGTGATGCCCTGCGTCTTGCCGGTTCTCTCGATCAAACTGGCATCCGTCGTCTCTGGAAAGAGTAAGACCCAAGGTGAAATTCGTCGAAGTTTTCTCGCCTCAGCTTTCGGCGTCATGGCGTTCATGTGGTTCTTGGCGACGATAACATTTGGGCTTCAACAGATCGGCTTCACTGTTGGCTGGGGGCTTCAGTTCCAGAACCCGGGTTTCTTGGCCTTGATGGTCGTGATTCTCGCCGTTTTTGCCGCCAATATGTTGGGCCTGTTCGAGATTGCGCTTCCGTCACGCCTTCAAACGCGAATGGCGGACAGCGGTTCGCGTGGCGGCTATGCCGGTGATTTCGCCACCGGCGCCTTTGCCGCCGTGTTGGCCACGCCGTGTTCCGCGCCCTTCCTCGGGACTGCGATTGCGTTTGCGCTGACGGGGCGCGCGATTGATATCGCCGTAGTATTCACCGGCTTGGGATTGGGGTTGGCGCTGCCGTACTTCATCGTGGCCGCCTATCCGCGTGTTGCGCAAATGATGCCGAAGCCCGGGCGCTGGATGGTCATTGTGAAGCTGGTTCTGGGTGCGCTCCTACTGGTGACGGCTGCATGGCTGATCTGGGTGTTGTCCGGTGTGGCCGGATCCACGGCGACCTTTGTGACCGTGGGTCTAACCCTCGCCTTGATCGCACTAATCTGCGTGAAGCGGATCCCGGACTTACCCAAGTGGGCCGGGATTGTGGTCTTGGCCATCGCGCCTATCGTGGCGGCGGGCCAGTTTGCGGATCGCAACGCGGTAGATCTCGCCGCCATCGAAACTGAATGGACGGTCTTCGACCGCGCGGCGATTGCACGTCATGTCTCCCAAGGCGACGTAGTCTTTATCGATGTCACGGCCGACTGGTGCTTGACCTGTCAGGCCAACAAACTTCTCGTGCTGGACCGTGACCCTGTGGTCAGCGCTTTGGCCTCCAACGGTGTGATTACCATGCGCGCCGACTGGACCCGTCCGAGCGAGGATATTTCGCGCTATCTGGCGTCGTTTGGCCGCTACGGCATTCCATTCAACGCGATTTACGGTCCCGGCGCACCGGACGGCATCGTCCTGTCGGAACTGTTGAGCGCTGATGCCGTCCTTCAGGCGTTGAGCGATGCTGCCGTTCGCGACGTGGCAATTGGCAACTGAGCGTCAACAACGCGCGCCTACTGGTTCAACTCTTGCGACAGATCCTGATAAGCCTGACGCTGGGGGCCTGTCTCTGGAACAAGGGGTTCAGCACGTGACAATGCGGTGCGCGCTGCATCCAAATCTCCAAGAACATTGTACGCATTGGCCAAACGCAGCCACCCCTCAAGATCATCCGGCTCGTCTTCCAAACGTGCGGCAAGGCGCGCGACCATTGATTGCACCATCTCCGCCCGATCTTCGGCACTCATCTGCGCTGCGGCCGCGATATCGTCGGCATTCGGTCCAGGGACGCCGTCCTGCGACAGAAGCATCATCGGCCCGACAGGCTGACGGCCCAAACGTTCACCGATCCGGTTCAACTGCCCGATAAATGCCTCCATCCACGGTGCAATCTCGGACTCCATCGCAATGCGCTGAGCTAAGACATCATAGGCAGTTACGCTGCGCCCCGTCTGATCAAGAGCCAATGCCTGATAGTAGACGGCGGCGGGATTGCTCGGGTCCAGGGCAACGGCCTGCTCGATGGCGGCCTCTATCGGTGGCGTGACAATTCCACTCTCGACGGCAAGCATGGCTTCAGCCAGTTGGGAGAACGTGGCCGACGTCGCCTCTGGGCGCTCTGTACCGACACCAAAAGCATCCACTGCACCGGAGTAGTCGTTCATGCGCATGTAAGTCTGGCCCAACAATATCCAGCCTTGAAATGGCCCGCCATTTTCATCGGCTTCCAAACGCGTCCGCAACTCTGTGGCCAGATCTGCGATTTCGTTCGCAGCAGTCCGTTCGTCACCGCGGTCGGCGAAGGGTACGCTTTGCATGCTGGGGCTTCCCAAAGACCCGTAGAGGCCGACGCCACTTATGCCTACGACGACAACTGCGATGTACAAAGCCCAACTTCCGCGCCCTGTCGCCAGTTCTGGAGCCTTCTGTTTTTTCGCAAGCGCAAGAAGCCGCCGTTTGATTTCAATCCCGGCGTCTTTTGCTTCGACCTCGCTGATCAGGCCACGCGCCTGATCGCGCTCGATCTCTGACAGTTGGTCCCTAAGGACCGCGAAGGTACCTGAATCGCGGTCGCCGCTTTCGGTATCTTGCCGCAAGAGTGGCAGGAGCAGGAATGAGACCGCAAGGAGCGCCATGGCTCCGAAAATGATGGATAGGATCATGTGTTTTTCTCGGTGTCTGAAGATGTGTCGAGAAGCGCCTGAAGCGCGGCTTCCTCATCAGTGGTCAGATCGGCGGGCCGGATCGTTTTGCGGCGTGCTTGGCGCATCACGGTATAGCCAACGCCACCTGCGAATAGCGCGAGCACCAAAGGCGCGAACCACAGCGCATAGGTTTGTGCGTTGAACGGCGGGCGTAGCAGCACATAGTTGCCGTAGCGCGCGACCATGAAGTCGAGGATGTCCGCGTTGGTGTCGCCGACCATCAGCCGTTCGCGGACCAGAATCCGCATATCCCGTGCGATACCTGCGTTTGAACTGTCGATGTCCTGGTTCTGGCATACGACGCAGCGCAATTGCCGGGAGACCTCGCGTGCCCGTGTCTCAAGCAACGGGTCAGACAGGATCTCGTCTGGTTCAACGGCCAGCGCAGCGGTCATGGGGATCAAGGCCAGCGTGATGATCAAAAGAACGCGCGCGATCATGAAGAGCCCTCCTGCCTGGCTTGGGTCAGGGCCGTGGTGAACGCCCGGATCGCGGCATCGCCAAGGATTGGCCCGACATGTTTGTAGAGGACCGTTCCATCTGCGCCGACGATGAAGGTTTCCGGCACACCGGTCAGGCCCCAGTCGATTGCGACGCGTCCGTTCAGGTCGGATCCGATCCGCTCGTACGGATTGCCAAGCTCATTCAGCCAGCGCAGCGCATCTTCAGGTTGATCCTGATAATTGATGCCGAACAAGCGCACGCCATCTTGGTTCACCATGTGTGCCAGCACCGCATGTTCAGCGCGGCACGGCACACACCAGGAGGCGAAGATATTGACCACGACAGGCCCATCACCGCCCACAAGATCAGCGCGAGAGAAACCGGGTACGCTAGCCCCCTCCACCTCTTGCAAGATGAACTCAGGCGCAGGGCTTGAGATTAGTACTGAGGGAATGGAGTTGGGGTCCCGCTCCGGGTTAAGTCCCCAGAGGAAAAATCCGCCAAAGACCAGGGCAATCAGAATTGGACTAGCGTAAAGCAGACGTTTCATGGCCTCACTCCGCTGGTGTTGCAGCGGGAATAGGGCGGGATGCCCGTTTGGGCGCCCCAACACGTAAGCGCCGATCCGACAGCGAAAGCCCTCCGCCGAATACAAGCATCGCAGCTCCGATCCAGATGAAGTTTACGAATGGCTCATAGAGGATGCGCAGCGTCCAAGCCCCTCGGGCCTCGGCCTGCGCGTCGGCGGGCTCGGCCAGTGATGCATAGAGATCGCCCGCCATAGTTGATCTGATGGAGGATTCTGTCGTGCTGTACTGTGAGACCGGGTAGCTGCGTCGCTCTGGATAGAGCGTGGTGACGTAGTCGCCGTCTTGCTCGACAATCAATGTGCCGCGATTGGCCACATAGTTTGGCCCCACGACACGCTCAACGCCCTCAAAACGTACATCGAACCCAGCTATGGCCACTTCAGTGCCGGGTGTCACGAACACGATCTGCTCCGACTTCCATGCGCTGGAGCCGACAAATCCAAAGATCGCAATGGCAAGGCCCGCATGGGCCAATGTCATGCCATGTGAGGCGCGTGGCAGATGTCTGGCCCGGCGAAACGCCTCCCGCACTGGAACGTCGCCAAGCCGGATGCGTCCGGCCCATTCCTGCAAGGTAGCCAGCAACATCCAGATCGCAATCGCGATGCTGAGATAGGCAAGCGCCGGCCCGCCTTCGGTCAAATACCATATCGTCAGCGTGGCAAGACCCGACAGGATCGCGACGAACTTCAGCCGTTGCAGGACACCCGCCAGATCAGCGCGTTTCCATGACAAGAATGGCCCGAGCGCCATAGCGAAGACCAAAGGCAACATCATGGGGATGAAGGCCGCATTGAAGAAAGGCGGCCCGACTGAAAGCCTCTCACCTGAGATCGCCTCAACGAATAGCGGATAGAGTGTGCCAAACAGCACCGTCCCTGTTGCTGTTGCTAGGAGCAGATTGTTCAGAAGCAACCCGGCCTCCCGGCTCACCGGGCGGAAAAGCCCTCCGGCGTCCAAAGCTGGCGCGCGCCATGCATAGAGCGTGAGGGATCCGCCAATGCTGACCCCCAGAAGCCAAAGAATGTAGACTCCCCGCTCAGGGTCTACGGCGAACGCATGGACCGAGGTCAGCAGGCCAGAGCGCACAATGAAAGTACCCAGAAGCGATAGCGAAAAGGTCAGGATCGCCAGAAGGATGGTCCAGCTTTTGAAGGCGCCACGCTTTTCGGTCACGATGGCAGAATGCAGCAGTGCCGTGCCCAAGAGCCAAGGCATGAAGCTGACGTTTTCGACAGGATCCCAGAACCACCAGCCGCCCCAGCCAAGCTCGTAGTAGGCCCACCACGACCCAAGAGCGATCCCGGCGGTCAGGCTCATCCAGGCGGCAAGTGTCCAAGGACGAACCCACCGCGCCCATGCAGCATCCACTCGCCCTTCGATCAACGCCGCGACGGCGAAGGAGAACACGATCGAGAAGCCGACATAGCCGATATAGAGAAGTGGTGGATGGATCGCGAGCCCGACGTCTTGCAGAAGCGGGTTTAGATCCTGCCCGTCCGTGGGCGGGGGAAACACCCGCTCAAAGGGATTTGAGGTGAACAGCATGAAGCTGAAGAAGCCGACACTGATCCAGGCTTGAACAGACAAAGTCCGCGCTCGCAGGCCTGCGGAAATGTTCGTGCCGAAGACCGAGACACCAGCCCCGAAAACTGTGAGGATAAGGACCCAGAGCAACAGCGAGCCTTCATGGCTGCCCCAAGTTCCCGCGATCTTGAACAGCAGCGGTTTGAGCGAATGGGAGTTTTCGACAACATTCAGAACCGTGAAGTCGCTGACCACAAATGACCGCATGAGTGCTGCAAATGCGATCATCGTGAAGACAACCTGCGCCAGTGACGTGGCATATGCCGACCGCATCCAGAGACTGTTGCCACGAGCGGCCCCAAGTATCGGCAAGATGCTTTGAACCAACGCAAAGCCTAAAGCCAGCGTCAGGGCGAATTGTCCGATTTCTGGGATCATGTCGGCCTCATGGATTGGTGTTTCTTGTGATCTGATCGCTGCCCAACTGATCCTCGCCGTCGCGGGACACACTTGTCTCGTCTTCGCGGGTATCGTCGGTCGGCAGTGTGACGGTGGCTGTCAGCCCGCCTTGGGAAGCGTTGGACAGCACGACATCACCGCCATGGGCGCGAAGAATGCTGCGCGCAATCGAGAGGCCCAAACCATGGCCCCCTGTGTCGAGCGAACGCGAATGCTCCAACCGTTGAAACGGGGCGAACACGTTTTCCAGTTGTTCCTCTGGAATGCCCTGACCATCATCGTCGATTTTGATTGAGACGACCCCGTCGCTTTCCCCAAAACTGACACGCGCGTTGCCGCCGTACCGTTGTGCGTTCTCGATCAGGTTTCGAAGCGCGCGCCTGAATGCGAATGGACGAACGGACACAAATTTTTCGTGTCCTGGAAGGATCAAGAACTGAGACGGCATCGACTGATTGATATCCGACAGGACCCGTCCAACCTCCATGCGCTCTGATGGCTCAGATGCGCTGACGCCGCGTGCGTAGGACAGCGTCGCATCCAGCATTCCCTGCATCTCTTCGATGCTAGCTGTCAGCCGTTCGCGCGTCTCTTCATCATCCACCATTTCCGTTCGGACCCGCAACGCGGTCAGAGGGGAGCGCAGATCGTGACCAATCGCGGCTAGCATGCGCGTTCGATCTTCTACGAACCTGGTGAGGCGTTGTTGCATAATCCCAAACGCCGCCGTCAGTTCGCGCACTTCTGTCGGGCCTGTCGGAGCGACGGGAGCCATATCTTCGCCTCGTCCGAGGCGTTCGCTGGCCACGGCCAAGCGCCGAAGAGGGCCTGTGATGCGCGCCATAAGGAACCAAAATCCAGCCGCTAGAAGCACTGCCGCCGTAACGACGAAAGTCAGCGTCGATCCCCACGCCCATTGCAAAGGTGGCCGCTCAAACCGTGTCTCAACATTCAGCCATTCACCGCCGGACAAGGCGATCGACACACTCATCTCAATCGCAGACAGATCGCCACGCATCATCGCCACATGCATTTCTGCCATCTCGGGTGACAGGTGCGGCAGTGGCAGGATGTTGCCCTCGACGGCGTGGACATCCACGCGGATTTCACGTGTAAATTGGTCACCAAGTAGAGTACGGATCCTGCTCTCGACCGCACCGCCATCCGGGTGGCTGTGCCGCGCAACCTGCGGCTCGTCGGTCATATCAAACCGAACTAGAGGTGAGTTTGCGGCCCGAAGAATGGCGTCGTGCAAATCTGCCGGTGCCTCTTCCAGCAGGCGCGCGACACTTGCGGCGCGGCCTGCGGCCTCAAACCCAAGTGCCGCTCGGACTGCCAAACTGCGCTCGTCGACAAAAAAGAACAGGCTCACGATCTGGGCTGCCAGCAAAACACCTAAAAGGAGTAGGATGAGCTGTCCCCGAAGGCTGAAAAGAAAGCGCCCAATCATGACGTAGTCTCCACGTCACATGCGAGACTGTAGCCACCATTGCGGACCGTCGTGATGATCTTGGGCCGCATCGGATCAACCTCGACCTTGCGGCGTAAGCGGCTGACCTGGTTGTCTATCGTGCGATCAAAAGGGCCAGCGGCTCTGCCTGCCGTAAGATCCAACAGTTGGTCGCGGTTCAGAACGAGACGCGGTCTTTCAAGAAGCGTGACAAGCAGCCGAAATTCAGAGTTTGAAAGGGTATCTTGAACCCCTGTTTCCGACACGAGCGAACGCCGATCAACATCAAGGCTCCAATGCGCAAACCGAACGGTTTTTCCCGCCAATGCTCCGGCTAAAGTTTCAGGCCGCTCTGTGCGTCTTAGGACCGCTTTTATGCGGGCCAAAAGTTCCCGAGGATTGAACGGCTTTGGTAGGTAATCGTCTGCGCCGACCTCTAGGCCTATGATGCGATCTGTGTCATCGCCCAAAGCCGTCAACATTATGATTGGACATGATCCGGAGGCTGCAAGCCTACGACAGACCGATAACCCATCTTCGCCGGGCATCATCACATCCAGCACGATGAGATCGAAGCTGCCGAGGCTAAGCTTCTGATCCATATCGACGGCATCTGCGGCAGATGTTGCGCGCAGTCCATTCTTTTCGAGAAACCGCGTGACTGCATCACGGATGTCACGGTGGTCATCGACGACCAAGATATGTGGGCTTTCGGTTTTCATTGGATCTTCCCTACGCCACCATTCGCGGCAATTCCGCATTGTAATTGTCACGGATTGTAACAGTCGGCGGACGTGTGACGAACCGATACACATCCGCTCTGCGAGGTCTCTAGCATCTATGATCCGCCTGCATCACGTAGTTGAGGTAACTGAACATTGGAGGTTCCTCATGAAAACGCTTTTGCTTGCCACGCTTGTGGCCGCCGCACCCACGGCAATCCTCGCCGATAGCAACCACGGTCACGGTGGTTCTGATTTCACGGAAATGGGACAATCCGGGGCAGGGGGGGCATCGCAACATCCTATGATGGCCCAAATGATGCAGATGATGATGCAGATGCATGGCGGTATGATGTCGGGCGGCGCAGGTCCGGACATGGGTATGATGGGCGGCTCAATGGGCCCCATGATGCAAATGCATGATGCGGATGGCGACGGTACGGTGACGCCGGAAGAATTGCAGGAGGGTTTGCTGTCCCAATTGGCGGACTATGACGAGAACGGTGATGGCACGCTCGTGCTGTCAGAGTTTGAAGCGCTGTTTTTAGCGATGGTTCGTGAACGCATGGTTGATCGGTTCCAGCACCTCGACGCCGATGGCGACGGGGCAATCACGACCGAGGAAATGACCGCGCCAGCCCGTATGATAAACCGTCCCTCCATGGGTATGATGGGCGGAATGCCAGAGTCAGGTGAGATGCCCGGTATGGGCGGATCAAGTATGCCCAGTGACAACTAGGCAGTCATTGACCACCCGGTGCTTCCCGGTTCGGGCCGCCGATTGCATCCGCGATGTATGAAGCAGTTGGTGCCAGAAAGTGCGACGGCTGCATCCCAAGAATGCAGCCGTCGTGTCTGGTGGCCACTTTGCGTTTCTTCAGTCAGGCAGTTTACCTTCCAGTTACTGGAGGGATTAAGCGTAGTGCTGAGACGAAAAAGGATGGATCAGCATGACCTCAACTTTATCCCGTGAGAGCGACTTATTGAGGCGGCACCCTATGTGGTTGGCCGCAGTTCTTGTAGCGCTGTTTGTGCCCATCCATATCATCCTGCCGGTGGATCAATCGATCATAGTGGCGAGCGTTACGCTGGCATTGATTGGCGGCGCGTACATCGGATTTGCCGCGCGGGCCGACTCTGCGAATGTCTTCTGGATGGAATTGGCTGTGGCGATGCTTTTTGGCCTGACGGCGGTTCTCGGCATCACCGTGCACTGGGCATTCCTTCCCGCAGGTTTGGCGTTGCATGCTGTGTGGGACCTCTTGCACCACAATCGTGAGTTCGGCGCCGCGGTTCCCAATTGGTACATACCGATGTGTGCGGTCTTTGATGGTTTGGCGGCGCTATTTTTGGTGTTGCTCTACGGCGCAGAGTTGTTTGGGGCATGATCCAAACGGTTCAAATCAAGCGATTGGTCTCCGTCATTCTGGCAATGGCTTCAATCGTGGCGTTGGTGGTGTTCTGGGATCAGATCAATTCGGCTCTCAATGGGATTGATCCCGACCGCGTGCGGACAATCGTTGCGTCCGCCGGCCCACTAGGACCGCTGGCGATCATCGGGCTGATGACACTCGCCATCGTGGCAAGTCCAGTCCCCAGCGCACCCATCGCGATGGCCGCAGGGCTGGTCTACGGTCACTTTTGGGGCACGGTTCTGGTCGTGATCGGCGCGGAGTTGGGAGCGATTATAGCCTTCGTGATCGCACGCTATCTTGGCCGGGATCGGGTGCAACGCTGGCTTGGCGATAGCATGAAGAACCGGTTCTTTGGCTCGCAGAATGCGCTGATGGCGACGGTGTTCTTGAGCCGCCTTCTGCCTTTCATCTCATTTGACATAATCAGCTATGCCGCTGGGTTGAGTCATATCAAATTCTGGCGCTTCGGATTGGCGACACTGGCAGGCATCGTGCCTGCAAGCTTCGTACTGGCTCATCTGGGTGCCAGTGCGTTTGAAGGACAAGGCAATGCGGGCTTCTGGATCTCACTGGCGCTCGGCGGTTCGGGCCTTTTGACGGTCGCCATTTGGCGGAACCGAATGACATCGAATTCAGACGCGGCACCTGTAGTTACTGAAAGGACGGCGAAATGAAAACCGACGCGACACATCACGACGGGCATTCTCACCAAAGCGCAGAGGGTTTCACCGAGACCGACCCGGTGTGCGGCATGCAAGTTAGCGTTACCGACGCCACGCCGTCCGCAGAATTTGACGGGACGACCTATCATTTCTGCTCTGAGAATTGCCACGAGACGTTTGGCACGGATCCATGGTTTTACGCTTCAGGCCGGGGCGGCGGCCACAAGAAAGCTGCCGTGAAAGACGCACAATACACCTGCCCGATGCACCCCGAAATCGTTCGGGATGAGCCGGGCGCATGTCCCATTTGCGGCATGGCGTTGGAGCCAATAATGCCGAGCGACGAGCCAAGCGAAGAACTCATCGATTTCACGCGACGGATGTGGATCAGCATCGCGGCCGCAGTGCCTCTGGTTATCCTCACGATGGGGGAATTGGTTGGCTTGCCGTTGCGCGACATGCTTGGCCATCAACTTTCCGTGTACATCGAATTCGTCATCGCCACACCGATTATTCTTTGGGCCGCTGCCCCGTTCTTCAAGCGCGGTTTGGACTCGATCAAGACACGCTCGCCGAATATGTGGACGCTGATTTCACTTGGCGTGGGCGCGGCCTACTCGTATTCTCTTGCTGCCACATTCACGCCCGGGATCTTTCCTGCTGAGTATCAAATGGGCGGCGGTGTCGGCACCTATTTCGAGGCCGCCGTCGTTATCATCGCATTGGTGTTTCTGGGGCAGGTTCTGGAATTGCGTGCCCGCGAGCGCACAGGCGACGCAATCCGCGCCCTGCTTGATCTGGCACCAAAGACTGCCCGTCGAATACTGCCGGACGGTCGGGAGAACGATGTGCCGCTCGAAAATATCATGGAAGGCGATCACCTTCGCATCCGTCCCGGCGACAGCATTCCGGTTGATGGAGAGGTGATGGAGGGTCGGTCTTCCATCGACGAAAGCATGCTTACCGGGGAACCTGTGCCGATTGAAAAGACCACCGGCGACCGTGTGACAGGCGGCACGCTGAACAAGAACGGCACCTTGGCCATTCGCGCGACGCAGGTGGGAAGCGATACGGTGCTGGCGCAGATTGTGGATATGGTGGCGGGCGCCCGCCAATCGCGCGCGCCGATTCAAGGACTGGCTGACCGCGTTTCGTCGGTCTTTGTGCCGACCGTGGTGTTGATCGCCGTGGCCGCCTTCTTTGCCTGGCTCACCTTCGGCCCGACACCGCCGCTTGTCTTCGCCATCGCGTCGGCGGTGTCCGTCCTGATCATTGCATGCCCCTGTGCGCTTGGACTTGCGACCCCGATCTCCATCACAACGGCGGCAGGACGCGGCGCGCAGGCTGGCGTCCTAATCAAAGACGCAGAGGCGCTGGAACGCATGGCGCGCATCGATGTGGTGATTGTGGACAAGACTGGCACCTTGACCCTTGGCCAGCCGACATTGACAGATGTCGTGACCGTCGAAGGCGTGAATGAGGCCGAATTTCTGACCCTTGCGGCAGCGCTGGAACGTGGATCCGAACACCCGTTGGCTGAGGCCATTGTGGAGGAAGCGGAGGCGCGTGGCGCGGCCCGTGCGGAGGTCGAAGATTTTGAGGCCGTCACCGGCAAAGGTGTGCAAGGCCGCATCAATGGTCGGATGGTCGCCCTTGGCAACCCGGCGATGATGCAAGCTTTGAGCATCGATACCTCTGCCATGGACGCGACAGCCGATGACCTTCGCGATGCGGGCAAGACGGCGATGTACGTTGCGCTGGACGGCACGCTGGCAGGTTTGTTGGCAGTCGCTGATCCGATCAAGGACACCGCCGCGCAAGCCATTGATGATCTGCACAAGCTTGGTCTGACCGTCATCATGGCCACGGGCGACAATCAGCGCACCGCAGACGCCGTTGCACGCAAGCTTGGGATCGATGAAGTGCGCGCTGGTGTCCTTCCTGAGGATAAGAAAAACCTCGTTGAAGAACTCCGTCGTGCCGGTAAAAGCATCGCCATGGCGGGTGACGGTGTAAACGACGCACCCGCCTTGGCCGCCGCTGATGTGGGTATCGCAATGGGAACGGGCGCCGATGTCGCCGTGGAAAGCGCGGGCATTACGCTGTTGGGTGGCGATCTGACGGGCATTGTGCGCGCACGGAAGCTGGCACGCGCCACGCTTAAGAACATCAAGCAGAACCTCTTCTTCGCCTTTGCCTACAACGCCCTCGGCGTGCCTGTGGCTGCAGGTGTGCTTTATCCCGTCTTCGGATTGCTGCTGTCGCCGATGATCGCGGCGGCTGCGATGAGCTTGTCGTCCGTCTCCGTTATCACCAATGCCCTGCGCCTCCGGCGCGTCGACCTCTGAACGCGAAAGGCACATACAATGGCAACCGGACATTCAGGCCATCTGCCGTCAGGCGGCTGGGGTCTTGCGATCTCAGCTTGGTTGACCGGCATATACTTCTTCGTGGAGCTTGGGATCGGCCTTTGGACCGGGTCTGTCGCTGTCATGTCGGACGCGTTTCACACGTTTTCCGCAGTGGGCGGTGTGTTGGTTGCCATCGTGGCCCGCCGCCTGGCGGAGAGGCCAGCGGATGACACAATGAGCTTTGGATGGTACCGCGCCGAGGTCATTGGAGCGCTGGTCAACGGTGGCTTCCTCCTCGCAATGGCCATTGTCGTCATTGCCATGGCGGCCATGCGGCTATCAGATCCAATTGATCTACCGACGACGCCTTTGTTGATCGCGGCGGCCGGTGGATTGTTCACGGAGTTCATTTCCTTGGCCCTTTTGTGGAAGCAAAGCAAAGACGACCTGAACACAAGGGGCGCGCTGTGGCATATCATTCAGACGTTCGTTGGCAGCTTGTTGATCATTGTGACGGCGCTGGTGATAGAATTTACGGGGTTTCTCCTGATCGACCCGATCCTTGGTATGGCGTTCGGCGTTGTCCTCATCTGGGCCAGCTGGGGTATCCTGCGCGATGCGATGCGATTGTTGATGGAGGGCACTCCTGACGGAGTAGACTTGCCCGATGTCGACTTAACTCTTGAGCTGATCCCGGGCGTCCAAGACGTCCATCATTTGCATGCTTGGGCCTTGACCAGCGGTCGCAATGTCGTTTCGGCTCATATGCGCATTGAAGAGGGAGCTGACGCAGAGAAGATCCTGGAAACTGCGCACGCGCGCCTCAAATCCCAGTTCGGTTTCTTCTTTGCAACGCTCCAGATAGAGACGACCTGCCTCGCCGAGCGCGATGCGCGCAGTGTCGACCTGAAATTCATCTCGGACGCGCCCCATGGCACGCATTCGTGATGGGCCGATCCACGCGCAATCTTTGTTGTGACGCCGCTTCCAGCCTATGGTTCGATTAACGGACCAAATTCAAGAAACTCAAACGATTTCGACACGTAAAAGGACTACAAAAATGAACCGACGCACGCTTCTTCTTTCAGCCATCGCACTGCCGCTCATGTCGCGCGCCGCATTGGCTACTCCCACCAGAATGACGGTGTATCTCTCGCCCACATGTGGGTGCTGCAGTGCTTGGGTCGAACATGCTCGGACTGCTGGATATGATCTAACAGTGATCGAATCTGATCAGGAAGAACTTATGCGCCAAAAGAGTGAGCGCGGTGTCCCTGATGCTCTTGTCGGGTGCCATACGGTGGACGTGGACGGTTACACCATCGAAGGCCATGTGCCGATGGAAGACATCGCTCGCCTTCTGTCTGAGCGGCCTGACGCGCTTGGCCTTGCTGTGCCGGGTATGCCAGCCGGATCGCCGGGAATGGAGATGGGCGAACGCGTGGATCCCTTTGACGTCATTCTCTTTGCAGCAGATGCTGAAAACAGCGTCTTTGCGAGCCATAGCTAGAATGCCTCGGTTCAGCCAACGGATGCGCATTCTCGTCGTCATTGCTTTGATTGCCCTATCTGGGGCCGGTACCGCCGTGGCATCCGGCCATGGCAGTACCGTCTTCTCAAACATCGTCGAGGTTCCCGTTCCCGTTGGCCCCGGAGCGCAAGATCCTTCGCTTTTTGCGACTGACGCTGGCGAAATCCTGATGAGTTGGACGGAACCTTCCGAGGAAGGTCATGCCGTCCGCATAGCAAGCTGGATTGACCAGCAATGGACTGCGCCAATGACCGTGACGGCTTCGGACCAGCTCTTCGTGAACTGGGCCGATATCCCATCGGTCGCGGCGTTCCCGGACGGAACCCTAGCCGTACACTGGCTGCAAGATAATGGGCGCACGGCGTATGCCTATGACTTCACCGTGGCGCTTTCAGACGATGGGGGTGAGACGTGGGGCCATGCGCAAACGCCACATCGCGATGGGCGTTCCGTGCAGCACGGCTTTGCAACGCTGTTGCCTGTCGCCACTGATCAACTGATGGCCATCTGGCTGGACGGCCGCCAATATGGATTGGCCGATTTGGATAGTGAAAGCGGTGGCAATCCCAATGAGATGCAGCTGCGCGCAGCGATGGTTGGATCAAACGGAGTCATTGGCGAAGAAATGCTGATCGACGCCCGCGCTTGCACCTGTTGCCAAACTTCTGCTGCGGTAGCCGGTGACGGTTCTGTGTTGTTAGTTTATCGTGATCGCACGTCCGAGGAAATCCGCGATATCTCGATCGTGCGGTACATGGACGGCGAATGGTCAGCTCCCGTGAACGTCCATGACGATGGCTGGCAAATCTCTGGCTGCCCAGTGAATGGACCGGCCATTGACGCCGAGGGTGAGCGTGCAGTCGTGGCCTGGTTCACAGCGCCAGATGATATTCCGGCAATCTACGTGACGTTCTCTGAAGACGCAGGTGTCAGCTTTGGCGATGCATTTCCTATTGGTGGAGAGGATGTCGCTGGAAGGGTCGACGTGTTGATGCTGGATGACGGTGCGACGTTGGTGTCTTGGGTCGAATGGACGGATGAGGGCGAGGCGCTCATGGTTTGCTTGGCAGATAGCGGTCAAGGGTGCGGCGCAGCGCAACAGGTGCACTTAAACAGTACGACCGGATCCATCAATTTTCCGCGCATGGTTTCTGGTCCCTCTGGCGTTCATTTTGCATGGACGCAGCCCGGCGAACGCGGGGCGGATGGCCAGATGCACGCAGATACAATTAGGATGATGTTGGCACAGCGCTGACATTTTGCCTGCTTCTGCGGCATAATTCGGGGCAATCGTCCTGCGGCGATCGGGATAGATGTTCACTTGAATTAGAGCCTCCACGTTCTCTAGCAATTCTTACAAATATTTGAAGTATGTAACCTTTGTTACATGGGTTTCAGGGGGTATTTGGAAGGCAACGACCAGGCCTTTAAAACATACCGCAAGGAGCAATTCTCATGATCACGCGTCGCCATTTTATAAGCACCTCCGCCGCGGGCTTAGTCTTCGCGACGGCGTTTCCTGCCCTTGCACAGGATGCCGTCGAATTTGATGCGACCGTGACGCGCCCCGATGCCGATCCGATGGCCAATAACCCTTGGGGTTTGAACCCGCGCTACATGCCCACGCGCGTTCGGCACAATGCTGGATTGCAGGCCGGAAGCATCCATGTCGATCCAGTCGCAAAATACCTTTACCATATCGGAGATGACGGCATGGCAATGCGTTACGGCGTTACGGCGTTGCGGTTGGGCGATCTGGTCTTCAATCTCCGGGCACTTACACCATTCGCAGAAAGGTTGAATGGCCTAGCTGGACACCTACTGCCAACATGATCGCTCGGGAGCCTGAGGTTTATGGACCTTACGCCAGTGGCGTGCCCGGCGGCCCCGACAACCCTTTGGGTGCAAGAGCGCTCTATCTCTATGACGATGCCGGTCGAGACACATATCTGCGCATCCATGGAACGCCTCAACCTTGGACTATTGGGACGTCCGCATCCTCCGGGTGTGTCCGTCTGGTCAATGACCACGTCATGCGGCTTTACCTTGAGGTGCCTTTGGACACACCTGTCACGCTTCACTCGCCAGCCTAGCTTTGAAGTTGGCCTATGGACCATCCGGCTGATGCTTCAAGCTATATCGGCCTCGCCCTATGTGATCGATCCGCCCTTGCTGCACCAACGTGCGCAAGGCGCGGTACGTGGCCTCATGGGTCAGGGCGATCTTCGTGGAGCACTCCATGACGGTACCATCGAGTAGCCCTGCTACAAGGGCCGCGTAAACCCGTTCCGTCGCTGATCTGATGGACATGATCTCCAGCACACTCCGATACTGCTGCACCTGCTGCGAAATGTACTTGATGTAAACGTTTGCAAATTCTGGGTTGGACATGTGCTTGAGGATAACGGATTTCGGGATATGGACAATCTGACCAGACCCCTTGACCACCGCGTCGCAATGATACCGGTCGGCATAAAGCGATGCCTCTGCCAATGCTTGACCGGGCCCGGCACGGTGTAAGGTGATGCTCTCTCCATCTGGTCCCACTCGGACCAGATGAACAGTTGCGTCCACGCAGACGAAAATGCCGCGTGTTGTGTCGCCTTCTCGGAACAACACCTCCCCCGCAACAGCATTGAGCGGGTTCAGGTCAGTGTCTGGAAGCAGATGGAACGGAGATGTGAGCATGTGATCAGGATCATATCTAGCGGTCACGTGTTCGACTACTCATATCGAAAGAAAATTGGAGTTACCCTGATGATCCGTCCCCTTGCCGTCCTTCTTATGCTCGCCGCCACGCCGAGTACGGCCCAACACGCTCATTCTGCCATGGGTACAGCCGATGCGGGTCCCTCGGAAACAGGACAATCCGCCTTTGCAGCTATAGCGGAGATCGTAGCCTTGCTACGATCTGATGACGTTACTGATTGGGAGGCTGTGGATATTCCTGCCCTGCAACAACACTTGATCGATATGGACTTGCTGACCACGCAAGCAGTCTCTTTCGCAACCCCGACCTCCACTGGAGCCGTGTTTGAGGTGAGCGGGTCCGGCGAGGTGATTGATGCTCTGCTTCGTATGGTCCCGGCCCATGCTCCCTTCCTTGACGCGGAAGCTGGTTGGACCACAGAGGTCGCTGAAATGCCTGATGGTGTGGTGATGACCGTCACAGGGGATGCATCAATGATCCAAGGATTGGGTTTCCACGGATTGATGACTATCGGAGCCCATCACCAAGAACATCATCTGATGATTGCGACGGGGCAATCACCGCATCTTTGATGGGGATTAGTTCAAGTATCCAATTTGGCGGCATCATTGACTTGCCTGTTCGTTCTTAGCGTTAGCGAAAAGAGACGTGCCAATGCTGAGTCTTGTAGGTTGATTGCAGGCAGTAGGACGTGGGTCCAAAATGCTACCTGAACTTTCGCAAGCCTCGTTCGGCGATTGCCCATGAAGCAGCCATCTTAATCCATATTGCGGTCCGGGATGTTGAGGAAACCGCGACCATGTCGTTTCCTCTTCGAATAGGAGCCAAGATCAACCCTCCGCCGCATTCGTGCATTCTTGGAGAAGGCTCATCTTTAGATTGGAATTCCAAACGTTGCGCGTTTCCGAGACTGGTTCCCGTGCTCGGTTTCCGACTCCTTCCTCATAGAGAGTTAGAGGCCTGAGGTTGTTCCCATGACGGGTTTGGAGGTCGAGAGAGAGGCTCTTGACCGCCCGTCTCGGGAGAGTCCCAATGAGTATGGAAATTCTGGACGGCCATCGCGATCCAAGCGGCGGCTACAAGGTGGATGTGTCTCGCGGCGCGCATGTGGACCGCGTGTCGTCGGAGTGGTTTTCGCGGCCCGACGATGACCGGTATCTGTCACTGGATGCCCTCTTTGCGTCCGTTAAAGGCCGGGCCGAGCGGAGCCGGACGCGGACGGTGGAAAGCGCTACGATCCGGGTTGAGGCACATCGTGACAATCCGGAACGCTTGCAGTTGATGATGCCGGGCGCGGAAGGTCCTATCGCCCCGACGCATTGGAGCTTTGGCCAGTTGTCGAGCCTTATTGGCGCGCCCGCTGCGTATTTGCGTCAACTGCCGGCGCCGCTGGCAGGCATCAACCTGCAATACGGGCTGACCAACCACCGCGCGGAACAGATCAAGACGCTGGAAACCGAGGATGGTAGAACGGAACTGCGAGCTGTGACTGGGCCTGATTACGGGCGCATCTATGACCATGAGCTGGTCTCTGCTGTTCAAGGAATTGCGGGCAACGGGACCGGAGATACACGGTGGAAGGTCCCCGGCGTGCTCGATTGGTCGACTGGCATCTACAATCCGCGGGTCGATATCACCAAGGACACTACGACCCTCTATGCATCTGATCGCGACGTTTTCCTCTTTCTGGTGGATGACCTGAACCCGATTGAGGCGGGGACACTGCCCGATGGAACGCCGGATCTCTACTTTCGCGGGTTCTACTGCTGGAATTCAGAGGTCGGCGCAAAGACGCTTGGCATCGCCAGTTTCTACCTCCGCGCGGTTTGCCAGAACCGTAATCTCTGGGGAGTTGAGGACTTTCAGGAGATCAAAATCCGGCACTCGAAGTACGCAGCCAATCGGTTTGCCCACGAGGCCACCCCAGCGCTGGAGGCCTTTGCCAATTCGTCGCCCGCGCCGTTTATCGATGGCATCCGCGCCGCGCGCGAGAAGATCGTGGCGCGGACGGACGAAGATCGGTCGGATTTTCTGCGTAAGCGCGGATTCTCGAAGGCCGCTGCTACGACGATCATCGACGCCGTGCTGAACGAAGAAGGCAGGCCACCTGAGAGTGTCTACGATTTCGTGCAAGGCGTCACTGCGGTCGCGCGTAACAGGCCGCAGCAGGACGCACGGTTGGAGATGGAAACCCGCGCGAAAAAGCTTCTGGAAAGCGCTGCCTGAAACCTGACGCGCCCAGAGAGATCCGGTTCACCCCTTTCTCAGAGGAAGAGGTGGGCCGGGTTTTCGTGACGGGTTTGGAGGTCGAGAGAGGTTCCCGACCGGCCCGTCGCGGAGACCCCCGATGACCAAGCAACAGAAAATCACCCTCAGCGCCTCGCGCGACATTCCCTTCAACAAGCTTCTGCTCAGTCAGTCCAACGTCCGGCACATCAAGGCCGGCGTTTCGATTGAGGAACTGGCCGAGGACATTGCCCGGCGCACCCTTCTGGCCAGCCTTACGGTGCGGCCCGTGTTGGACGAAAACGGCACCGAGACTGGCATGTTCGAAATTCCCGCAGGCGGGCGGCGTTTTCGAGCGCTGGAACTGCTCGTCAAACAAAAGCGCCTCAACCGCACAGCACCCGTTCCCTGCATCATCCGCACAAATGGTCTGGCAGAGGAAGACAGCCTGGCCGAGAATATTCAGCGCGCGCCGCTGCATCCGCTGGATCAGTTTCGCGCCTTTCAAGCGATGCGCGAGAAGGGCACGAGCGAGGAGGAGATTGCGGCAGCCTTCTTCGTCTCCGCCAGCATCGTGAAGCAGCGGCTCAAGCTTGCCGCCGTCGCTGCTACGTTGCTGGATGCCTATGCCGAGGAAGAAATGACGCTCGACCAACTTATGGCGTTCACGGTCAATCCCGATCATGAGCGGCAAGAGCAGGTTTGGGAGGCGTTGCAGCGGCACTATTCCAAGCAGCCTTATGAAATCCGCCGCATGCTGACTGAGGGCGCGGTGCGCGCCTCAGACCGCCGGGCGCAATATGTCGGGCTGGGCGCTTATGTCGACGCAGGCGGTGCGATCCTGCGGGATCTGTTCCAGACCGATGACGGTGGCTGGCTACAGGATGCCGGGCTGCTTGATCTGATGGTCACTGAGAAACTGCGGGAAGACGCAGAGGGCGTTCAGGCGGAAGGGTGGCATTGGGTCGAAGTGGATACTGACTTTCCATATGGCCACACCTTTGGCATGCACCGCATTCCCGGCGAGGCAGAGCCCATGAGTGACGAGCAGGCCGCGACCTACCAAGCGCTTAGAGCGGAGTACGATGCGCTCGAAGCAGAGCATGCGGATGCGGAGGAGTTGCCTGACGACGTTGATGTGCGTCTTGGCGAGATCGAAACGACAATGGAGGCGCTGCAGGAACGCCCAATCCGTTTCGAAGACGAGGATTTTGCGCTGGCTGGTGCATTTGTCAGCATCGACAGCTCAGGCCGACTTCGCGTCGAGCGCGGGTACGTGAGGCCAGAGGACGAAGCCGATAATGGGCCAGAAGAGCCGGTTGATACGGCTGCTGCGGATCCTGCTGAGACGAACGAGGGAGATGAGGCAGAAGTTGGGAGCGTTGAGGAGGAGGACGACGACGAGTTGAAACCTCTCTCGGACCGGCTCTTGACGGAGCTCACAGCGCATCGAACGCTCGCTTTGCGAGATGCCCTTGCGCAGGATCCGCAGATCGCCTTGCTTGCCGCCCTTCACGCCATGACGCTTCGGCTCTTTTACCGTCATGGAGGTGACAGCTGTGTCGAAGTTGAACTGCGCCATACAAGTTTTGTAGGGCAGGTGCCTGGTTTGGGGGATATGCCCTATGCGCAGGCGATTGAGCAGAGACACGAAACCTGGGTTCGTACACTGCCCAAAGCATCGGAAGATCTGTGGGACATCCTGACGGAGTTCGACAGATGCAGCCGAGAGGCCTTGTTCGCGCATTGTATCTCTCTGGGGGTGAACGCAACGCATGACCCCTACTACCGTCGTCCAAATGCGATGGCACACGCGGATGTTTTGGCCGGGACGGTCGACCTCGACATGGCGAAGGCCGGTTGGGGGGTGTCCGCTGACACCTACCTCGGCCGTGTTACGAAGGCCCGTATTCTGAAGACTGTTCGGGACGCAAAAGGCGACGATGCCGCCGCGCGGCTCGTGGGGCTCAAGAAGCCGGAGATGGTGGCTGCGGCAGAAGAGCTTCTCGCTGGAAGCCGCTGGCTGCCGGAGGTGCTGCGTACGAACCCATTGCCACAGGTTGAAGACCCGCAGATCGAATTGATCGACGACGCGGACAGCACAACCCTAGAAGCAGTCGAGCAATCGGCGGCTGATGGCGGCGAACAGGTTGTGGGGGATTTAGGCCCGGCACGCGAAGATGAGCCTGTTTCCGGTGAGGCGAACACACAGACCGCTGCCGAGTAACGCATCCGGGCATTCGGGTATGAACCGTCCCCCCCAGGCCACCCGACACGGCCGGACACCTTGGGCCCATCGGAAACGGTGGGCCCCTTTTTTGTCGGTGCTGACGAAAGGAGTTGTCCATGGAACACCCCGCCAAGGTTATCGCGCGGACACTGGCCGCCGATGCGGACGCTGTATGCCGCCACTACCTCTCCAATGGGCGCCAGCAGGGCCGATATTGGATCGTTGGCAATGTGGAGAATGCGCCCGGTCGCAGTCTTTATGTCCGTCTAACCGGGCCGATGTCGGGCCCCGGCGCTGCGGGAAAGTGGTCTGACGCCGCCACGGGCGAACATGGCGACCTACTCGATCTGATCGCCGCCACGATGAGGATCAGCACTTTGACTGACACTCTCGAAGAGGCGCGTCGCTTCTTGGTTCTTCCTCAACCCGCGCCCCGACTGAAGTCATATGCCCCCGCTGGACGAGGCTCGCCAAAGGCCGCCCGGCGTCTTTGGGCAATGGGGCGGCCCCTCGCAGGCACAATAGCCGAACGTTATTTGATCAATCGTGGGCTTTCAGATGTAGCGCATCACAAGGCGCTGCGGTTTCATCCGGATTGCTATTATTGGCGGGAGGGCCATTCACCGCTGGAGCAGCCAGAGACATGGCCCGCGCTTCTTGCGCAGGTGACGGATCTGAACGGCCGGCAGACTGGTTTGCAACGTACATGGTTTGACTCTGCGACAGCACAGAAAGCGCCTGTTGAGCCCTGTCGCAAGGCGATGGGATGCCTATTGGGAAACGGGGTCTGGTTGGGGAATCCTGATGACGTCACGGCAGCGGGTGAAGGTCTGGAAACGATGCTTTCGTTGCGAATAGCGTTGCCAGCGCTGCCCGCCGTTGCGGCGCTCTCCGCAAATCACCTTTCCGCGCTACGCCTTCCGGAAACCACGCGCCGTCTTTACGTTGCGGTCGACAACGATCCTGCGGGTCGCTCTGCGGCAAAAGCACTTGCGGAACGTGCGATGAATAAGAGCATTGAAGTTGTTCGGCTGGTCCCCCGGCTTGGTGACTTCAACGACGATCTGCGTGCTTTTGGGCTCAATGAGCTGCGCGTCCATCTGCGCCCGCAACTGGCGCCCGGGGATGCGGGCCTGGCGTTACCCGATTAAGCGCCGCGCCTGCAGGCCTTCCGAGAGCAGGCGAGGCGGAGCAGAGGCCGGGCGAACCCGCAACGGCAAGCCGTCCTCCGCTGCGCTCCGGTTCCACCCCATCGCGCAGGCGCGAAGGGGACCCCTGAGAATGCAGGCGCGACCAGCCCCTGCTTTCCCGTCGCCCGGGAAGGCCGCGACAGGCGCGGCCCTCGAAAACTGGAGCCACCTTATGTCCCACATTTATCCTCAAACCCAATCCTCGACCGCTGTCGTTCTAGAGGAACTGCAACTCTACGGTTGGCACGCCTTCAGCGATCAACCTGACCCGCGACCGCTGCCAGAAGCTGACGCCTTACGCACGGCTGTCATTGACATCTTCGACGCACTCGTCGTCACTCTGTCGGACACTCGACTTGAGCCCGACCTTGACGACTTGCTCTGGGCCACTACCAACCTTTTCCACCGCAAAGCCACACGGGTTGATCGTGATCTGGATGCCAACGAACAGGCGCAGAAACGGGCGCAGCGCGAACAAGACGGGTCGGAAGTTCGCTCGGTTGAACTGGAGACATTGATCGCCGAAGGCCTTACGCTTCTAGAACGACGCAACACGTATGAAGCTATGCGCGGTCTCGCCGCAGATCTATTCGAAACCCATCTTGGCCAGACATGGCATCCGCGCACTGGCAGCCATGTGAACCATCGCGCCATGACCGCATCGTTGATCGACAGCCGCGACCATATCGCTGCAAAGCGCGGAGCCGATCTTGAACCGCTGTTGCCAGTTGGTCCAAAAATCGCCTTTTCCGGTGGGCTCGATTCTGTTGATCACACCGCGATCTGGGATGCGCTTGATCGTGTCCATGCCAAACATGATGGCATGGTACTTTTGCACGGAGGTGCTCCGCGAGGAGCCGAGCGTATCGCGAGTGCTTGGGCCGATAAACGCGGCTGTCCGCAGATCGTATTCAAGCCCAACTGGTCGCGTCACGGAAAAGCGGCTCCGTTCAAGCGCAACGATACGTTGATTGAGGCTCTGCCCATAGGCCTCGTGGTCTTTCCGGGGTCAGGCATCACCGACAACCTCGCCGACAAGGCCCGTTCAATGGGGATCCCACTGTTCGATTTTCGTCCGAAGCTCGCCCCCTCCGCCTAATCGGAAATCCGCTAATGCCCATCCCGGCCTCTCCCGGGGGGGGCGATTTCTGCTATAATGGATTTGCGCTGTTGGAGGTGGTGGAGGCGCAGTCCCTTCAAAAGGAGCACACCATGATCATGTTAGTTTTGCTTGCCGTATTCGGCCTTGTTTCAATCTGCTGGGCGATGTTCAACCTGGCCGTCTATGCCGTCCCATTTTGGATCGGATTGGCATCGGGCGTCTATCTTTATGATTCCGGGCAAGGTCTTTTGGTCTCACTTGCGGCCGGGTTGTTTCTTGGTACCGCGACGGTGGTCGTGGGTGAAATCGTGTTCGTCAGCATCCGATCGACGTTGATCCGTGGTCTATTCGGCCTGCTTTACGCGGTGCCAGCTGGGGTTGCAGGTTTCCACGCGGCGAAGGGTCTTTCCGACTTGGGCGGTGCGGGTGAAACGACTGCCACTGTCCTATCATGGATCGGAGCGGCGCTTGTTGGGGTAACTGCTTGGGTCCGCATTGTGGGATGGTTCGAGGGGAGGGCCCTTGAGCCTCAATCGCGGTCGGGCGTTTAGGCGGCGGGTAATTGGCTGGCATCATGCCCTCGGATTGTTCAGTTTGCGGGGTAGTCGTTGTGATCGCGGTCCTAGAAGTATGCGGTTCAGCCTGAGGCATGGCACGGCGACACTGTGGAGCTCACGGGTTGCAGCGCCAACAGGCCTGCCCACTTATGCTCAGAGCCGGGGCGTGTCATAAGCTGATGTGTCCATCGAAGCGGGCACCTGCACCGAATGCACGCCATTGCCTGCCTTTCTACGACGTGCGCTGCAGGGGCCTTGCCGGGTCCAGCGAGAACCTGTCAGCACTTCTCCCATGACTTGTGCCGCGCGTCCTAAACGGACCTCTCAACGGGCTGATCTGATCGGGATCGGCTGACGCCTCGACCGCCTAAGCCGCAACGGAGCGCCCAGACTTTCTTCCCCCGGCGGGTACACCCACCATTCCTCGCGGAACAAGAAAGTCTGTGCGCGCCGTCCTTCGCTGGCGCTGCGGGCCAAATGGCTGCGTCGGCGGATCGTCCCGGTCCCGAAGATCGCCATCGAGGTCGCGATAGGCGCGGGCTCGGACAACTCAAAAGGAGAGCTGACATGGCTACCATCGGAACCTTCAAGAAGACCGGCAGCGAATTCGTCGGAGAAATCGTAACCCTCAGCGTGCAAGCGAAAGGGGTCCGCGTTGTCCCCGAGGACAGCACCGCAAATGGCAACGCCCCTTCCCACCGCGTCTTCGTTGGCCGCGCAGAAATCGGTGCCGCATGGTCCAAGCGCTCTACGGAGGGCCGCGACTACCTGAGCCTCAAGCTCGACGACCCAAGCTTCACCGCGCCGATCTACGCCAACCTCTTCGACGACACGATCATCGAAGGCGATGAAGAGACCTACAGCCTCATCTGGTCGCGCCCCAGCAGCCGCCGCAACGGCGACTGAAGGCAATGTGCCTTGCCCCGAACACTTCGGAGCAAGGCACGCACTGGTAGGAAACAGCCCCTTGAGAGCGGTTGGTTTTCGCCGAAAAGCTGCCTTGACCAACGAACCAATTGAAAAAACAGAAGCGTAGAATAGCGTAGGAATGGGAAGGGTAGCCCTATGAGGCTATCCAATGCACTTCGCAACGCCGATTGACCATCTTGAACCCTACCTAATGACGCAGGATGCTTCTGCGCTTTGGGATCGGTTGCATGTTGATTTAGAGAACGCGGGGTTTCTGCGGATTTTCTATGCGGCGTCGCGCCGACGCCAGGCGAACACCCAACAATCTCAACACGATACCATTGTGAAGTCGAGCTACGGCGACGAGTTCGACGAGTTCTTTGTCAACGGTGCGGCATTTGAATCTGACGTAAATACTGAATGGGCGTTGAATAGTCAGGGCGCAGTCAGCTGGGATTTGACGCGCCGATTGAAGTCGGAAGGCAAGCTCTCTCCTCGTCAGGTTGCAATTCACGAACGCTGTCTCGATCTTGGCCTGGTGAACGGATACACCATCAGCCTTCGCAACTATGGTTCAGGCTTGATCACCGGTTTTGGCCTAAGCGCTGACGATATTGCACAACAGGAACAAGTCGACCGGATTTGGGTAGAGAACCGAAAGCTGTTGTTTTGCGTTTTGAGCGCGTTCGATCTTTCGACCAGGCTGCTCCCGCAAGTTCCTGACGGTGAGGAGCTGACGGAACGCCAGCGGGAAGTTCTCGCCTGGGTTGGCGATGGCAAAACCATCGATGATATTTCTGAAATAATGGGGCTGCATCGCAGCACAATCGTCAAGCACATGAGAGAAGCGAGGGAGCGGCTGAGGGTTGCAAATACGCTCCAAGCTGTCATGCGCGCGACCTTGCAGGGGCAGATTTACAGATGACCAAACCAATCAAAACCTTCTCAGTTTGCCTGCTGGCTGCGGCCGTCGGACTAAGCGTTCTGGGCCTTTCTTCGGTGTCGCGAGCTGATCAATCAACGGATCAGCGTCATCGTGATCTCACCCGCGTTCTTTCCGAAATCGTCCATCGTGCGCACAGTCAGGCGCAACTGGGGCACGTCATTCGGCCCGAGTTTTCCAACCCAACAATCTCGCTTTCAGCTCCTGACCTGCATGATGGTTGGATCCCATCCTGCGCCACAGAGGTCGAAGCGACACCCTCCGACCCGTCTCGAAATCTGCAAAGTCTTGTGTTGGTCCCGCGCGACCGAGTTGCAAACGACGGGTCGAGTTTTGAGGCCTTTTCCTTCATAGTAAACGACTTCGCTCTGACCGATGCGGACATGGTCCCGCCATATCCCAATTGGCTCACCGAAGAGGTGGGAGGGTATGCCTCGCTTGATCGGGACATGGAGACCCTGTTTGGCAACCTGACAATCACCGTCCAAACGACAGCCTGCGACGGCTTTTCGTTCTATTCGATTTCGGGGGAGCGGCCATGACAACTTGGGAAATGCGACTGAACGTTTACAACAACAGCTTACCCGGCCACGCCAATATTTCGTTCTATGAAGACGGCGAGCACCAGTACACGATTGGTGCGAACATTCTGCACGAGACGACGAAGCTTGCGTTTCCGCAGACGCTACCATTCATGCCGGACGACGGAATCTATAGAGATGAGAGCGCATATCACCTTGCAGAGTTGGTTGCTGACACGGTTGTTTGGGCATCGGTGCCATTGCCGGAGGTGACCTATGATCACCTGCTGAACGAGGCGCGTGCTTTAGAGAACGAGACCTATAACTACAGCCTTTTGACCGAAGCTTGTGTCGATTTGGCTGCAGAATTTTACGCGCAAACTGGCCATCCTGGCGAGATCGGGGACCTATTTGCTGCGGAAGATCGACACGGATCTCTTTCTTGGTTCCGTATCCCGGTTTCAGATAGCCCTGAGCTTGACCTTTGGCCGGAAGACGTACCGTTCTACGTCCCGTCAGAGATCATATATGTGCATAAACTTGAGGTAAGCGACCCTACAGATTCCGGCCAGTTGCCGTCGGCGGATGAACAAATGGCTCCCCAGAAGGAATGGGTATTGCCGGACAGTGAACTGATCGACGCGCCAAAACCAGACGCCGACCGTGAGGACGTGTTTGTCGCGGACGGGTCGCTCAAAGATGAAGAGAACGACGGCGTTCTGGTTACTTTAGGCCCTACAGAGCAAAAGCCAGACCCTTTGCAGCCTGAACTTGAACACAGTGATCCCCCTTCAGCGATGGATACAAAGGACGATCCGTTTCAATTCGACATGAAAGAAGACCACTTTGAATTCGAAGCGTTTGACGGGATCGAAACTAAACCTGAGCCAAATGAGTATGAAAGCCAGCCGACCGTCGTGGAACACAAATCTCCTCCGCCGCCCGCCGTGGTAGAGACACCAAAGTTTGAACCGGAACCTACCTTCGTTGATCCAGATTACTACGGCTACTTCTAAGCGAAGGCCGTTCCTATTCCGGCTCCATCGGCGACGTCTCTCCCGTTAACAACTCGCTTGATTTGACCCCTAAAGCGGCCGCAAGCTTGTCAAGAACATCGAGGCTCGCGGAATACCGCGATCGCTCGAGCGCACTTATGTATGTGCGGTCAAGCTCAGCGAGATGAGCCAGATCTTCTTGCGAAAAACTGCGCTCACCCCGAAATTTCTTCAGATTAACTGCAAGGATACGTCTGCTGTCCATGCGCGGAACTCATCCGCGTTGCAGAGTATTTAACCACGGAGTATACTCTACATGTCTCCATGGGATGCCCCTATGGGGTCGATTGGAGGGCTTCGCTTTGTCTATCAATTGCGATGGCATTGCTGAATTTACGGGTGCGGACCAACTGGACCGCGAAATGATGAAGACGTTTCTTCGACTTCTGGACGCCTATCACGAGCAGGCCAGCTGGAAAGAAGCTGCGGAAATCGTTCTGGATCTTGACGTCGAGAGCGATCCACAAGGTTCGCGTGCTTTATTCGACAAGACCCTAAAAAGGGCTCTCTGGCTGCGGGACAGAGGGTATCTCGGCCTTGTCAGATCGACCCCGTCCTAACATCAAAAGTGCCTGTCAGGTGTCATATCTGACACTCGGCATCGACGGTCGGGCACTCCAAAACCAACGCCAGATGTGATTTCTTGCGGGGGAAGGTCGATGGCCCGAGATTGGCGGAACGAAGCCGACTACACCTACATCGAAACGCTCGATGTCTCTGGATTGGCCTGGGAGTGTCTGCGCCGAAACCCAGAATACTGCGCGCAATACCCCCTGATGCGGGATGGCTTGTCGTCTCCCGCAGCCTGGGGGTTGCGATTTCCCGGTTGATCCAGACCTTGAATCGCCCGAGGCATCTGTATTCTGGCTACCGCAAGTAGCGCCTGCAGCGGTCTGCTATCTTGCTGAAGTTCCGGGCGAAACTATCCCAACGCTGAACCTCGAAAACGTTGCTTTGGACGCTGTGCGTATCGATGAGACTGTCGCCGTTCTCCGGATCAAATCAGGCCCATCCCTTGTCCTTGATGTCAAAAATCTAAGGTGCGTCTTAGGCATTCTGCTGCCTCTGGATGAGCATTGGAGCACACGCGTCGTCGCCGCGCGGCGTTTGCGGGAGCACCTTCTCGGACGCAGCCACACGAAAGATCGACTGACCCGGCAGCAGCGGGCCCGCATCCTGTCGGCATGCCGATTGCTGGATGCGCGGGCGGTGGAGGCCAGCTATCGGACAATTGCCCAACATGTCTTCGGGCCATCCCGGGTCGACCAAGAGCCCTGGAGAACGAGCTCGATCAAAGCGCAAATCGCCCGCCTCGCAGCTCACGCAACGCATCTGACCGAACGCGGGTACCGCTCCCTTCTTCTCGGTCAAAGCCCGACCACCGGTCAGTATTGAGCACTCCGAAAAACCAAGTCACGGCCAACAAGTTTGCCCATCCCACTCGAGCCTAATGGCAAGCGGCGGGGTGATGAAATCCCCGAGCCATCTTCGTCATCCCCCTCAAGGTCAATTCTTCGCTTTGATGACCTCCGACAGTTCGCGGCGCGCCGCTGCGGCGCATACCAACCGGAGATGCCCAATGCCCGATCCAAATTTAGGCCTACCGCCCCGCTACCTCAGAACCCCGGAAGCCGCGCGCTTGCTCGGCCTCTCTGGACGCACACTGGAAAAACACCGCACCTATGGGACCGGGCCTCGCTACTCCAAGATCGGCGGGCGCGTCGTCTATGCGGTCGATGATTTGCAGGCTTGGGTCACCCGGGGCGAGAAAACCTCGACCTCTGACGAGACCGGGGACTGTGTGCTTCCTGCCAAACGCCATGCCGCGATCTCGCCCGCCTATCTGCGTCGGGACCGCTGAGACAATGCGCACAACGGTCGATCTCACTTGGATTGAGGGGCGCGTCGAGCGCTGGATCCGCTTCGGGCGCGTTGCAGAGGAAACCATTCTGACGCGCGCGGACAAGCGGGTGGCCTTCGAGCCGGGCGCAATCTTCGCACTCGTGCGCTGGTCGTCGAATGAGTACGGCACGGTAGAAAGTCGGCTCGACATTCTTCGCGCCGTCAAGGCAGGCCAACGCTGTTCAACCGTTCCATATGTCTCGCCAGGTGCAGGCGTCCTTTTGCGTCTGTCCGGCTGGCCGAAGGTCGAGGCGGCACTGGTCGCGGTCGACATCGTGGAGAGCTACGGCATCGCGCCGGAGGATGTATGTCCCAACCATTGGCAGCACGTTCACAACCGTCTGACCGCGGGATATGAGCCCCGGCCTTACACACCGGCTCGGCATGCCGCTTGGCTCAAACGTCGCGCGGTGACGCCATGACCATCGCAACTCCTCCCCTCATCGCGGTCTGTCTTTCTGTCGGTCTGATCACGGCTTCAGAGTTGGACCGGACACCCCTTTTCGTGTGGAACCAGTCCGAAAGCGTGCCTGTCGGCCTTTATGTCCTGCGTCCATGGAACGCGCCAATGCTTGGCGATCTCGCAGCCATTCAACTGCCTTCGGACTTGTCCGATTGGACGATCGAGCGCGGCTACCTGGGCGCGGACACCCTTCTTCTCAAGCGCGTCGCGGCGACCTCCGGCATGTCGGTCTGTCGCGACGGCCTTTCCGTGTCGGTGAACAGCACCATTGTCGCGATGGCTGCAGTAGTGGACCGAAACGGACGCCCCCTTCCGAGTTGGATGGGGTGCGTCACGCTCGGCAAAGACGAGGTTTTCCTCCTCAATGCAGATGTCGATGACAGCCTCGACGGACGGTACTTTGGCACGATCAACGCAAGCCAGATTGTCGGCCAAGCGCTCCCTCTCTGGACGCGCGGAGAGTGATCACATGACCCGTTTCTCGTCCCCAACCAGCTTTTCTCGCTCCGCTTTTGCCGCGACTCTCGTGTTAACCATGTGCGAGCCGCCCACGTTGGCGCCATCGGTTGCGATGGCACAAGATCGCACGCTTGCTGCAGCCGGAGAACAGTCGTTTGACGCCCACATCGCAGCAGCCGCGCAAAGGTTTGGCGTTCCAGCCGCGTGGATCAGCGCTGTGATCGAGGTCGAAAGTGCGGGCGATCCGCGCGCTGTCAGCAGTGCCGGCGCCATAGGTCTGATGCAGATCATGCCCGCCACTTGGGCCGACTTGCGCCGAGCTCACGGCTTCGGAGATGACCCTTTCGATCCCCGCGACAACATCCTCGCCGGAACGGCTTATCTGCGCGCTATGTATGATCGTTTTGGGTCACCGGGCTTTCTTGCGGCCTACAATGCGGGACCTGCGCGATACGAAGAATACCTCACTTCAGGACGCCCGCTGCCCGCTGAAACGCGCACCTACCTTGCCATTCTGGTGCCGATCATTGGTGCGCAGCGTGATGGTTCTCTTGCTGATGAACTGTCACTGCGACCGCACGATTGGCGTGAGGCACCGCTGTTTACCGCACCTCCGGTTGCCCGCATGGACCAGGGTGAAACCAGCCCCCAATCCGGTGATCACGAGGTTCCGCACGGTTTGTTTGTGCCTACCAGCGAGATGGAATTGCCATGAACACCGAATTCGCACCATGGCGCAGCCTGTCTTGCTCTGTCGAGGAATTGTGCCTGAGTGGACCGACGCATGAAAACTCAACGAAAGAGTTGCGAGATAAAAGGACTGGCACCGTGGCCAGGCATGCGGTTGTTTTTTTGGCCATATTACCGTGCCAGGTCGGGACCGACCGTGCCGACTTTTTCGGGAAGCATCTGATAGAAATAGATTTTTACGGTGCTTACTCCTTTTGGCAAGGATCAAAGCCATGAGCCGGGACGACGACGTCCGACTGCGCCCAGGTCGCATCCGAAACGGCAGCCCCCCTGCACGCCGGGCGACCCGCTTCGTCGGCGAAGTGATGCGCGCGGCCCGGAAGACTGGCCATACGGGCAAGCGCTTCGGCGGATCGAGCAGCGGCCGTTCGATCGGAGGCCGGGGACGATTTGCCCGAACCGCCAAAGGGTTCTCGCGTGACTCCCGTCGCGTCATCATCAAGGCCCGCGTAGTTCGGCACAGCGGGGCCCGATATCGGTCTGTTCCGCTTTCCCAACACATCGGGTATCTGCGGCGCGACGGGGTCGGCCAGGATGGGCAACGCGCCGATCTCTTTGGCCACGACAGCGACAGGCTTGAAGGTCGTGCTTTCACTGAGACCTGGGAGGAGGATCGGCACCACTTCCGCTTCATCGTGTCGCCCGAGGATGCCCATCAACTCGAAGACCTGCGCGCCTTCTCCCGTGACCTGATGGCCCGCGCCGAGCGCGACCTCGGCACGAAGCTCGACTGGGTGGCGGTCGATCACTGGAACACCGACAACCCGCATGTCCACATCCTCGTGCGCGGCAAGGCAGACGATGGCCGCGATTTGGTCATCTCGCGGGACTACATCTCCCACGGTCTACGCGCTCGCGCCGAAGATCTTGTGCAGCTCGAACTCGGTCCCCGAAGTGCGCGCGAGATCACCAGCGACTTGGAGCGCCAAGTCACCACTGAGCGCTGGACCGACCTTGATCGAGGCCTGCGTGCACTAGCTGACGATCATGCAGGCATTGTCGATCTGCGCCGGGGCACGCCAGAGCCCCGCGACCCGGAGCTGCGCCGCCTGATGATCGGGCGCGCGCAAAAGCTGCAGCGGTTGGGATTAGCGACCCCCGTCCTCCCAGCCGTTTGGGAGTTGAAGCCGGGGGCAGAAAATACACTGCGCGATCTTGGCCTGCGCGGCGACATCATCAAGACGATGCATCGCGCACTGGCAATTGGCCCGGACCGTGCGGACTTCGACTTCGCTATCGAAGGCACACCCTCGACCCCAATTCTCGGACGGCTCGTTGAGCGCGGCCTACAGGATGAACATCACGGCACGGGTTATGCAATCATCGACGGGGTTGATGGACGTGTTCATCACTTGCGGTTTCCAGATATCGCCGCGACCGGCGACACTGCCCCCGATGGCATTGTCGAGACGCGCCTGTGGACGCCGAAAGCGGGCGGTCGGGCGCGGCTGGCACTGGTCGGTCGCTCCGATCTGGATCTGTCCAATCAGATCGGGGCCAAAGGCGCGACCTGGCTCGATCGGTTGCAACTGGCTCGTGATCGCGTACAGCTCAGTGGATCAGGGTTTGGGGCTGAGGTGCGGACGGCCATGGCCTGCCGCGCAAACCATCTCGTGGACATGGGGCTGGCGCAACGGCAGGGCCAGCGGGTGAACTTCTCCCGCGACCTCCTCTCCACGCTGCGGGCTCGCGAACTGGACGCGCAGGCAGCAAAGCTCGCAACGAAGACGGGCCTGATGCGCTACCGCCACCACGAGGGCGACGCTGTCGAAGGGACCTACCGCCAACGCCTCAACCTCGCCTCAGGCCGCTTCGCCATGATCGACGACGGGTTGGGGTTCTCCTTGGTGCCCTGGACACCGCAATTGGACCGCCAGCTCGGACGTTCCGTCTCCGGGATGGTCCGATCAGGCGGCGGCATCGACTGGACCCTCGGCCGCAGTCGCGGCCTCAGCCGTTGATTGAAAGGAACTCCCATGCGCCGCACTGATACTTCGCCTGCCACCGCAATCCTCTGGGGCCAACTCGTGATTGTCAGTCTCGTCGTCCTCGCGTTCCTTTGGGCTTCGACACAATGGGTCGCTTTCCGCCTCGGACATCAAGCGGCACTCGGCCCGCCATTGACCGATCTCTTCGGTTGGCCCGTCTACCGACCTTGGGACTTCTTCTTCTGGTGGTATTGGTACGACGCCTACGCGCCCCGCGTTTTCGTCGAGGGTGCCGCGATTGCGGGTGGAGGTGGGATCGCCGCGATCGCCGTCGCAATCCTCATGTCGGTGCTACGTGCCCGCGAGGCGAGCGATGTCAGCACCTACGGCTCGGCTCGATGGGCAACGGCTACGGATGCGGATGTGGCGGGACTGCTCAGGGAAGACGGAGTGGTCCTCGGTCGGCTGAACCGTCGCTATCTGCGCCACGATGGTCCAGAACACGTGCTCTGTTTTGCACCCACCCGGTCCGGCAAGGGCGTGGGGCTTGTCATTCCCAGCCTGCTGACCTGGCCCGGGTCTGCCATCGTCCATGACATCAAGGGTGAAAACTGGCAGCTCACTGCTGGCTGGCGCGCGCGCATCGGGCCGGTGCTGCGCTTTGATCCAACGGACACGAGTAGCGCCGCTTACAATCCTCTCTTGGAGGTTCGGCGCGGCGTCCGTGAAGTGCGCGATGTCCAGAACATCGCCGACATCCTCGTCGATCCCGATGGGCACCTCGACCGGCGCAGCCATTGGGAGAAGACCAGCCATTCCCTACTGGTCGGCGCGATCCTGCATGTCCTCTATGCCGGCGAAGACAAGACACTGGCCGGGGTCGCCACCTTCCTCTCCGATCCAAGGCGCAGCATCAACGCGACGCTGAACGCAATGCTCAATACGCCGCATCTGGGGGATCGGCCGCATCCGGTCGTGGCGCAGGCCGCCCGCGAGCTTCTGAACAAATCCCCGAACGAGTGTTCTGGCGTTCTTTCAACCGCGATGTCGTTCCTAGGCCTCTATCGTGACCCGGTGGTTGCCAATGTCACATCGCGCTGCGATTGGCGGATTGCCGATCTGGTCTCCGGTGAACGCCCGGTGACGCTGTATATAGTGGTGCCACCGTCCGACATCTCGCGCACGAAACCACTGGTCCGACTAATCCTGAACCAGATCGGCCGACGATTGACCGAAGAGCTTGAAGCGACCACGCAGCACCACCGGCTCCTGTTCATGCTCGACGAGTTCCCGGCCTTGGGCCGCCTCGACTTTTTTGAGACGCAACTGGCGTTCATGGCGGGCTACGGTCTGAAAGCGTTCCTGATCGCGCAGTCGCTGAACCAGATCGAGAAGGCCTACGGACAGAACAACGCGATCCTCGACAATTGCCACGTTCGCGTCGCCTTCGCGACAAATGACGAGCGGACCGCGAAGCGATTATCCGATGCTCTCGGAACCACGACCGAATTGCGTGCCATGAAGAACTACGCAGGCCACCGGCTGTCGCCTTGGCTCGGACATCTGATGGTCTCGCGGCAAGAGACAGCACGTGCGCTATTGACCCCCGGCGAGATCATGCAACTGCCGCCCGACGATCAGATTGTCTTGGTGTCCGGCGCCGCGCCGATCCGCGCACGAAAGGTGAAATACTATGCCGACGCCCAACTCAAGACGCGCGTGATTGGACCGCCGACTTGCAGTGCGCGGTCCCCACTCAAATCGGAATTGGACGATTGGAGCGGGATGGCACCAATAGCCTCCCCTGCCAAAGACCCCGATGCCGCAAGTGCCAAAGACGAAGAAGGCGGCATTGATCGAGCGCATGAGTTGTCTGAAAAAGAGAAGAACGCGCCAGTCCGCTCTCCGCGCGAGGCGGAATTCGAGGGCTTGGATGACACTCAAGACAAGACAGCTTCCGCCCAGACAGTTCTCGAGCGCGAACGTTCAGCGGCGCGGATGGCCGCAATGGACCGGAGTGGCGACATGGGCTTGTCGGATTAGAACCGATGGCAAAGGTCCGCCTCAATGTTTACTTCGATCCCGCCCTCTTCGACCGGCTTGAGGCCGCAGCAGCCAGCAGGCGCGTCCCAAAGACACACATCGTCGAGGCGGCGCTGGCTTCCTTCCTGACGCCCGATGAGGCAGATCAGCGCGAGGCAGCCCTCGTTCGCCGCCTAGATCGAATGACGAGGGCAATCGAACGGTTCGAGCGCGATCAGGAAATCGCGGGCGAGGCGCTGGCGCTCTTCATCCGCTTTTGGCTGTCCGCCATACCTCCCGTCCAGGACGACCTTCGAGAGGCTGCAATGGCCCAAGGAAAGGAGCGCTACGCCGGGTTTGTGGAGACCCTTGCAAGAAGGTTGGCAAAAGGGTCAACGTTGGCAAAAGAACTGAGCCGCGACATCAAAGGGGATGAGGCCGATACGGGGGGCAAAATCTGAGGAGGCGCGTCATTGGGCGGACTCCAGCCATTCGCTGCAGATGCGAAGCAGACACGCCCTAGGCGAACACCGGCCATTCACCTCTGCCAAGCCGGTTGAAAGCCACTGGGAGCGGTTGTCATTGGGTGCTAGTGTTTCTGAAAGCGCATTCCCAACAGCTGAATAGAGGAGAAAGAACGGCTTGGTAAAGTTTTTTTCCAAAGATGAGGTTGCCCAAGAACTTGAGGACATACCGAAGGTTCAAGATCTTGAAGCCAGCACACAACAAGCTCCGCTAAATGAACTAACTGATGCAAATTTCGAACTTCTTCTGTGGGAGATATTCACCAACCAGAAAAATCCGGAAGATTACTACGACAAAGCGACACTTATGCTCACTGGAGCGGACCAAGGCAGGGACGTATGGCTAACGTTACAAGGAGAGCCAGCGGGGTTGATACAGTGCAAACGCGTCAAGTCTAAGTTCAGCGCCCCAGAGGCTATACGTGAAATCATTAAGTTCATTTTGTTCGCTGAGTTGCATCCAGAACTCCTCAAGGACGGCCTGCCGTTCAAGTACTCACTGGCGGTTTCTACAGAGCCTGCGCAGACTACAATAGATTTCTTCACATCTCCAAACCAGTGGCTGGAGAAGAATGACGACAGTATTCTGGGCTATCTCACTGAGGTGATCGCCAAGTATAAGAGCTTTGAAGGGTTCTCTGGGGATGTGAAATTGAGTCACGTCATAAGGCGGCTCCGAGCGTTTTCCTATGATCTGCTTCGCCCCAGCGACATTGATGTCATGTTGGGAAATTTCTCTCGTGTCAGGGAGCGGTTCTTCCGAGTTCGCCTCGTCCAAAGCGAAGAAGACATTGATGGCTACATGGAGCGCATTGCCGGAAAGCATGGACTTGGCCAACCGATAAGCGACAAAGCTCGCGCCTTACTGGATTTGGAACTCCAAAATGAAATGGAGGCATTGCGCAAGGCGCGTTTCTTTCCAGGATGCGATCTCGTCTCTTCGGCGCTAAAGATGCTCAAACAGTTGGAAAGCGGCGATTTTAGTCAGGCATCTGATGCGGCTCGATCAAGTGCATTTGGAGCGTGCGCACGTTGGTTGTCGCGTTCGGATAGAAGAACAGACTCCGCTGATGCAATTGCGGCCTCGAAAGCACTTGGCGAATGCTACGACGCTACCATTGCTCAAGCATTCTTGTCTAAGCATTCGGATTGGAAGGAATGTTTAAAAGCACTTGCGCCGCTTGATGGCCCTGAGAAAGTCACGGCCGCTCTCCTCGCCGTCAAACATGGCCGTGACACCGCACAAGCCTTGCAGTGGTTTCATGACGCGGACTTTGCCCCAAGTGATCTTGATGCAGACGGCAGAGCGGTTTTCCTAAGCTGCCATTTAGACGCGCAGAACTGGGACGCGGCGCATGACTTAGCAAACGCGCTGCACGAAGAGGATTTTTCAGAAACTCCAGTTCTACTCCACTTTGCGGGTATGGCGCATCTTCTAACTGTTCTGCCAGAAGATCTTAGGGCATCTTTCAGAACCTCTGTTCCTTTCGTGCGACGACAATACCCGCTCGGGGATGATCCTGAGTCAATGAACACGCGAAAAGCGGCATCCCGTTTATTTAAGCGTGCAATGAGGGCTGCAGCAGAATTTGGATTAGACGCGCAACACATATACGGGAGTTATGCTCTTTGGTTGGATCTCCACGATCCAGACGATGGCGAGGCTGCGATTGAGAACCTGACTTCTCTGCTTGGTGATGTTGAAACAGCAATCCACTACATCCCGCTTGGCCTTGGCTTTGAATTAAAGATTGACCGCGAGAGAATTGAAAAAGTCCTATTGCGCCAGGAAGCAAGGTGCCCTGGAGGCAGTTTTGAAATCGCGTTTGCTCGGTTTGTAATGGCTAATTCAGCTGGTAATCCTGCAGACGCACTGACCTATTACACATCACATCGTGAGTCGATCGAATCTCATCTCAATCCTGAAGCTTTCCTACAATTTGAAGTACAGGCATGCGTTCAGGCAGGGCGTCTAGAACCTGCCAAAGATGCCATCAATAGGCACTCTGAAAGACTAAGTGCAGGACAAAAAGATCGACTTGAACAGATCATCGCGCAAGGTGAGTCAGGTCCTGACACTGGTGATTTGGAAAGAACATATTCAGAGTCTCCTAGTACAACAAATTTAGCTGTTTTGGTTGGTCACCTTGGCCAACAAGGTTATTCAGATCGCTTCTTTGAACTTGCTCGACAACTAATTGCCGAAACACGCTCTCAATCTGAGGCCGAGCGTGTTGTTAGGTTTCTGTTCGCAAACGGTAGGCAAGAAGAGGTCGAAGTTGTCCTTCAAGAGGCTTCAGAATTGGTTCAAGCGTCACTCGAGCTTCGGTTTGCTTCAGCTTGGACACAATTTCGAAATGGAGATTTTGAAGGAGCTTTGAAAGCTGTTGTTCAGCTCCGGAAAGAACGGAATGAGCAAAACGACCGCAACCTGCATCAGAACTTGCTGATTTCTTCAGGTCGTTGGGAAGAGCTGAGCGCCTTCATAGAAGAGGAGTGGCAGGATAGAGAGGACCGCAACCCAGACGAGCTTCACGCGCTCGCACAGCTATCTGGAGCAACAAACAGCCCCCGTCTTCAAGCGCTGCTCGAAGCTGCAGCTAAAGCTGGGGAAGACAACCCTGAGATTTTGTTGGGATGCTACATGACAGCTAATGAGAGTGGCATGGAAGAAAGCACTGAGGTTTTCAGTTGGCTTGATAGAGCCTCAAAGTTGTCTGGCGAGGATGGTCCCGTCCAGAAGATGTCCATAGAGGACATTGCTAAAGAGATGCCGAACTGGAACGAGCATGTGGACGAGGTTTGGGAGAGGTATCGGAAGGGTGAAATGCCGCTGTCGTTCGTGGCAACACAGCTGCGAAGGTCTTCGCTCGAAATGCAGATTTCATCGATTGTGCTCAACCAAAAGCAAGCTGATCCGCGTAAGCGAAGCATTTTTTCGGCGTACAGTGGTTTGCGCGGCGAGGTGACAGCAGAAGTGCAGCGCATAGGCCTTGAAAGTACGGCCCTTGTGACGCTTGCCAGCCTTAACATCCTTGGAGACGTACTGCGTCGCTATGACGAGATACACATACCGCATTCGACGCTCGGATGGCTATTCGGTGAACGCAGGAAACTGGTGTTCCATCAGCCGAGCCAGATCAAATCTGCAAGAGCGTTGTTAACCGCCCTCACCACCGGAAAAGTGCATGAGTATCACGCATCAATGGCTCCAGATGCTGAGTTGGCTACCCTTGTCGATATAGAATTGTCTGAAATGCTCACATCGGCCAAGGCCTCGGACGGCAACCCTCAAGCCGTCGTCATCAGAAGCGCACCAGTTCACAAAGTCGGGTCCCTGATGGATGAAGATGTTGATCTCAGTGCGTTCAGCAATTGTCTATGTAGCTGTCAGGGCGTGGTCGACAAGCTGGTCGGCCTTGGCCTGTTAATGCCCGAAGACGAACAGCGCACACGAAATTTTCTTTCGCGAAGCGAACAACGTTGGCCTGACGAACCTGGGATTGAAGACGGTGCGAACCTTTTCTTAGATGACCTATCAGTATCATACTTTCAAACCACAAACCTTCTGACCAGCATCGCTGATGCCGGAATAAAGGTTTTTGTTCCAAAAGGAGCAATTCGAAGGGCGAATGCTCTGGTTGAGATGGATGGGCAAACTGAAAAATTTGGGCGTATCATTGAATGTGCCAGAAAGGCCCTTAGGGAAGGCATCTCTCAAGGCAATGTCCATGTTGACACGGTATTTAGCGATGACGCTCTGAAGTCGCACCCTAACGTCGCGGCATTACAGCTTGCGGGAAAGGTAGATGGTATTGTTAGTGACGATCGTTACCTGAATCAATACCAACATGTGGATGAAAACAACTCCCAAACACCGGTCTTTACGTCTCTCGATATCCTTGCAGAATTACACCAAAGTGGAGAACTTTCAGACGAAAGGTTGAGGCATTGCCGAAATTTTTTACGGCGAGCGGGGTATCTGCTTTTCCCAACATGCCGGGACGAGCTAGTTCAATTTTTGGAAGGCACAAAGGTTAGGAACTCGACCCTTGCCGAAACATCTAACCTGAAGGTGTTCCGAGAGAACGTTCTTCTCACGCAAATGCGAGGCTGGTTGCTGCTGACCAAGGAAGTGGCTTGGTTTGATAAAATGCGGAACGACCTGGTTGCGGCCTTGGTCATGCAATGGAAGCCCGAAATAACCGATAACTTGGCTCGCATTCGTTCTCGTTGGATTTTGCAACTGCTTGATATCCGCAATTGGGCCGGTTCGATCACCGAGAACGATGGCTCTGGGCTCGCACAAAGCGGTTGGGGAATTGTGTGCAACGGTCTGGCGCTTCGACACCTTGATATCGAGGATGCTGACGCTTCGGAGAGGTATTCACAATGGCTGAAGGAGGAGGTTTTTGACGTTCTTCAATCTTCTGATCCAGAAGTCTACGAATGGCTTATGAATTCGATCAGGCAAATGCTCTTATCCCGCATGGCAACCTGAAGGTAGCACCATGGACACAGGCACGGACTTGGAAGTTGCTGAGCCAGTTGAAAGCTCCGTATTGCTCGGAATCCTCCCAATGTTCCTACGCAGAAAACTGGTCGATGAACGCAGTTTTCGGCAGGCGATAGGCTTTGAGGCTGAGGAGCTAGTGACTTACGGAGAAGATGTCGTGTTCGCCAGATCACTATTCTTCGAAAGAGTGAGCGATGCCTTCGCTATCGAAGGGGGCCAATCGGAGATCAAAGATCATGCCGGAAACAAATGGACCCTGTCGCGCGAACAAATCTCCAGCGACAGAGTCGCGTTGAAAATTTCGAACGCTGGCGAGAGTTTCTTCGCCGCAGAGTTCTTCGTTTTCTTACCAGAGGCATCAGAGAGACTGAAGGAGTTCGATGTTGTTTTGAATGAACATGGATTCCCTCTGACTGGCCTAAGCGAATGGCGCGCCTTACTCACAGAACGAACTTTGACGTCTGATGAACTGGAGGAATTTTCTCAAGACATCATGAAGACGCCGATTGCCTTTCTGAGGGCATTCCGGGGGAAGATAGAAAGTGGGTACGTCAGCGCTGAAGACATGGTTCCCAAAGACATTGAGTATTTTGAAAACCTAAGTGGCAAGGGCGATGAAAGCACCCTTCCTGTTTTGGCGAGCGAGGTCGTCTCGAAGGCGATTGGAGATTACTTGGCTTGGGATGATGAAGGAGGGCCCCGAATGGCACTATTGCTATGTAGCCATCCGGCAATAAGCAAAGTAATTGAGACCTCTCGTTTCGCAAATCAACAGCTAATTGGATTGGCTGAATGGGTGAGAGATCATGGGGATGTTTTTTCGAAAGTGGGTATTGTGGAAGCCACCTTGCTTGCAGGTCACAACTTGCCCGAATTGGAAATAGTTTTGGGCGATATCGTCCAACAAATTATCGGTCTTAACCCGGAAGATAAATCCGGACCTCTTCAACTGATGACGAGCTTCATTGCGCTTGTTGAGAGCGAAGTCAGCAGAACACGTGTTCTAAAGTACTGGCCACCATTTAGGAGACGATTGGCTACATTCGCGCATGCAGCCATGTTGGCGAGGGAGGCCCAGGAAAGAATTGACACCGCTGACTTTTCAGCGTGGACAATGGAAAATCACGGGCATCGTTTTTATCTTCAAGGCTTGATAGATTTGCGGGATGAGCCTCGTTGGCTGCCTGACTACGCTAGCCCCGCGCAACTCAAACAGGAGCTTCTTGGTCGGCTGTTTAACGCTGTAGGAGCCGCGTCGGGAAGTCTTCCTAAAGGACCGCTTCGTGACACGTTCGATTTAGAGAACCCTGACAGCCGCTTCAATCGAGCGCGAACGATAAAGAGCTCGTTACCTGGGCCCCTTGAAGGCTCTGTTTCATCGCTTCGAAACCCGATTCCTCAGGAGTTGGAAGCTGTCCTAGACAGAAGCCTCGCAGACGGCAAGCTAACCGCCAAAAGTATCACCGTTCTAATCAACACCACGGGCATTTTTCAGGTTGGGAGTGAGAAAGCCGACCGAGCTTTGGAGGCGATCAAAGAGAGCAATTTTCGCTTTGCTGAGAATTTGGGAGAGGCGGAACGGTTCTCTTTTGTTCACGGCCTTGCGGAGGTCGCGAGCCGCTTGCGAAGCGAGGACCTCGCGAGGAGCGTGAGGGCGGTAGCGCGTTCTCATAGAGACGAATCCAACGACGACAGGCGCTACAATGAAGAAATCATCATTTGTCTAGTTGCTGCTGGCGCATTCGCAGACTTTGATGCCTGGATAGCCTTTGTAGGTGACTGGATTAATGAACTCTGCTTCAGGGTTGAAGCGGAGGCCGCAGGTGATCTTGCCTACTCTTTGCAGACTATGTGTTCAATTGAACCTCGATTGCGTTCAAAACTTGGAGCTGGGGTCGCAGCTCTTTCGTCGATTCAATGACAACACGCTCTTTTTTCAATAATCTCGAACTTCGGCTTTGACGGGCTGCAGCGCTGCGCCAGACCTCCTGGGCAAATGTCTGGTTTGGGCCGCCCGAGCTGTTCCAGGGTGTTAACTCACCAATTTCGCCAACTCAGTCCCATAGTCGCAGCGATGGCCTCGGGACACCCTGCCTGAACACGACTACGGTAAGCGCGAACAGATAGACCGTTTTCCAGCGCTATGACTTCCCATTCATCATCGGGATCATGAGCTATTTCCCGCACACCTTCAGTTGCTGCCCTTTCACCCGACCAGCCTCGTTTGAGCCGTTGTCTGAAAGTTTGGAATGCAATCCCATTTTCTTCTGCAACCGGCCAAGCTGGAAGGCCGTTCTCTAACGTAGCTAAACCATCACGGCGCCGGTTTTCGAAGGCTCCTAGATCATACGGATATTCGGTATGTTCGCAGGGTACCGTCCACACTTTGGCTCCACTCTCAGCGTCCTCTTCGAAACTCACGGCTGAGACATCATTCAAAGGAAATGGTTTCAGGCCATAGCGTTGACAAAGCCACCACGCTTCTTCCCGACTTATGGCTTTTCCTATTGCCTTACCGCCTAAAGGAGCAACCTTGCTGATCATCAATTCTGTTCCTTTCAAATTGGGTTATCCCGCTCATCTGGAGGGTTTGGCATGAACGCATGTAAGCATCGCAGACTGTTGAGCAAACATTCGACGAGAGATTTTTCTTCCAAGTTGGATAATTGGCGCGGTGACTTCGTAACTGCCGTTTGGTCAAGGACCTACTTTAGGGGTTGCAGCGAATGTCCGGAAAGCGGGCTGCTGCCGCAGCATCTTAGGGTGCCAGCCAAGGGCAGCAAAGGGCCGTTCACGTTGCCTCGTCGATCCCAAATTGGAGGTAGCACCCTTACACTTATCCCTGCCATTCTACGCCACGCCACTACCACGCCCTGTCTGCTGTTGCTTCTAAACAAAGAACAGTCTTCTTGATCGATCCCGTAATCCAACGCGGGAACGACCATGGCAGTTACACCTCTCAAACCCGAATTCTCAACCCGCGGCGCCCGGATGCTGCGAAGCGCGCTTGGCGACGAGATCGCGGGTTGGCTCGAGGACCCAACCGTCGTCGAGTTGATGTTGAATCCGGACGGTCGGATATGGCTCGATCGCCTGTCGGAGGGGCTGTCTGACACAGGGACCCAAATCTCCCCGACGAACGGCGAACGGATCATCCGCCTTGTCGCGCATCATGTTGGCGCGGAGGTCCATGGCGCTTCCCCCCGGATATCTGCCGAACTTCCTGGGACGGGGGAACGGTTCGAGGGTCTCCTTCCACCAATTGTCGCGGCTCCGACTTTCGCGATCCGCAAGCCCGCCGTCGCAGTCTTCACGCTTGAGAACTACGTCGCCAGCGGCATCATGACTCCCCATGCGGCACAATTTCTGCGCGACGGAGTGGTCGGCCGCGCCAACATTCTTGTCGCAGGCGGAACCTCGACCGGAAAAACGACGCTGACCAATGCGCTGCTGGCTGAGGTCGCAAAGAGCTCAGATCGCGTGGTCCTAATCGAGGACACCCGCGAACTTCAGTGCCTCACGCCCAATTTGGTCGCGCTCCGAACGAAAGACGGCGTCGCTTCCCTGTCCGACCTCGTGCGCTCGTCCCTTCGGCTTCGACCCGACCGCATTCCCATCGGGGAGGTCCGCGGGGCGGAGGCCCTTGACCTCCTCAAGGCGTGGGGCACCGGCCATCCCGGCGGCATCGGAACCATTCATGCAGGATCCGCCATGGGTGCGATACGCCGCCTCGAACAGCTGATCCAGGAAGCAGTTGTTACCGTCCCTCGCGCACTTATCGCAGATACCATTGATCTCGTCGCGGTGCTCACAGGCCGAGGCGCAGATCGGCGCTTATCTGAGCTCGCCCGCGTCACCGGCTTGACCGCCGCAGGCGACTACGCCCTCGAACAGCTTCTCGCCAAACCCCATGGAGATCGTCCATGACCCGCTCGCCACTATCTCGCCCTGTCCTGGTTGCTCTCGCGGCAACCGCCGTCCTCACACTCGCCGATCCCGCGCTGGCTGCGGGATCCGGCATGCCATGGGAGGCACCGCTTCAATCGATCCTTGAATCCATCGAGGGGCCCGTCGCTAAGATCGTCGCGGTGATCATCATCATCGTGACCGGACTGACCCTTGCCTTTGGCGATGCAGGTGGCGGGTTTCGGCGGCTCATTCAAATCGTCTTCGGGCTCACCATCGCCTTTGCCGCGTCGAGCTTCTTCCTGTCCTTCTTCTCTTTTGGCGGAGGGGCATTGATCTGATGCAGGACCACTCGACCGATATTCCCGGTTTCTACGCGCCCGTTCACCGCGCCCTGTCTGAGCCGATCCTGCTGGCCGGAGCACCGCGTGCTGTCGCAATCGCCAATGGCACACTCGCCGCAGCCGTCGGACTTGGACTCAGGCTCTGGATCGTCGGCCTGCTGTTTTGGCTTGTCGGTCATCTCCTTGCAGTCTGGCTTGCCAAGCGAGACGCCCAGATCGCCGAAGTCGCGAGGCGGCACCTGCGCTATCCCTCCTGGTTCGGGGTTTGATCCGATGATGCGCCTGGCCGAATACCGCTCCAAATCCACCCTCCTGGCTGATTTCCTGCCTTGGGTTGCACTCGTCACCGACGGGGTCGTGCTCAACAAGGATGGCAGCCTGCAACGCACCGCGCGGTTTCGCGGCCCTGATCTCGATTCCGCCACGCCCGCCGAGCTGGTCGCCACATCCGCCCGACTCAACAGCGCGCTGCGGCGGCTTGGTTCGGGCTGGGCGGTCTTCGTCGAAGCGCAGCGGGTCCCGGCGCGGGACTATCCAACCTCGACTTTTCCCGATCCGATTTCGGCCCTCGTGGACGTGGAACGTCGCGCGCAGTTCGAAGAGGCTGGCGCGCATTTCGAGAGCGCCTATTTCCTGACGCTTGTCTGGATGCCACCTTCGGAAGAGGCGAGCCGTGTTGGTGGTTGGCTTTTCGAGAACGCGCCTGACAGAGGTGCCGATCCTCTCGAACAGGTCAAAGCCTTCACCCTTCGAACAGATCGCCTGCTCGATCTCTTGGATGGCTTCATGCCGGAGGTCACATGGCTCTCGGACGAGGAGACGCTGACCTACCTCCACTCGACGGTTTCGACCCGGCGACAGCGGGTGCGTGTCCCGGACACCCCGATGCATCTGGACGCTTTGCTCGCAGACGAACCCCTCGTCGGCGGGCTGACCCCGCGCCTCGGTTCCCAATACTTGAGAACGCTCACCATCATCGGCCTCCCAAGTGCGACCTGGCCGGGCCTGCTTGATGAGTTGAACAGCCAGCCACTGGAGTATCGCTGGTGCACAAGGGCAATCTGCCTCGACAAGACCGATGCCACGAAACTCTTCACCCGCATCCGACGCCAATGGTTCGCCAAGCGCAAGTCCATCGCCGCGATCCTGAAGGAGGTCATGACCAACGAGGCCTCGACGCTCCTGGACAGTGATGCCGCCAATAAGGCGGCCGACGCCGACGATGCACTCCAGGAGCTTGGCGCAGACATCTCGGGCGCGGCCTATGTCACGGGAACGATCACCGTCTGGGATGAGGATCCACGCACCGCAGAGGCGAAGCTCAAGGCCGTCGAGAAGGTCGTCCAGGGTCGCGATTTCACCTGCATCCCGGAAACCCTCAACGCGCTTGAAGCCTGGCTCGGCTCCTTGCCCGGACATCTCTACGCCAACGTCCGGCAACCGCCGGTCTCGACGCTCAATCTCGCGCACATGATCCCGATCTCGGCGGTTTGGGCGGGACCTGAGCGCAACGACCATCTCGACGGCCCGCCGCTTTTCTTCGCCGACACGGAGGGATCGACGCCGTTCCGCTTCTCGACCCATGTGGGCGATGTCGGTCACACGCTCATCGTCGGGCCAACCGGCGCAGGCAAGTCGGTGTTGCTTTCTCTCATGGCGCTGCAATTTCGCCGCTACCCGGATGCGCAAGTCTTCGCCTTCGACTTCGGCGGCTCGATCCGATGCGCCACACTCGCAATGGGCGGTGACTGGCATGATTTGGGCGGTGCGTTTATCGATGGCGACGACGGCGCCGTCTACCTACAACCGCTCGCGCGCATCGATGATCCCGCAGAGCGGGCCTGGGCCGCAGAATGGATCGGCGCGATCCTTGCCCGCGAAGGCATCGCGATCACGGCGGATGTGAAAGAGCAACTCTGGACCGCGCTGACCTCTCTCGCCTCAGCCCCGATCGGGGAACGCACGATTACTGGCCTCGCCGTTCTCCTACAGTCCAATGATCTGAAACAAGCTTTGCGACCTTATTGCCTCGGCGGCCCCCATGGTCGGTTGCTCGACGCGGAGATTGAGGACTTGGGCGCGGCATCCGTCTCGGCCTTTGAGATCGAAGGGCTGGTCGGCACCACGGCGTCACCGGCCGTCCTTTCCTACCTTTTCCACCGCATCGGCGATCGGCTCGACGGGCGGCCCACACTGCTCATCATCGACGAAGGCTGGCTTGCGCTGGACGATGTAAGTTTCGGTGGCCAACTCCGCGAGTGGCTGAAGACGCTGCGCAAGAAGAACGCCTCTGTCGTATTCGCAACCCAGTCGCTGGCCGACATCGATGCGTCGCCGATTGCGCCTTCCATCGTTGAGAGCTGCCCAACTCGCATCTTCCTGCCCAACGAGAGGGCCTTCGAGCCACAAATCGCCGATACCTATCGCCGCTTTGGGCTGAACGACCGCCAGATCGAGATCGTTGCGAGGGCTTTCCCGAAACGCGACTATTATTGCCAGTCCCGACGCGGGAACCGGCTCTTCTCGCTGGGTCTCGGCGACGTCGCACTCGCCTTCACTGCGGCCTCCTCAAAGATCGACCAGACCGCGATCAGCGATCTTCTCGTGGAACATGGTCGTGAGGGTTTTGCCAAAGCCTGGCTTCACCATCGCGGTCTGGATTGGGCCGTGGAGCTTCTCGATCCTTCCGCTGCCGCTTCCCCCGACTCTGAACCAAATCCAACACCAAAGGAGACCGATGATGACCTTCAATCCTGATCCTCGGGCGAAAGCCTGTAAGCTGACGACTGCACTGCTTGCCGCAGCCTTAGCCGTCACACCCATTCTCACCACGCCGGCCCAGGCCTTCCTCTTCGGGGCGGCCGGGCGCATCGTCTACGATCCGCAGAACCATGCCGAGAACATTCTATCCGCCGCACGGTCGCTGGAGCAGATCAACAACCAGATCAACCAGCTCCAGAACCAGGCGCAAATGCTGATGAACGAGGCGCTAAACCTTGCCAGCCTGCCGCACTCCTCCTTGGGACAGCTGCAAAGTGCCCTCGGAGAAACCCAGCGGTTGCTATCCGAAGCCGAAAGCCTCGCCTTCGACGTCGCAACAATCGAAGCGGCCTTCGCGGAGGACTATGGCACCGCTGCCGGGCAAGGCGATTTCGACGCGATGATCGGCGGCGCGCGGGACAGGTGGGAGGCTTCAGTCACCGGTTTCGAGGATGCGCTGCGCATTCAGGCCGGTGTCGTCGGCAATATCGACGGTGCCCGCACCGAGATGGCCGCACTCGTCCGGGAAAGCCAAGGAGCAACGGGCGCGTTGCAGGTGGCTCAAGCCGGTAACCAGCTCATGGCACTTCAATCGGCGCAAATCGCCGATCTCACCGCCGCAATCGCCGCTCAGAACAGCGCGGTGTCGCTGGAGGCGGCGCGTGTCGCATCCGCCGAAGCACAGGGCCGCGAGAACCTCACGCGCTTTCTCGACTACGGCAGTGGCTATGCACCGGCTGCGACCCGTCTGTTCCGGGATTAAGCAGATGCCACTCGCCACACATCATGTCTTGCGCGGAATTGCCATTGGCTTGGGAGGTTTGGCCGCCCTTGCTGCGGCCTTTGAGTTGAGCCGCTCGGTAGGCCCGGAAAATGTCGAGCAAGTTCCCCCCGAACACTCGCTACGCATCACATTAGAGCAATGCCGCGGCCTAACACCGGAAGAATACGCGACCGACGAGGCGTGCCGCGCAGCGTGGGACCAGTCGCGTCGCCGGTTCTTTGGTCTGCCATCCGATCCGGCCGGGACGGAGTGAGGTCATGGGCGGTGTCGGTGTCATTGATCGGTTCCTGGAGGTCTTTGCCTTCTACATCGACTCCGGTTTCGGCCTTCTGGGTGGCGATGTCGCGTTTCTGGCGACCACCCTCATTGTCATCGACATCACGCTCGCGGCGCTGTTCTGGGCCTGGGGAGCTGACGATGACATCATCGCCCGACTAGTTAAAAAGACCCTCTTCGTTGGCGTCTTCGCTTACCTGATCGGCAACTGGAACACGCTCGCCCGGACTGTCTTCGACAGTTTCGCAGGGCTCGGGCTCGTTGCCACCGGCGGTACAATCAGCGCCGACGAATTGTTGCAGCCGGGCCGCATCGCGCAGGTTGGGATGGACGCCGGTCGTCCGATCCTTGAATCAATTTCAGATCTGATGGGCTTCGTGTCGTTCTTCGAAAACTTCCTGCAGATCACGATCCTGTTCTTTGCCTGGCTCGTAGTCCTGCTGTCGTTCTTCATCCTCGCGATCCAGCTTTTCGTGACGCTGATCGAATTCAAACTCGCCACTCTCGCAGGCTTCATCCTCGTCCCCTTCGGCCTGTTCAACAAGACGGCCTTCATGGCGGAACGCGTGCTTGGCCTTGTCATCTCGTCAGGCGTGAAGGTTCTTGTCCTCGCCGTCATCGTCGGGATCGGCTCGACCATCTTCGGAGACTTCACCTCTGGCTTTAACAATGAGCCCACCATCGAAGACGCCATGTCGGTCGTTCTGGGCGCCCTGGCACTCTTGGCCATGGGCATCTTCGGTCCCGGCATTGCCAATGGGATCGTCTCGGGCGGCCCACAACTCGGCGCAGGCAGCGCCGTCGGGACGGCCGTTGCAGCGGGCGGTCTGGCAGTCGGTGGCGCCGCCGCCGGACGCATGGCTCTTGGAGCGGCGGGCGCCAGTGTCCGCGGCGCAAGCGCGTTGGCTGGTGGGGCATCCACAGCCTACCAACTTGGATCGGCATCGCGTTCAACGATAGCCGGGAAGGCCGCAGGGGGCATCGCCGCCGTTGGAAAGGCCGGAGTCGGAGCCGCCACGAGCCCGCTTCGACGCTCGATTGCGGAGAGTGCCCAATCCGGCGCGCGCTCCGCCTACGCTGCAACCGGCGGCAGTCATGCCGCACATACCGGCGCACCGACTGCGACCGCAGGCCCACCCGCTTGGGCGCGCCGCATGAAACAGCAGCAATCCATCCATCACGGCGTCAGCACCGCCGCCCATGTGATCCGCTCCGGCGATCATGGCGGCGGTGGGTCAGCCGTCAGCCTATCGGAGAGATCCTGACCATGTTCCGACGTCCAACAGTTCGCTACTCCACCACGCCCGAGCCCGTCACGCCTTACCAGAGGGCCGCGCAAGCCTGGGACGATCGCATCGGTTCCGCCCGTGTCCAAGCCCGCAACTGGCGCTTCATGGCCTATGGGTGCCTCACGCTGGTCGCCGGTCTGAGCGTCACGCTCATCTGGCAATCGACCCAAAGTACCGTCATTCCGTATGTGGTCGAAGTCGACAATCTGGGCGCCGCGCAGGCGGTTGCGCCCGCCCTCGCAGATTACGAACCCACCGATCCGCAGATCGCTTGGCATCTGGCCCGCTTCATCGAGAACGTTCGGCAGGTGCCTGCCGACCCCATCGTGCTGCGTCAAAGCTGGTTGCGCGCCTACGACTTTACCACGGATCGCGGTGCCGTCGCACTCAACGATTATGCACGGATGAACGATCCCTTCGCAGCCGTTGGCGAGGACCAGATCGCCATCGAGATCTCCAGTGTCATTCGCGCGTCTGACACCAGCTTCCGCGTCGCCTGGATGGAGCGGCGCTACGAGAATGGCCAGCTCGCCGCCACCGAACGCTGGACCGCCATCCTCACCATCGTGATCCAACCGCCCCGCGATGCTGAGCGGCTGCGTCAAAACCCGCTCGGCGTCTACGTCCACGCCATCAACTGGTCCAGGGAGAGTGCCCAATGACCCATCTCAGAACCATTTCCTGCATATTGCTCGCAACGACCGTCCTGACGGCATGTGCGAACGAACCTTCGCCCGACTTTGCTTATGACGATCAGGTCCCCTCCTTGGCGCCTCCGCCTCCACCTCTCGAGACGGAAGAACCACTAAGTCCGGTGCACATCCCGCCACCTTGGACCCCATCCCGAGGCGGCGACCCCGATGCAGGCACGTCGGAGGCTCGGATCGCCGCTGCCAATGCTGCAGCACGGATCGAGCCGCGCCCGGAGGGCTACTACAATGCCCTGCAAGTCTTCCCGTGGAGTGAAGGCGCGCTCTATCAGGTCTATGCCTCGCCCGGCCAGATCACCACGATCACGCTGGAAGCAGGCGAGCAACTGACTGGCCCCGGCCCCATCGCAGCGGGCGACACCGCCCGCTGGATTATCGGCGACACCACCAGCGGCGCAGGCCGAACCGCCCGCGTCCACGTCCTCGTCAAACCCACGCGCTCCGACATCACCACCAATCTCATCATCAGCACCGACCGGCGCAATTACTTGATCGAGCTGCGCGCCAGCGAAGAGATCTGGATGCCGGCCGTCGCATGGGCCTATCCGGCCGAACCGACACGACCGCGCCTGCCAGCTCTGCTGCGTCCAACCATCCCGTCGGAAGCAGACAGGAACTATCGCTATGGCCTGCAAGGCGACAGCCCGCCGTGGCGTCCGGTTGCGGTCTTCGACGATGGCCGCAGGGTCTATGTGGTTTTCCCGACTGGCATTGCCCAAGGCGAGATGCCGCCCCTCTTCGTGATCGGGCCAGACGGCCAAGGCCAGATCGTTAACACTCGCGTTGCGGGGAATGTCCTGATCGTCGATCGGCTCTTTGGGGCTGCCGAACTCAGACTGGGAGAAGCCCGACAGGAAGTGGTGCGGATCGTGAGGATGGATGGCGTCGAGCATCGACGCGCGAATCCAAGTGCTGCGGGGGACGAGCAGAGATGACAGCTCCAACCAGCGATCCCAAAGGCCCGCGCGAAGAGCAGGACATCGCCCAGGACCTCCGTCTGCGCCCCGATCCACCGCGCGTCATGCGTCTTTCCCGAAAAGCCATCGCAGCTCTTGTCGGAATCGGTGGGCTAAGCCTAGGCGCCATTCTTATCGTGTCCCTGCAAGGTCCTCGGGCCAGCGACGTTCCTTCCGAGTTGTATTCGACCGAACGCATTCAAGCCGCAGAGGGCCTCTCACAATTGCCTACCAACTACGGCGATGTGCCGCGTCTGGGGCCGCCGCTGCCGAGTGAGCTTGGCCGGCCCATTCTGAGTGCGCAGGAACGCGGCGATTCGGTTCCCATTCCACCCCTCACGGGCATTTCAGCGCCCGGGATCGATCCGGCGGAACAGCTTCGACTGCAAGAGATCGAGGCCGCAAGGCTGAGCGCCCTCTTCGCAGAAGCGCAAACCGGGTTTCAAGACGGCGGTGCAAGCCTTGGGTCCACCCCATTGGGTTCAACCACGTTCCCCTCGCCGCAGGGCTCTTCCGCGCCTCAAGGCACTGCAACAGGCGGGAACGCCTTCCCGACACGCGGAGCAGCTGACGATCCAGTTAACTCAGAACGGCTGGTGACCCCATCAAGCCCCTACATCCTACAGGCTGGCACCATCATCCCTGCCGCGCTCATCACTGGGCTCCGCTCGGACCTGCCGGGCCAGATCGCCGCGCAAGTCACGTCCAATATCTATGACAGCCCGTCCGGACGCTTCCTTTTGATCCCCCAGGGCGCGCGGCTTCTTGGCGAATACGACAGCAATATCACCATCGGCCAGAACCGCCTTCTCTTGGTCTGGACCCGGCTAATCCTGCCCGATGGCCGATCGATCAGCCTCAATCGCGAACCCGGTACGGACGGTGCGGGTGCTGCGGGCCTGCAAGACCGGGTCAACTACCATTGGGGCCGGATCTTCCTCGCCTCTGGTCTCGCGACGATCCTTAATGTCGGCTTGGAAAGCGGGGTGGAAAGCGAAGACGACGTCGCGACTGCCATCCGCGAAGCGGCGCAAGGAACAATTGGACGCACCGGCGATGAGATCGTCCGGCAACAAATCTCCGTCCCACCAACCCTGACAATCCGCGCTGGCTTCCCGGTGCGCGTGATGATCACCCAAGATCTGATCCTCGAGCCTTTGGGAGAAGTACGATGACGAAGCTAAAACTCAGCGCGATTCCGGACGACAAGCCAGTGAAACTCACGATTGCACTTCCTGCCGAGGTTTATCGAGATCTCGTCGACTATGCCGCCGTCCTGAGCCGCCAGACGAGCCAGAATTCAGAACCCACACAGCTCGTTGCCCCCATGCTAGCACGCTTCATGGCAACAGATCGCGGCTTTGTCACCGCGCGGCGAACGCTTGGACGGCAAAGTAGTGCCGAGAAAATGGCACCCCAAAACAAGCCTTCGCAATCCTGAAATATGATGGCCTATGATCCGCGCAGGGACTCCAAGAAGAAGGACGAACGCCTTCTGCGATTTGTCCGTGCCCTCGCGCAGCATAACGCGCGCCGCGATCACGCCAGAGGTTCAGTCAGATGCCCCAAAACCGGAAAAGAGCAGCCGTCTACGCAAGATTCTCCACCGATCTCCAACGAGATCGATCCATCGACGATCAGGTTGCGGTTTGCCAAACGCTCGCCGACCGGGAAGGACTGACAATTGTCGCAACATTCGTGGATCGGGCACGAACTTCCGCCACGCTTATCGGACGCGACGGGATGCAAGATCTTCTGGCGGAAGCGAAGGAAGGGCGTTTCGAATTTGTGATCGTCGAAGCCCTGGACCGATTGTCCCGCGACCAAGGCGATCTGGCCGGGATATGGAAGCGCCTAGAGTATCTGAACATCCCAATTCGCACGGTGAATGATGGAACAGCCGATGCGATTAGCGTCGGGGTCCACGGATTGCTCGGGCAGATCTGGATGGATGGCCACCGCAAGAAGGTTCATCGCGGCCAGGCCGGGGTCATCCGCGATGGGAGGCACGCCGGCGGAAAGGCGTTTGGCTATACGACCGTGGTCGGGAAATCTGGCGAATTGGCGGTTGTCGAAGATGAGGCGGAAATCGTGCGCCGGATTTTCGAAGCCTATGCTTCAGGCGACAGTCCCCGGACTATCGCAGCGGCGCTGAACGCCGATGGAATTCCTGCACCGCGCGGCGAAAAGTGGAATGCGTCGACGCTAAATGGCAACGCACAACGTGGCTACGGCATTCTCGTCAACGACCTCTATCGGGGAGAGATCGTTTGGAACCGCGTCACGATGGTTCGGAACCCCGATACCGGCAAGCGAGTTAGTCGAGTCAATGATCCGACGGAGTGGCACCGTGTCCCGGCGGCGCATCTCAGGATCGTCCCGCAAGCCCTTTGGGATAGGGCGCAACTCAGACGAAAGAGCCGCGCCCATCAACAGACTGAAGGCCGTCGCGGTCGCGGGTTAAGCCATCCTGCGCGACCGTTTTCGGGGCTTCTGCGGTGCGGATTGTGCGGTGGTGGCATCGCGATCTCAAAACGGCGAAAGGGGTCGGTCTGGGGCAGGTGTTCGACCCGTACCGAGAGTGGATCGTGCACCAATCATGCAGAAATGCGGATCGATCGGATAGAGGCCGCCATATTCAAAGGCTTGACCCATGAGCTCAAGGATCCGGTCTATGTGCGTACATACCTCAAGGAGTACCACAAAGAACGCGCCCGCTTGAACCGTGAAGCAAAGCAGAACAGCGCAGGCCTGGAGCGAAAGGCAGCAAGGGCCCGCACGGCTTTTGATCGCGCCCGTGCCCTTTACATCAAGGGCGTAACAGACGGTCCGGAAGCGGAAGCCGAAATTCACCGGTTACAGGAAATGGCCAAAGCCGCCCAAGCAAAGTTACCTCGCCTCGACACCGAACCGGAGGTGATCGAACTCCATCCCGCTTCGGTTGAGAGATATCTGGAAGCTCTCGCCGACCTGTCTGGCGGATGTTTGGCCGCCGACAATCACGATGCCGTTGCCATCTTACGCGAATTGGTCAGCGCCGTGATCGTCACTCCCAAAGAGCACGGCCTTGACGTCACAGTTGAAGGGTTTTTGGCAGCACTTTTAGGCGAAAGCCCAATGTGTCGGGGTTTGATGGTAGCGGAGGAGGGACTTGAACCCCCGACACGCGGATTATGATTCCGCTGCTCTAACCAACTGAGCTACTCCGCCAAACGCGAGCCAGTGGGTACGGCGGCAAGCGCGTTGCGTCAACACGAAAAATGGTCTGTTTTGACCTTTGAGGTCTATTGGTGGGCCAAGCGGGCGTCTTCCAGCGCAATCTGAAGGATTTGGCGGGCAATCATGGTGCCGTTGGCCGCAAAGGCATCGGTGCGGACCACCAGAAGCGCGCAATGGCGATCGACGGACAACGCAACGGATTTCGCCATGTCTGTCACTGCCGCCCCGGCCTCGGCGGTCAGCCGGGCGGCGGTCGCGTTGTGGTGTTCCAATAGGGCGTCCAAGGGGACCGGAGCGTCTTCGTTCAAGGCTGCAACCAGGTCTTCGGGCACAACGGTCGTTTCCAGCGCGGCGCGGCGGCCCTTGTGCTTCAGGGTGCGCTCCAGCACGGCGACCCGGTCGGTGCCCAGGGCTTTCGCCTCAGCCGGGGTGGCGGCACGGGTTTCGGTGCGGCCACGAAACGGTGTAAGGGACAGGGCCTTGCCGTCCGCGTCTACCAAAATGGGCGTCACGGATGCTGCTGCCGGCTCTGTGGGCGCTTGGGTCGCCACAAGGGTGCCACGCCCCGGTTTGCGGCTGAGGTAGCCCGATTGCTCCAGGCTGATCAGCGCCCGGCGCATGGTGCCTTGGCTGACGCCGAATTCTTCCGCCAGAACAAACTCATTCGGTAAGCGTCGGCCAACCTCCCAGTCGCCTTTGGCGATTCGAGAGATCATTTCGGTCTCGGCAGCTTTATAAAGGGGCGTTCGCGCCATGGGTCGGCTCCGGCTTGATGAAACTGATTTATGCCGCAGCGCAGCATAACGCGCAACGGGCCAATCGTCGCGGGCCTTTGAGCGCGCAGCCGCAGGGGTTGGGCCCCGGCGGCGGCGCAACGCTTGGCTTAAGTCTCCGCGCGGTTGGCGATCAGGTCGTCAACCACGGATGGGTCGGCAAGGGTGGAGGTATCCCCAAGCGAGCCGTAGTCGTTTTCAGCAATCTTGCGCAGGATGCGTCGCATGATCTTGCCAGAGCGGGTCTTGGGCAAGCCCGGCGCCCATTGGATGACATCGGGCTTGGCAATCGGTCCAATCTCTTGGCGGACCCAAGCCTGCAACGTTGCCTTCAACTCGTCCGAGGGCGTCTCGTCGTTCATCAAAGTCACATAGCAATAGATGCCTTGGCCTTTAACCGGATGCGGATACCCTACCACGGCGGCCTCTGACACGGTTTCATGGGCAACAAGGGCGCTTTCGATCTCAGGCGTGCCCATGCGGTGGCCAGAGACGTTAATCACGTCATCAACGCGGCCAGTGATCCAATATTCGCCGTCGGCGTCGCGCTTGCAGCCATCGCCCGAGAAGTAGTAACCCTTGTAGTCGCTGAAGTAGGTGGCGACAAAACGGTCATGGTCGCCCCAAACGGTGCGCATTTGGCCGGGCCAGCTATCGGCGATCACCAAAACGCCCTCCACATCGTTGCCCTCAATCACCTCGGCGGTGGTTGGGTCCAGCACCAGTGGCTTCACACCAAAGAACGGCTTCTGCGCCGATCCGGGCTTCAGCTTGTGGGCGCCGGGCAGGGGGGTCATCATGTGGCCGCCGGTTTCCGTCTGCCACCATGTGTCGACGATGGGGCAACGGCCCTTTCCGACATTTTCGTTGTACCAGTTCCACGCTTCTGGGTTGATGTTCTCGCCCACGGTGCCGAGCAGTTTCAGGCTGCTCAGATCGTACTTCTCGACGAAGCTGGTACCTTTGCCCATCAGCGCGCGGATGGCGGTGGGGGCGGTGTAGAACTGGTTCACCTTGTGCTTTTCGCAGACCTCCCAGAAGCGGCCCGCATCGGGATAGGTGGGGACGCCTTCAAACATCAGCGTCGTGGCGCCGTTGGCCAGCGGGCCATAGACGATATAGCTGTGGCCCGTGACCCAGCCCACGTCAGCCGTGCACCAGAAGACATCGCCTTCCTTATAGTCGAACACATATTCATGGGTCATCGACGCATAGACGAGATAGCCGCCCGTCGTATGCACCACGCCCTTCGGCTGTCCGGTCGAGCCCGAGGTATAGAGGATGAACAGCGGGTCTTCGGCGTTCATCTCTTCTGGCGGGCAATCGTCGCTGACATTTGCGGCGATGTCATCGTACCAGACATCCCGATCGTCGACCCATGCGACCTGGCCACCCGTGCGCTTTACCACAAGGCATTTGGTGCCGATCACGTTGTGCAGCAGCGCCTTGTTCACGTTGTCCTTCAGCTCGGTCACCCGGCCACCGCGGGGGGCCCCGTCCGAGGTGATAACGACCTTTGCGCTCGAGCCATTGACCCGCGCGGCCAGCGCGTCGGGCGAAAAGCCCGCGAAGACGATGGAGTGGATCGCCCCAATCCGTGTGCATGCCAGCATCGCATAGGCGGCCTCGGGGATCATCGGCATATAAAGCACGACCCGGTCGCCTTTACCGACGCCCATTTCCTTCAGGACATTGGCAAAACGGCACACGTGGCCGTGCAGCTCCCTGTAAGTGATGTGCTGTGCGCCATCGCCCGGCTCGTCGGGCTCAAACAGGATCGCGGTTTGATCCCCGCGTGTTTCCAGATGGCGGTCAATGCAGTTGGCGCTGACGTTAAGGGTGCCGTCTTCGAACCAGTTCACCTGCACGTTGTCATGGGCAAAGGAGGTGTTCTTGACCTTGGTGTAAGGCTTGATCCAATCGATACGCTTTCCGTGCTCTCCCCAGAAAGCATCGGGATCGTTGATCGAGGCCGCATACATCTCTTCATAGCGGGCTGCGTTGATGTGCGCGTCGGGCAACAGGGCAGGAAGGTGATCTTTTGGCACGGGTGTTTCTCCTAGTACGTGGGTCGAGCGGCGCAAGGGGCCAAGGCTCGGAACAAACGGGTAGGGGTCTCTGCATTGGCAGAAGAGGTGCGGTGGCACGCTACGCAATCGCGGTCACAGATCAAAGGAACCCTCCCCATGCAGTCAACCCGTTCCACGGCCCTCCCGGCCCACGGATCGTCTGCGTCGCGGGTAACATGGCAGGTTCATCCGGCCGTTAGAATGCCTTTTTTGACGTGGCGATAATCAAGTCAGGGATTTTTACCGATGTAACGAAATGCAGTAAACTAATTCACACCCCCGCCATATGCCACCCCGCGCGACCACCAGATCCCGCGCCCTTACCCCAACTGCGCGCGCGCCCTGCTTCCTTGTTCTGAAAATATCCCCGGGGGTTTGGGGGGCTGGCCCCCCAATAGGCCCATTTTGGTTTGGGGGGCTGGCCCCCCAATAGGCCCATTTTGGTTTGGGGGGCTGGCCCCCCAATAGGACCAGTTTGGGATGGGTTGCCCACCCCCCAAGCGGTCGTCCCGCATCGGCGTGGTGCGCTTCCGACGTCCCTACATCACCCTAAGGCGGCTTCCCAACCACGGCATCTTCTCGATGCCCGGCTCGGTGAAGTGTACGCCGATCAATTCTCTCGCCAACTCTGCGATCTGTTCGGGAATGCCGCCCGACCAATCCGAGGCGGCATAAAGCACGATCTGTCGGGTTATTGGCGCACCGGGCAGGGGGTGCGGTTCAATGCCGTCGGCAAATCGGCCGCCCCGTGCCAGCGACAGGGCAGTCGTGATCGTCCACCCCGTGCCTGCTGCCACAAGCGCAGAGATGGATTGGTTTGAATCCATCTCGAACCGTTTCTGCGGCTTCACGCCGGCGTGATCCAAATACGCCTCGATCTGCTGGCCCATGACCTGTTCCAAATCCCGGCGCAGGAAGGGTAGATCCTCCAACGATTGCAATCCGCGGCTGACGTCGGTGCCCTTGGGCACGGCCAGAATGTAGGGGTCGTCTACCAAAGGTAGCGTCGCCGTATGGCGGGGCGCGGATTCCCCGGCGGCGCAGATGGCGATGTCCAGTTCCCGTGCCGCAATACGTCCTTGCAACACATGGCTCGCCCCTGTTTGCAGCTTGAAGGCGCATTGGCTCATGGCTTCGGCCAACCGGGTGGCCAGTATGGGCGTGACCTCGTTCTCGAAATCCTCGATCACCCCTAGGGACAGGGACGACAGATGGCTCAGGTCCAGCGCCTTCAAGTCCCGTTGGCCCGCGCGCAGGGCGCGCAGTGCCTCCTTGGCTTGGGCAAGAAACAAACGTCCTGCGGGGGTTACCACCATGGGGCGGCGCGAAGCATCGACCAGTTCTACCGCAAGCGCCGCTGACAGGTTCTTCATCTGCTGAGATACCGCCGGGGCGCTCATGCCCAATTCTGCCGCCGTCGCGGCAACAGAGCCGGTGCGGGCCAGCGTCTCGAACACTTCGAGGCCCCTCAGGGTCAGACCTTTCAACAATCCAGATGTCATATTCTAGGCATTCACGATCTGCGCCAAAAGCTCTGGCGCCAAGGCGACGGTGCCGGGCATCGGCATACCGCTAGGGTCTGGCAATTGGCTCAACAACTCCTCGGCCGCAGTGAGGCCTGGATCGAGGGCCGTCAACCAGGCTGTTTCCATCATCGGGCCTTCTAGCGGAGAATCCGCCACCATGGGAGCGTCATTCATGAACGCCGACAGCATTGACTGCGCCCCGTGATCCAAGGCGCTGACCTGCCGTTCCATCGGCCGAATGGCAAAGGCGTTCCCTTGGGGGCGCACCAAAACGGCTGCAAGACCTGAGGCGGCGATTTCGGCCATCGCGCCGGTGAGCGGGCCGGGGTCGCTGGCATGGATAAGGTGGAGCATCGCCATGCCCTGCGCCCGGGCGGTATCCACGAGCAAGGGCAACGCTTGGGCCACGGCAGCTGCCGCAAACCCATGGCCCGCATCGACGCGGATCACCGCCGGGGCAAGGGTGTCCAGGGAAACCGTCGCATCGGGGTAGAGGCGGCCATATCGGACCAGCCGGATGTCACGCAGTAAGGACAAAAACCCGGCCTCCACCTTTCCCCCCGCTTCCGAGAGAGCCACGTCGCGGGCGACGATTTGCGCCACTCCACCACTGACGCCCGCACGTGTCAGGCAATCCCGTGCCAGCATTTGCAGGTCGGACAGGTCATATGTTTCTTTCATAAAGACAGTTTTCCCCCACAGAAGCTGAACGTCAATGGCGACACCCGTGGCAGGCCCCGATCAGGCGAGGTCACGCCCGCCCAAGAACAGGGGCGCAGGCCGTGCTCTTCAGCCATGCAACGGTTCTGGAGCGTGGGGAATTTCAGGCCAACGCCTTATGTTTGCAGGAAGTCGTAATGCCCATCGGGACGGATCGCGCAGGCGGTCAAACGCCCGGTGCGCCAAGCGGCGGTATCGGTGCCGATCCGCCCATCGGAAACGATGGGGGTGGGCACTTCCGTATGGCCATGGGCGATCCAGACGTCATCACCACGGGGGCCGCTGTCAAATTCCGGGTGCCCCCACAAAAGCACGCGGGCTGATTGCGCGTCCATATCGTGGCCGGGATCGGCCCCGGCGTGCACGGCCCACAGGTTGCCCGAGGACCAGCTGAGGGGCAGGCTCTCCAACCATTGCACCATGCCTTTTTGAAGCCGCCGTCGCAGGGCTTTTGCCGCTGCCGGGTAGGCATCAAATTCAGGGCTTTCTTCCAGATCGGCAGTCGCCACACCGTACGAGCGTAACGTCTCGACCGCGCCCGAGCGCATCCAGCGGGGGCCTCGGGTGGCGGGGTCAGCCAGAAAATCCAGCAGCATGCGTTCGTGGCTGCCCATAAGACAGGTGACGTTGTCGGGAAAGCTTTCTTGCAGCTCTCGCATCCGGGACAGGACAACAGCAGAGTCGGGCCCAAGATCAATGTAGTCGCCCACAAAAACCAATTGCGGGTTCTGTGCTGCCGTACCGCCAATATGGGCGTCGATGAGCTCTAGCATCAGTTCCAGCAGGTCGGCCCGCCCGTGTATGTCGCCGATGATGTAGGTTTGCAGCGTTGGCAGGGGCATATCTTGTGTAGGTCCCTCCGCGACCTCGGTTGGTCCATGGCTGCGCGACCTCCGCCCCAAAATAGATCTCATCGATTTCAACATGTCTCAACAGGTGCGCATCCAGGCCCGGTTTGGCAAGAGGAAACCCGCGTCTGCTGTCTAGTCCTGTGCCCGCAACACATGGGCCGGAAGCGTGGACAGCGGCCGCCACGCAAAGGCCAGACCAGCCAGCAACGTGGCCACAGCGCCGCCGATGATGATCGCCGTGGCCGAAACCGGCTCGAACACATAATCGGTTTCCATGACGAAGCGCATAACGGCCCATCCGCCAAGGGCCCCTGCCGCGATGGCCACGATCCCTGCCGCCGCGCCCAAGAGGGCTGCACGGATGGCGAAACTCGCCAGAATGGTCGCCCGCGATGCGCCAAGGGTCTTCAGCACCGCTGCCTCGAATACGCGGGCACGCTCCCCTGCGGCGGCGGCCCCGATCAGCACGATAAGCCCCGTCAAAAGCGTGGCCAGCGCGGCATAGGACGTAGCCCGTGCGATCCCGCGCAGGGCCTCTGCCACACGATCCAACGCGTCGCGCACGTGGATGGCGGTCACATTGGGCGCATCAGTCGCCACGTCGCGCAGGATCTGGGTCTCGGCCTCGGGGGCGGCATAGACGGTGGCGATGTGGGAATGGGGCGCGCCGATCAAGGCGGCCTCGTTCATGGTGACGATAAAGCCGATGCCCGCGTTCTCGAACGAGACCTCGCGCAGGGCCACAATGGTTGCAGTGATGTCGCGCCCCAGAATGTTGAGGGTCAGCGTATCCCCAAGGGTCAGGCCCATTTCAGCGGCTTCCTCTGTAGCGAAGGCGATCTGGGGCGGGCCGGCGTAATCTTCGGCCCACCAAGAGCCCGCGGTAATTTCTTCGGGCGGGGGCGGGCCAGCACGATAGGTGACGCCCCGGTCGCCTCGCAAGACCCAATGATCGCCCGCCACCTCTTGCGCGTTCTCCCCGTTGATTTGGGTGATGACGCCGCGCAACATCGGGGCGGTCTCAACACGGCTGACCAGCGGGTCACCCTCGACCCGGTCGAGGAAGGGTTGCAGCTGATCGGGCTGAATATCGAGGAAGAAGTAACTCGGGGCGACGTCAGGCAGGTCGCGTTGAATGGCGCTGCGTAGATTGGTGTCGATCTGACCCACGGCTGCCAGAACCGACAGGCCGAGCCCAAGCGAAAGCACGACGGAACCGGCCTCGGACCCCGGCCCGCCAACGGCGCTAAGCGCGGCGCGAAGGGCCGTGCGCCCCCGAACAAACCTCGCCCGTGCCATGCGTTTGCATAGGGCGCGTATGCCCCAGGCCGAAGCGCCAAGAAGCGCCAGCGAAAGCAGTAGCCCCGCCGCTGTGCCAAGGGCCAAGAACATGATGCCTGACAACCAAACGGCTGAGCCGACAAGGGCCACAACCAACACGCCGATCACCGCAAGATACGGCCAATCCGGCCAATTTTGCGCCCCAAGGGAGGCATCGCGAAACAGTGCCGCCGCCCGCACCTGGGCGGTGCGCGCCAAGGGCCAGAGGGTGAATATCGACGCCGTGAGCGTGCCGTACCAAGCGGCCTCCAGCAGCGGCGCGGGGTAGAGGCTGATGACAACCGGAACCGGCAATTGCGCCGCGATCAGGGGACCAAACGCCAGTGGTGCCGCAGCCCCAAGGATCAGGCCGAGGCTGACGCCCACCAGCGTCAGGGCGCCAATTTGCAGGAAATAGGCGGTGAATATCGTGCGCCGCTCTGCGCCCAAAGTCTTCAGGGTCGCGATGGTGGCGATTTTGCCTTCCAGATAGGCGCGGACAGCAGCGGCGACGCCGACGCCGCCCACGGCCAAACCGGCCAGCCCGACCAGCACCAGAAACGAGCCCATGCGGTCAATGAACCGCGCCACGCCCGGGGCGCCGTTACGGGCATCGCGCCAACGGGCACCTTGCAATTCCAGCGGTGCGAAGGCGGTTTCTGCGGCTTCAAGGTCCGTGCCCGAGGGAAGCTGCAAGCGGTACTGGCTTTCATAAAGCGTGCCGGTCTGGATCAGGCCAGAGCCTTCAAGCCCTTGCAAAGACACGATTGTGCGCGGCCCAAGCCCAAAGCCGGAAGAGGCGCCATCGGGTTCGTCCACCAAGATGGCGCGAAGCTCGAACTCCTGCGTGCCAAGGTGGAACCTGTCGCCCACGGACAGGCCAAGACGGTCCACCAACAGCGGCGCGATCACCGCGCCGGGGACATCCCGAACCGCAAGGGCATCGGCGATGGGCATCGGCGGATCAAGCCCGACGTCTCCGTATAGGGGCCACGCTGCATCGACGCCGCGCACTTGGGTTAGGCCGCGCTCGACCTCATCGCGGTTCACCACAACCATCGAACGGAAATCGACCGTTTCCGAGATGCTCTCGGCCCAACCTTCCATGAACGCGCGTTCGTCGGCATCGGCAAAGCGATAGGTGAAGGTGATCTCTGCATCGCCCCCCAGGATCGTCGCGCCCTCCCGCGCCAAGCCTTCTTCAATCGAGACACGGACAGAGCCCACCGCCGCAATCGCCGCGACCCCAAGGGCCAGACAGGCAAGAAACACGCGGAACCCGCGCATGCCGCTGCGTAGGCCCGCCCGCAATTCTCGCCGTGCGATCTTTACCGCTACGCCAAACCCGCCGCGACGGTCGCTCATGGGGCGATCCTGCCATCGCGCAGGCTGACCTCTCGGTCACACCGCGCGGCCAGATCGGCGGAGTGGGTCACAAGAACCAAAGTCGCCCCGTGGCGGTCGCGCAAGTCCATCAGCAGATCCATGATCTGCCCGCCCGTGGTCCCATCTAGGTTTCCCGTCGGTTCATCGGCCAACAGGATATCGGGGCGCGGGGCAGAGGCGCGGGCCAGCGCCACGCGCTGTTGCTCTCCGCCGGACATCTGCGAGGGGTAATGCCCCGCCCGCGCGGCCAAGCCCATGGCGGCCAATTCCGCTTCGGCCCGCGCAAAGGCATCGGGCACGCCCGCCAGTTCCAGCGGTGTTGCAACGTTTTCCAGCGCGGTCATGGTAGGGATCAGGTGGAAGCTTTGAAACACGACCCCCATATGTTGCCTGCGAAACCGGGCGAGTTGATCTTCATTCATCGCTGTCAGATCATGGTCCAACGCCGTGACTTGCCCGGCAGAGGCCTGTTCCAACCCGCCCATCACCATAAGGAGCGATGACTTGCCAGACCCAGACGGCCCCGTCAGCGCCAGCGTTTCGCCCCGGGCGACATCCAGCGAAATGCCCTGCAAGATATCGACCGGACCAGCGTTGCCTTCCAACGATAGCGCCACGTCATTCAAGGATAGGATTGCCGCCATGACGCCTCGCGTTTGTAAGCTTTTGTGGAATGGATATGGGGTCTTGCGGCGGTGGGGCAAGGTCGCTGTCGTCGCGATGATCGCGACCCCTGTTGCGGCAGACACGACCACGATCCTCGCTTTGGGCGATAGTTTGACGGCGGGCTACGGCTTGCGGCAGTCCGATGGCTTGGTGCCGCAGTTGCAGGAATGGCTGATTGGGCGCGGCCAGGACGTGACGCTGATCAACGCGGGCGTGTCAGGCGATACGACCGCTGGCGGCTTGGCCCGGCTGGAATGGAGCCTGACGCCCGAGGTGGATGCAATCATCGTGGCTTTGGGCGGCAATGACTTTCTGCGCGGCCTTGACCCGGCAGAAAGCCGGGCGAACCTTGCGGGTATCTTGCAAATTGCCGCCACCGCAGAGCTAGAGGTCCTGTTGGTCGGCATCGTCGCCTCCGGCAACTACGGCCCGGATTTCCAGCGGGATTTCAACGCCATGTACCCCGCGCTCTCGCAAGAGTTCAGCACCCTTCTGGCCCGTGACTTCTTTGAAGGCTTCCGGGCGCCTGTCGCGGCGGGTGCGGCCGTGGCCGATTACATGCAGCGCGATGGTATTCATCCCAATCCCGCAGGCGTCGCGTTGATTGTGGAGGAGCTTGGCCCGCAGGTTGAGGCACTGATCGCCCGCGCCGCCGCGCCATAGTCTTGCCAAACCCGCGCATAAACGAGCGTTAAAATTGACAAAACGAACATGGGGTGAAATGAGGTTTTCAGCCTGACACCCAAGGCCAGTAGCCCAAGGACATGCCCATGGATGAGCCATACGACCTTTTTGTCATCGGAGGTGGCATCAATGGCTGCGGCATCGCTCGCGATGCTGTTGGGCGCGGGTTAAGCGTCTGTTTGGCCGAGATGGAAGACTTGGCCGGCGCGACCTCCAGCGCCTCGACCAAGCTGTTCCACGGCGGATTGCGGTATCTTGAGTATTTTGAGTTCAAGCTGGTGCGCCACGCGCTGGAAGAACGCGAAACGCTGTTGCGGGCGATGCCCCATATCAGTTGGCCGATGCGTTTTGTGTTGCCGCTGTCCAAGGACATGCGCTTCGATAATTCGACGCCGACTTCCAAGCTTTTGGGGACGGTCATGCCTTGGATGCGGGGACGACGTCCCAATTGGCTGATCCGTTTGGGGTTGTTCATGTATGACCATCTGGGCGGGCGCAAAATCCTGCCCGCCACGGCCAACGTCAGCCTTGATGGGACCGCCGAAGGGGCGCCGCTGCAAGACCGCTTCACCAAGGCGTATGAGTATTCCGATTGCTGGGTCGAAGACGCCCGCCTTGTGGTTTTGAACGCCCGCGACGCCGCCGAGCGGGGGGCGCGGGTGATGGTGCGGACCGAAGTGACCTCGGCCACCCGCGAGGACGGGATTTGGCGGATCGAGGTGACGGGCGAAAACGGCGCAGAGGTGCTTCACGCCCGCGCTTTGGTCAATGCCGGTGGGCCTTGGGTGGCTGATATCGTGCGCAACGTGGCGCGGCAGAACTCTACGGAAGGGGTGCGGCTGGTGCGCGGCTCTCACATCGTGACGCGCAGGCTTTATGACCACGACAAGAGCTATTTCTTTCAAGGCACCGATGGGCGAATCATCTTCTCGATCCCGTATGAAACGGACTACACTCTGATCGGCACCACGGACGCCGAACATAATGACGACCCGCGCCGCGCCGAATGTAGCCCGCAGGAACGCGATTATTTGCTGGCTTTCGCCAATGAGTACTTCAAGGAAACGCTCGCCCCTGAGGATGTCGTCTGGACCTATTCCGGCGTGCGGCCCCTCTACGATGACGGGGCGAAATCGGCCACGGCGGCCACGCGCGATTACGTCTTGTCACTGGATGACGCAGGCGCGCCGATGCTCAACGTCTTTGGCGGAAAGATCACCACCTATCGGGTGTTGGCACAGGATGCTTGGGCGAAGCTGGCGCCGCATTTCCCCGAGGCAACAGGCGATTGGACCGCCGGCGTGCCCTTGCCCGGCGGGGACTTCCCGGTGGACGGTGTAGACAGGCTGATTGTTGAATTGAAGTCGGCCTATCCGTTTCTGACGGACCGATGGGCCAAGCGCCTGATCCGCGCCTATGGGACCGAGGCCGCAGACATTATGGGGACGGCCAAATCGGCCGATGATTTGGGCCAAGATTTCGGCGCGACCCTGACAGAGGCCGAAGTGCGCTGGCTGATGACCCGGGAATACGCACGCAAGGCCGCAGATGTGGTCTGGCGCCGCTCGAAACTTGGCCTCAAACTGAGCGCCGAGCAGATCGCCACGTTGGAGAGCTTCATGGCGACCGTTAGGGAGACAATGACATGACCCAGATCCTCGCCATTGACCAAGGCACCACCTCCACTCGGGCGATTGTTTTTGACGCGGCGTTGCGGCCCAAGGCCAGCGCTCAGAAAGAATTCACGCAGCATTTCCCGTCGTCCGGCTGGGTCGAACATGATCCCGCGGAAATCTGGGACACGGTGCTGGAAACCTGCAAAGGCGCCTTGGATCAAGGGGGCGCGGTTGCTGCGATTGGCATCACTAACCAGCGCGAAACGGTTGTGGTCTGGGACCGCGAAACCGGAGAGCCGGTCTACAACGCCATAGTCTGGCAAGACCGCCGCACGGCCAAATTCTGCGCCGACCTGAAGGCCGCAGGTCACGAGGATATGGTGCGCGACAAGACGGGCCTGCTACTGGACCCCTATTTCAGCGGCACGAAACTGGCTTGGCTTCTGGATAACGTGGACGGCGTGCGGGAACGGGCCGAAGCCGGGAAGCTGGCTTTCGGCACCATGGACAGCTTCCTGATTTGGCGCATGACCGACGGCAAACGCCATGTCACAGACGCAACCAACGCCGCGCGGACCTTGCTATATAGCATCGCCGAGGGGCGGTGGGACGATGAGATTTTGGACCTTCTCAACATTCCCGCCAATCTGTTGCCCGAGGTGTTGGATTGCGGCGCCGACTTCGGCGAGACGTCGCTGTTTGGTGCGCCTCTGCCGATCCTGGGTGTGGCGGGCGACCAACAGGCCGCCACCGTGGGGCAGGCGTGTTTTGCGCCAGGGATGCTGAAATCCACCTATGGGACAGGCTGTTTTGCGCTGTTGAATACGGGCGACACGCTGGTGAAATCGCAAAACCGGATGCTGGGGACTATTGCGTACCAGTTTGACGGCAAGCCGACCTATGCGTTGGAGGGCTCTATCTTCATTGCGGGTGCGGTGGTGCAATGGCTGCGAGATGGGCTGAAGATCATCGACGATGCCTCCGAAAGCGCGGGGCTGGCCGAGGCGGCGGACCCGAACCAAACGCTCTATATGGTGCCGGCCTTCACCGGGCTCGGTGCGCCCTATTGGGACCCGGACGCGCGGGGGGCCGTCTTTGGGCTGACCCGTAATTCCGGTCCGGCGGAATTTGCGCGGGCGGCGTTGGAAAGCGTCGGCTTCCAGACCCGCGATTTGCTGGAAGCCATGGCGGCGGACTATCCCGGCGACACCCGTAACGTGCGCGTCGATGGCGGCATGACCGCGTCGGATTGGACGATGCAGTTCCTGTCAGACATCCTTGGGGCGCCGGTGGATCGGCCTCGGGTCCTGGAAACCACCGCCGTGGGGGCGGCTTGGATCGCGGGCCAGCGGGCTGGGATTTATGCCGATCAAGAAGGCTTCGCCGAGGCTTGGGCCTTGGACAAGACGTTCACCCCAGCCATGGACGCTGCCACAAGGGACTCGCGATACGCGGGGTGGAAGGATGCCATTGCGCGGACGTTGACCGACCATGGATAGCCTGCGCCTTGCCATCGGGCAGATGTGTTCGGCCGATAACCACGCGGCCAATATCGCCACGGTCAGCGCCTTGGCCGCCGATGCTGCGGGGCAGGGGGCCAAGGTGCTGGCCCTGCCCGAAGTAGCCGGGCTGATGAACGCCAACCGCAAGGTTGCCCTGACGCAGGTGGTGAAGGCAGCGGATGATCCTTTCGTTGCGGCGTGCCAAGAGCTGGCCGCGAAACACGGGCTTTGGATTCACAATGGATCTACCCCCGTTCTCGCCCCCGATGGGCGGTTTCTGAACCATACCACCTTGATCGACGACCAAGGTTTGATCCGGGCCGAATACGATAAAGTTCACCTGTTTGATGTGCAGATCGAGGGGCAGGCCCCGATCGGTGAATCCAAACGCTACGCCCCCGGTGATGCGCTGGTACTGGCCGATACGCCTTGGGGCGGTTTCGGTCTGACGATCTGCTATGATCTGCGTTTCCCCTATCTTTACAGGGTGTTGGGGCAGGCGGGCGCTTCTGTCGTCTTCATACCTTCTGCCTTCACCGTCACCACGGGCCGGGCTCATTGGGAGACCTTGCTGCGCGCGCGCGCCATTGAAACGGGCGCTTTCGTGATTGCCGCGGCGCAATCGGGCACCCACGCGGACGGGCGCGAAACCTATGGCCATTCCTTGGCCGTGGACCCTTGGGGCCGCGTCTTGGCGGACATGGGGGAGGGGGCGCCGAAGATGGCGCTGGTGGATTTGGACCTGTCGCTGGTCGAGAAAGCGCGCGCGCAAATCCCAGCGCTGCAAACGGGCCGGGACGTGCCCTTGCGCCGCGTTTAAAGGGTCAGAAGCTGCGCCTCGTGGGCCTTCAGGCTCAACCGGGCCGAGACATAGTTTTCGCGGCCCTTTTCCGTCCCCAACTCTGGGAACACATGCAGAAGGTCGCCGAAAATCTCGCGGGCTTCCTGGTTCTGCACCATGTCGCCGGGTTGGAAGCTTTCGGTCCAGGCGTCATCCACGCAGATCACCTCATGGGCGTCGCACATGACGTGGATGTAGGTCACCCGTTCACAGGTTGTGACAACCTCAACGCCCGGAAGGTGCAGCAGATGTTTGGCGCGGACCAAAACCTGATCGTGCCCGAACAGCAACTCGGCCTGAACACCTTCGATCAGCATCCGATGTTGGGGAGAGACCTCCATATCCCGGTTCGGCACGCCCGCACCCAAGGCGCCTTTGCGGATGCGGACAGGGCGCAGATGCGGGGCCTTGGCCAGATCCACTTGGGTCAGGGTTTTGGTGCCAATCCAGCGGATCGCTTGCAGGCCGTTGTCGCGCGTCTGGATCAGGTCGCCGACGCGAAGCTGTTCGACCTTGAAAGTGCCCCGCTCAGTCGCGACACGGCTGCCCGGGGTGAAACAGGGGATGATCGTTTCGATGTTGGAGAACGTCAGCGTTGTGCCATCGCTGAACAGGACCGAGCCGTTTTCCGGGTTCCCGCTATCGTAGGTGATGACCGCGCCTTCGTCGCCCAGATAGAGCGTATCGTTGTCGTCGCCGCCTTCGCCACCGTCGATCACATCGCCCGAGCCGCCGAAGATCCAGTCGGCGTCGTCTCCGCCCGATAGCGTGTCGGCGCCCTGTCCGCCTACCAGGCTGTCTTGTCCCGCGCCGCCGTCCAGCACGTCATCGCCTGCGCCACCATAAAGCGTGTCGTTTCCGGTGCCGCCCGACAGGCTGTCGTTGCCTTCTTCACCGTAGATGGAGTCGTTGCCAGCCCCACCTTCGATGGTGTCGTCGTTATTTGCGCCAATAAAGTCTGTGGGGTCGATTGACGTGTCGTTGGTGGATACTACCGCGAAGTTGTCCAGCGCATAGCTTTCGTCGGTGACCGCCTGATTCAGGGTCGAGCCAAAGCCAAGGTCCAGGGTCTCCGGCGCGTTTTCAACTTCAATCCGAACCCGGAAACTTTGATCCTGAGACCAGCTTTGGCCGGAGGTATAGCCGTTCTGCGCCGGCGCACCCAGCGAGGTCAGTGTTACCGTATACGTGACGCCATCAATGGTGACCGTGTTCGCGCCGCTGGTATAATCGGTGGCGTGCTGAAAGATATCCGAGAAGATCTCTTGCCCATTGGCGTAGATCTGGAATTCCTCGTTGTCCCAGCTGTCGACCCGGTGGAAATCGAACTCGATAACTGCATCGTTGTAGGCGGGATCGAAGTTGAGGGTCCGTTCCGCCTCGATATCCGTGGCAGAGGCCGTGCCTTCAATGCGTCCCAGGACGGAACCGAAGTAGGGGTCGGTGTTGTCGGTCGGCGTTGTGCCCCAGCCGCCATCGTTGCCGTTGTCGAAATCATCGGCATAGATCAACGTACCGTTGGTGGGCGTGCTGGTGCCGCCGTCGCCATAAAGCGCGTCATTGCCCGAGCCGCCAACAATGCTATCGGCGCCATCGTTACCGATCAGCGTCTGATCGGCGGTTGAAGCTCCGGCGTCGATTGTGTCGTCTTGAGCGGTGCCGTCGACCTGCTCGATATTGGTGAATTCAACACTGTCGGCCGAGCCGGTGTCGGAAACGGTGCCTTGCTCATCCCCATCAAAGAGCACGTCAATGCCGGTGCTCAAGGCGCTGAAATCGAGGGTGTCGAGGTCGTCCCCGGCCTCTCCGCCGTCCACGGTGTCGGTGCCAAAACCGTCGGAGAATTGGAAAACGTCCTGCCCGGCACCGCCGCTAAGGCTATCGTTGCCTGCGCCGCCGTCGATGGTGTCGTTCCCGAAATCGCCCGAAATCGTGTCGTCACCCAGACCGCCCATCAGGCTGTCGGCACCAGAGCTGTTGAAAATCTGGGTAGAGCCATCGGCGGGCGCTTCATAGACCTGAAGGATATCGCCGTTGGTCGGGTCCAGTAGCAACCAGTTTGTTTGCGTGGTCGAGGGGGCGGTAAAGCTATTGCCTGCGGGGATCGTGATGACAGAAACGACTGCGCCGGTATTATCGACCTGTGCCAATTCCACCGCATAGGGGCTGTCGTTCTGGAACGTGGCAGAGGTCGCCGTGCCCCCTGTACCGGAAGGGATATCGGCGGGGTTTATGGCCAGTTGATCGCCAAAGATAACGTCATCGCCCGCGCCGCCGTCAATGGTGTCGCCGCCTTGGTCCCCGTGCAGAACGTCATCGTCGTTCTCAGTCGCGGTGTAATGAACGTCGGTAAGATAGGCGACTTGGCCGCCGGTGCTGCCGTTCTCGTAGATAATCTCGAAGCTGGTAATTGGCCCGGCGATTTCCACCAGGACCGAGCCGGCTTGCTCGTTCGGGTTGTCGTTGCCGGCGCCGGTAACAGTCTGACCGGAAACTACATCGGCAGCGGATTCCGAGGTCAGCGTGACAGGCACAAGGTTGCCGTCCGCGTCATAGGCGTTGACCGTCAGGATATCTTCCCAAGAGCCCGCATCGACGTCGTTTATTCGGAAAGACACATCCGTCAGCGGCACGTCAGAGGCGAAGTCAACGGTCGCCACGTCAGGCCCACCGTTCCCAGCAAGAGCGAGGCCAGAGTTGGCGTCGAAGGGCTCTGCGCCTTCCACATATTGCGTGGTGCCGGTGGTGGTGGCTTGGGTCAGGGCGCCGTCATTGGTGACATTGACCGTGATATTGGCGATGCCGGTATCCTGCGTGACCCCCCCCGAGACATCGGTGCCGGTGCCTTCGGCAACCCAGCTGAAGTTCTCTGCGGCAGAGGGCAGCGGGCCGCTTGGGCCGCCTTGCACGCTATCGTCGCCCTCACCGGCATAGACGGTGTCATTCCCAAGACCCGCTTCAATGGCGTCCTGGTCGCCGGTGGTGCCAAGGGTGCCGTCGTTGTTGTCGACTTTCTCAAGGTTGGTGTCCGAGTAGGAACTGTCGATGACGTCATCGCCTTGGGTGCCTTGAACGATGCCGTCAGGACCACCGTTGACCACAAGAGTTTCGATGCCCGTGAAGGTCGCGGTGGAGCCGTCGTCGAAGTAGACCGTGCCATTTTCGGGGTTGAGGGTGTCGAAGACGACTTCGGCCACGTCATTAACGATCAGTTGGTCGTTGGTGTCTGTACCGCCCTCGCCACCGATAACGACGTCGCCGCCGCCGGCGGTAATTATATCGTTGCCGTTGCCGCCATCCAGCGTGTCAGCGCCTTCGCCGCCGATCAAAACGTCCGATCCGCCGCCGCCCACAAGGCTATCGTCGCCGTCACCGCCGATCAGGGTGTCGCGGCCGCCGCCACCATTCAGAGTGTCGTGACCCGTGCCGCCGTCCATGACATCGTGGCCACCGCCACCAACAAGGCTGTCTTGCCCCGCGCCGCCATCCAGCGTGTCATTGCCGCTTCCGCCCAAAAGCGTGTCGTTGCCGGTGTCACCCTCAAGCGAATCGTTATCCGCACCGCCATCCAGAAGGTCGTCGCCAAAGCCGCCGGTGATTGTGTCGTTGCCCGCATTCCCCGAAAGCACGTCATCATCGGTGGGAACGGCGTCGAATTGAATGTCGCCCACAAGACCCAATTGGGCGCTTGTGCCGAGATTAGAGTAGATGATTTCAATGCTGGCAACGGGCCCTGCAATTTCCACAAGGACCGAACCTTCGGGGTCGCTATAACCCGTCGCGCCGGGGCCTGCCGTTACGGTATTGCCGTCCACCGTGTCGCCGCCCGAAGCGGTCAGGACGACCGGGATCAGGTTGCCATTGGCATCATAGGCATTGATGGTGAACACATCCTGCCAGCCGGCTTGGTCGATGTCGTGCAGACGGAAGGAGACGTTTTCCACTTCATCTGCAAAGCCCGAACCGCCGACAGACGAGAAGTCCAGACCAACGGTCCAGACATCGGCACTGCCGTCGCCGCGGATGGCAAGGTTGGAGTTGGCGTTGAAGGATTCGCCGCTGCCCACGTAGGTTGGGTCCGTTTCGACCTGTGCCGTGGTGCCGCCGCCGTCGTTGGTGAAGCTTACGCCGACGTTGATACCACCGGTGTTCTGGGTGAAGCCGCCGGCAAGGTTTGTGCCGTCGCCGCCCTGGGCATTCCAATTCAGGTCAAGGGGTGTCGGGGCAAGGGAAGGAGCACCGCCGTCGATAATATCATCGCCGCCGCCGCCAGAAATGGTGTCGTTGCCGGCAAAGCCTGTGATCTCATCATCACCGCTTGTGCCGTTCAGATTGTTGTCTGAGCCGTTGCCGTTAATCGTCGCCATGTCGTCCTGCTCGCTGTGCCTCGCCTTTACGGCTGATTGCTTTGCTTGCGTGAGAGGTAGGCGTCGGAGGTGTCAAAAGTTGGGCGCGGCGCGCTGAAAATGTGGCGATGCCGGGGCAATACGTGCTGCCACGGCCTTACTTCGGGTCATCTAAGAGGTGGTTTTGAGGTCCTCCAGGATCATGTCAGACGCCTTTTCGCCAATCATGATTGCAGGCGCGTTGGTGTTGCCCGACACAATTTCCGGCATGATCGAGCAATCGGCGACCCGAAGCCCCGTGATCCCGTGCACCCGCAGCCTTGCATCTACCACGGCGTCTTCTCCTTGACCCATCTTGCAGGTCCCCGTCGGGTGATAGATCGAGGCGGTGTGGTCGCGTGCCCAATCCAGCGTTGCTTCGTAGTCATTGATGTCGAGGCTGGGGTTGGGACGGAATTCTTCGCTGATTTTAGAGGTGAGCGGCGCATGTCGCGCGATGGTACGCGCAATGTTGACGCCTGCCACCACGGTCTGACGGTCGGTCTGGGTCGAAAGATATCTGGGGATGATCTTCGGATAATCGCGTGGGTTCGCGCTCCTCAGGCGAATTTCGCCACGGCTTTCAGGGCGCAGTTGGCAAACGGACATGGTGAACGCGCTGAATTTGTCGGCCCCCTTGCCGGGGTTTTCGGCCGACAGGGGCTGTACGTGGAACTGGATATCTGGCGTTTCCAGATCGTCACGGGACCGCATGAAACCGGTGGCGAGGCTGGCTGCCATGGTCATCGGCCCGGACCGGAACATCAGGTATTTCAATCCGATCCGCGCCTGTCCCACAAGGCTCGACACCTCATCATTCAAGGTGGGTTCGTTGCATTTATAGACGAGCCGCGCTTGCAGGTGGTCTTGCAGGTTCTTGCCGACGCCATAAAGGTTTTGCGCGACATCAATCCCGTGCTCGGCCAGTTGCGCCGCCTCTCCGATGCCCGATGTCATCAACAGTTGCGGAGAGTTGATTGATCCGCCGCACAAGATCACCTCGCGACCGGCTTTGACCGTCACCGAATTGCCCGCCCGGTCTGTGTAGCTGACGCCCGTCGCACGGCTGCCGTCCAACGTGACGCGGTCCACCTGTGCGTGGGTGATGATCGTCAGATTCGTTCGCCCGCGCACCGGGTTCAGGTAGGCCACGGCGGCGCTGCATCGGCGGCCATTACGCGACGTCAATTGGAAGTAGCCCACCCCTTCCTGTGAAGCCCCGTTGTAGTCGGGGTTGAACGGATACCCGGCGGCCTGTGCCGCGGCGACCCATGCGTCTGTGATGGGCCGCTGAATACGCATGTTCGAGACAGAAAGCGGGCCTTGATCGCCGTGATATTCATCGGCGCCTCTTTCATTTCTTTCAGCGCGTTTGAACAGCGGCAACACATCGTCCCACGCCCAACCCGCGTTGCCCATTTGCCGCCAGCGATCATAATCCTGGGCCTGCCCGCGCACATAGAGCAACCCGTTCAGCGAAGATGACCCCCCTAAGACCTTGCCACGGGGCCATTCAATCGAGCGCCCGTTCAGGCCCGGATCAGGCTCGGTCTTGTAGCACCAATCGACGTTCGGGTTATGGATCGTCTTGAAGTAGCCGACCGGGATGTGGATCCACGGGTTCCAGTCGCGCCCCCCGGCTTCCAGCAAGATGACCGAGTTCTTCGAATCAGCGGACAACCTGTTGGCCAATACGCAACCTGCCGACCCCGCGCCAACAATCACGTAATCCGCTGATACTTCGGCCATTGTTGCTCCTCCCAGAGGTCGTGTCGTGGCACCGAAAAGTTTTTTCTTGCTCTTGAGACCATATGCGGACCAGTATTGAGACCGCAAGTATCAATATTTCGCATTATTGGGAGGTAAGCGACAATGAAGATGAACGCATCAAAGGCTCTGGCTCAGATATCACGCCGTGATCTGATGAAACTGACGGGCACCTACGGGGTGTCTTCGGTGGTGATGGGCGCGGCCACATTGACTGGCGCGGTGACGTTGCCTTCGTTGGCACGCGCCGTGGAATCCACCTACGATCGCCGCTACGGCACCGAAGCCCAGCACACGCTGACCTTGGGGGCGGCGGGCTTCAATCAACGCAACCTGCTGGTTGAGCGCGCGGGTGTTCTGGAGTTCGCCCGCGATCTGGAGGAGCGCACAGATGGTGCGATCCGCATCGAATTCATCGGTGACAACCAGATTTGTGGTCAGCTGAACTGTCTTGAGAAAGCGCAGTTGGGCGTGGTTGATTTCTATTCGGCCTCCACCCAGAACTCGGCCGGTTCCGCGCCTTATCTCAACGTGCTGGACTATGCTTATATGTTCCGGTCCCGTGCGGATCAGTATCACTTCCTCTACTCGCCTGAATCTCAGCGCCTTCTGCGTGACCCGCTGGAGCAGCGCCACGGCGTGAAGTTCCTGTTCAGCCATGCCGAATTGCGCGGATTGCAGATGGGCGCGTCCTTCGCCGAGCGCGATACGGTGACCACGCTGGAAGAGCTTTTTGGCACCCGTAACCGGGTGACGGGCACGCAGCTTGGTCGCATCGCGATGGATTTGATGAACCTCAACCCAACGCCGATTGCCTGGGAAGAAACCCTCGACGGTCTCCGTCAGGGTCTTGTCGACGGCGCCGAGACATGGGCCTCGGCCGTGGCCTACGCAAACATGTCGCCCGTGGTCAGCCAGTCGGTCGACCTGAAGTTCTTCTGCGGCACCGAGCATACGGGCATGAACGCAGAACTCTTCGACAGCATGGGCGGAGAGTTGCAGGATGCGATCATGGAATCCGCCTATCTGACACAGGTTCACGTGCAGGCCGCCAACGAGGCCGCCTTGGTCAACACGGTGGGTCACACCGATCCGCCAATGCCCGGCACGATCTTCGCCGAAAACGACGTGCGCGTGGCGAAACTGGGTGAAGATCAGATCCAGATGGCCCGTGAGATGTGCGCGCCAGAGTATGTGCCGGAGCCATGGGAGCAGTGGCGCGAGCGTCTGAACGGATGGGCCGGCGGTGCCGACACCTATCAAGAGATCTACGATGTCGCCCGTCAGATCCCAGCCGATACGCTGGCCGAGAACGTGGAGCCTCGCCGCTGGTGGCGCGGCTGATCTGCGACGCGGATCACCTTCATTGAGAAAAGCCTTGTCGGCGGCCCTTGGGTCGCCGCAAGTTTCTAAGACGCGGCGAAACGCCTGCAAAACGCAACTTTCACACGTCCGGGGAGGGACTGATGGGAGAGATTTTCACAGGCATGGACCAGATCATGGCGGCCTTCGCCGATGGCGACAGCTGGATGATCCGGGAAGCGCTGCGCGAGCCGGGCGCTTGGACGTTGGGGCTAATCCTGATGCTTCTGGGCGGTGTCATCGTCATGCTGATGTATCGCTATGTGCCGTTCATCGAGCGTCATCTCGAATCCTACACCATGGTCGTGTCGTACCTGACAATTGGGGGGATCATCTTCTTTGGGGTGATCCAGCGTTTCGTGCCGGGCATGTTGGGCATGGATTTCACCAATACGCCGCAGTGGTTGCGGCCCTGGGCCTGGACCACGTCCTTGCCGCCGTTCCTGTTCCTTGTGATGACGTGGGTGGGGTGCACTTATAACGTGAAGCTCCGCACGCATTTGTCGTTCAACGAGTTCCGCGCGAACATGGGCCGGCACGCCCAGATGGCGCTTCTGACCATGGACGCCTTGCTGTGGATGGGGTTCTCGTGGGTGGTTGTCGTGACGGGCAGCCGGGTCGTGGCCAATGCGGCCTCTAACTTCCAGATCGTGCCCGCAACCGATGGGTTGATGCAGTGGTGGTTCATTCTGGCCGTTCCGCTGTCGTTCGTGTTCCTCGTCGCAAGGGTGATGGAGAACTGGTTGCAGGACCTTGGGAATTATCGCTCCGGCAATGCGCTGATCGAGCAAGCCGTGATCGGAGGGGAATGATGTCTGACGGAACCCTTATCACGTTGCTGTCCTTGGGCGTCACGGCCCTGTTCATGCTGGGCGTACCGGTCTTCTTGGTGATCGGCTACTGGGTTATCGGCATGTCGTTCGTTCTGGGACTGCCCATCGACAACATTGCCGCCGCGCTCAGCCGCGTGTTCACCGATGGCTTTGCGCTTCTGGCGATGCCTTTGTTCATCCTGACCGGCGATCTCATAAACCGATCAGGCATTGCCCGAAGATTGACTGATTACGCCTACGCCTGTCTGGGCTGGATAAGAGGCGGGTTGGCCATGGCGGCGCTGGGGGCTTGCGGGCTTTTCGCGGCGATTTCGGGATCGAACTCGGCCACCACGGCGACCATCGGTTCCATGCTGCACCCCGAAATGGTGAAGGGCGGCTATGACGAGCGGTTCAGCGCGGCCACCGCAGCGGCGGGCGGTACGGTGGGGATCATCATTCCGCCGTCGATCATTTTCATCGTCTATGGCTTCTTGATGAACCTGCCCATCGGCGACCTGTTCATTGCGGGCATCATCCCGGGCGCGCTGATGGTCTTGGCGATGATGATCGCCTGCTTCGTGGTTTGCTTCAAGAACAAGTGGGGCATCATCACCAACCTGTCGATCGTGCGCGTATTCAAAACCGGTGTGGGCGCGTGGCTTGGCTTCTTCGCCATCGGCCTTGTGCTGTGGGGCATCTACACGGGCAAGTTCTCTCCGACCGAGGCGGCGGGCGTGACCGTAGGTTTCTGTGTGATCGTGGGTTTCGCTTGCCTTGCCATCACGAAGATCGTGGACCGCACCCATCCGGGTTTCGCGAAAAGGGAAGAGCGTCCCGTGGACGAACGTAGCCTTGGCGGCATGTTGGTCGTTCGCGGCTTCGGCCCACTGGAGTTGCCGTCGATTACGATGCGCTCGGCTCAGATCACCGGCATCCTTGCGCCACTGATCGCGGTTTCCGTGGTGATGCAGCAAATCCTGTCGGTGATGGGTGCTCAGGCATTCCTGACGGAATTCGTCACCTCGATGGGCGGCTATTATGCGGTGCTGTTCACAGCGATGGTGATTGTCTTCATCTCGGGTATGGTGCTGGAAAGCCTGCCCGTCACAATCATCCTTGCGCCGATCCTGGCCCCGATTGCCCACGATATTGGGGTGGAGCCTGTGCAATTTGCGGTGATCTTCCTGGTGGGCGCGTCGATCGGTTTCATCACGCCGCCCTATGGGTTGAACCTCTACGTAGCGTCTGGCGTTACGGGGGTGCCGTACTTCAAACTGTTGCGCTATACGTGGCCTTACCTGATCGCATTGATCTCGATCTGGATCATCGTGGCCCTGGTGCCCGCGCTTTCAACCGCGCTTCTGCCAGACCTGTAAGGAGATTAGGATGGACGGAGAGCGTCCCCGCGATACGATACCGACGAACCTCCGGCTTTTGATGGTGCTGGAGGAAGTAGCGCGCGTGGGTGTTCCGGTGACCCCGACCGAGGTGAATGCAAACCTCGAATTGCCCAAGCCGACGATCCACCGCCTTTTCGCCACACTGGAAGAAGAGGGTTTCTTGCAACGCGACATGGACGGGCGGACCTATTCGCCCGGCCCCCGGATGCGGGTTCTCGCGGCCTCGACCCTGTCGTCGCTGCGCATCCGTACCGCGCGACAGGCGATCCTGCGCCGCATGAGCCGTGAGATCGGAGAGACCTGCAACATCGCCCTGCCGGACCGCGACTGCATGGTGTATCTGGAACGTGTCGAGACCGAATGGCCCCTGCGCATCCAATTGCCTCAAGGCACGCGCGTACCGTTCCATGCGACAGCGTCGGGCAAGATGTACCTCAGTGCGCTCGCGCCCAATCACCTCAAGCGCTACATCAAGGCTGCAAGCCTGACCGAGCACACCGATAATACGATCACCGACCCGACCACCCTGATGGCAGAGTTGGACGAGGTACGCCGCAATGGCTACGCGTTGGACCGGGAAGAATTCATGCCCGATATGGTCGCGCTGGCGGTTCCGATCATGGACACCAACGAGAGGTTGATGGCGACGCTGTCGTTCCACGCCCCGACACAGCGTTTTGATGTAGCCCGCGCGATCACCTATCTGGAGTCGTTGCGCGAAGCGGCAAGTGATTTATCGCTGCTGATTTCGTCGGACCCGTAGGCCCCTTCTTCCCGTAACAGTGCGCCGCAACTTTGCCCTCATGTCGCTTTTCTGCGGCTATGGGTCGGATGGGATAGGCGTTTTATGTACCCATAGGGCAGGTATGGGGCGGAACACTTTTCAGCCGGAGCGCCGCCCATGACCACCCCTCAGCCTTTCAAGACGAATGTGAAAGCCCTTGTTGTGGGGGGCGGGGCCGTTGGCACCTCGATCGCGTATCACCTGGCGAAGGCGGGGTGGGATGATGTGGTGTTGTTGGAACGCGACGAGCTGACGTCGGGCTCGACCTGGCACGCGGCAGGTCTTTTGCCTTTGTTCAACATGTCTTTCGCCACGACCCACATCCACGATTATTCGGTGAAGTTCTACAAGGAACTGGAGGCCGAGACCGGGTTGAACGCGGGCTTTGCGGTGGTGGGCAATCTGCGCATGGCGCAGACGGACGAGCGGATGGATGAATACATGCTCTATGCCTCCACCGCCGAAACCGTGGGGGTGCCGTTCGAGTTTCTGACCCCCGATGAGATCAAGGAACGCTGGCCCCTGATCCGCACCGATGACCTGAAAGGCGCCCTTTATCACGCCACCGATGGCTACATTAACCCCGCCGACGTCACGATGGCGATGGCCAAGGGCGCACGGCAACGCGGGGTGGAGATCGTGCGTAAATGGCAAGCAGACGCGTTCCACTGGAACGGCTCGGCTTGGGAAGTGACCTGCACGAAGATGATCGAGAAGGGCGGTAACCTTGTGCCCTCGGACGAGCAGGTTGTCGTGACCGCAGAACACGTCGTCACGGCTTCTGGCAACCACGCGCAACGCACCGCCCAGATGTTGGGGATCAAGATGCCCGCGATCCCGGTGGAGCATCAGTTTATCGTGATGGATCAAGATCCGGCGCTGGTCTCTTACCGCGCCGAGGGCCACGCAGAACACCCGGTTATCCGCGATGCCGATGCGCAAAGCTACGTGCGCGAAGAACGCGGCGGCTGGATTTTGGGGGTCTACGAGAAGGACGCGCCCGCCCGGTTTGAATACGGCGTGCCCGACAGCTTCCGGGCGGACCTGTTCCCGCTGGCGCTCGACCGGATAGAAGACCAATACATGGCGATGATCCACCGCATCCCGACGTGTGAGGAAAGCGGTCTGAAGGACGATTTCAACGGCCCGATTTGCTACACACCCGATGGCAACCCGCTGGTCGGCCCCGCGCCTCGGATGAAGAACATGTGGCTAGCTGAAGGGTTCAGCTTTGGCATCACGGCTGCGGGTGGCACGGGCTATTACCTGGCGCAGATGATGGTGGAGGGCGAAGCCGAGATCGACATGGCCTCTCTCGATCCGCGCCGCTACGGCGACTGGATGACGACGGAATATGCGGCCCGCAAGAACGAGGAATGCTATGACCACGTCTACATTCTGCATCACCCCGATGAGGAACGCCCCGCCTGCCGCCCCCTGAAAACCGCACCTTCCTATGACCGGATGAAAGCCCGTGGTGCACAGTTTGGCTGCGTGAACGGGTGGGAACGGCCCAACTACTTTGGCCCCTTGGATGCGCCTGACAGCTTTGACCATGACAGCCGCAGTTTCCGGCGCGGGGGTTGGTGGGAGTATGCGAAGGCCGAGGCCGAGGCGGTGCGCAATGGTGTCGGGCTGATCGACGCCACCGCCTTCACCAAGCACAAGCTGCGTGGTCCGGGCGCGGCTGGGTTCCTCGACTGGTTCACCACCAACAAGCTGCCCAAGGTGGGTCGTATCAACCTGACCTACGCGCTGACAGCGGCGGGGACGACCCGCACGGAATACACCATCGTTCGGCTGGCCGAAGATACGTTCTATCTGGTCAGCGCAGGCGCGTGGCAGGCCTATGACAGTGATTTCCTGGCCCAAGCGATCAACGACAACGTGGATCGGTTCGGGCCGATGTGGCTGGACGATTGCACGGGCCAACATGGCGTCTTTGCGATTGCCGGGCCGAAATCCCGTGACGTGCTGCAAGAGCTGGTCTGCGATGCGGACCCGGCCTCGGCCCTGTCCAACAAGCGCTTCCCCTGGCTGTCGGCCCGCAAGCTGGAGCTGAAGATGTGCCCCGTCAATGCAATCCGCGTCGCTTATACCGGCGAGTTGGGGTGGGAATTGCACCACCCGATGGAGATGCAGAACTACCTTTTCGATCAGTTGATGGCGGCGGGTGAAAAGCACGGACTGAAACTGGTGGGCGCAAGGGCGCAGAACTGGCTACGGCAGGAAAAAAGCTACCGAGCGTTCGGGACCGAACTGGGCCGCGATGCGACGCCGCTAGAGGCAGGGTTGGACCGGTTCGTAGACCTGAGCAAAGACTTCCACGGAAAAGAGGCGATGGAGGCCAAGGGCATCCGCTCGAAGTGCGTAACGGTTCTAATCGACGGCCCCGCTGATGCAGACCCATGGGGCCGAGAGGCGCTGGTGGTAGACGGCGAAAAGGTCGGTCGCTTGACCTCGGGCGGGTATTCCGTGGCCTTCGGCAAACAGATCGGCATGGGCTATGTGCGCCCGGATCTGGCCGAGGTCGGCACCAAGCTACAAGTGCGCATGTTCCGGCAGTTGTTTGATGCCGAGGTCGTGGAAGACAGCCCCTACGACCCCAGCAACACAACGATCCGGGTCAACGCGCCGGGGTTTTGACTGACCGGCGGGCGAGACGCTGGCCCGCGGTTCTTGCAAAGCAAGAACCGCAAGCCTCGCCCCTCCCGCCGCCCCGTAGCGGCGCTGCGAAGAGGGCGGGTAACCGCCCGAAGAGAAGCGCGTTACTGGTTCATCAAGCGACCCATGATGTTAGGGTCCATCATCGCCTGCATCAGCCCGCTTTCCTGCATGCGGCGCATGGCGATTTCCGCGGTGCCACAGGACTGCCCAGTCTGCATGGCGAAGTCTGGGTTGATCGGAACGGGCGTGGCTGATGCCATCTGCTCGACCGAGGTAATCTGAACCGTGGCGAACACATCCATTTCGTCGAGGTAGCTGCTGACAGCCGCATCGCCACCTTCGGCGCGAATGGCGTCAAGCGTGCAGGCCGCTGCGCTGCGCATTTCGTCGTCCCACGCCCAATCCGGCATGGCGGCGGCCATTTCCGGCACGCGAGCGGTCAGAAAGGCTTCCATGTTTTCGCTCGCGGCAAGGGTAGCGGCCTCCAGGCGCTCAATCTCGGATTGCGCGAAAGCGGCGGGGGCGGCAAGCAGGGTCAAGCCCGCTGCAAAGGCTATATGTTTCATGAGTTTACGTCCGTTGATGAAGAGTTTCCCGCGCCACCATGGGGGCCGCGCGGGCATATGCCAAGGTCAGGAAAACCTTGAGCTTTGGAGCAGCGAACCTTCGCCGTAGTCCTTCTGCGTCACAAGGTGAAGGGTGTGGGCCTGCTCTAGCCCTGCAAACAACGGCGTGCCCGCGCCCAACACGACCGGGGCGCGTTTCAACGTCAGTTGTGTCAAATGCCCGGCCCGCGCGATGGCGCTGGCCAGAACCCCGCCACCACACAGGTAGATCGGGCTGGGGGCTTCTTGCCTTAGGCGGTTCAGGCCCGCCAGATCCCGCCAGACCTCGACATTGTCGCCGGGTAGATTCAGGGTCGAGGACACAACGATACACCGCATCGCCGGATACGGGTTTGCGCCCAAGGCAAGCCCATGTTTGAGGCCGAATTCATAGGTGCGCCGTCCCATGAGGGCGGTTGAATAGCGCGCGAGTCGGGCGAGGTAATCGTCCACGATTGCGCCTTGATGGGGGAAGGCGGAAACATCCGAATAGGGGCCCGCAATGAAGCCGTCGGCAGAGACAGCCACGTCATAGATAATAGGTTGCATGAAAATGCTCCGAGATAAGATCGCCAAGGGCACGCATTTCCGCGTGCGGGTGTCTCAGGCTGTCTTGATCATCGGCAGGGTCCCTCCGGATTGACCGAAAGGTAGCAATATCATGGGTCGTCTGTCTAGTCGCGGCCCGTCGCGGCGGTGCGCAAAGCGGCCATCAGCGGATCGCCTTGGGCGTCGCGTTCGGTAAACTCTTCCAGGGCGTGTTTGTAGGCCATCTCGTAGAACAGCTTGTGCTGGCCCCAGGCCAGGAAACCCGCACCTTTCAGGCCGGGAGGGCGGATCATCAGGTCAGACGCGGGATTCAAGGCAGTTCGCATGTCCGACTGGCCGACCAAAAGGGACCGCATAACTGTAGAGATAACGCCGGGCACCCGCGTGTGCGTCTTGGCGAAGGGGTTGACCGTTTGGCGCAGCAATTGGCCACGACCGGGCAGGCTGGCATAATCCACATGGATTGTTTTGTTGGTGGCCCGTTGGACGTTTACCACAACATTGGGGCCAGACTTCAGGCCATGCATGGTGCGGAATGGCATGTTGTCAATGCAACCGCCATCGACCAGCATCCGGCCTTCACGGGTAAAGAAGGGCGGCAGAACGCCGGGAATGGCGGAGGAGGCGCGGATCGCCTCCCACAGGGGGCCACGGGTAATGACCGTCTTGCACATCTCTGAAAGGTCAGCAGCCACGGCGTAATAGGGCAGCCAGAGATCTTCGATGGGTTCCGACCCGAAGTGTTCCTGCAACGCGCCGTCCAGCACCTTGTGATCGAGGAAGGCGAACTTGGGCACGGTGATTTTGCGCATTGCGCCCGATCGCACAAAGATCTGCTCTACCCTTGGGCCGATTTCTTCGGCGGGCACACCAAGGGCAATCGCGCCCCCCATGGCAGAGCCGACCGAGGTTCCGCCAACGATATCCACGGGCAGGCCCATTTCGCCCATCGCGCGGTAAACGCCCACATGGGCCACCCCAAAGGCGCCGCCACCTGACAGCACGAGTCCCACGGCGTTGCCCGACAGGAACCGGCCAAGGCGTGCGATGTCGGCATCGCCCCCGGTCAGCGCCACGTGGTGGTGCAGGAACACCGGCCGTGAATCGAGCCAACGTCCGGTACCCGCAGCCTTCTGCATCCGATGTGGGTGCAGCAGCACAAGGCGACGTTGGCTTTCCGGCAGGATCTGAAGGGCGAAAGACTCCAGCTCGGACGGTTCTTGATAGTTGATCGCTTGCGCCACGATCACCGCTTGGTCCGCTTGCTTCAACGCGGCTCTCGACCAGTCACCATCCAGGGCATTGGCCACAAACAGCACGATCTGCGCCCGTTGCTCCTGGGCGTTCAGCCAAGCGATGGATTCGGGCGCAGAGGGGTCGGCGCGTTCGCCCATGGCCTCTTTGAAGGCGGCCTCGGTTACGAGGGCTACGGTGTGATGGGCCTCAATCGCGCGGGTCAAATCTGGCACGAAGCGTTCGGGCAGGGGCGCATTGGCGGCGGGCAGGATACAGAATGTACGGGCAGGTGGGCGGCCCGGGTCAGGGGTCACGCGGGCGGATGTCTTGTCCAGCCGATGGGCCAATTCGGCGGCCATGGCCTGGGGCAGACCTTCTACCTCGGAACAAAGGGCATCATAAGCCGCGCGGTCGATCCGGTAGACGATGCTGTCACGGGCCGCGACAACATCTGCGGTGCGCGCCGATCCGGTCAAGAAAGCGATCTCTCCGATCACAGTCCCGGCGCCGATCTCGGCCAGGTCCACGCCGTCACGCTCCACCCGGAACCGGCCCGAGAATACCAGGTACATCGCCTCGGCGGGCGTTCCGGCGGTGATCAGTTTGTGGCCGCGTTCAACGGGCGTATGGGACAACCGCGCAAAGGCGGGGCCTTGCAGGAGGTTGAACAAGCCTTCGGGCGCAAAGTCGCTTTGCATCAATTGTCTTTCTGATCGTCTTTTCGGTGCCGGCGATCCCGAGGAAGGCCATGAATTCAAAGATAATAAACACCGGATTAGGCGAAAGCGAAATGTTTCGTTACGTAAGGTCGCCTTGGTTAGGGTCTATGGCGCTCAAGAGCAAGTTGTTGGCTGGCATATCTTGCGGCGTATCGGGTGACAGGCCGGCATTTGTCCAAGCGTCTAGCACCCAACGGACGTCTTTGTATCCGGCGCCGGGGTTCTCGGATCGGATACGGGCGTCAAACTCGGCGTCGCCGTCAGAGGTGGTCTTTCCGTCGCGAAGAAAGGGGCCATAGACCACGACACGGCCGCCGGGGCGCAGGGCGTTTGCCATCTCGGACAGACAAGTCGCGGCAGCGGCATCGGGGATCAGGTGCAGAAGATTGGCCAGAAAGATCAGATCAAATGGGCCGTGCTGCTGCGACCAGCCCGGTTCACTGGCATCAAGCGCCATGGGGGGCGCGATGTTGGTAGACTGCTCGGCTCTGGTCCAGGCCTCGATGGACGCTCGCCGCGTTTCATCGGGGTCTGAAGGCTGCCAATGAAGGCCGGGCAGGGCTTTGGCAAATCCGACCACATGCTGCCCGGTGCCCGAGGCGATTTCCAATGCCCGGCCCGTTGGTGGGGCCAACTGCCTAAGGGCATCGGTGATCGCATCCCGGTTGCGCAGGGCGTAGGGGGCGCTCAGCCGTCCATCGGTGTAGGTGGGCGACTGTTCTTCGGTCATTGGTCGGCCTGCATCAAGATTTGCAACGCGCCTGTCGATGACAGGTGGGCCATGAAGGCTTCCACCGTATTGCACCCCATGACGATGGCTGTGGTCTGGTCATCGCTGACCCCTTCAAGGCGCACCACATTGGCACTGCCCGCCAGAACTTCTGCGGGGGTGAGCGTGGCCAGATGGGCCTCCATCTCGGTGACCATTTGCGTCACGGCTGCGTCGCCTGCGAGATCCACGAAGCCATCAAACATGCAGCTATAGGCGGCTTGCAGATCGTCGGACAATTCTGCCGAGGGCATGTGCCCCTCCAGCGCCGGGGTCTGGGCGACCATGGCCTCGAACGTCATGGCATTCATGGTTACGGTCACGGCCTCGTACCGCTCAAACGTTGATTGTGCCTGAGCGGGGAGGGCGCTGACAGCGAGCGCCAGCGCAAGGGGGGCGGTGCGGATCACTGGCTTTGCAGGGCCTGCATCGCGCCGGATTCGGCAAGGCGCTGCATTTGCAGTTCCAGCAGGCCGCATTCGGTATTGATTTGCTGCACTTGGGCCGCCGTCAGCCCTTCGGGCACACCAGCGCTGAAAGTGCCATCCAGCAGGTCGGCAGGGCGGGCGGCGGCAATGGCGGTTTCAAACTCGGTCAGCATGGCATCAACGCCTGCCTCGCCCACGGCATCTTCATAGTCACGCAAGGCGCAGCGCCCGGCGCGGCGTTCCGGGCGGCCCCATTCGGCAGACGGAAGGATGCCTTGAAGGACAGGGTATTGGCTTGCCAGCCCCTGATAGGTGAGCGTTGTCATCTGTTCGCTCAGCGCCTCGAAACGCTCAAGATGGGTTTGGGCCGAGGCCGCAACGGGCAGGGTCAGAAGCGCAGCAGCTACGCCTGCACGCAGGAAGGGGAAATGCATTAGGGTCTCCGGTCGTTTGGTTGGCCGATAAAAGCTTTGACACAGAGAATAGGTCTGATTGCGGCGAGTTCCAAGTTCCGGGTTTCCCGACCTTGGCGGAAACTTGCGCGGGCTTGGAGCGCTTATCCTCTCAAAGCCCAAGTTTTGTTGTGCAAGAGGCGCCCTGATTAAACCGATTGAAACCGCGATGGAGAGAGCGCTTTTACCACGGATGGGTCCAGCGAAGGGGCTGTGCCAGAGACAAGATCGGCAAGCAGTTGGCTGGCGGCGGGGGCTGTCTGAAACCCGTAGCCCCCCTGTCCAGCGGACCAGAGGAAGCTGGGATCAGCGGCATCGGGGCCGATCACAAGGCAGCGATCCGGGGCGAAGGTGCGCAAACCCGCCCAAGTGCTAGTGACGCGGGTGACGTCTTCGGTCACGAAAGGCTGGTAGCGGGCGATGCCTTCGGCCAGAACCATATCATCGGCGTAGGCGTCATGGGGTATGGAGGGGTCTTCTTCCGCCGGAGAGACCAGCCAGGCGCCTGCATCAGGTTTGGCGTACCAGTCTTCGCCTGCGCCGAAAATCATCGGCCAGCGGCTGACGTCGTGGCCACCCGGCGCAGGCATCCGTGCCATGGAGCGCCTGTAGGGGGTCAGCCCGATCGGTTCGATACCCGCGAGGCTAGCAATCTGGTCTGCCCAGGCGCCGGCTGCATTCACGATGTGATGCGCATGGAGGGTTTGGCTATTGGTTGTGACCTCCCACCCGGCGTCCGTGCGTGACAGGGCGGTGACGGTCTGGCCGGTCTCCACCGATCCATTGGCGCGGATCGCGCGGGCGAAGTACTGCACCATGCGATCGGTATCGATATCCCAAGCCGCGTCGTGATGCGCGGCACGGGTGATATGGTCCGTGTTGAGGATCGGGACGAGGGCGCAGGCCTCTGCGACCGAGATCTCGGTCAGGTCCATGGCCTTGACGTCGTGATCGAAGGCGTCCGCCTCGGCCTCGCTCGCCAGCATCAGCAACCCGCGCGGCGACAGGAAGCCGCCATCGAGCGTGTGGTGATCATCCAGCGATGCGTGGTTCAGCGCGACCGTCACCGGGTGGCCGTAGTTCGCCTCGTAGAGCGCGGCCGACCGGCCGGAGGTGTGATAGGCCAGCGCGGGCTCAACCTCCAGGAGGCAGGTGGTGCCGAGGGCCGCGAGCCGTGCCCCGGCGGAGGTGCCGGCGATGCCGCCACCGATGATGAGGAAATCATAGGTCATGGGCGTAGGCGTGACATGGGGAAGGCGTGTGGGCAAGGGGGTGTGATGTCTTGGAGGGCTGCGTATTTCGAGGGGGCGGGACTGAGTTGTATTTGCCAAGATGAAGGAGCAGCGGTGCGGGACAAAAGGCCCGCCGGATGGGGCGGGCCTTTCGCTATTAGTATCGGAGGCGGATCAGTTGGGAATGTCGCCGGTGATGCCTTCAACGAAGAAGTCCATGCCTGCCAGCGTGCCGTCATCGGCCACTTCGCCTTCAGCCAACCAAGCGGTGCCATCCTGGCGGTTGATCGGGCCGGTGAAGGGGTGGTATTCGCCCGCCGCGATGGCGTCGATCATCTCTTGCGCCGAGGCGCGGACCTCTTCCGGGATCGCTTCGGTCATTTCGCCGATTCCGACCATGCCCGGGCCGATGCCGTCCCAACGGTCCGACTGTTCCCAAGTGCCATCCATCGCAGCGCCGACACGCTCGATGTAGTAAGGTGCCCAGTTGTCGATGATCGAGGAGATCCGCGGCGCAGGCGCGAATTGCGCCATGTCCGAGGCTTGGCCGAAGGAGTAGATGCCGGCCTCCTGCGCTGCCGCCTGGGGAGCAGTGGAATCGGTGTGTTGCAAGATCACGTCAGCGCCCGCGTCGATCAGCGCCTGGGCGGCCGCGCCTTCGGCTGCCGGGTCGAACCAAGTGTAAGCCCAGACCACGCGGAATTGGACATCGGGGTTCACGGCGCGGGCGTGCAGGAAGGCGGAGTTCATGCCACGGATGACCTCGGGGATCGGGAAGGAGCCGATGTAGCCGATGATGTTGCTTTCGGTCATCTGGCCCGCGATGTGGCCCTGGATCGCGCGGCCCTCGTAGAAGCGCGCTGAGTAGGTGGAGACGTTGGGATGCTCGCGCAGGTAGCCAGTGGCGTGTTCAAACAGCACATCGGGGAACTGGGCAGCAACGGCGTTGGTTGCCTCCATGTAGCCAAAGGACGTGGTGAAGATCATGTCCGCGCCACCCAGGACCATCGTAGTAATCGCACGCTCGGCGTCGGCACCCTCGGGCACGGATTCAAGGTAGACTGTTTCAACCTGGTCGCCGTAGGCTTCCTCAACGGCCAAGCGGCCTTGGTCATGTTCATAGGTCCAGCCCAGATCGCCCGTAGGGCCGACGTAGATAAAGCCGACTTGGAACGGGTCGTGGCCGTCTGCAAAGGCCGCACCGGCGAGGCCAGTGGCAAGCGCTGCGCTGGCCAGAAGTTTGGTCGTGAGTTTCATTATTCATCCCCTCTGTTGGATTCTGGTTGTTGTGTGTTTTTGTGGTCTGCGGGTGCGGCCTCGGTCAAGGCGGCAGTGACGAGGCCGGCGGGAACGGCAATAATGCCGATGCCGATCAACATGATGATGCCGGTGAAGATGCGCCCGCCCACGGTGATTGGATAGACGTCGCCGTAGCCCACTGTGGTGAAGGTGGCGATTGCCCACCACAGGCTTTCGGGGATCGACGAGAACCCGTCAGGTTGGGCCTCATGCTCAAAATGGTAGATGCCCACGGACGCCAGATAAAGCGCCACGCAGGCAATGAAGAAGAAAATCGCGAACTCGGTTTTGGCCTGGTCCAGGGCCCGTGCGATACGGTCAAGCGCGCGGTTCGCTTTGAACAGTTTCAGCAGCCGCAAAATGCGCAGAAGGCGGATCGCCCGGATGGTGGCGAAATCCGGCAGCAGGAAGACCAACGCGGGCACGATGGCGAGGAAATCAACGATGCCCCAGAAGCTGAACGCGTATTTCAGGGGCTTTTCCGAACAGGACAACCGCAAGGCGTATTCGATGACGAATACTGTCAGGATCAAGATCTCTGCAGCGACCAGAACGGCGTTCACGCGTGGTGACAGGTCTGGCATCGTTTCAAGGGCAATCACAACCGCCGAGAGGCAGATCAACCCATAGATGGCCAGCGCCACAACCCGGCCCAGACGGGGGTGCGTACCGTCGAGGATTTCGATGATGTCAGATCGGGACAAGGAAAGTGGCATTTGAGATCACCCACTTGCGTGGAAGGTTTTGCCAAGGGCGGCGGGGGCGTTGATGGCGGCTTTGGCGCGGTCGGACGACATGACCACAAGCACGATGATCGTGACAAGGTAAGGGGAGGCATCCAGCAGCGAAACGGGCACGGGCACCTCGGCCGCTTGCAGGCGCAGTTGCAATGCGGCGATCCCACCAAAGAGCCAAGCGCCAAACAACACGCGGCCCGATTTCCACGCGGCAAAAACCACCAGCGCCAAGGCGATCCAGCCCGCGCCCGCAGTCATGCCTTGCACCCAGTTTTCAACGTAGACCAGCGATAGAAACGCGCCGCCGAGGCCAGCCATGGCCCCGCCAAACAAGATCGCGGCGCAGCGGATGCGCACCACCTTGTAGCCAAGGGCGTGGGCGGCATCGTGGCTTTCGCCGACAGCTCGGATGACCAGACCCATGCGCGTGTGTTTCAGGACGTAGCCAATGGCGAATACGGCACCGATGGCCAGATAGGTTACAAGATCATGGCTGAACAGAATGGGACCGATCACCGGGATATTGCGCAGCATTTCGGGCAGAGGCTTGGCAACTTCGGGGATCGGTTGCCCCTCATACCCCACGCCCAGAAGGGCGGCGAGGCCAAGGCCGAACAGCGTCAGCGCAAGGCCCGTGGCCACTTGGTTCGACATCAGGAATTGCGTGAGGATGGCGAAGATCACTGACAGGCCCGCGCCGCCTGCCATGCCTGCAATGAAGGCCAAAGTGATCGATCCGCTTTGGTTGGCGACGATAAAGCCGCAGACCGCGCCCATGATCATCATTCCCTCCACCCCAAGATTCAGGACGCCGGATTTTTCGACGATCAGCTCTCCCAATGCGGCAAGCAGGACTGGGGTGGATATGGTGACAAGGGCCACAATCAGGGTGACGGGATCAATCATAGAAACCCCTCCGTAAAGATACCCGTTCGCCAAGCGTTCGCGATGATAAGAATGGTTGCGGTGGCCCACGACAGAAACAGAGCGTTGTCGCGGAGCCATGGCTTAGGCCCATCTTCGGCGTTTTCTGTTTTGGCGCGGGGCAGCGATGGCGGCCGTGTGGGCAGGGGACGCCCGCGCAGCAGGGACCAGAGGCAAGCGAGTGCCCAGACGATCAAATGCATGATGCCATGTCCCAACAATTGTAGCGCGAACAGAGGGATCAGGATCAAGAAAAGCATCCAAAGACCGTCGGCGACCAACAAAATCGCGATAGCAGTCCCGAAGCCCAGGAACAGGCCGACGGCGGTGTGAACCGCGGTGGCGGGAATGTCCGAGATCGTGAAAGCGGGGCGTTGCGTATTCATGCTTTTGCCTCCCATCCCAGTCGGACGCGGTAGTTTGACAAGACGTCCAGAGCCAGAAGGAAGAACAGAAGCATTCCTTGGAACGCTTGGATCGCGGGGGCGGGGACTTGCAGCAGCAATTGCGCCAACTCGCCGCCGATGTAGGTCAGCGCCATCAAGAGGCCCGCCAGCAGGATGCCGATGGGGTTCAGCCGACCCAGAAACGCCACGATGATGGCGGTGAAACCGTAGCCGACATTAAAATCAATGGTGATCTGCCCGGCGGGGCCAGCAACCTCGAACACACCAGCGGCGCCCGCGAGGGCACCGGACACGCCAAGGCAGAGGATCACCATACGCGTGGGGCTGACGCCCGCGAAACGCGCGGCACGGGGGGCTTGGCCTGCCAGCTTGATCTGATAGCCAAGCATGTGCTTTTGGAACAAGACATAGGCGGCTATCACGGCGATCAGGGCCGCGATAACGCCCAAGTGGATGCCCGTGCCATCGATCAGTTCGGGGTTGGCGGTGCCTGCGTGGCGGGCAAGGTTGCGAGAGCCGGGAAAACCTTGGCCATCGGGGTTGCGCAGCCAGCCCGTCGCGGCAGAGGCGAGAAGCGCCTCGGCCACGTAAACCAACAGCAAAGAGACGAGGATTTCGTTGGTGTTGGCCTTGGTCTTCAGGATCGCGGGGATCATCGCCCAAAGAGTGCCGCCCAAAAGGCCCGCAACGATCATGCCGGGCAGGATCAGGAAATGCTCGGACGGGTAAAGCGCAAGGCCAACACTGGCGCCGCAAAGGGCACCGACGATGTATTGGCCCTCGGCCCCGATGTTCCAGATGCCCGCGCGAAATCCGAGGGACAGGCCAATTGCGATCAAGATCAGCGGGCCAGCCTTCACCAGCAATTGCGGGCGTGAAAACGACGCGAAGCGTTCGTGAAACAACGGGTCCCAAAAGATGACGCGGATCACCTCCAGCGGGTCTTGTCCAAGGGCCGCGAACATCAACCCGCCCGCGATCATCGTCAGGATGACCGCCGCAATGGGGGTGGAGAAGGACCAAAAGCGCGACGGGGTGGGGCGTTTTTCAAGGCGGATCATATCGCGGCCTCTGCCATGCCGTGGGCGCCGCCCAGCATCAGGCCAATGTCTTCCATCGACAAGCCGCGCGCCGGTTGCGGGGCGGACAAGCGCCCCTCATTCAAGGCGCAGAAACGGTCTGATACTTCAAGCAATTCATCAAGGTCCTGGCTAATCACAATGACGCCCGCCCCCCCTTCGGCAAGGTTCAGCAAAGCTTGCCGGATGTCGGCAGCGGCCGAGGCATCAACGCCCCAGGTTGGTTGGTTAACGACCAGGATCGTCGGGTCTTGCAAAATCTCTCGTCCGATTACGAATTTCTGCAGGTTGCCCCCTGAAAGAGCCCGCGCGGCGGTGGCGTTGCCGGGGGTGCGTACGTCAAACTTTGCAATGATATCGTCGGCGAAAGCACGGGCCTTGGGCCAATTGACAAAGCCCCTTGTAGCCAGCCCCTTGCGCGCATTCCCGGTAAGGACTGCGTTTTCCGTCAGGCTCATGTCTGGCGCGGCGGCGTGGCCCAACCGCTCCTCCGGTGCCGACAACAGGCCGCTGGCGCGGCGTGCCGTCGGCCCGTCCTCGCCGATGTCGCGCCCCATGAACGTCACAGCGCCTGGCCCGGTGCGATGCTCGCCGGAAAGGACGGCCAGCAACTCATCCTGCCCGTTGCCCGCAACCCCGCCGATACCCAGCACTTCGCCTGCCCGAACCTCGAGCGAGATGTCTTTCAGCGCGGTGCCAAAGGGCGTGGCAGAGGGTTGGTTCAGCCCCTGAATAGACAGCAAAACGTCGCCCGGTGCCGCCGCCGCGCGGGCGGGCACGGCAAGGGATTTGCCCACCATCATCTCGGCCATGCGCGCAGCCGAGGTTGCTTTGGGGTCACAAGCGCCCACAACCTTGCCTTGCCGCAATATGGTAGCGGCATCGCACAGTGCGCGAATTTCTTCCAGCTTATGAGAGATATAGAGGATTGCGGTGCCTTCTGCGCTGAGCTTGCGCAGGGTGTGGAACAGGATCTCAACCTCTTGCGGGGTCAGAACCGATGTCGGCTCATCCATGATCAGCAACTTGGGATCTTGCAGTAAGCAGCGGATAATCTCGACCCGTTGACGCTCTCCTGCTGAAAGGTCTCCGACAAGGCTTTCGGGGTCCAGTGGCAGGCCGTAAGCGGCGCTGACATCGGAAATGCGCTTGGACAAATCGCGGGGCTTTGGCGGGTTTTCCATCCCGAGCGCGATGTTTTCGGCCACGGTGAGGGCTTCGAACAGGCTGAAATGCTGGAAAACCATCGCGACGCCCATGTGGCGGGCGGCACGGGGCTCTGCCGGGGTGTGATGCACACCATCAAGGGCCATGACACCGGCGTCGGGCTTTACCAACCCGTAAATCATCTTCACCAGCGTTGATTTGCCCGCACCGTTTTCGCCCAACAGGGCGTGAACCTCTCCGGGTTGAATGGCAAAGGAAACACCATCATTTGCGACGACGCCGGGGTAGGCTTTGGTCAGGCCGTTAATTTCGAGCAGCGGTATCGTCATGTTCCCCCAATTGCTGATTCTTGCAGCGTTTGCCCGACAAGTAGCCGCGCCGCGACGCCAATCGCAATGGCTTGTGGATGTTTGCCGAGGTTTGGGTCACCCATTGGGCACATGATGCGCGAAATTTGGGCGCTGCTGTGGCCGAGGTGTGTTAACCGTTTACGAAAGCGAGCCCACTTGGTGGCAGAGCCGATAAGCCCGACGCTGCCAAAGCTATGGAACAGGGCGGCGTGGCACAGAGCCAAGTCAATATCGTGGGAATAGGTGGCGATCAGATGATGCGCGTCATGGGGGGCGTGAGTCATCATCCGTGACATATCGGTGGCCACGATTTTCTGCACGTTATCAGGGACTTCCCGCGGAAAACGCCCGTCGTTGGTGTCGATCCAGGACACCGAAATCTGCGGCAGCGGCGACAGGGTGTGAACCAGCGCCCGCCCCACATGGCCCGCGCCCCAGATCCAGAGCTGCGTCGCGGGCGGCTCGGGCAGATCGTTGGCGGCACGTAGCTCCAGGGTGACAACACCGCCGCAACATTGTCCGAGAGACGGGCCAAGAGGCAATGTTCGCGTCTGCGCGTCCGACCCTTCCTTCAGCATCTGACGCGCCATGGCCATGGCCTCCCACTCCAACGCGCCGCCGCCAATCGTGCCGGTGATCCTGTCGGGGTAAACCAGCATCGCAGTGCCTGTGTCCCGTGGGGCAGAGCCCTTCACCGCGGCAATCGTCACGCGAATTGCGGTCATTGGCGCGCTCTCGTAACCGCGGCCAGCACTGCCTCGGCCGTGGCGGGCGCCTGAAGGTCGGGGAAGGCGGGCCCGGCGGCGGCGCAGGCATTGGACAAGGCAGAAAATACACTGATCCCAAGCATCAACGGCGGCTCTCCCACCGCCTTCGAACGGTAAATCGTGTCCTCGCGGTTGGGCGCATCATAAAGTGCAACATTGAAGATATCCGGCGCGTCCGAGGCGCAGGGGATCTTGTAGGTGGACGGCGCATGGGTCCTGAGCGCGCCCTTGCTATCCCACACCAATTCCTCAGTGGTGAGCCAGCCTGCGCCTTGAACGAAACCGCCCTCGACTTGGCCAATATCAAGCGCAGGGTTCAGGGACGCTCCCGCATCGTGAAGGATATCGGTGCGCAAAATGCGGTTCTCGCCGGTCAATGTGTCGATCACAACCTCGGAACAGGCCGCGCCATAAGCGAAATAAAGAAACGGACGGCCCTGACCTGCGATGCGGTCCCACGCGATCTTGGGCGTTTTGTAGAAGCCCGTCGCCGACAGCGAAACACGCCTTAGATAGGCAAACTGCACAGCCTCGGCAAAGGAAAGGGCGGCGCGGGGCGAAGACACATTCCCATCTGCGAAAACAACCTCCTCAGGCTGCGCCTGAAGTTCCCCCGCCACCGCCTCTGCGATCCGCGCCCGGATCTTATCGCAGGCGGCTTTTACTGCCATCCCATTCAGGTCTGTGCCCGAAGACGCCGCTGTGGCCGAGGTGTTGGGCACTTTGCCCGTATCTGTTGCCGTGATCTTTACCTGCCCCACGGGAACCCCGAACCGGCTGGCCGCAACTTGTGCTACCTTCTGGAACAGACCTTGGCCCATCTCCGTGCCGCCATGGTTCATGTGGATGGAGCCATCTTGATAGACATGCACCAACGCGCCGGCCTGATTAAGATGGGTCAGCGTGAAGGAAATCCCGAATTTTACCGGCGTCAACGCAATGCCGCGCTTCAGCACCGGTTCCTTCTCGTTCCACTGGGCTACGTCCTTCACACGTTTTGCATAATCGCATGTCTCTTCCAGGCGCTCGGTCATCGCGTGGAGCACGAAATCCTCCACCGCCATCCCGTAGGGCGTGGTATTCTCAATCTCTCCCCCCTGATTCGGCGAATGGGCGCCGCCAAATCTCTTGGCGCCCCCGCCCCCCGAGACCTGCACAGCGCCACGGCCCTTCAGATCCGCTGTGGCCAGCCGCTCCCCCTTCATCTTGGCTGAAAAACTCCCCCCGGAGGGTCCTTCATCGACAAAGTGCGCCTCCCGGTAGAAATTCTTTCTCCGCAACTCTAGCGGGTCTATTTCCAATTGCTGCGCGGCGTGATCCATCACGCGCTCCATTCCCACCATACCCTGAGGCCCGCCAAACCCCCGGAATGCCGTGGCCGATTGCGTGTTGGTCTTCCACCGGTGCGACGTGATCCGCGTGGCGGGCAACAAATAGGCATTGTCAGCATGAAGCATGGCCCGGTCTGCCACTGGTAAAGATAGGTCCATCGCCCACCCACACCGTACGTGTTGGGTAAAGTCGACCCCAAGCAGGTGGCCATCCCCGTCGAACCCGGCGCGGTATTCTACCCGCGCGTCGTGGCGCTTGCCGGTGATGATGAAATCGTCATCTCGGTCGTAACGCATCTTGCAAGGTCGTCCAGTGCGGGCCGCCATGATAGCGCAAGCAATGGCCAAATGGTTGCCTTGGCTTTCCTTTCCGCCAAATCCGCCACCCATCCGGCGCACCTCGACACGAACGGCGTGCATCGGCAGGCCAAGTGCGTCAGCCACCTTATGCTGAATTTCGGTCGGGTGCTGTGATGACGAATGGATGACCATGTCGCCGCCTTCTTGCGGCAGGGCGAGGGCAGATTGACCTTCCAGATAAAAGTGCTCCTGCCCGCCTATATCAAGCGCGCCTTCCACAAGATGGGTTGCACCATTCAGGGCTGCATCCACATCGCCCTTGGCATAAACCCTCGGCCCTTCTTCGAACCGACTGTCGGCAGCTTGCGCCTCTTCGATGGACAATAGCGGGTCGTCCTCTTGTACGGTCACTTCTGCCAAAACCGCCGCTCGGCGAGCTGCAAGATGCGAGCTCGCGGCCACCATAAACAGCGGTTGGCCCGCGTAATGAATGGCGCCGTCGGACAATAGCGGCTCGTCATGGTTGGACGGAGAGCAATCGGGTATTTCAGCCAGATCGGCCCCCGCAACAACCGCGAAGACGCCTGCGGATGAGCAGACTGCGGATAGGTCCATTGCCGTGATGTGGCCCTTGGCGATGGTGGAAAGGCCGAAGGCAAGATGCAGACAATCTGCCGGAACCGGGATGTCATCCACATAGCGGGCTGCGCCCGTAACATGGAGGCGTGCGGCGTCGTGGGGAAGGGACTTATGGACGCTCATGGCCGTACCTCCAACACACTGACGTTTCGGCCTGACATTTCCGCCATATAACGCACCAGCATATTTTGCGCCGAGTTCATGCGGTAATCGGACGAGGCCCTCATATCGGTCAACGGCGCGAAATCCTGTGCGAAGGCTTCAAGCGCTGCAAATGCGGTCTCTTCGGTTGCAGTCTGGCCAAGCAACGCCTGTTCCACCGCTGTCGCCCGCTTTGGCGTGCCCGCCATCCCCCCAAAGGCGATCCGGGCCGCGGTGACCGCGCCGTCCATAACAGTCAGGTTGAACGCACCGCAGACGGCGGAGATGTCTTGGTCAAAGCGCTTGGACAATTTGTAGACACGCAGGGTGTCGGGCTGCACGGGAATGGAAACTGCCTCCACAAACTCGCCTGCAGCCCGGTCCTGTTTGCCGTAGTCGATGAAGAAATCCTCCAAGGGAAGGTCGCGCCGCATATCGCCCCGGCGCAGATGCAGGGTCGCGCCAAGGGCGATCAACGCGGGGGGGCTGTCACCGATGGGTGAGCCGTTGGCGATGTTGCCGCCGATTGTGGCGGCATTGCGCACTTGAACCGAGCCATAGCGCCTGAGCATTTCGGCAAAGCTCTTGTGGTGCGTTTTCATGGTGGCTAGCACATCGGTCACGGAGGTCATGGCACCGAAGCGGATGGTATCTGGGCCGGTGGTGATGCCCTTGAGGTCGGCGCATTGGTTGAGGAACGCCATCTGGCCGAGGTCGCGGTGTTGTTTGGTCACCCAAAGGCCTACATCAGTGGCCCCAGCGACAAGTGTGGCGTTCGGGTGGTCGACGTACCATCCGGCGAGTTCATCGGATGATGTGGGCTGAAAGGGGGTCTTTGTTGGCCCCGCCGGAGCGGGGCGGGGGGACGCTGTCCCCCGTCCTGCGGACTCCCCCTGGGATATTTCAGGAACGAGGAATGGGGGAGAGGCGAGGGCCGAGGCGTCGGCGTTCAGGTGGTCAGGGACGGGGGCAGAGGCTGCGGCCTGGCAGGCACGGAGGATTGGGGCGTATCCCGTGCAGCGGCAGAGGTTGCCGGCCAATTGATCCTCGTGATCCGTGGCGCCGTTCTTATGAGCCGTGGCCATCGAGGTGATGAAGCCCGGTGTACAGAAGCCGCATTGGCTGCCGTGGAGATCCACCATCGCCTGTTGCACAGGATGCAACGTGCCATCGGGGCCGGCGATGCCTTCGACGGTACGCACGGCGCGTCCTTCGAGCTGGGGTAGAAACAAGATGCAGGCGTTGAGCGCACGGGAGGTGCCGTCAGCCTCTGTCACCATAACGGTACAGGCGCCGCAGTCGCCTTCGTTGCAGCCTTCCTTGGTGCCAGTCAGCCGCGCGTCTTCGCGCAGCCAATCCAGCAATGTGCGTGTGGGGGATGATTCCACCGCGCAGGGTTCTCCGTTTAAAAGGAACCGGGTCGTCATGTGGCAATGCCCGCCGCGTTACTTGGCCTGAATTCAAGCCTTGGGAGGTCGTCCCGACCCTCGATGCGGCGTAGAGGGCGGGCCCGGTTTGGTCGTGACCGCCCTCAGCAAACCCTGTGCGGGCGCAGATTTCAAGCGTCGAGATGGGTTGAGAGGGCATTCACTGCGTGGGTCCAGCCTTGGGCGACCTCGGATATGGCATCTTCCCCGGCATAGCTGAAGACGGTGACAGTGAGCGACAGCGCGGTATTGCCGCCGTCTTGCGTGAGGTGAAAATCCGCAAGGCTGGTGGCGAAGGCGGCGCCGTCGGCCTCTAGCGTTTCAGCATAGGTCACGCGGTCCTGGTCGAGGATGATCCAGTCGGTAAAGACCGTTACGTAGGGCGTGCCGACGGGCCCCACATGAGAAGTTTCGCGCACGCCCGGGGCGGCGGCGGGTTGGTCTTCGATCAGCAGGGCCATGTCGGGGCTGGGCGTGCCCCAGATCGTGCGATCTTCAACGCTGGTGAGTGCGGCGATCACTCGGTCCGGCGTCGCGGGCAGAGTGCGGGTGAAGGTGAGGGTCTTGGCTTCGGTCATGGGGTGTCCTTGCTGAGTAATGCATCGAGGCGGTCCAACTTGCCCTCCCAAACCGCGCGTTGCTGGTCGAGCCAGCTTTGCGCCGTGCTCAGGGCTTCGGGGTGCAGCGTGCAGATGCGGGTGCGCCCAACTTTACGAGAGGTCACAAGCCCCGCCCGTTCCAACTGCGCCAGGTGCTTGAGAAAGCTGGGCAGCGCCATGTCGTGTGGTTGGGCCAATGCCGAGACAGGGGCCTCGCCACCGCCCAATTGCGCGATAACAGCGCGGCGGGTGGGGTCGGAGAGGGCGGTGAAGAGGTGATCCAGATTGTTAGCCATATGGGTAAGTAACAGTGCTGCGAGGGAAAAGATAGCCCTTTGGCTAAGTAAATTATCCCCAAGATCCTGCTGCGTTGTGCTGGTGTGCTGTCAGGGGCTGCGATACCCTTGCGGGATGTCAAAGCATCCAAAGTTCATTCACCTGCGCCTTCACACTGAATACTCGCTGCTGGAAGGCGCGATGAAGGTAAAGAAGATGCCCGGCATGGTTGCAGATGCGGGGATGCCTGCGGTGGCTGTGACCGACACGAACAACATGTTCTGTGCGCTTGAATTTTCCGAAATGGCGAAGAAGGCGGGCGTGCAGCCCATCGTCGGTATCCAGATCGACGTGGAATATGAGGTTGCCGTACCCGGAGAGAAGGCAAAGGCCCCGGCAGGGATGGTGTTGCTGGCGCAAAATCGCCTTGGGTATGAAAACCTGATGAAGCTGAACTCTGCCCTGTACCTGCGGGGCGATGGCACGGCCCCCCATGTGACGCTGTCGGAATTGGCGGAACACGCGGATGGGTTGATTTGCCTGACGGGCGGGCCTGAAGGCCCTATTGGCCAGCACCTGCGCGCCGCACAGAGGCCGAAGGCCGAGGCACTTTTGACAGCGCTTTGCGCGATTTACCCCGATCGCCTTTATGTGGAACTGCAACGCCACCCCACCGAAGGCGGCTTGCCCGAGGCCGAAAAGCTGACAGAGCGTGGCCATGTGGAGCTGGCCTATGCCCATGACTTGCCGTTGGTCGCCACCAACGACGTTTACTTCCCCAAGCCGGAAATTTTCGAGGCCCATGACGCGATGATGTGCGTGGCGCAAGGGGCCTATGTGGACCAATCCGAGCCACGCCGCCGCCTGACGCCTCAGCATTATTTCAAGTCAGCCGAAGAAATGGCGGCGCTTTTTGCGGACTTGCCCGAGGCCTTGGAAAGCACCGTCGAAATTGCGCAGCGCTGTGCTTTTCGTGCCGAGACTCACGACCCGATTCTGCCCAAGTTCGCGGATGATGAGGTGGCTGAACTGCGCCGCATGGCGAATGAGGGGTTGCAGGAACGCTTGCGGGTGATCCCCCACGCAACGAGCGTTGAGGAATACCAGAAGCGGCTCGATTTTGAGCTGGAGATCATCGAAGGCATGGGTTTCCCCGGGTACTTCCTGATCGTGGCCGACTTTATCCAATGGTCCAAGGATAACGCCATTCCGGTGGGGCCGGGGCGGGGTTCGGGTGCGGGCAGTTTGGTGGCTTACGCCCTGACGATTACCGACCTCGATCCCCTTCGCTACAGCCTTCTGTTTGAACGCTTCCTCAACCCCGAGCGTATCTCGATGCCGGACTTCGACATCGACTTTTGCATGGATCGCCGGGAAGAGGTGATCCGTTATGTGCAGGAAAAATATGGCCGTGACCGGGTGGGGCAGATTATCACCTTTGGCGCGCTGCTGTCCAAGGCTGCCGTGCGCGATGTGGGCCGCGTGTTGCAGATGCCATTCGGGCAGGTGGACCGCCTGTCGAAGATGATCCCGGTGGAGGGTGTGAAGCCTGTGGGCATTGCGCAGGCGATCAAGGATGAGCCGCGTTTCCTCGAAGAAATGCGCGAGAGTGAGCAGGACAAGCGCGATGGCCGCGTGAACCCGACGCGCCGCCTGATGGATTATGCCGAGAAGATCGAAGGACTGCTGCGCAACGCCTCTACCCACGCCGCTGGCGTGGTGATCGGCGACCGACCGCTGGACGAGCTGGTGCCGCTCTACCGCGATCCGCGCTCGGACATGCCAGCGACGCAGTTCAACATGAAGTGGGTGGAACCGGCCGGTCTGGTGAAGTTCGACTTTCTGGGCCTGAAGACGCTGACCGTAATCCAAAACGCGATTGATCTGATCCACGCCTCGGGTCGGCAGTTGCATGAAGGGCCCGATGGCACTCGTCTCTATGAGCCGCCAGAGGGGGCCGAGAACCAGATCAACGCGATTCCGTTGGACGACAAGGCCTCCTATGAGCTTTATGCCTCGGCCAAGACGGTAGCGGTGTTCCAGGTTGAATCCAGCGGCATGATGGATGCGCTGCGGCGCATGAAACCGGATTGCATCGAGGATATCATCGCCCTTGTGGCGCTCTACCGTCCCGGCCCGATGGAGAACATTCCGAAGTTTTGCGAGGTCAAGAACGGCACCAGCGAACGCGACCGTTTGCACCCCACCGTGGACCATCTGCTGGACGAGACCCAGGGCATTATCGTCTACCAGGAACAGGTGATGCAGATCGCGCAGGAGATGGCGGGTTACTCGCTTGGCGGCGCCGACATGCTGCGCCGCGCGATGGGTAAGAAAATTCAGGAAGCGATGGACGCCGAGCGGCCCAAATTCCTCAAGGGCGCGGCTGAAAACGGTGTGGATGAGGCCAAGGCGCTCGAAACCTGGGCGCTGCTCGACAAGTTCGCCAACTACGGTTTCAACAAGTCCCACGCCGCCGCTTACGCCGTGGTGTCCTACCAAACGGCCTGGCTGAAGGCGAACCACCCCGTCGAATTCATGGCCGCCGTGATGAATTGCGATATCCATCTGACCGACAAACTTGCCGTTTATAAGCAAGAGGTTGACCGGATGGAGATTGAAACCCTCCCCCCCTGCGTCAATAGATCTGCGGCGACGTTCACAGTGAACGACGGAAAGATTCACTACGCCCTCGGGGCGTTGAAGAACGTGGGCGTTGAGGCGATGAAAATGATCGTGGAGGGGCGCACGACCGAGCAAGGCGTGAAGCCTTACGCCACGCTGTTTGACCTCGCGCGGCGGGTGGATTTGAAACGTGTTGGCAAGCGCTCCCTTGAAATGCTGGCACGGGCGGGCGCGTTTGATGAGTTGGACCGCAATCGGCGCCGCATTCTTGATAGTCTTGATGGGCTGACCGCGTACTCTGCCGCGATCCACGACCAGGCAGCGTCCAATCAGGTGTCTTTGTTTGGCGATGCGGGCGAAGACTTGCCCGAGCCGCGTCTGTCTTCCGCCCCCGATTGGCTCCCGAATGAGCGGCTGGCCGCGGAACATCAGGCGGTGGGTTTCTATTTTTCGGGGCATCCTTTGGATGATTACCAGCCCGCCCTCAAACGACGTGGCGTGATGACCTTGCGAGAGGTCGAAGCGCGGGTGCAGCAGGGGCCTTTCGTGGCCAAGATGGCGGGCGCGGTCAGCGTGAAGCAGGAGCGCAAGAGCCAGAAGGGCAACCGCTTTGCCTTCGTGTCCCTTTCCGACCCGACGGGCCTTTTCGAGATCACGATTTTCTCAGACACGCTGGAGGCCTCGCGAGAGCATCTGGAAACGGGGAACAACGTCATCATCCAGGCCGAAGCGACGTTGGAGGCGGATCAGTTGAAGCTTCTGGGGCGCTCGGTTCAGCCTGTGGACAACGCGATTGCCGGAGAGGCCAATGGCCTGCGGGTCTTTATCGAAGATGAAATGGGCATCGTTTCTGTTGAATCGCTTCTGGAGCGTACGGCAGCGGAGGGGGCAAAGGCGTCGAAGGGGCCAATCCACCTGTGCCTGATGGCCCCCGATTTGCCCGGCGAGGTAGAGGTGATCCTGGGCGATAACTTCCCGGTCTCGCCCCAGATCAAAGGCGCATTGCGGTCATTGGAAGGCGTGGTGATGGTGGAGGAAGTCTGAATGTGCCTCGTCAAGGCCCGTTCTGAAAAGGCGCGGCCGGTTTTACACCGCACCCACTGCTTTTTTGTCACCAATATCCAAACTGCTGCGCGCCAACGCGCTGATCAAATCCGTTCGTGTCACGATTCCTATGACCTGCTCGTCGGCTAGCACCGGAACCGCGTCGACACTGCTTTCGGCCATCAACGGGAGCAGCGCGGCGAGCGGTGTTTCGGCATCCGCGCGCGGGCCATCGGAGGCCATGATATCAGCGGCACGAAGCGGCGCTTGCGCTGTTCTCCGCGTCAACCGACGCATGGCATTCACAAACGTGCCATCACCGCGTTTGGCATCCTTGCTGGCCTGGTCGATCAGGTGCATCTGGAAGATGACCCCAACGAAGAGGCCATCGGCCCCGAGAACAGGCAAGCACGTGAACCGATGCTGTCGGAAGAGGTCGGCTACTTCTGCCAACCGGGCCGTGCCCTGAACCGTGACCACATCAGTCGACATGACGTCTGCGGTCGCCATAAGGTCTGTCCGGTGGGTTGCGGCCTGGATCTCGGCGGCTCCGATAAGCCGCGCCAAATCCTCGACCCCAAGGTTGAAGGATTGGCGGTACCGGTCGAGGATGTTCGTCAACTCCTGTTCGGAAAGGCCAAGGCGCTCCATCGGCTCCCGGTCCTTCGTGCCGTGAACATTGGGATCCTCAAACTGCCGGAACGGGTAGTGCCGCCCGGTCAGCCGGCCATAGACCACCGCGACAAGGACAAGCAGAACGGTCCCGACGGCGATCGGGGTCAACGCAAACATGAAGCCCAGTTCGCGCACCGCGTCCGGGCTCATCGCGGCGGTCATCGCCACGGCCCCGGCAGGGGGGTGCAACGCGCGGCACAGGATCATTGCGGCAATGGCCAATCCGACGGAAAGTGCGATCCCCAGCACCGGATCCGAGATCACCATCCCAACCGCAACTGCAATGCTCGCCGCCACGGTATTTCCGACAATCGCAGACCAGGGTTGGGCCAAGGGGCTGTTTGGAACCGCGAACAGCAGAACGGAACTCGCGCCGAAGGGGGCCACAAGGTACAGACCAAGCTCCAGATCGACGGAGGGGGACAGGACAAACAGTCCCGCAATCGCGAGGCCGATGAATGCACCAAGACCCGCCCGTGCGGCTTCTACCGAAGGCACACGCGAAATCGTGGGACCAAATAGACCAAGTATCGACACAATGGCACTCCTTCTCGCGTTCCATGTGCGGCCCGCGCCCCCGGTATTTCTGGCACGACGGAGATAGTAAAGATCGAAGCCGTGGCCCGGGAGAAAACCGATGGGAAAATCTCGAAAACGGTGGGCATCGTGTCAGTCAGTCGCGTCTTATGGCGGGGTAAGCCTGCCTGAGAAGCACGAAGCGCCCTCTGCCGCATTTTCGCGGGCGTGTTCACAGCCGGGCGCACAAAAAAAGCCCCGACAAGAGTCGAGGCTTTTTGAAAGGTTCCAGCGACGTTATTGCAGCGTGGGTGCCTCGGCGCTCCAGGTGTCAAAGCGGATGATCCCCTCTTCCGTCTGAGGCGCGGCGGCAAAGGCGGCGGCAACAACATCGGGCTCGGCGCAAGAGAACCATTCCTCTCCGGTTGTGTTGGTCAGGGACACGCAGATGCCGGGGTAGGCTGTGTCGATCTCGCCCGAGAACAGCGACCAAGTGGCAAAGAAGTCGCCGCCTTCGGTCAGCAGGTTGCATACTTCGAACAAGCGGCTGCCACCGTCCCAGGCGTATTGGGTCGAGACGCTGATCTCGCCGATTGCAGCGTCAGGAACGACCAGCGCGTCCGCAGCGTAACCGCCGCCCGAACAATCAGGCTCGGCCATTGCGGGAGCCGCAAGAAAGAGGGCGAAGGGAAGGGCTAGGGCGGGGGTAATGCGTTTTGTATCCATAGGCGCTTTTTGGAGCCGAGATCACGCTCATGTCAACGCGGCATTTGCTTAAGCGCCTGCGCGGTTTGATCTTGCTGAGTAAATCGCCCAAGCTTTGAGCGAACCGTACGGGCGGTGGCGCATTTCACGGGGAATAAAATTGCAGGTTTCCCCCAGTAGGCGGGCGCACTAGGGTCCGGGAATGACCGAAACTTCCATATTCGACACGCGGGTGTCCTGGGTGCGCTTGGCGCTGGCCTTATTGGTGTCTGTCATCGGCAGCGCCGGGATGTGGACGATCATTTTGATCCTGCCCGACGTCCAGGCAGAGTTTGGCGTGTCACGGGCTGGGGCTTCTCTGCCCTATACCGCCACAATGATTGGCTTTGCCCTTGGCAACTATCTGATCGGTCGTGCGGTGGATCGCTTTGGGCTGGCGGGATCATTGGCCGCGACGGCGGTCCTGATGGGGAGCGCCTACGGCGCGGCGTTGATGGCGCCAACGATCGGTGTCTTGGCGGCGGCGCAGTTCTTCATCGGTTTTGGATCTGCGGCCAGTTTCGGACCGCTGATTGCCGATGTCTCGCAATGGTTTTTGAAACGCCGCGGGCTGGCCGTGGCGATCGCGGCGTCCGGGAACTACATTTCGGGTGCGGTCTGGCCGTTGGTATTGGCGGGCGTCTTGGCGGAAGATGGCTGGCGGTCGGCCTATGTGGTGGTGGCGCTTGCCTGCGTGGTGGTGATGCTGCCGCTGACATGGACCCTGCGCCAAGGGCTGCCCAAGAACGCAATGGCGACCTCGGATGCGGCGGCGGCGCTGCGGGCAAGCAGGACGGGGCTCAGCGCCCGGGCCCTGACGCTGCTCTTGGCGGTGGCGGGTATCGGATGTTGCGTGGCGATGGCGATGCCACAGGTTCACATCGTCGCCTATTGCGTAGATCTGGGCTATGGTCCGGCCGTTGGGGGCGAAATGCTGTCGCTTATGTTGCTGTTCGGCGTGGCGTCCCGGCTGGTCTCGGGGGTGATGGCCGATAAGCTTGGGGGCGTTCTGACACTGCTGATCGGATCGACGCTGCAAATGCTGGCGCTCTTTTTGTATCTGCCCACCACCGGCCTCATGTCACTTTACCTCGTTTCGATGGTGTTTGGCCTGAGCCAAGGGGGCATCGTACCTTCCTATGCGGTAATCGTGAGAGAGTATCTTCCCGCCAGAGAGGCCGGCGCGAGGGTGGGCTTTGTCATGATGTCCACGATCGTCGGCATGGCCTTGGGCGGGTGGCTTTCCGGGGTCATCTACGACGTGACGGGGTCGTACCAATGGGCGTTTCTGAACGGGATCGGCTTCAACGCATTGAACGTGGCGGTAATAAGTTACATCCTGCTCCGGTCCCGCCCCAAGGCGATGCCCGTTCCAGCCTGACGCGCCGAAAACTCTTGCAAGAGTTTTCCGCAATCCCTTGCAAGGGATTGAACAGATCCTTGCAAGGATCTGGGCGGCTCACCAGTGGGGTGGTTTTTGGTCGGCGAGGGGGATGGAGCCGCTGCTGCCGTCGGCTTCGCGCTCTGCCTCGCGGGACATCAGCATTTCGACGCGCCGTGTCAGGATGGCGATTTCGGCGTCTTGGCGCGCCACAACGTCCGACATGTCGTCCATTGCTTTCGTCAAATGCGCCAGTTGTTCTTCCAATTTGGTGATCTGTGACATTTGTGTAGCCCTCCTTGCCCCGGCTCACCCCACCCGTTAGACGGTGCGCGACATGAATTGAAGGCACCTCAGCCCATGGCCAAGCAGAAAAAACAGCCCCGCCCCAAGGCCGAAACGCCAAAAGGCTTCCGCGACTACTTTGGCGCGGAGGTGGTGGAGCGGCAAGCGATGCTCCGTAAGATCGCCGAGGTCTACCATCGCTACGGGTTCGATCCGCTGGAAACGAGCGCTGTGGAAACGGTCGAGGCCCTTGGCAAATTCCTTCCCGACGTGGACCGCCCCAATGAGGGCGTCTTCGCCTTTGAAGAGGACGATAAATGGCTGGCGCTCCGCTATGACATGACCGCGCCCTTGGCCCGTGTCGCGGCGCAATTCCGGAACGATTTGCCCTCTCCCTATCGGCGCTACACCCAAGGCCCCGTCTGGCGGAACGAGAAGCCCGGCCCTGGCCGCTTCCGGCAGTTCTACCAATGTGATGCCGATACGGTCGGCGCGGGCTCTGTTGCGGCGGACGCCGAGATTTGCGCGATGCTGTCGGACTGCCTGGAGGCCGTGGGGATCGAGCGCGGCGACTACGTGGTTCGGGTGAACAACCGCAAGGTGCTGAATGGGGTCATGGAAGTCGCCGGACTGTCGGGTGACGACAAAGAGGCCGAGCGTGGGATTGTTCTGCGCGCGATTGATAAGCTGGATCGTTTGGGCGAGCAGGGCGTGCGCGATTTGCTTGGCGAAGGCCGTAAAGATGACAGCGGTGATTTCACCAAGGGCGCGGGGCTAGATGGCGAGCAGGCTGAAGTAATCATGGGCTTCATGGCTGCCACGGCCGCCGACAATGCCGCAACCGTGGAGAACCTCAGCAAGCTTGTTGAGGGCTCCGCCATTGGCGAGGCTGGCGTTGCCGAGTTGACGCAGATTGAAACGCTCCTCGCCGCCCAAGGCTACGGCCCCGACCGCATCATCATCGACCCTTCCGTCGTGCGTGGCCTCGGCTACTATACGGGCCCGGTCTATGAAGCAGAGCTGACCTTCGATGTGCAGAACGAAAAGGGCCAGACGGTCCAGTTCGGCTCTGTTGCCGGGGGCGGGCGCTATGACGATCTGGTCAAGCGCTTCACCGGGCAAGAGGTTCCCGCCACGGGTGTCTCCATCGGGGTCGATCGCTTGCTGGCTGCGCTGCGGGCCACTGGCAAGATCAAGGGCGAAGATGCGGGCCCCGTGATCGTGACTGTGATGGACCGCGACCGGATGGCGGAATATCAGGCCATGGCCTCGACCCTGCGCAATGCGGGTATTCGGGCAGAGGTCTACCTCGGCAATCCGAAGAACTTCGGCAACCAATTGAAATACGCGGACAAGCGCCGCTCTCCGGTGGCGATTATTCAGGGCTCGGATGAGGCGGCGCGGGGCGTGGTGCAACTCAAGGACCTCGTGCTTGGCGCGAATCTGGCTCAAGACGCGACGCTTGAAGAATGGAAGTCGCAACCCGCGCAAACAGAAGTCTCAGTCACTGACCTTATCGCTGAGGTCCAAGCAATCATTGCGCGGCACCAGTGACCTCAAAAGCAGCCATCAGAGCCGAGGCGGAAGCGCTTCAGGCAACCTTCAGTGCGGCCGTCCCCGTGGACGCGCCAATGCTCGTCAGTGCCGATACGCTGTTGGACCTTTACGGCGAAGATATCCGCGCTCGCGCCTTCACCACCCATGACCCGGACCGGGGCGAGCTGATGCTGCGCCCCGACTTCACCGTGCCCGTGGTGGAAATGCATATGTCTGGCGGCGCAGAACCCGCCCGCTACACGTATTTGGGAGAGGTCTTCCGAATGCAAAGTGTCGGGGCGGGAATGCCTTCCGAGTACTTGCAAGTGGGATATGAGGTCTTCGACCGCGATGCGCCGCTTGCGGCGGACGCCGAGGTTTTCGCGCTGTTTTGCAACGCTCTGGAAGATATCCCGACCCGTGCCGTCACGGGTGACATCGGGGTGCTGTTGGCCGCGATTGAAGCGCTAAGCACGACAGAGGCCCGCAAGGATGCGTTGCGCCGCCACGTTTGGCGTCCGCGCCGTTTCCGCGCTTTGCTGGATCGGTTCACCGGGGCGGCACCGGCACCGAAGGGGCGCGATGCCTATCTTGCGGCCGCCCGCGACGAAGGTCTTGCGTCGATGATCGCCAAGGCCGGCCCGCCGATTGGTTTGCGCACCACCGATGAGATGACCGCCCGTCTCAAACTGCTGGAGGCCGAGGCCGAAGCCCCCCTGATTGACGCCACCCAAGCCGAGGTTCTGTCCGAGCTGCTGGCCCTGAGGGCCCCCTTGGCGGAAGCCGCCGGCATCTTGTCCAACTTCGCGGTGGATCTGCCCGGCCTGCAAGGCGCGGTGGATCGGTTCGAAGCCCGTGTCGCAGCGTTATCGGATGCCGGAATAGCCGTGGAAACGCTGCCATTTGAGGCTTCCTACGGACGCACGCAGATGGAGTATTACGACGGCTTTGTCTTTGGCATTCTTTCAGCCACCCCCGGTCACCCGCCGTTGGCGACGGGCGGGCGGTATGACGCGCTGACCCGTGTACTGGGGGGCGGTCGTGAAATTCCAGCGGTGGGGGGCGTTATCCGGCCCGAGTTGGTTCTCGCCGCGAAGGAGGCCGCGCAATGATTACGCTCGGTGTGCCCTCGAAGGGGCGGTTGATGGAGAAGACATTCCACTGGTTTTCTACCCGTGGGATCGAGATGCGACGCACAGGTTCGGACCGCGATTACGGGGCAGAAATTGCAGGTCTGCCGGTTGAGCTGCGGCTATTGGCGGCGGGCGAGATCCCCCGTGAACTGGCTGCGGGGCGTATTCATTTGGGCGTCACGGGCAGTGACCTGGTGCAGGAACGCATCCCCGCTTGGGATCAAGCGGTCGAGGTAATCGAGGCGATGGGATTCGGCCACGCGGACCTGATTATTGCGGTTCCTGCGTGGTGGGTGGACGTCACCAGCCTGGATGACCTCGATTCGGTCGCGGCGGATTTTCGCGCAGTGCACGGCCACCGTTTACGGATCGCCACGAAATATCACCGTCTCGTGCGGGACTTTCTGCGCGAAAAGGGCGTCGCGGATTACCGGTTGATCGACAGCCAAGGCGCGACCGAGGGCACCGTGGCCCATGGTACAGCCGAGGCGATTGCCGACATTACGTCTACCGGAGAAACTTTGCGGGCCAACCACTTGGCGATTTTGCAAGACGGGATGATTCACCGCTCGGAAGCCACCTTGTTCCGGTCTCGTACCGCGACTTGGGGCGCGACAGAGCGCGAAAGCCTATCGGTTGTGATGGATTTGCTAAGCGTCGCCTCAAGCAAATAAGCCATTTCTTGCCGTTGTGGCATTGAGGTTACAGGCATTAGAAAATCGACATTTTGGAAGGTGCTGGTTTCCCTCCAGTTGCCGGTTAACCTTTCGTTAACGTATCTTAAGAGCATTCGAGCAGACCTTCGGCATTTTTAGCCGGAAACGACAATTTTTTCGCAGACCAAATTTTGATTTAAGGAACGACACAATGATCAGACCTGCCATTTTCATGGGGGTGCTGGCCGCACTCCCGTCCATGTGCCACGCTCACGGCATCCAATTCGATGGTGCCGCCACGTTGGTCAAACCAACATCGGCCTGACAGACATCGGCGCGCTGTTCGGCGGGATCGAGCCAACGGTCGATCGTTTCGCCCTTGGCCTGACGATTCCAATCGGCAACAACGGCTCGACCATGCCGCTGAACTCCAACACACGCACGGCGCGCGGCGACTACCGCTCTGCCTTGTCGGCGGTCATCAACTCGTTCTGATTTGATGGACTTGAAATCGAAGGGGCCGGGCGTCGCAAGATGCTCGGCCCTTTGTCGTGCTACAGCACGCCAATCTCGGCCAAGGCGCTTTCCAGTTGCGGTGGAAGCGCCTCTTGCTGTTTTGCCCCAGCACGCAGGTCGCGGGGGGCGTCCTCGGGCTTCAGGTAGCGCCAGCCCTGAAACGCCCGCTTAGGCGTTGCGGCCACGCGTGTCACCTTTGGGTCCAACACGATGCCGCAGCGGTTGATGCCGTCGCCGCGGTCCACCGGATCAAATCGCACAATGGGCTGACGGCACAAGATCGCCCCTTTAAATACCCAATAAAGCGAGCCGCCGTTCAGCACCTCGTCCGCGCGTTTAGGCCACATGCGGGTCACATGGCGTGGCAAGCCATCGGGGCCTTTCGCCCGTGCGCTTTGCTGCCATTCCAGCAGGTCTTCTACGCAGGTCGCCCCCACGCAGAGCTTCAGCATGTGTGTCGTTGCCGTCACGGCCCATCCCCCAAGATGATGTGTCACGCAACCTAGCACGACACACCATAGGGGCAAGCCCTTGACCCCCGCCCCGAATTTCCTAATGCCCGCGCAGTCTTAGCCTGCATACCCCACGCCCTTGCCCTGACGTGACGCCGCAACGGGGCTGCGACGGCTAGTCTGTGCCGGACTTCTATGGCATAACGCTCGTCCTGAGCCTCCACACATACTTCGATCAAGGACTGACCCCCGTGAGCCGTTTTTCCGCCCCCATCGCCGAACAAATCTGGGACATGAAATATCGTCTCAAAGAGGCGGATGGCACGCCCCTGGACACCAGCGTCGAAGATACTTGGCGCCGTATTGCTCGTGCGTTGGCCGAGGTCGAAGACGACAAACAGCAGTGGGAGGACAAGTTCTACACGGCGCTGGAGGACTTCAAATACCTGCCCGCAGGCCGCATCGTAGCAGGCGCGGGCACGGGCCGTAGCGTGACCTTGTTCAACTGTTTTGTCATGGGCACCGTGCCCGACAGCATGGGCGGTATCTTCGACATGCTGAAAGAGGCCGCGCTGACGATGCAGCAGGGCGGGGGGATTGGCTACGATTTCTCGACCATCCGGCCCAAGGGAGCTGCCGTGTCAGGTGTGGCGGCGGATGCCAGTGGGCCGCTCAGCTTCATGGATGTCTGGGACGCCATGTGCCGCACCATCATGTCTGCCGGGTCGCGCCGGGGCGCGATGATGGCCACGATGCGCTGCGATCACCCCGATATCGCGGATTTCATCGCTGCCAAGCAAGACCCCGCCCGCCTGCGCATGTTCAACATGTCGGTGCTGGCAACCGATCCGTTCATGGAGGCTGTCAAAGCCGATGGCCCTTGGGATCTGGTCTTTGACGGCCGCGTCTACACCACCATTCAGGCCCGTGATCTGTGGAACAAGATCATGCGCGCCACCTATGATTACGCCGAACCCGGTGTGATTTTCATCGACCGGATCAACGCTGAAAACAACCTCAACTACGCCGAGACGATCTGCGCCACCAACCCCTGTGGCGAACAGCCGCTGCCGCCCTATGGCGCTTGTCTTCTGGGGTCTGTGAACCTTGCTCAGCTGGTGGAAAACCCCTTCACCGACGGCACGTTGAACGCCGAAAAATTGGCCGATCTGACCGCCACCGCGATCCGCATGATGGATAACGTTGTCGATGCCTCTCGTTTCCCGTTGCAGGCTCAGGCCGCCGAGGCCGCCGCCAAGCGGCGCATCGGTTTGGGCGTCACCGGGCTGGCCGACGCCTTGGCCATGTGTGGCCTGCGCTACGGGTCCGAGGAGGCCGCCGCCAAGACAGGCGAATGGATGGCCCTGATCGCCAACGCGTCCTACCGGGCCTCGGCTGAACTGGCCGCTGAAAAAGGCGCATTTCCCCTATTTGATGCAGAGGAATACGCCAAGGCCCCGATGATCCGTCGCCTCGACGCCGATGTCCAAGCGCTGATCGCGCAGAACGGCCTTCGCAACGCCCTGCTGACCTCCATCGCGCCCACCGGGACGATCAGCCTGTTCGCGGGCAATGTCTCATCAGGGATCGAGCCGATCTTCGCCAACGCCTACACCCGCAAAGTGCTGCAAGTGGATGGTTCCAGAACCGAAGAAGAAGTCGTTGATTTCGCCGTCGCCAAGTGGCGGGAGCTTCACGGCGACAGCCCGCTGCCCGACTACTTCGTGAACGCGCAAACCCTCGCGCCTCTGGACCATGTCCGCATGCAATCCGCCGCGCAGCCTTGGATCGACAGCTCCATCTCCAAGACCATCAACGTCCCCGCAGATATCAGCTTCGAGGCCTTCAAGGACGTCTACGCCGAGGCCTATGCCACCGGCTGCAAAGGCTGCACGACCTACCGTCCGAACGATGTGACGGGAAGTGTTTTGAGTGTGAATGAGGAGGCGCCGGTTGTAGCAACTGGAGAGGGGTACCGGGAGCGCATTCAGACGATTGTGGATGCAAACCAGACAAGCCTGCGTCAGGTCTCCTTAGACGCGGGGCTTAGCCATGGGTACCTCCATGGTGTCGTCAAGGACGGTAAAGAAGCGACTGTTGATCGATTGGTCAAAGTTGCGGATGTTCTGGGGGTCACCATCGCGGAGCTTACCACTGCCACGCCCGGCGGTACGCCGGGCAGCGCCGTTCCGTCCCCCCGGGGCGGCGCGGCGCACCACCCCGACGGCCCGGCGCAGCCCTCTGTCGTGAGCGAGGATTCCGCCACTACACCGCTGGAAATGTCCTCGGGCACCAGCAGCGAAGTGGTCTATATGTCCGAACCGCTTCAGCGCCCGGGAGAGCTGGAGGGCAATACCTACAAGGTCAAATGGCCCGACAGCGAACACGCCATCTACATCACGATCAACGACATTGTTCTAAACGGCCACCGCCGCCCGTTCGAGGTCTTCATCAACTCCAAGAATATGGAGCATTTTGCCTGGACCGTGGCGCTGACAAGGATGATCTCTGCCGTGTTCCGGCGCGGCGGCGATGTGTCTTTCGTGGTGGAAGAGCTTAAAGCCGTCTTCGATCCGCGCGGCGGTGCTTGGATGCAGGGAAAATACGTCCCCTCCATCCTCGCGGCCATCGGCGGTGTGATCGAGAAACACATGATCGCCACGGGCTTTTTGGCAGGTGAAGGGATGGGCCTGAAGTCCGACCCGCAAGCCGATGTGGTCAACCTCAACCACCGCCCCGGTCCTGCGTGCCCCTCTTGCGGGCAGTTTGACCTGCGGATGATGGAAGGGTGCCTTACCTGTGGGTCTTGTGGCCACTCGAAATGCGGTTGACCTTTTATATTTTGAAAGCCGGATGCGGGCATGGGCCGGCATTCGGCGCTAGGCTACTGTTAAAAAAGAAACCTACGCGTGATGGCGCCATGCGCGACACGTCGCGATCCTTGATCTGACAGCTGTGGAATGGGTGCACGGGCTTGCGCAGTTTGTCCGCTTGTTTTTTCGGGGGACGTCTAATTTTCACAATTTCAATTTCACGACACCGCCAGACGCCATGATCGCTGCCTCCCCCGTCTCGATCTGCAAGCGTCGTTAACCTTTTCCACACAGTTCGTATGAATATCAACAGACAAGCCCACCAACCTCTTTAATTCACTTGACCCGAGGGCAGCCCGTATGTGAATCATCTGGGAAACGCTCTGGGAATGTCTTAATGTTGTATTTAGTCAAGGGAATGGCGAGAAGTTTTGCTCGCAATGCTGGTGCAGCGGCGATTGTTGCAAGTCTTGCAACTTTCGGGGCCGGGCAGGGTCAGGCGCAAACGCTTTCTTTGACGGAAGCCTACCAGCGGATGTTGGACCGGGAGGTTCAATATCAAATTCTCGATCTAGAGCTTGATGTCGCGCAGGAGCTTGTCCAGCAAGCCCGCGGTGAACGCCGCCCTCGAGTCGGTCTGCGCATCCAGTATATCAATACCAGCCAAGAGATTATCAGCCAGGACAACGGCACTTTCCAGGAAGGCACGTCCGAATATCCAACCACGCGGGTGACCTTCTCGGTGCGTCAGCCGCTTTATGATGCAGTGCGTTTCCGTGCCCTTCCCGTGGCGCAGGCCGAGGCTGAGTTGGTTTCTGCCCAAGCGGCCGTGGCGCGCAACGACCTTTCCGGCATGTTGATCAATTCCTACCTTGATGTGGCCCGCGCCCAGATCGGGGTAGAGCAAGCTCGCATCCTGATCCGCGCCCGGACGCAGCTAGAGCGTGACATCGGCCTGCAAGTCGATGCGGGTCGGATCGAAGTAGATCAATTGTTCCGCGCCCAGGGCGATGTGCTGGAAGCACGCGTTGTGCAGTCCGAGCGGGACCTGGACCTGACAAACGCCCTCTTTGACCTTTACCGCTTCACCGGCCCTGACGTGACAGGCGTTGCCTATGCGGGCGCGGCTGTGGGGATTCCTACTTACAACAACCTTGTGGGCACTTTCAGCGCCGAGCGGTTGCTGGAATTGTCTCCGGCAATTCAGGTGGCCCGCGCCGAAGTCGCCGTGTCTGAACGCCAGCTAGAGGTTGTGCGGGCCTCTTTCCGCCCCACGGCGAACGTGACCCTGGAATTTGAGAGCGAAGAAACCGAAGGGTCGTTGTTTGGCGGCGGCTCCAACGTGCAATCCACCGAATTGGGCGTTGATCTCAACTGGTCGATCTACGAAGGCGGCACCCGCCGCAGCCGCGTTCGCGAAGCGGAAGCCCGGGTTGAGATTGCGAACCTGCGGGTCGAACAGATTATCGACCTGAGCCAGCGCCGCTACGAGGGGCTGACCAGCGCATTGGAATCCAGCCTGCGTGCCGTAAACGCGATCAGCGCCGAACAAGGAGCCGCAGGCCGCCGCTTGAGCGCCGCGATCGAGCAAGAGAACGCAGGCCGCATTGGGCCGGAAGCCGCCCTTGAGGCCCGTCTTCGTCGTGACACACTTTCCCTGCAAGGTCAGATCGCGCGGCTTCGGGTGGTGCAATTGCAGGCGCAGTTGCTTGCCCTCTTCGGCGCCCTCGATGTGGATACATTGTCACAAGACTTCAGCGGCAGCTAAACCGGCCGGTCGCAGCCATGAACGTAAGAGTATTTTAGGAACCAAATGACCAAGCAATTGATGATCTACGACAACGTCGTCCCAGTGAACCGTGAAACACACCGCGACATGTCGATCCGGCAAATCACCTCCTTCGCATTCGCGAAAGAGGTGAACTCCGTTCCCATCGTGGACGTTGAATTCTCGCGGATCTGCTCAGAAGCACCGATCGTTTTCGCCAAGACTGAAACGGGTTTGGTCAGCCTTGCGCTGTTGGGGACGCAGCAGGACCGCAATGGCTTTGTGGACGAGGACAACGGTTGGACCGGTGCCTATGTGCCTGCGTTCTTCCGCCGGTATCCGTTTGTGTTCGCTGTGCAAGACGGCAGTGACCAGATGACCCTGTGCATTGATGAGGGCTTTGAGGGTCTCAACAACGAAGGCAAGGGCGAGCGGATGTTCGATTCCGAGGGTCAGGAAACATCCTACCTGCGCACCGTCCTGCGGTTCGCCGAAGAATACCAATCCACCTTCAATCGCACCCAAGCGTTCTGCGATCGTCTAGAGGCCGCCGATCTGCTGGAAGAGGCGCGGGTGGACTTCACGCTTTCCGACGGCACCCGGGGCGGTGTCACGGGCTTCCTGCGTGTCTCGGCCGAGAAATTCCGGGCCATCAGCGACGAGCAAATCGTTTCGATGTTCCGCACCGGCGATCTGGAGATGATCCAGATGCACCTTCTGTCGATGCAGCAGGTTGAGGCGATTGTCACCAAATCCGCGTCGCTGGTGGAAGGCATGGGCCTTCCGGATGATGCGGCAGCAGAACCTGCGGGCGTCCACTAGGGCGCTCATACCACCGGCGCAACGGGCAATTAGGGCCTGTTGCGCTGCAAAGATGATTAGAATGGCCGGTCCACGGCTGCATTTGAATACGATTAATTGGCTCGATTTGAGCTGGAGTATGTTTTCACCGTCGCGGTTTTACGCGGCCCTGTTTTGGGCGATACAATGAGTTTTCCTTTCGCGAAGAAAGAATTCGAAGGAGCATGGCGTTGGAGCGGGTCCACCCCCGACGCGCCACAGGCCCCGGTATTGCCAATCCAGAAAGCTTCAAGCCAGCCGGTATTCTCGGACTGGCTTAACGGCTTTGTAAGCGGTGTTTTCGGGCGTGACCGGACCCATCTGCCCAAGCGCCGCGCCGGTATTGATACGTTGGAGCCGCGTTTGCTTCTGTCGGCGGACCCGCTTACCTCGGTCGCGATGACGATGAGCGCGGGCGAAGCCACCCTGCGTGTGGCCGAAGTTGAATATAATCGCGGCACGGAAGAAAACCCTGACAACGTCACCGAACGGCGCGTGCAGCTGATCCAAGGTGTGACAGGCGCGGGGGCCGACAACGTGGTGGCGGAACGCCGGATCGTCGAGATTGACGGCAAGAACCGCATCGTTACGGGCGGTTGGGATGAAAGCAATTCGATCCTGACCGACCTGACCGTAGGCGGCAGTTCCGGCGTTGACAAGCTGACAATTGACCAATCCATTCTAAGTCTGGCTGACTTCAACCAGTTCAGCATCAATCTGGGCGCCGGTGACGATGAGATCATCGGTCCAGAGGCATCGGCCGGGCTTGTCTGGTCGCTCAGCGATACGGCCGGCTCTGGCGAATTGGCGATCCTTCAGCCCACGGGCGATGCCACCAATCCCACCGCAGCGGACCGTACCTTGGATAACCGCGTCACCTATGAAGGTGGCCGCGATGAGTTCTTGCAGTTCACCGGCGTCAAGAAGATCACCGCTGAGGCGACCCGCGATATCATCGCCGATCGCACAGGCGGCGCGGCGGAATATGGGCTGACGTGGTCGTCCTCGGGCGAAGTGACCTTGCAGCAGCGGACCTCGGTTTCGGGCGTGGGCGGCACCGGTAGCGGCGTCGGCGTCACGATTTTTGGGGCCGAAGGTCTGGCGGGCAGTGGCGGAAATGATCTGCATGTGAACCTGTCGGGGCAATCCGTTTCCACCGGCTTTGCAGGCGCTGATCTGAATGCTGAAAGCGGTGAGATCCGCCTTTATGCATCGGTTGATGTCGCGCGTCTGTCACCCACGATGTTTGAGACCCAAGGCGCCACCGGCATGACCGGCACAGGCGGTATTGATATCGGTCGTGCGGGACGCGGCGTGGATATCGACCTTGGGGGCGGCGTCGATAAGCTGGTTGGCACCGATGATTTGATCGAATGGAGGATTACGGGCCGAGGCACGGGCGCGACTTTCGCCGGCAGCGGGACGTTGAATTTCTATGACTTCCCCGAAAGCCCGGCCACCCCGGAAGAGGCAAGCGACTGGATTGAATACGCCAATACCCAAGCCAATTTCTTTGGCGTGGATGAGATCGTTGGCGGCGACCGGGATGACCGCCTGATCCTCGATTATGCTGCGGGTCTGAATGTTCTTATTCAAGGCACCGAAGGGGAGCCTACGGTTGAGGTTTCCGGTGGCGGTGGGGTGGACCTTCGGGCCTTTGCCGTAGAGGTTCTGGATGCCCGCCAAGGTGGCGCAACCGTTGATTATCGCAACCAGTCCTATGACGTGACGATTGATTTCGGCCTCGGAGAGGCCACGGGCTTCCTGTCGATCAGCGGCTTTACCGGCGCGATTACCGGCGCGGGCGACGACCAGGTTATCGCCGCCACTGACACCGTTTTGATCCAGACGGGGGCGGGCGAAGATATCATCACGCTGACTCGCTTCACCTCGGCGGCCACTATTGATGCGGGCGCAGATGAAGACATTTTGCGCGGTGACACAGACGCGCGGTCCAATGAAATCGCTTACGTGGATGACGGCGACCCGAACACCCCGGCACCAGAGCTGAACGCAGCCGGGACACATTACACCGACCCCTTGGGCAGCGAATTCCGCGTTGAAGTGTTGGACGGCAACGGCGCCGATGGCCGCTACCGTACCGTGCTTGGTAACGGCACCGCGCAGGGCGCTGTTGCGACCTTCGCGAACGTTGAAAGCATCGAGGGGCAAGGCACGTCCGGCGATGACGATACGCTGATCATGGCGCTGACGGGCACGACGCCAGACCTCGTTTGGCACGTCACCGACGTCTACAAAGGCGTGATTACAGCGGGCGCTGTGACGCTGGCCTATTCCACCATTGCGCGCGGCGTGAATGCGGGATCGCGTGACCTGACGCTAAGCTATTCGGGCGATGGCAGCGACATCGGGGAATACACCGGCGATGTGATTGTCGATCTGATGGACGGCGTCGCCGCAGGCCTCAATGAGTTCTCGGGCGACGTGCAAACGCTGATCGGCTCGGCCAAGAACGATGCCTTGTTGGGGAACGCGGCTACGACTTTGATCCGTGGCCTTGATGGCGACGACCAACTGGGTCTTGTCACGCTGGACGGCGCGACGGCAGAGGGCGGCACCGGGGCGAACACCCTAGCGTACCGCAACGCCACCGGGATCGTAACCTTGACCGGGACCGAGCTTGCGCAACTTGTGGGCGGTACGACAACGACGGCCACCCATTCTGGTATCGTCGACGCCGTTATTCTTGCCGATGAGACCGACACCTTGGGCGTCACCATTGATGCAGCCGCGTTTACGGGCAGCACGATTCTGAAAGGGGCGGCGGGCGTTGACCTGCTGATCAGTGGGCAAGGGGCTGAGAATGTCTTCATCGCCTCGGGCGGCGCGGATGTGATGAACAACTCCAGCACCACTGGCGCGACCTATGTGGGCCAAGACCTTGTGGGCGATTACACCGCTGCCAACACTGCGGCGGCAATTATCACGGTTTCCACGGTGGGTGCTGTCGATACTCTTAACGGGGTCTTCTCGCTGATCCGCTTGATCGGGGATGAGAACGACAACGTTTTTGATGCCTCGGGTCTAACCCACGCCAGTGCCGCGCTGTTCGGCCAGGGCGGCGACGATGATCTGATTGGCGGCGCGTTGGACGACACCCTGTCAGGCGGCGAAGGCCACGATAGCTTTGTCGGCGGTGGCGGGACCGGTGACACGGTTCAGGAAATCGGCTTCCGCTCCTACTTCCTTGGCGCTTCCGGCCTGTTCCACGACAACGAGGCCGATACGGGCTCTGTCCTTGGGGTGGATCTGCCCGCCTCGACGGCGGATGGTGATGGCTTCCAGCTAGAGATTGTGGGCCTTGATGGCGTCGCCCTGTCCACGGCGACCCTGTCGTTCGATGCCGAGACTTTCCAAGTGGAAACCGCCATCAGCGCGCTGCGTCAATTTGATCAAACCGCCTATGATGTGGTGGTGACCCGTGATGGGGACGGGCGGATCACGCGGGTCGAGTTGCAGTTCAAAGCGGCTTATACGGGCCGCGATCTGGGTCTGGCCATGACGGCACGAGGCACCAACACCGCCACCTCAGGCGGCGCGGCGGTGGCATTTACGGCCGTTGGCGCCGAAGTGGCAGGCACCCGTGCGAGTGCTGTGGAAACCCTTTCGGGGGTAGAGATTGCTGACCTTACGTTTGAGACGGAAATTGCCGGTGTGGCGGACGTCGCAGGATGGTCGGGGGCAGTGAAAATCACCGGGTCTGACCGCACAGACCACGTGACCCTTGGGGCGGACGACAGTGCCGCCTTGGGCGATGGCAATGATTACCTGACCCTGACCGGCGCGGGCGCGATCGCCGCAGATGTCGTGCTGGACGGCGGAGAGGGCTTTGACCGTTTGACCGCGCAGACACCTACGCAGGTATTGACGCTGACCGATGCGACAGTCTCCTTCGGCGCGGGCGCTTCTGTTAATCACGCGGGCTTTGAGGATTACACCCTGCTCGGCTCGGGCCTTGCCGATGTGATCGACGCCAGTGGCCTTGGCGCGGGCGCTTTGACGGCAGCCACCGAACTTTTGACGCTCAATAACGGGGCCGGTCTGCCGATCCGAATGTCCGACAACGACGCGATGGAGGTCGTTAACCGCGACGAGTATGGTGTTCCCCTTGCGGCCGAAGCCTTCGACAACGGTGAACGGGCCTATGACCTGAAAGTCATCCACGGGGATGGCACCATCGGCTATGTGGACCTGCAACAAGGTGCCGAGACGATGGCGGACGTGCTTGCCGCCTTTAACCTCGTCGACAATTTGTCCGCGACGATCACGGCGGGGCAGTTGGTGATTACATCCAGCATCACCACGGGCGATCTGCGGTTTGAAGGCATCGAGGTGGATAATTCCGGCTCTGCCGGGGCACCGACAACGGCGCAGCCCAACCCGGTCGTGACCGATATTTACGTCGATTCCTCGATGCTGGAGGCCTTGGGCCTGTCGGACGTGGTGTTCAGCGGCAATTCTGTCACCTCGACCTTGGGCAGCGGCGTCTCGGCGATGATCGACGGCGGCGCGGGCGATGACACGATCACGGGCTCGGCCGGGGATGATCTGATCATCACGGGCCAAGGCGTGGATAGCGTGACCGGCGGGGCCGGAACGGATCATCTGTTGCTGAGCCAGGCAGGTTTGGCGGGCGACTTTACCGTTACCTCGGCCACGGGCGGGCGCTTTGACGTCGGCGTTGGCGGGACGACAGCCACCAATTTCGGCGGTATTGAGACGCTGGAAATCTGCGGCGATACCTCGGCGCAGTCGGTGACGGCCACTGATTGGACCGGAAACTTCATCTACCGTACCGGCGGCGGTGCTGACACCATCGCGAAGTCCAGCGGCAAGAACACGATCATCGTCGATAGCCCCACAGGCACCCCTGCAACCCCCACCATCACTGGCGCGGCCAATCCGCTGGACGAAGTGTTCTTCTCCATGAGCGGTGAAGTCACCGCAGATCTTTCGGTTCTTCTGGCCGGGATCACCGATGCGATCACCTTGGGGGCCACCCCCGTCAAGATTGACGAATTGCGGACCACGCGGGTCGAGGCGAACCTTAACGGCAACCTGACGTTCACTCAAAACGCCAACTTCACCAGCGGCGGTCATGTGACGATCGAAAGTGAATCGATCTCGGTGACCAATGACATCATCCAGACCGGCGGCACGCCCGACACCAACCGGCTGATCTTCAAGACCACCCAATTCTCTCAATCCCGTGGCACAATGATTTCGTCCACCGGGGATGTGATGTTCGTGGGCCGCGACGAAGACCGGCGTTGGACTTCGGGTTTCTACAAGATCAACGCGACATCCATTGATTATTCGTTCGGCGTCGATGGCACGTCGGGCATTGCGGACATTGAAGGCCGCAATATTCGGATTGACCTGCGTGCAGGCAAATTGCCCGCCGAGGAAATTTCGACCGGCGATACGGACGACGGCGGCTTCAACTTCCTGGAATCTGTGAAAAGCGCAGGCCTCAGCATTTTGGATTTCTTGGAATCGCTGGCGCTGATTTCGGCCAACTCGCGCCTTGTGGCGAATATTGATCTTGTCGCGACCGAGCATTCGCGCTTCACCACCACGGGCACCGGAGAGCACGGCGACCTTGATATTCGCGTGGTGACCGAGGGTGTGAACTCGGCCAAGCCAATCTCCATTCTGGCCGGCTTGGGTTTTGGCCTGGGGCAGGTCTATCAGCACGTCACTATCGACGCTGACCTTCAGATTTCCGGCGACATGGACCTGCGTTCCATCGTGGATATGTCCAACTCGGTCACCGCCGGGTCTGGCGGCCTTGCGGGCTTCGGTGTCGGTATCGCTGTTACGGTGACACTGATCGAGAACACGGTTTCCGTAACCCCCAAAGCGGGGAGCAACATTGTCGGAGACTTGCGCGTCGCAGCCGACACGATCGAGCGCATCTATACCGAAGGCACGGCCAGCGCCGGGGAAGACGGCGTCTTTGCGGTGGGTATCGCGGTAGAAGTCGGCATAAACACCACCACCGCCAGAGTTGCGGGCGCGGACCTGAGCGTTGGTGGCAATCTAGTTGTGCAGGCCAGCAACCACAAAATGGCGCTGCTCAAGAAGATTGGCTACATCATTCCGTTCCAAACCGTTGGCACGACGGCGGGCGCGGCGGTGGGCACCGTGTCTGGCGGCAACTTCATTGACGATGTGATCAAGGGCCTTGTGCCGACTGATGCCGTGAAAACGGTCGCGGTTAGCCAAGCGGCGAAGAAATCCGACAACAAGCTCATCCAATGGGTGAACAAGAAGATGGAGCCGTCGAAAAACCCACAGCCGCCGAAATTCCAGATTTCGGGCGCGATCGGCATCCAGATTGATCACGACACCGTCGAGGCCGCGATTGGAAATGCCGATGGGTCTGCCAGCCTGATCAAGGTCGGTGGCGACACCAGCGTTAATGCGATTGCATCGGTGCGCCCCAAGATGATTGCCACGGCGTTCAGCTCGAACGAGGGCGCGAAGTCGGGCTCCACTGACAAAGCAGGTGCCGTCGCGCTGAACGTGGCAGATATGCACATCCACGCCGATGCGCTGATCGAGTCCGGCATGACCTTGCGGGCGCAAGGCGCAGTCAGTGTGAACGCGAGTTCCGAGAACAAGATTGACCCCTTCGGCATCTGGGGCGGCAACCTTGTGAAGCCGGTGCTTGATGCGGCGGGCAACCCGACGTACCGGCTCGACAACGGTGTGCTGACCGATGGCGACGACGCGCCTGTGACCGGGTCCGTGAATATCTCTGCCGGGGATCTGGTGCAGGATGGGGACACTCGCTGGCGGGCGAAGCGACCTCAGACGGGAATTGATCTGACCACGGAAGATTTCGCCAGCGAAGTTTTGAGTTGGGAAGAGGTGACCCCCACGGGCACCGCCGTCACCGTCTTCGGGACGGCTGCGAACTACGTGGACGACAACTTTGGTCTGGCGGGCAACCTGTTTGACGTTTGGGCCCAAAGCTATGCGCGGGGCGAGACCTTTGGCCTTGCGATCTCCACGTCTGTCATTGTGCTAGACTACACGGCGAACGCAGAAATCAAGGATGGCGCCAAAGTTGTTCTGACCGCGACAGGCGAAGACAACGGCGCCGTTGGCACCGGTAATGACGTCAGCGTCACGGCGGCAGCGCAAAACGATATGATCGCGCTGCATGGCAACTTCGCGCCGTTCGGTCCGTCCACGGGTGACGGCGCTAGCCCAGAGCGTAACAAGGGCTTCAAGGAAGGCCTGGGCAGTTTCTATAAGAATTACAAAAATGAGGTTAAGGGCTCCAAGGCCGTTAAAAACCCATTGGGCGACCAAGAAACTGACAACGCCGTGGGCGCTGCGGTTTCGATCCTGTTTGAATCCACCCGAGCGACTGCAACCATCGGCGACGCGACGATCATCGCCAATGATGTCACCATGGCCAGCTCTGCACGGCATCTGAACTTTGGCCTTGCTGCGGCGGGCGGGAAGGGCGGCGCGCTGTCGCTGAACGGATCGTGGAACCACACGACGGTCAACAGCTCGGCCATTAGCCGCATCGGTTCGGGCGCGGATATCACGCTGTCGGGCGACCTTGATGTGGACGCGACCGAGCTGACGACGATTGTTCAATTCGCAGGCGCGGTGTCGCAGTCGAATTCCGTCGCCGTGGGTATTTCCGGCCTGACGTTCCTGAGCGACCGACGAGCCGATGCGATTGTTGGCGGAGGTGTCGGCGGCGGCAGCATCGACGTGGACGGCGACGTAACTTTTGATGCGGGCGTTGAAGGCGTCATCATTGGCGGCGCGATTGCCGCGGCCATCGCCAAACCCGCGCCCCCGGCCAGTCCTTCTGCCGGATCGGGCACGACGTCGGGCGGAGCCGCCGGGGCCGCTGGTGGCAATTCCGCGCTGCCCACGGGCGTTAGCCAACAGGCATCTAACAGCAAGACAGGCGTTTCGGTTGCGGGTTCTGCCATTGGGTATGAGGAAGACATCTTCGTTCACGCCGACATCACCGGTCTGGCGACACTGAACGCCGGAACCCTTAGCCTCCGGGCCGAGGATCGTGCGAACCGCATTCTGGTCACAGGCGGCGCTGCCGTGACGACCACCGACAAGGGTGTCGGCGTTGCCGGGGCGTTCGTCGTTGTCGTCAGTGATAAAGACATCTCGGCCACCGTTGCGACGAACCCGGGCCAAGCGATGGACCTGACCGCCGGGTCGGTTCTGATGAAAGCGGCGGATAAGGCCGTCTACTTCAGCCTTGCCGTTGGGGTCGCGGTCTCTACGGGATCAAAGGGTGTTGGGGTCTCTGGCTCGGTCACGGTGACGGTCGCCAGATCCGAGATTGATGCCGGCTTCCTGGGCCAATCCGACGGGAAGATTAACCTTTCCACCCCCGGCGCGGTCGACCTTGCCACCCGCAACGATTCCGTCTGGGTCCATATCTCGGGCGCGGGCGCTTACGGCGGTACGGCGGGCGTCGGCGTCTCGGTCGGTGTTGTCGTGATGGACAGCCTACTGGATACGCATCTGGATCACGTCGTTTCTGCGCCCACAATGCCAACGGGATCGGTCAAAGCGATTGCTGTGAATTCGATCACGCTGGTGAACCTGAGCTTCGGGGCGGCCGTATCTGGTGGCTCCAAGGGCGGTGCCGGTGTGGGCATGGTTGCCTTCAACATCTACCGCGCGTCCACAGTGGTCAAAAGCGAAGGCGCTGATCTGGACGTTTCGGGCACGGGGGCCGTTACGCTTGTGGCCTTCGACGAAACAGCACTGGCCGCCACGGCGGGTGGTGTGGCGATTTCCTCGGGCCAAGCAGCCGTGGGTGTCGCGATTGCGGTGAACATCGCGAAAGAGGGCGAAAAGAACGGCGTTACACGCGGCACGGAAGTGGTGTTGACCAACACAAGCCTGAGCGCGGGTTCCGGATTGCTCAGCACGATTGCCACCAGCGACCTGACCATGGTGTCAATTGCCGTGGCGGGGGCGGGCTCTCAGCGGTTCGCATTGGCGGGCAGTGCGGCAGTGAACCGCAACAACATTGGCACCAAGGTGACCGCGGATGAAGCAACGACCTTGACCGGGTCGGGCGCAATCCGGGCCGAGGCGGTGAACGTCTCGGACCACACGGCACTTGCGGGGGCCGTCGCGATCGCGGTTGATCCGGCGGCTGGCGCGTCCGGCGGGGCTGGCATAGCGATCAACTTGATCGACACGGATGTGACAACGCAGGTCAACGGCACAGTCACGACGCCGGGAAATGTCTCGGTCACGGCAAGGGCCGATCAGACCAACGTGACCATCGCCATGGGCGGTGCTGGGTCTGGCGGTTTCTCGTTGGGCGGATCGCTGGCGATCACCCATGTGGAAGGGGATGTCTCCGCAACGGTTGCACCCACAACGGCCAAGACGTGGTCGGTCAATGATTTGACGGTATCGGCGCAGGACAGCTCCTCTGTCACGTCTATCGCGGGCGCACTGGGCGTTGGCTTGTCGTTCGGCGGCGTCGGCTTGGCCTTCGGCTTCGTGAACATCACGCGGTCGGTCACCTCCTCGGTCGGGGGGCCGGTGACGATCAACGCAGCGGGCCATGTTGAGGTTTTGGCAGGCTCTCGCCGGTCCGCGACAGCGGCGGCGGATGATCCCTATCTGGACAATGCAATTGAAGGTCTTGGCGACGATGCCTTCAACAGCGACACGGGCGTTGGAGAGCAAGACCTACGCTCGCAAGTGGTGAACATTACGGCGGCAATCGGCGGGTCGAAGATGGTCGGGGTGGGCTTCAACCTGGCCCATACCAAGGTTGACCGGACGATCAGCGCCACGGTTGCCGATGGCGCGACATTGAACCTGAACACCTCCAACACCGCTGTTCTGCCGAATGAAGCGGGCCAAACGCGCGGCTTGACCGTGCGCGCCGACGACGCTTCGGGCATTGTGGTCGTTGCCGTGGGCGCGGCGGCGGCCGTGGGGCCAGAGTCACCGATCGCCGTGGCAATTGCGGGTAGCGTTGCCTATTCGGATATCGAAAGCCACGTGGTGGCCGAGATCGGCGCCGCGACCATTAACCTGAACAACAGCGCCGACCTTGCGGTCCTTTCGCGCAACTCTTCGCTGATCGTGTCCATCGCGTTTGGCGCGGCAGTGGCCGTTGGTGGCACAACCGGGTCCGGGGCCGTGGGCTTCTCGGCTGGGGTAAACCGAGTGTCGGGCGAGGTTGGCTCGCGCCTTTCGGGCACAATCAACGCCACTGGGTCAGCGGTCGGCGCGAATAACATCTTCGTGGATGCCGAGAACACGGCGCATATCGTTTCCGTATCCTTGGCAGCGGCGATTTCCGTTTCGACTGGTGGCAAAGCCTCCTTCTCGGGCGGTGGCGCGGGGAGTGGCAGCATCATTCGCGGCGCGACCTATGCCGTTGTAAACGATGCAAAAATTGCGAACGCCGATACGCTTTCCGTTGACGCAGAGGCCAAATCCATCATCACAACTGTCGTTCTGGGCGTCGCGGTTTCTGTAACCGCGAGCGACTCTGGCGGGGCGTTCTCTCTCGGGATCGCGGCCTCGACCAATTCGACCGAAGGGTTGGGGCGCAACATCGCGGGCCTTCCCGCAGATGCAGGCTACATCGTCGCCTCTCGGATTGTGGACAGTGATGTCACCTTGCGCGGCGCGTTGAACGTCAATGCGCTGTCGGACCAGAAGATTACCGCCGTTGTCATCGCCGCCTCTGTCGCGGTTGCGGCAACCGGGGGCTTCAGCCTGTCGGCGGCAGGTGCCGGGGCGGGTGCTGGCAACTATGGCCAATCGCGCGTGCTGGCCGAGATTGTGGGTAGCTCTGCCTCTGATCGGGTGATCGCAGAGGGCATCACGGTCCACGCCATCAACGTATCGAAAATTACAGCCGTCATCGGGGCCGCTGCGGTTGGCGTCTCGGTCGCGGGCGGCGGCGGTGCGGCGGTTGCCCTGGCGGCGGCGGTTGCAGTGAACGAGATCGAGGCCTCCACGGTGGCGCGCGTTTCGGGGCTGTCCCATGCGCTTGGGCTCAGCGCTGGCAGCGGCGCCTTGAACATCCTCGCGGATACCACGCGCGGTTCGGGTGGCTCCAAGCAGATGCTTGAAATCAATACAGTTTCCGTTTCCGCAGCGGTGGCTGTCACGGCCTCCGGCGCGACAGCGATTTCGGTCTCGGCCTCTGGGGCCTTCGCCTTCAACCGGATCACCGGCGAAACGATTGCCGAACTGTCCGACATCAACAACGGACAGGCGGGATCGGTTACGGTTCGTGCACTGAACGAGGCTGATATCGACGCCAATGTTGTAAGTGTTGCGGCCTCTGTGGCGGCGGGCGCGGCGGGCGGGTCTTTGGGCGTGTCCATCGGGGCCGTGGTGGTCTCTAACAAGATCGGCACCAAGGACGACAACTTCGAGATCACGGCACGGGTAAAAGATGCCCGGATGTACGTCACCGGCGAGATGGATGTAACGGCGACCAACACCTCCACCATTAACGCCAGCGGATCTGCTGTTTCGGCGGCGGTTGCCGTATCCACCGATCTGGCGGGCGCGTTGTCCGGCGCCGGCGCAGGCGTCTACAACACGGTGCGCATGAACACCTTGGCCGAGGTGTCGCGCGACAACGGACCGGCGGGCGCGAACAACATGTTGACGGTCGGAAGCCTTGCCGTTTCCGCCACGGATACGTCCGACATCGACGCGGTTGCCGTCGGTGCATCGGTTGCAGCAGCGGTTTCCGGACTGGGTGTCGGTGTGGCCGTGTCCATTGGTGTGTCGATTGCCAGCAACGATATTTCTAACAGCGCGGTTGCCAAGATTGAAGACAGCGCTTTGGCCTCTGACCTTATGGTTTTGGCGGGTAGCGCCGGAACAGGTGGGTCGATCTCGGTTCTGGCAGAAAACAACGCGACGGCCTTTGCCAAGGCGGTTGCGGCGTCGGTTGCCGCTTCCTTCGGCTTGCTCGGTAGTGTGGCTCTTTCGGGCGCCGGTGGCCGGGCCGAGAATCTTGTCAGCAACGTCAGCGAAGCGCTTGTCACCAACGCCCGGCTCAGCGTTCAGGGCCCTGTGGGGACGGGCGCTCGCGATCACGGCGGCATCAACGTTAAAGCGACGAGCGACACGGATCTGACCGCCCATATCGTTTCCGTATCGGCGGCGGCCTCTGCTGGTCTGGTGGCGGGTGCAGGCTCGATCGGTGTGTCGATCCTCTTTAGCCGCGTGGGCGGCGACGCCGCCGCAGACCGTGAACATCGCACGCGAGCGGTTGTGAGCGGATCGGTTCTTGAGGCAAGCGGCGCGATCACGATCAACGCCGACGCGATCGAGACCCACCACGTCGAAGCGGCGGCCGCATCCGTGGCGATTGCCATCGGGATCGGCGGCGCAGTTGCCGGTGCCGGTATCGGCGTGACGGTAACCAACTACTCCACGGTCGAGGCCTTGTCCGACAACAGCCTGCTGACGGCGGGTGGCGATATCTCAATCACCTCCTTTGCGGAAACCATCGTTGATGACTCCGTGCCCCTTGGCACGCCCTCCACCATGGTCGGCGTCGCCGTATCGGTCGGGCTCGGCGCGATCTCGGTTAACGTAAACATCCTGCATGTGGATGTGGAAAACACCTCTCATGCGTTCATCACCTCGGACGCCAGCAGCGGCACGATTGTGGACGCAGGTGGCGATCTTACCGTCGCAGCGGATTCGCTGGCCACAATGGTTGATCTCAATGGTGTGGGTGTTGCGATTGCCGGTGGCGGTATTGCGGCGACCGGCGGCGGCCTCGAAATTACGATGACGGCGGCCAATGATGTGCAGGCCAAGATTGATCTTGGGAGCCGGAACGCTCAGGTCCGGGCGATGACTGGCGACATTATCGTAAAGGCCAACGAGGTTGCGAATTTCGGCAGCGACGTGGTTAACCTTAATGTAGCGGCCACTGCCATCGGGATTGCGGTTGGTGCGGCTGTTGTGACGAACCGGCATGAATCGACCGTTGCGGCCACGATCAAAGACGCCCGCGTGACCGGGCTTACGGTCACGGCTTTGGCCACAACGGACGTCAACATTAACGAGACCAAGACCACTGGCGTCAGCGTTGGCCCCGTTGCGGTAGAGGTCAACGTTGCCCGAGCCGAGGCCGATGGCCAGACCTACGTCGATGTCGATAATGCCGTGGTCGTCGGGCAAGACCTGGTCGATCTGGCGGCGCGGGCGAACCTGTTCCTGCGCTCGACGGCGACGGGCGTTTCCGCGGGCCTGGGTGCCTTTGGCTCTCAGCATACCTACACCGATGCGGGCCGGAGCCATGCCGTTGATGTGGGTGTGAATATCAAAGCCGGGTCCGAGTTGGTATCAATACAGGTCAACATCATTTCTGACCTTTCCACGGATATGTTCGCCCGCTCCACCGCAGGCGGTGGCGGCGGCCTTACCGCCTTGGGCGCGCTTAGCAACGTGCGCGATAATGCGACCTCGAAGGTCACCATTGCCTCTGGCACGGAAATTCTTGGCGACGGCGTCAACATCGCTGCCCGCGCAGATCGGGAGATGGACGGCAACGCCGACGCTTATTCCCTCGCGGTGGCATCGGGCGCGGGCGCAAGCCTGACCCTTGCGGCGGTTGGCGATGCGATTGTTGAATTTGAGCAGGGCGCGGGGCGCACGAAAATCAGTGGCCGGGCGATCCAGATCGACAGCTACAACAAGGTTTACAAGGAATCGATCATCAATTCCTCGGACTCCAACACCGTTTATTCGGGGGCGGGGAACCTTGCAGGGCTTAGCATTATTGGGACCAACTCGGACATCGGGACCAGCGCCGACAAGTCCGTGTCCAACGTCCTTCTGGGCGACACCTGGATCGAAGGGCAGGGGTCGTTCACCAACCCAAGCCGCGTCACGGTGCGGGCGCTGACCAACCACTCGGTCGCGGATTCCGTGGCCGTTGATGCCGTATCCGGCCTTGCGGGTCTTGCGGTGGCAACCACATTCCAGACCATTCACGCTGATACGAACGTGTCCATGAACGGCGCGTTTATCGACAACCTTGGCGGCGAGGTAATGATCGAAACCCGCGCCAACCTGCGCAACACGACCGACGCCGCCGTCTTCCAGACCGGCGCGCTGTCTGCCAACCTTGGCATCAACGCCAAGGCCGAGACCTATAGCACCACCTCAATTGATGTGGACGATTCCACAATCGAAGGATCGCGGGTCGAACTGAATGCAGGTAAGGCCAACGGCATCGTGAACTCTACCGTGTCGCGTACGGCGGCCAACGGTAGCCTTGTGTCCCTGGGCATCTCGCTTGGGGTGGCGTTGCAGACCAACACGACAAACCTGACGTCCACGGTGAATGTGACCGGGACGAGCAAGGTCAACTCTGCCGGGAACCTCGTGCTTTCCGCCGAACGGGGCCTGCTGCAAGAAAGCAACGACGGCTTGGTGCTGGTGCTGGCCGTTCCGCCGTACGGTTACAACGTCACCAATCAGGGCGGTCATACCGCATCCAACAACGTCAATATCGACAGCGGAGCGTCTTTGCGGGCGGGCGTGAACTATCAGACCTATTATGAGGTCGGATACGTCGGCACCAACTCGTTGAACCAATGGGCCGATAACATCAACTCAGGCGATGCAACACGTCAGTTGACTGCCGCCGAGAAGGCCGAGATCGGCGTTGCCGAGAACCAGGATTACACCATTGGGTTCTGGGATTCGAACAACCTCGCCATTGATGTGGCCCAAGGCGATGTGGTCCAGTTGGACGCGGCCAATATGGATCGCTGTACCGGGACTGCAGGGCATTTCTACGTGTTCTTGGGCAGCGGCACGATGCCGATTGTCACCCAGGCGACCGACTATACCAACACGGCGCTGTGGCATGATCTTGGGGCCTCCCCAAGCCAGCAGTTGCAAGATGTCGCGGTGAACTCGAACGCGCTGGCCTACATGCGCAATGCCTTCTTCGAGCAGATCGTTGTGGTGCGCGCGGCGCGCCTTGATGATCCGGTGATCTCGGTGGGCGAATTGGCGACGCTTCTGGCGGCGCAGTACCAGCAGATCCAAGGCTGGATTCGTGACCACAACTCCAACCCCGACGCCTTGGTGCGATACGCGGCGCAATTGGCGCAGATCGAAGTGCAAATGCGCCAACTTGGTCTGACCCCGCCAAGCGAAACGGGCGGCGTTCCTGTCGTAAACGAGTCGTTGCAGGCGATCTTCATCACCATGCCCGACATCACGGCGGCACCCGGTTCGATCTACATCCACAGCGATGCCCCGGCCTCGTCCTACAGCACCCTTGTCGGCGGCACAGATCCGACCCTTCTGGCGCACAAGGACGTGCAGGTTGATGTGAAGTCGGACCTGTTCATGATGCACCGGGTCAACGATGTGGTCATCAAAGACACGCGTATTGCGCGGATCAGCGAAGCGACGGGCGATTATCTGGAGTTCGCGCCGGGCAACATCTACGCGAACGACGCCCTGGTCCCCGGCAGCACCGTTCGTTCCGGCGCGGCAGAGGCCGAGATCAATATCCTCGTCAATTCTGGCAACAAGAGCGACTATGCCTACATTGACGCCATCGCCACAATCTATGCCGCCAACAACTCTGTGCCTGATCCAGCAAACCCGGAGAACCTGATCCCGGCGACCCTGCCGAACCTGCCGCCTGATCTCTATCTGTTGGGCGCATTGGTCAACGATCTGGGCGCGGTGAAAGTCACAACATCCACGGGCGCAATCCGTCTGACCGGGACGATCCTTGCCAAAACGGTGAATATCTCGTCAGGCGGTGATTTCATCGTATCGACGGACTGGTATCACGCAGGCGCCAATCCGCAGACCTACGACGGCGTCATTGATTGGCGTGAAGCAATTGAATCGCGCGGTCCGGGCCTGAGCAAGAAGGGTGACAGCAACACCAACTACGGCGTTGAATCCGGCAATGGCGCGTCCGCCACAGAGGGCAGCACCGCAGGCACAACTGCCGCTGACGCCATTGAGGCAGCCAAGATCGCCGCCGCGTCGAAATCGGCTGTGATCGCCAATGGCGTGGTCTCCATCGTTGCGACCAATGTGAACGTGAACGGGTTGATCCAATCTGGCGTGCAGGAAGCCTCGATCTATATCCCCGAGACCTTCACCCCACCGGCCACAAGCCGGTCTCTGATTACGTCGGCGGATGAAGGGTTGGGCGGCATTACTTTCGCCTCGGTCAACGGGACGCAAGTGCCGCTGCGGGGCCGTTGGGACGCGATAGAAAAGGCGATCATTCTGGACGACATGGCCTTTGCCGGGGGCCGGATTGAGATTACGGGCAACGTGTTCTCGACAGGTCAGGGCCAACTTCTGGTGGCTTCGGGCTACGCGAACTTGCGGATTCAGAACCACTCCACCGAAAAGTTGATCCTGAACAATATCGACACAAGCCTGGACCGCGAAGGCGTGATCCAGATCACTGATACCTTGGGCAAACCCGCAAACTGGGTCGCCAAGCGCACCGTCTATACCGAGAATGCCGGTGGCATGGATGTCACCGTTTACAGGGGCGACATCGCCCGTGATCCGGACACCAACGATTTCCTCGGCGTGACCTTCACGGCGCAAGGCACGACCAGCCTGAACCAGACCCGCACGACCTATGACCCGAAAGAGGATACGTTCTACATTTGGACTGCGGGCCAGAAACTGACGCTCCAGACAATCGAGACGCGCTACACCAAGACGTTCAACTTCTTCTTCAATTTCAACGCAGGCGCGGGCACGTTGTTGTCGGAAAACGTTGAGCCCGTGGACCCACGGCCGCTGTCGGAAAGCGAGTCGATCCAAGCGCTGAATGAAATTCAGGCGCTGGGGGGCTGGAACGTTCTGCTCAACAGCAATGGGACGCCGATCGACGGACAACCGACAGAGAACGCCGACATTATCGGGCGCTTCTCGAATGTATCGAACGCGAAGGTCGACCTGAAAAACGGCGATATCGTCAAGTCGGGCAGCACATATTATCAGTTCAAGGGGTACAATGGCTCTACTGGCGTCAACCTGGAGGTCGAGCTGAGCGATTTGTTCACTGAAGGCGGAGATCTGAAAACCGACTTCGGGCCCACAAATGACGACCTGAACAACAGCTTCAATGTGGTCACTTCCGATTTCGACGAATCCGATGCCGACAAGGGCGAGTATCTCTCAGACTACAAAAACAAGACCGTGACCGAGCGTCGTTGGTCCGAGGGCGGCGGTTATCTGAAGAAAAAGACGGTCTATAATGAGAAGACGACCGTCGAGGGTATCAAGAAATACTGGGATATCGGCCTGCGTGCCGACCACGCGATCGAAGTGGGCTTCCTGACCTCCAGCGCGATCCCGACGGTTCATATTGAGAGCGTCGGCGATTTGCAGATTACGGGCAGCATCGAGACGGCGGCGCATGCGTCGGTGTCGATCAACAATGTGTTCGGTACGGCCAGCAAAGCAGTGGGCATGAACGGCGGCGCTGTAATCGCGACCGACCGGATTTCGATCAGCGGCGACTTCCAAGCCATGCGCACAAACGGCAAGGTTGATTTGACGCTGGTGACGTTTGTTGACCCGCCGGCACCTGCTGCCCGCTCGGCGCGGTCCTTTGCTTCGCCTGAGTTGACGGCGCCGACTACCGCAAAGATCATTGATATCGTGTCAAATTCCGACATCGAGATCGGCATCGGCTCCAACACCAATGCCGACGGCTCGGTCATTTTGCGCAAAGCATGGTCCAATGGCGGCAATGTCTACATCAACGCGCCACAGGGCATTTTTGCCGAGGTTCGCGCGGGCTCGGAACCGCATGTCAAAGGCAACCGGGTAGAGCTGCAATCGACCCAGTCGACCATCGGCACGACAACCAATCCGATCCTGATTGATACCAACCACATGGTTGTTGGCGGCGGCTTTGCAGCTGCGTCTGCCCTAGGCGTTCATATGGTGGAAACCAGCGGCGATATGCATTTGGTCAAGCCCGAAGTGATTACCACGGACTTCATCCGCGAAGATCAGCCAGAAGGCACGATTTCCGTCGGTACGCTGAACGGCATTGTCAGCCTTGGCACCCTCAGCGGCAATATCCTCGACTACAACTTCGAGGATGACACCGCGCTGACAGAGGCCCGCTTGGCGGCCTACCAAGATCGCTTCGGTCTGGCTGATGCCAACCGTACCATCGCTGGCCGCGCATTGGACGGCGCGGTTCGGACCGCAAACTCCGAGTATAACGACTATTGGGCCTTGGTCCGCACGCCGGGCGGTTCTGGACCAGTCAGCGCTGACCTCAATTCCGTGGCGGCGTTCAACACTTTGGTCACCAATACCGCCACAGCCAATGGCATTTCCGAGGCCGACGCACGGGCGCAACAGACCGCGCGTTTTGCCGATATTCACGCGGCGGAGTATGATAAATCTTACCGCGATACGGCCAGCTACAACGATTACTACGCGATCATCTTCAACGCGGGCGAAACTGTGGCCGTTGCAGATATGTCCACCTTCAAGGCCGAGGCCGCGCGACAGCTGGCCAATAGCTTCGGCACCTCTTTGGCGGAGACCTATGGCTCTATCCACCGTTTCCTTGCAGGTCAGGATGTGGGCGCTGCCAGCGCCGTGCGTACCTATATCGACAGCATCCACGTCGATGCCGTCGATAAGCCGGATCTGGGGGCAAGTATTGGCCTTCAGGCGCTGGTAGATGCTGAATTCCCGGCGGCGACGCCCCAAGAACGGGCTGACGCGATTGAAGCTGCGGTAAACAAATTCCGCATCATCCATGATGCGCTTTGGCAGGCCAGCAACGCGACGCTGACAGCCTATGTGACCGAAGTTCGCCTTGGCGAAGAAGCGGCAGGCGTCAATGCGGATATCGTTGCCATGTTCACCACCGCACGGGGCGATATCAGCGCTGATCTTGCGGCGGGCACGTTTGACGCCCTTGTGCCGGGCTTTGATGGGGCGGCTACGGCAGCGTCGATCAACACGGCGCTGGAATACCGCTTCACCGTCTTGCACGAGGCCAACAAGGATCGCGCGACGCCAAAAGCCACCTACGTCGAAAGCCTGTTCCTGGAAGACGCGGCACGCGACGCCGCCATCGACGTGGAACTACAGAAAATCGGCAGCATGAACAGCGCCTTGCCGTCTGCTGTGGCCAGCAAGCTCTACCCGCTGCTGCAGGTCGGTGCGATCCTTGGGGGCGCGACTGCCGCCGCCGAGAACGCCAACATCATTGCGCCTGAGGTGATCTTGAACGCCGCCGGCGACAAGGCCGCCGGTGAAGGCCGTATCGGCACGCTGACAGAGCCCGTGGACATTGATTTCACCGCCGATGTGGATATCCACGATGGCCTGTCCAACACGGAAAAACAGAAGCGTCTGGACGCCCAGAACCTGCGCCGTGCCTTGCAAACGCAAGACGTGATCGACGTGGTGCATCAGATTTATGTGCGCACTGGCGGCGAGACGATCATGGCCGCAGGCACTGCGCCCGCCGAGGGTGCGCTGGAGGCGGATAGCGGCAATTGGACCAAGGTTGACATGGTCTTCGCAGACCTCCTGGATGGCTCGCATCCAACGGCAACGGTCAAAGCTGGCGAAGTTCTGGTTCTTTGGAACGTCTGGCCCGACCAGACCGGCGGCGACGCAACCGCGCGCACCTACAAGTTGTTCCAATACAACGGCACCGCTGACGCAGTCTTCGATCCGCAATCGGTCAACTGGTCCGCGCCCGGTGGCAACTGGACCGACATTACCAACGCGATCAACAAGGTGCCTGAGACCGGAAGCGTGACGGTCGGCAACGGGGACTACTTCGAAGACCTGTGGGACGTGCAACGTGTCTCGGCGCAGCCCTTTGCCGATGTGAACCTGCGGGCAACCTCTACCATGGCTCCGTTGTTGCTTGAGATGATCTCGACCGGGATGGCGGGGATCGGCCACGATGGCGATACCCTGAATGTACGCAAAGCCGACAGCGGCGGGTTCCTTCGTATCCTGACGACAGGCGACCTGGTGGATGTGTCCGGAGCGTCGGGCCCTGCGGCCACGGCGCAAGAATACATCAGCCTGATCTCCGATGGCGAGATCGGCTCGGCTCGTACGGCCTTCACGATCAACGCCTCGGGCGACAGCGTGCTGCTGGTGCAAGCCACAGGGAACGCCACGATCGAGCAACAGGGTGGCGATCTGACAGTGCAACGGGCGCTTGTCGGCGGTGACTTGACGCTGACCATGGCGAACGGCCTGAAAATTGGCGATATCGACACCCTTGGGGGGACAGTGACGCTGGATGTGGGCGGCGATGTCACGGACCTTGCAAACGACGACGCGGACCCATCGGCGGATATCACCGCGGGGCGGTTGGTGCTGGACGTAGACGGCAGCTTCGGTGCGTCGGGCCAGCGGGTTGAGACCGACATCGGCACGACCGTTGAAGGCACGGTTGGCGGTGCGCTTTACATGCATGAATTCACCGTGCTGACCCTTGCTAACGCCGGGCTTTCGGTCACGGGTTTTGCCGACATCCTGGCCGAGCAATCAATTCAAGGGGCGGTTTCCGGCACACTTTCGGCGGCTGGCCTGACGATGCGCTCGAAGCTGGGGAACATCGGCGATGTTGGGCAATCCCTCGACATCCTGCTGACCGGATCGGCTACGCTTCTCAATGCGCAAGCGGTGAATGAAATCTGGCTCACTTCCAGAGGCGACATCCGCGTGGATGAGGTTCAATCCGGCAATATCGTGACGATCGCGAGCGCGACCAATATCGTTGACGGGAACACCGATAACCTCGTGAATATCACCACGACGACAGCGCGTTTGCAGGCCGGCGTGGGCATCGGCGGATCGGGCAATGATCTTGAACTGAACGTGGATCGACTTGCGATGGATGCGGGCCTTGGCGGCGCGGTTGTCGAAAACCTCAAAGCACTGCGGATTGACGAAAACTACTATGACGGCTTCGGGGTGAAATCTCTGGGCAATACGTACATTTACGTGCGCGAAACGACGGCGCTCACCGATGATCTGACCATTGATGCCAACATGAGCATTGGGGAAGCGGGCGAGACGCCCAAGAACCTGTTCCTTTATGTTGGCGACGACTTTGAACAAACGGCTGCCAGTACCGTGACGGTCACGGGCAACATGAATCTGATCATGGACCGCTTTGGCAACGACGGAAACATCGTTACCCCCGCGTTCGGCGACAGCTACCGCATGGGCTCCTCCGCTAATGTCTTCGGCGCGATTTCGGCGAATGCGACCTCTATTTATGGCGGCGACGATGCCGACAGCGTTCTGATCCAACCCGGCACGCTTAGCGGCGACTTCCAAGTTTTGACCGGCAACGGGAAAGATACGATTACCGTCACTGAATTGGGCGAGCGTGACCCGGCGGACCTGTTCTTGCTGGATGGTCAGGCGAATGCCGATGAATACATCATCAACCGCCGTAGCGGCGCGGTAAGCAATGTCATCACGGTCAAGGATTCCGGCAATGCAAATGACGGCGCGGACATTCTAACGATCAATGGCCGCGACGGCGCCGCGGATGAGGTCCTTGTCCGCAAGAACTTCATCGCGCTGTTGAACGAAAACCCCGATGGCTCGCGCTCCGACAAGTTTGAGCGGATCAACTACGATGGCTCGATCAACGGTCGTGTGCGGGTGAATACCCTCGGCGGCGACGATATGATTGCCTCCGATGACACGAGCACCCTGATGACGCTGGATGGCGGGGCAGGGGACGATACGTTCCAAATCGGTCAGATGTTCGGCTCGGACCGGATCGCGCCCAATGTGCTTTTGGGGGACGAGATCGAGACGAATGAAACCACACAGGGCTTCTTGTCTGTGGGCAACAGCCACCCGATGGTGGTATTCGGTGGCACCGGTGAGGACACATTCAACGTCTACTCCAACAAGGGCCTGACCAAGCTGTATGGCGAAGATGGCAACGACCTGTTCGTCGTGCGTGCCTTTGTTCTGGCAGCGAACCCGAACAAAACAGCGGGCGGCGGCGATGCAGAGGCATTCGGCGGCGGCGGCGACGACAGCTTCTTGTATAACATCAACGCACCGCTCGCCATCGACGGCGGGGCCGGGGTGGACACCATCGTCGTCTTGGGAACCGAGAAGAACGACAGCTTCCTGATCACGGAACAGGGCATCTTCGGTGCGGGTCTGAACGTCAGCTTTGAGGGCGTGGAACGGGCCGAGATTGACGGCCTTGAAGGCGATGACACCTTCTACGTGCAGTCCACGGCGGCGAACATGACGGTCACGGTCATCGGCGGCTTGGGCTCGGACTTCATCAGCGTTGCGGGTGATGTGACGACGGATATCGTGTCGCTTGAGGTCGAAGGATCCTCCGGCATTGTGAACCACGCGGTTCAGTCCGCCGATCCCGCCTATAACGAGATCTTTGTGGACGGCTTGCGCCTGAATGTCGCCAACGAAGGCTCTGGCCTGTTCGAGATCGACACCAGCGGCCTTGCAGTGTTGGAAGAAGGCGGCACCCATGGCTTCTACCGGGTGCGTATGACCGAAGCGATTGCAGCTACTGCCTATCTGACGGTGTCGGCGACACGGTCCTCCTCGCAGGATCGCAGCCTTGCCGGGACGCGCAAAGCGGAGTCCATCATGGTCTCGTCCAGCGCGACTTCGGGGTATGAGGAGGCTCAGGTACTGACCTTCACAAACACCACCGCCTGGCAGACCGTCTATGTGCAAGCACCTGAAGACGATGCGGCAGAAGGCACACGCAAGATCGTGGTGAGCCATCAGGCTGTCGCTGAAACGGCTGCGGCCGCGCCGATTGCGGAACGGATCAACACCACCAAGATCGCGAATGCGGAAGTCACCGTGTTCGACAACGATGCCTTTGGCATCCGCGTCGATGGCAACCCATCCTCGGTTAACATCGTGGAAGGTGGGGCGACAGCGACCCTGAACATCACCGCTTCGCGCCGCCCCGAGACCGGCGAAACCATTGTCTACGAGGTTGACTATCCCGCAGGCGATTACACTGTCACCAGCGCCGATGGGATGACCTATATGGCGGATGGCAAGCTGCACTTGACGTTCACCGATGCTAACTACGCGACCGGAATCGACATCGTCATTACGGCGATCGACGACACGATCGAGGAAAACCGCGAACGCCAGACCATGGCGATTACCTTTGATGCCACGGACACCACGCAGGCGTCCTGGGTTGATGTGGCCGACCCGACCGAAGTCGATGTGCGCATCTTTGACAATGACAAGGGCGAGGTCCTGGTAGCGGAAACCAACGGCGATACCATCGTTTCCGCCAGCGCGCCGGACACCTATACGCTGGTCCTGTCGAAAGAGCCGACCGCCGATGTGGTCGTCTCGGTCCTGACCGATGGCCAGACCATCGCCGACAGCACCGACCCTCGCTGGAATGCCGCTGACAAGACGGTGACCTTCACCGACGCGAATTGGGATCAGCCGATCACGATTGACCTGACGATTGGCACGGTGACCAGCCAGCCACAGCCCACCATTGATCCCGGCGCGCAGAACCATCTGCTGTCCGGCATCCAAGGGCCGCTGTTCCTGTTCGGCGGCACAGGCCCCGGCGCGGACCGCGCGATCATCAAGGGCGTGACCCTCCCGACCGAGACCGATACCGACCTGGTGCAGGTCTCCAACCCGGTCAATGAGGATGAGCAAACGGACCGCCTCGTCATGTTCAACGATGGCAGTGCAGCGGTTCAGTCGGGCACTTTGGAGGAAGGCAACCTGTCGGGCTTCGATATGGGCACGACGGATCTGACACTGAACTTCGGCACCATTGCAGTGCCAGATCTGCAAACCTTCCGGGCAGGCATCAATTATACAAACATGGAAGTGGTGGAGCTTCTTTTGGGCTCAAAAGCGGATACGCTGAATATCGACAGCACAGCGCAAGGCGCGTTGACGGTCGTGCACGGCGGCGGTGGCGCCGATACGATCCGCGTGACTGCGGGTGCGCAGGCGGGTGGCGCAGATCGCATGTTGGCGATCCTTGGCGATACCACCCAAGACGGCCAGCGCTACAATAGCCGCACCGATGCCCTCGATGGGTCGGGCCGCCAGTTTGCCGCCGGTGGCGATGACGTGATTGACGCCAGCGGGGCTTCGGGTTTCGTGATCGCTTACGGTGGGGTCGGTAACGACCTGATCACGGGCAGCAACCACAACGACCATCTGCTTGGTGGCTCTGGCGACGATACACTGCACGCCCTGGGCGGCTCGGATCATATCTATGGCGATAACGGCCTGCGTATTGATCAATCGGTTCGCCTGGATCAGCAGCCTCAGTTGATCTCCATCATCACCGAGCAAGCGCAGCCCGATGCGGGCTTCAACGCGCAGACCGGCGATGCCCTGGCGGCTGCGGGCAGTGATCTGATCACTGGCAGCGGCAGCAATCTGGTGGTCGCGGACTTCGGAATTGTGGATCAGATTGCCGGCACGAACCGCGCCTATGACACTGCAAGCCTTTTGGCCGTTCGCTCCCTGCGGGAGACGGAAGGTGGCGCGGATGTTGTTACCTTGACCGGAACGGGCCGCGATATTGTCGTCGGCGGTGCGGGTGCCGATGATATCGCCACCGCAGCGGGTGAGGCGATCATTTTCGGTGACACCGCGCTGCTCAGCTTCGCAGCAGACGGCGTACAGGCCCTTGTGGCCACCACCTCGGCCACGAACGGCGCGGTCGGTGACAATGATAGCATCAATGCTGGCAACGGCGCGGAATGGGTCATTGGCAGCGTCGGCGTTGACGAGGTGAACCTTGGCTCTGGCGGCGGTGTCGTCTTGGGCGACAACGGGCGGATCGAGGCGGATGCTGGCGGCCAGTTGGTGCGGATTGAGACCATCGAAAGCATCATCGGGGCAGGCGACATCATCACTGCCGGTGATGGCACAACCCACGTCTTTGGCGGCGCCGGTGCGGATGACATCACCACTGCCGGTGGCGACGATGTGATTGCGGGCGACATGGCTGTTCTGACCTTCAACACGGGCGTCCGGTCGGTATTTGAGAGCGTGATCGAAGACCCGGCCCACGGCGGCGACGATTCCGTAAGCTCTGGTGCCGGTGATGATTGGGTGATCCTGGGCGAGGGCGATGACACATCGCTTAGCGCAGCGGGCCTGAACATCGTGATTGGTGACGCAGGCCGGGTCGAGGCCGAAGGCGCCACGGGCTTCTATAACCGGGTGGAGTCGACGCAACCTGACACCGGCGGCAATGACTCGATCACCGGCGGCTCGGACCGGGACGTGCAAATCGGCGGGGCTGGCAGTGACTTGCTGATCGGCAACGCGGGCAACGATCTGCTGCAAGGCGATAATGGCTTGCTGACCCGGGTGGGCTCCATCGAATTCGGAGAGCGGACTTTTGAAAGCACCTTCATCCGGTCTGGCGGTGACGACACGTTGATCGGCGATACACAGGACGATCCGTCAATCGGGCGCGATGTCATGATCGGCGGCATCGGTGATGACCAATTCAGCCTCGACTTCGGCACCGACATTGCGGCGGGCGAATTCCTGCGGCTTCGGTTCGAACCCGTAGGTGGTGGCAAGGACTTGGTCACATCCTTCCTGACGCCCGCTGTTCGCGACCTCGATCTGTTGGTTCAGCTTACCCTTGGCGTGAACTTCGCCTCGGCCCGCTCCGAGATCATCAGCGTCAGCGCCGATGAGGAGGGGCTTGATCTGGGCGGCACGGTCAACCTAGGCACGCTGGAAGGTGAGCGCCTCGATCTGCTGTTCGAGCTGGCCGAGTTCTTTGGCGAAGCCGCGACAGATGATCTATTGTCGCTTCTGGCCGAGGCTGGCGGCGCGGATGGGCTATCGGGTTTCCGGATGATCTCTGAGGGGCAACTTCTGGGCGGCGGGGAAGCGAACCCGATCACCGAAGATGGCGCACCGCCAGAGCAGGATAGCGATCAGGGCCAAGGCAATGCGCCAGTTCCCGAGGATCAGGCGGCCTTGCAACCTGGCGGCGCGGCAGATCTTGCGCAGCTGGAGGCCGAGATTGCGGCCTTCATTTCCCAAACAGATCAAACGCCCCCTTGGCAGATGGGTGGCTGGCGCATAGGCACATAGGTCAATGATTTGAATATATTGGTCCCCTATGGCCTCTAGCACTGAATACCCTCTGTTCCGCGAGGCTCTGGGGCGACATCTTGGGTCGTTGCAGGGCCTCTCGGGCGTTCAGGCGTTCCTTCGGGAAGGCGACGGCTTGTGGCAAGAGGCGGCGCGGTTCGGCAAGATCGACGAAGCGCGGATGATGCCGACCCTTGATGCCTACACCCCCGATGGCGGCGGCGCGGTCGAGGCCGTGGCCGGCGTCACGAACGGGTGGGCGGCTCACTACATGGTGGGCGGCGCAGGGCTGGACCTCGTCTTGATGCTACGCCTTGATGGAGTGGCCCCTGCGGATCTTCAGACACAGTTAACCTTGGTGGAAACGCGGGTGGGCTGGCTTCTGGTCGCCGCGCTCAGCGATTGCAGCGCCCAGATCGGCGCGATTGCCGTTGGCACCGAGGTGGGTAGCCAGATTCTGTTGGATGCCTCGCGCGCGCGGAATCGTCGGCAACTGACCGACCAATGGGTCGCCCGTCTGGAAAAGGCGCTGACCCCAGATTTGATTGCCGTCACTTGGCTGAAGGGCGACAAACCCAAGCTGCACGCCCTGTCCGGCGGCGGCGTCGTGGACCGCAACAGCGAAGCCCGCAGCCAGATCGAGGCGATCGCCGATCATGCCGTACGGGCCCGGTCACCGCAGATCGTGGACGTGGTGGACGCCGCCGGTGAAGATAGCACCCTTCCCGCGGTCGCCGATGACCAACTGCCCGACCCAAAGGACCAGATCCTTCTGGAAGACACGATGGCGCGTATTCGTGTCTTGGGGGGCAGCCGTGGTCTTTCCCTGCCGGTCTATGGCGGCGATGATCCAAAGGCAGTTGTGGTGTGCATCTGGGCCGATGGCTCCTCAGCAGGGGAGGTGCATCCCGAGTCTGCCGATCTCTTGGCGCAGGTCCTCAGCACCTCTCTCACGATCCAGAACCGCGCGTTTCCTTCCATCTGGCGCCGTTTGGGCAACTGGAGTTGGGCGATCGTCCGCGGCATCTTTGGTCCTACGGTCTGGCGTCTGAAGCTGTTCGCGCTGTTCGCCATCTGCGCCATCATCGGGCTGGCCCTGTGGCCGTCGCAGTTTCAGCCAACGTTTTCCGCCCGGATCGAGGCGCAGGAACGCCGCGTTGTCTCGGCCCCTTATGATGGGTTCTTGGCGCAAGCCCCCTTTCAATTGGGCGACGCGATTGCACCGGGCGAAGTAATCGTGGCGCTCGAAGATAATGAGCTGGTGTTGCAGGTCGCGGAGGCACAGTCGGAACTGACCGAAATCGCCAGCGAAATGCAGGCCGCCCGCGCGCAGCGCGATAGCGCGGGCGTTCAAAGCCTGGAAGCGCAGAGCCGCCAAATTCAGGTCCGCCTTGATTTGCTGGAACGGCAGTTGGATCTGGCCCGGTTCGAGGCAGAGACCGCGGCAGTCGTGGTCGGCGGCGATGCGTGGCGGCGCGTCGGTGGTCGTGTCCGCCTGGGGGAGCCGTTGCTGGAACTGGCTGCCCCCGATGGTTTCCGCGTGCTGGTTTTCATCGACGAGGAATGGGTCGCGGACCTTGCGCCCCCGGTGGCGGGCACCTTGTTGCTGACCGCCCATCCCGGTGCGCCCATTGACGTAACCTTAAGCAGTATCACCTCGGACCCGCAGGTACGCGACGGGGTGAACACGTTTTCGGCGTGGATGGATATCGAGGCCGAGCCCGATGTTGTCTTGCTCGACGGTATGCGTGGTGTTGTGCGGGTTGAGGGGGGCGAAACCTCTATGCTTGGCGCTTATACGCGCGGCGCAGCGCGCTGGCTGCGGCGTACCATTTGGCGGTGGAGCTAAGCGCCTATGGGAACCCTCAGGCATCCCGATTGGCACCTTCTGTCCGACCAGTGTTTTCGCCGCCGGGCGGCAGTTGAAACCAGCCATCAAATGTTTCGGGGCGATGCGTTTATCGTTTTGTCTGACACGGTGACAGGGCAACACCTGCGCCTGACGGAACGTGCCCAGGAGCTGTGGCAAATGTTCGATGGGCGCAGCACCCTTGGGGATATCTGGGCCGTCCTGATGCGCCGTCCCGCCATCGCACCGACCCAGGGGGAATTGGTGGATTGGGTCATGCAATTGGTCGGTTCAGGCCTGTTGCTGTCGGATCACGATTTGGACCCGCAACACCTGAGCGACCGGACCGGAAAACGCCGGACCGCAGCGGTAGAGCAGCGGTTTATCAGCCCCCTGGCCGTGAAGGTGAAGCTGTTTGACCCAAGCGCCTTGGTCCGGGTCACTTACCCGTTTGTGTCGCTTCTGTTCACGCCCCTTGGGGGGCTGACGATTGCGGCGCTGGTGGTGACGGCCGTCGTCATGGCGATGATGAATGCGGAGGCTTTGCTGCAAACAACGGATCAATCGTTGATTTCGCAGGGAGGGCTTTTGTCACTGGCGCTGGCCTATCCGATCATGAAGGGGCTGCATGAATTGGCCCATTGCTACGCGCTCAAGCGCTTCGGCGGAGAGGTGCGGGAATTCGGCGTCATGCTGCTGGTCATGTTCCCGGTCCCCTATGTAGAGGCGTCGGCCGCCAGCACCTTGCCGTCCAAATATGCCCGCATGATCGTCGGGGCGGCGGGTATCGTGGCAGAGGTTCTGATTGCCTCCCTCGCCATGATTATCTGGCTTCAGATTGAACCGGGGCTGGAACGGGCGCTTCTGTTCAACTTCGTGCTGATCGGCTCGATCTCGACCATCGTGTTCAACGGCAATCCGCTGCTGAAGTTTGACGCCTATTTCGTGCTGGCCGATTGGTTGGAGATGCCAAACCTCGCCCAAAGATCGGGCGAGTATCTGCAAGATCGGTTCCTGTCACGGATCATCGGCCTGCGGCAAGAGGTGGAGCCGCGCCCCGGAGAGGCGCGGATTTTGGCGATCTACGGCGTCGCGTCCTTGGGCTACCGGTTGCTTCTGACCATGACCATCGCTTTGATCGTGTCGTCATGGTTCTATATTTTCGGGATATTACTGGCCGGATGGGCCATCGTCATGGGGGTGGTCTGGCCTCTGTTCAAAGTTGTCAAAAAGGGTGTTCGCATGGCGCGGGTTCAAAACCGGACACGGCGGGCCAGCGTGCGGTTGGCGCTGTTTATGATCGTATCAATTGGCTTGCTTGCCTTTGTCCCTCTGCCGTTTTTCGCCCGTGGGGAGGGGCGCATCGTCCCGCTTCCCGGTGCCGAGGTTTCTGCGGCAACGGCGGGGCTCTTGTCCGAAAGCGAAGCGGACGAAGGGGCCGTGGTCACCCGTGGCGCGACGCTGGTTGAATTGTCCAACCCGGTGCAATCGGCCCGCCGTGAGGCTTTGGCGATGAACGTGGCCTTCCTTGAGGACGCATTGGAGCGGAGCGGCCTTGGCGTGGCCGAGCGCCAACGATTTGAGCGCGAGCTGGAAGTCGCCCGCGCCAGCTTGGCCAACGCGCAGGCCTTGGAAGATGCGCTGGCGGTCCGCTCGCCGCTGGATGGGCGCTTGAGCTGGACCGCGGGACAAGCGCCAACGCCGGGCACGTTCGTGTTTAGGGGCGACAGGTTGGGCTATGTCATTAGCCCCGATGCGCTTCAGATCGTGGCCGCGATCCCGGCGGCATACTCGGGCCGTGCCGATGGCGCTGCGACGGTCGAGTTTCGCCTGCCCGACGAGCAGAGCTTCACCGTGCCTTTCGCCCGCGAACGGGTGGTGGATGTCGGGCAGCAAGTGCCGCCAGAGCTGCTCAGCTCTGTGGGTGGGCCGGTGCCTGAACAACCCGGAAATCCGGGCATGGCGCTAGATTCCCGGTGGATCATCTGGGCCGCTCCAGATCGGGACCTCTCGCAATGGGCGGGGGCTCATGTGGAGGCAAGGGTTGATCTTGGCCGCGCCAGCGCCTTGGCGCAGGCGCAATTCCACCTGCGTCGGCTATTCCTGCGGGTCACGAGATTCTAGGGGCCGTTGGCATGGCGCAGGGCGCGACATTGAAGGCATTCGCCCGTTCCCGGCAGCGCCCGGTGCGCCGCGAAGTGGCCCCTCTGTCGCGGATGCGGTTGTTCTGGGATGAATGGATCGCATGGCGGTTGGCCACGCGGTCTGACCGCATCGGGGCCATGCAAAAGGCCATTGCCAACCAGCGGAGCCGTTACGAGGGATTGGAAGCGGACGCATTACGTGCGCTTTTCGCCAAGCCGCTGAGGGCCGAGGATCTGATGGAACCCACCCAAGGCGCGGAACGCTTCTGCGCGGTGCTGGAGGTATTTCGCCGGGAAACGGGCTTGCGGCTGCGCGACAACCAGATCGAGTGCGCGTTGCGCCTTCTGTCGGGCACATGCGTGGAATTGCGAACCGGCGAAGGCAAAACCTTGGCGGCGGGCATGGCGGCGATCACGGCGGCAAGCGTCGGCGTGTCGGTCCATGTTGTGACGGTGAATGACTATCTGGCGCAACGCGACCACGAATTGATCGCCCCGATGGCGCGTTTTGTTGGCGTAAGCTTGGCCGTGATGCAGCAGGACGACAAGGATGATGACCGGCGCGTGGGCTACGATCACGACATCGTCTACGGCACCAACAAGATCGTGGTGTTTGATCACCTGCGCGACAAGCGAGAGCAACGCACCTTGGGCGATAGTCATCGGCCCCGGCAAACCGGGCAGGCGCTTGCGATCATTGATGAGGCGGACTCGGTCCTGATTGATGACGCCACTGTGCCGATGATCCTGTCCGAGCCTGCGGACCCACCGCCGCCCGTGGACATATACCTTTTCCGTCAGCTTGTGGCGTTCGCGGACGCATTGACAGAGGGTGCGGAACGTGTCCGTGACAGGCGCGGCAGCTGGCGGTTGACCACGCGGGGCCTCGCCCTGTTGCAACGCGCTGCCTCGGGCTGGCGTCATCCGCTGGCACGGACCTCGGACATTATCGAACTGGCCGAGACGGCGCTGATGGCGCGGTATGGGTTCCTGGAGGGGGTCGCCTATATCGTGCAAGACGATGAGATCGTGATGATCGACCAGGCCACGGGGCGGCTGATGCCGGATCGGAAGTGGGACTACGGCTTGCAGCAAATGGTCGAACTGGTCGCGGGCGTGCCGCCCAGTAATGAGACCCGCACCGTCGGGCAGATCACGCAACAGACCTATTTTCGCCAGTACCGCATTCTGTCCGGACTGACCGGAACCGCCAAGGAATGCCGAGGAGAGTTCTGGGCCATCTACGGTCTGGCGGTCTGGCCCGTCGCCCCCCACGCTAAAAGCCAGTTGCAGGGGAGCCGTCTGAAAGTGTTCCGCACCGAGGCCAGAAAGTGGGAGGCCGTCGCCCGCCGCGCCATAGAGGTGGCAAAGACTCGCGCCGTGCTGATCGGCCTGAATGACGTGGCCGAAAGCGCCGCGTTGCAAGCGACCTTCGCCCGGATGCAACGTGAAGTTGCCGTTCTTGATGCGCTGTCAGAGGCGCAGGAGGCAGAGCTGGTGGCCCGCGCTGGCATACAGGGCACGATCACGATCGCCACCCACCTGGCGGGGCGTGGGACCGACATTTCCCTGTCGGAGGACGTGAAAGCGGCGGGCGGGCTGCATGTGATCATCGGGTCTGTCATGCCCTCGGGGCGGTTGGAGCGGCAGCTTTATGGGCGCGCCGGGCGGCAGGGTGATCCGGGCAGCTATGACACGATGGTCAGCCTTCAGGATCGCGGATTGATCGAGGGGGCCTTCTCCCTCGCGCGGCGCGGTGCGACGTGGATGCTGCGTCTGGGCGCGTTTCCCGCCCGAAGCCTGTCGCAGATTCAAGCGGATCGGGACCGCAGATCGCGGAGTATGCGGCGGCAGACACTTCTGCGCGAACAAGATATGATTAAACGGTTGGGCTATCGCTGAAACAGGAGGCGTCGGATGACACGGATGGGAATGAAGGTGGCTGTTGCCATGGTGGGTTTGCTGCTGGCCGGGCCGTCGGCGGCGCAAATGGCCGCGCCTTTGACGTGCCTGTTGGTACCCGCACGCACCAGTGACATCGGCTCGGACCGCAGCGGCATCGTCATCGCGGTAGAGGTCACGCGCGGCGATTTCGTGGAAGCGGGCGACCCCTTGGTGCATTTCGATACCCGCTTGGCCGAGGCGGATTTGCAAGTGGCCCAGATCACCATCGACGGTCTGCAAGAACGCCTTGGCCGCAGCGAAGGCCTGCTGAACCGCAACCTGATTTCCCGCGATGAGATCGAAGCCCTGCGCACCGATCTGGCCCTTGCAAGCGCCGAACAAGCGCGCGCACAGATCGAGGTGGACCGTGGTACCATCCGCGCTCCTTTCGCCGGATATGTCGCCGAAGTGGCTATCGCCGTGGGCGAATTGATAGGGCCTGAGCCCCTGTTGCGGATCATCGAGGTGAGCGAGCTGGAAGCCGAACTGGTGTTCCTTGCCGGCGCATTTGGAGAGTTTTCCATCGGTCAGGACATCGCCCTGTCGGTGGAACTGACCCAAGCCAATGTGGCCGCCTCGGTCACGGCGATTGACCCTTTCATCGACCCCACTTCCAACACCTTCACCGTCAGGGCCGGGATCGACAATTCGGACCTTGCGATCCCTGCGGGCAGTAGCTGCGCCGTGGCGAACTGACCGAGCGCGTTAATCGGCTTGGGCGAGCGCGGCCAAGACATCTGACGGGCTACTTTCCAGATAGATCGTCAGAAACGGACCCTTCTGGGTGTCGGTCCCGCCCGCCAAATGCACCAGATCGTTCTGGGCAAGAGCCTCTACAATCGCTTGGCCGCCCTCACGTGCTGCCAAGGGGGCGGCCCAGTCGGCAAGCTTAGCACGGTCCATTTGCGCCCGCCGCACGGTCGTCAACCAAGAGCTCCGCTCTGCCCCCAAAGTCCGGGTGCAAATCGCCGTTTCAGCGTCCAGATCGGCGAAGGCCACGTCCGCCTGTGCGCTGTCCAGTCCAAAGGCTTCGAAGGTCTGCGCCATGAACGGCCAGAAATCCGCTTTCGGCGCGACCGGTCGGCAGTAGTAATCGTCGGTACGCACCTTGCCTGAGGGCAGCAGTTTGAAGCCCTTGTAGAGGGGGAAGGGCTGAAGGTTCCCGGCATCGACTCGGGCGGCCAGAACCTCCCAATATTGGGTGTATACCCGGACAGATGTCCGATCACACCGAAGCGCAAGTCCGATGGCATCGGCACCGGGCAGGGCGGACGACCATGCGGACAGCAACGTTTTGGGTAGTCCCAGATCAACCGCGGCAGTGGCGATCATTTCTGCCGCCTGAACCGAGGTTTCAAAGAAGAACAGCACCCGCTCTTCGATGCCATTTTCGGTGATCGACCACGATTTTTCACAAGCATCGGCGTTGTGCGCGAGGTGACTTAGCTGGGCGTGTGTTTTGTCCATGCCACACGATGGAGCATGTGGCGGGTTGTTAAAAGTCACAGTCGGGATTTTTTGCGGGGTTTTCATAATGGAAGTCTTGGAGAATTCGAACATTTTCCCTAGCGTAAACTGAAGGATATGTGTCGGGGGACAGCATGCATTTTATCAAATTCACTATCGTTGCGCTTTTGTGCGCGTATGGGGGGCTGGCGAACGCGCAGACCGCGTCCGATGGCGACGTCGCGCCCGCTGCCGCAGAAGAGGCGTTCAACCCGAACCCGATTGCTAACCTGTCGGCGCGTATTGGCTACAACACCGATTCCGGATTTGTTGGCGGGCTCGGCTATGCGACAGAACGGTTCCTGGGACAGGATGCCGATTTCAGCATGCGGATCGAGGCGCAAGAAGGCGCGACTCGCTTCAACGTCGCCTATAGCAACGATACGGTTTTTGGTGACTCACCGCGGTTCGGCCTGACGCTGTCCCATTCTGAAACCACGGCGGGCGATGTCTATGGCTTCGAATCCGCCGCGACCCGGTTGCAACCTCGACTGACCTGGGACCTGTCCGAGCGTCAGCGCCTGTCGGCCTATGTCTCTTTGTCTCGCAACGAAGTGGGAACCGTTGATCCCACCAACTCCATCCTGATTCGCAACGACGAGGGGCAGCAGCAGCGCGTCTCATTAGGGGCGACCTATCAGGCGGCGTTGCCCATTGAAGGCGATGGCCCCCTGCGCCGGGCGCGGTTCAGCTTTGGACTGGAAACAGGCCACACCAGCCGCGACCACAGCTTCACGATTGTCACCGCCCGCGCGACGCTGGTTCACGCGTTCTCGGATGGCAATATCGTCGTCGGAAGCTCGGTTCGGCTGGGGCACATGGCCACGATGGAGGGCACATCCAACATCGGCGATCGCTTTGTGTTGGGCAGCAGTTCTTTGCGGGGGTTTGCGTTCGGGGGTTTTGGCCCGCGCGACCTTGCCGTTGCCAACACGCCAGCTTTGGGCGGCACATCTTACGGCATCGGTCGCTTTGACGCGCGCTTCCCCAATGCTTTCGGGGACGATTCGACCCTGACACCGGGCGTTTTCCTGGACGTCGGTAGCCTTTGGGGCTTGGACGATATCAACGGCGGCGTGGCTGGGGCGAATCCGGTGGATGACGCTGCCTATCTGCGCAGTTCCGTCGGCGTGTCGTTACGCATCGACTCGGGGATCGGGCCGTTCAACCTGTTTCTAGCAATGCCGCTGGAAGAGCGTGACTACGACCAAACCCAAGAATTCGGCATCTCCTTCAGCCAGAGCTTCTAAGGGACGCTCTGGCCCCCGCCTCCTTGAGAGATCAAGCACCGCGCCAACAGACTGCCTGGGCGCCCTCAAGGGGCGTGTAACTGCGCAACTCTGGCGAGATCAGCGCTGCGCGTAACAGCTGGGCTTAACACGCACGTGGGCCGCGTCCCGCGGAACTGTCTTGCGTACAAGTAAGGAAAAGTGGCTGGGGTGGTAGGTTGGGAAGTATGTACTCTTTTATGTTCCCTGTTTTAATCTATATTGCTGATAAACAATAGATATTGTCCTTTTGAGTTGTGCCATCAGCCTATACCATTTTGGAATGACAAGTAGCACTCAGTATCTCAAGAAGCGCGACCAATCCTGTTACTTCGTTCGCGCGGATCCCAAGGATCTCTAACGCGCGTTGGGTAAGACACAAATCGTAGAAGCGCTGGGTACACGAGACTCAACCGAAGCGCAGAGGCTTCGTTGGGAGCGAATGGAATATTCGGATTGGCACTTCGCTCAGCTACGAGGTGTTATTCGTCCGGACGAAACCAAGACGCCTCGTGAAGTATATCTCGCAACCCTGGACGACCTGCGCAGATCCAAGGCTACAGCATCCTCTCTTTCGCGTCAGGAGTCAGTAGAAGCAAGGGAATTTACTGAAATAGAAATCCGGTAACAGATACTTCTTGAGCGAGCGATAGCTGAGCATGGCCTAGACGACAGGGTGATCAGCCCCACCTAAATGATCCAGTTTGATTGTTAGTGCATGATCGGCCTGGGTTCCATCGGGACGATAGTTTCCGGGGCCGGTGGGCGGTAGCCCAGAGCACTGTGGGGCCGTCTTGGGTCCTGCATTGGTCGAACAGGATTTGTGCTTCGCGCAGGCTGTAAAAGATCTCTCCATTAAGCAGCACGTCTCTAAAGCGCGCGTTGAAGCTTTCGCTGTATCCGTTCTCCCAAGCACTGACCGTAAGGCATCGCAGAGCGATGTCCCGAGAGGGGTGATCCCGGCTCGATGTAGGCGGTCTTTGTGCCGACCGCCGCAATCCAATCCCTGACAGCCTGAGCAATGAACTCTGGGCCGTTGTCTGATCGGATGGCCGGCTCTCATTCCAGCATATTGCCTACGCCAGCGGTAAAACGTCTGTTCCGTTATCTGCACCTGCCTGATCGCATCGACCCGCGGCAACCCTTGGCGCACACCTCAAGATTATCGACCTGAATCTCGATACGACGACCCCGACCGGGAAGCTGATGCTGAACCTCTTAGGCAGTGTTGCAGAGTTCGAGCGGGAGATCATGCTGGGACGCCAGCGGGAAGGAATCTGGACCTGTCGCGGTTTGATGCCGCTCCTTTGACAGCATTTACTGCAACAAAGGAGACTGACTATGGGACTGAAACGGACGGACGAATTCCGCCAGGATGCGGTGCGTATCGCGCTAACCAGTGGGCTTACGCGTAAGCAAGTGGCCGACGATCTGGGCGTTGGCATGTCGACGCTGAACAAATGGATCACTGCGCACCGAGACACGGAGTTAGTGTCGAACGAAGATTTAGACCTCGCCAAAGAGAATGATCGGCTTCGACGCGAGATACGGCTCCTGAAGGAGGAGAGGGAGATCTTAAAAAAGGCCACCCAGTTCTTCGCGGGTCTAAAGCAATAAGATTTAGATTCATCGAAGAACACAGGTGCAGCTTCCCAGCCAGTCGGTTGTGTGATGTCGTTGGCGTCAGCACGCGTGGGTTACGGGCGTATCGCAGTCGTCCAGCCAGTCGCAGGCAGCGGTCTGATCTTGTGACGCTGGCGCATATCAAAGAACAATCGCGCCTCAGCCTGGGCAGTTATGGCCGTCCACGAATGACCGAAGAGTTGAAAGAGATCGGTTTGAACGTGGGCCACCGTCGTGTTGGCAGGTTGATGCGCCAGAACGGCATATCCGTTGTTAGAACACGCAAATACAAGGTCACCACAGACAGCAATCATAAGTTCAATATCGCGCCAAACCTACTAGATCGTGACTTCAACGCTGATGCGCCCAACCAAAAATGGGCAGGTGACATCAGCTATGTCTGGACGCGTGAGGGCTGGTTGTATCTGGCCGTGATCTTGGACTTACATTCTCGGCGTGTGATCGGTTGGGCCGTGAGCAACCGCATGAAACGCGACCTTGCGATCAGAGCTTTGAAGATGGCCATCGCGTTCCGACAACCGCCCAAAGGGTGCATCCATCACACGGATCGCGGGTCGCAATATTGTTCTCATGATTCTCAGAAGATCCTGCGCTAGGACGGGTTCAAGGTATCGATGTCTGGGAAAGGCAATTGCTATGATAATGCTGCCGTCGAGACGTTCTTCAAAACAATCAAGGCTGAACTGATCTGGCGGCATCCTTGGAAGACACGGCGGAAGGCCGAGATGGCCATCTTCGAGTACATCAATGGCTTCTACAATCCGCGCCGCCGCCACTCAGCATTGGGCTGGAAAAGCCCTGTCGCCTTCGAACGCAAGGTGGCTTAAACGAGCACTTGGGGCGGCACAAAAGCGCGACAGGTCCAAAGCGGGCTCTGGGCACGAGGAAGCCGATGGTGGTGCCAGATGGTGCGAACCAGCGCTGGTCGCTCGACTTCGTCTCTGACGCGCTGACGGACGGTCGCAGATTTCGTATCCGACCGTGGTGGATGACCACACGCGGGAGAACCTGGTACTGGTCGCCGATACATCGCTATCGGGCCTACGGGTCACGAGGGAGTTGGATCGACTGATTGCAGAGAGAGGCGCACCTAACAGCATCGTCCCGGACAATGGCACCGAGTTCATCAGCATGGCCGTGCTCAAGTGGGTGCAGGAAACCGGCATCAACTGGGACTACATTGCGACAGGGAAACCGACCCAGAACGCTTTCATCGAGAGCTTTAACGGCAAGTTGCGTGATGAATGCTTGAAGGAGACGCTTTCCAGCTCACTGGCCGAGGCTCGCGAGACGCTGGAAGCACGGCAAGAGGACTACAACAGCGACAGACCACGCTCGGCGCTCGGAAATCTGACGCCAAAGGAATTTGCAGAGAGAACGAACAAGAACAAACTAACCGCGTAAGGCCATCAACCCAATCCCAAGGACTCTCCGCGAGGCGGAGGAAGCTTGGGGCTCAGGTCAAAAAATTTGCATTAACTATCACTGGCTCACATATTCCAACTTCTTACGCCGTACTCAAAATACAGATCCGCAGCGGATCATCCTAAAGAGAAACTTCATAGCGGTTGTAGAGAACACACCGTGCGCCGAACATTTCCTTTTGCTGAGCCAGGCCAGAATTCAGTTTCGCACCGCCTTCAGTTGTGGAAATGCCAAAATCAAACCAGTCCCGATTTGCGAAAGTTTCCCCTATCAGCGATAATAAGATCAGATCCAGGCCACTAAACATTCTTTTATCGGGATGGTTCGCCATGTATTGAACGTGCACCGTACGGCCACAATCAAACACCACGACGCCAGCCAACAATTCATCTTTTTGGTAAGCGCCGAAAAGTCGAATGTTCTCGGGAAATCTTTCGGCGAGCAACCGGATCTCCGTGAGTGAATGGGTTGGTTGTACTTCGTGGCGGCTGGACAAAACTATCTCTAGAACACCCCAAAACGCAGTCCAATCTCGGCTTTCCCTGACAGTAATACCGGCAGCAGCTGCCCGCTTTGCTCCTTGACGCCGTGATTGGGACGCAGTCAACGGGCGTTTCAATGCGATAGCGGCAGAAGCATCACATTGAACTAGAGTTCCACCGGCTTGAACTAACGCGTAAATATCCTCTTCCGTCGGGGCGTTGTGATAGAAATGGGGTGCCGGTTTGTACACGAGCCGCAAGATCCCCATCCTCGACAGGTCTGTGAGGATCGCATCCACGACGTCACACATTAAAGCAGTGCCCATCGACCGGCCGACAATTATTCCGCCGTAGGTAAGTCCGCCATGGGAAAAGAGCGTATCGTTATCTAAATTTGCGGGCATAATGGCCAACAGCTTGCCGTCGCGTTCCACCATCAGTGAGGCATCATTGAACCGGTCCGAATGGTACTCCATAAAGCCGCGGTTATGCAAAAATGTACCGTTGCGCGACTTTGCGACAAAGTCATTCCACCGCTTTGAATCTTCGGGCGCATACGTCCGGATCTTAAGTCCTCTCACGCTACTCATCTAATACGGCGACTCCTACGCCGGTCCGACCCATTCCATTGCCATTGTAAAAGATGAAGCTCAATCCTGACCAAGTGTCGATGCGGGCCGGGTAACAAGTCATGTCAGAATCCCAACTACCTATCGGACCACGCGGCAACTCATCGATCTGAGTACGGACGAAATGGATTCCATCTTCCGAGCGAGCTAGATTGCTTGAATAACGCCGCTCCCATGTGTCAGAGGTTACGCGAAGTTCATAAGTTCCGTCGTGCAAGCGATGGGCCCTTGGGCGGCCAATTCGGTATTCACTGCCGGTAACGTCAAGGATCTTCACGCTCTGCCGCATGTCAAAGATCACTCCATCTCTACTAGTGACCGTCCAGCAATTGTACTGTGGGTAGGCAGTACCATCAATCATTTGCCATTGTTGGCCGCATGAAATCCACGCCCGATATCCCTGCGAAGATCTCTCGATACTGTGAAGTGCATTGATAAATGGGGCTTGAGGGGCGCGGTCTAGAATTGGTGTAGGTTGAAGCCTCTCAAATGATTCAAAACGGCTATGCGACTCGGCAACCCCGGTGAAAGCCAAAAATTTGGCTTTCTCAACCAGTTGGAAGCCGACGTAATACATGCGTAATTTATTGTCGGAAACGCGGATTACGTCACCGAGTATTACCCCGTTGTCATCAAACATCCCTGGAGCGCCAACATCGAGGGCCGGCGACTGGCAGACTCGCAAAACGTTCTTAGGATCGGCACTATCAACGTCAATCCACCCAATTCGCGAAACTCCGCTGCCGTCACGCATACCGCCATACAGGCGGATCACTTCACTAGACATTTGAACAGGAACCGGAGTCATGAAGCTATGTTGGGCCCAGCTCTGCGTGCCGTCAGGGCAATAAATCTTACCTAGCTTTGTCCAGCCCATATTTCAATCTTTCAATCTAAAAAAGCGATAGGTGCTAACTCGCGATACTTCGGCCGGATTTCCCGTTATCATCGCGCCAGGTTGATCAATGGATTTCGAAATAACACTCCCGAGGCCGATTAGGCTGTCCTTAGGGACGCATACGTGGTCAGCAATCGTCGAGTTGACACCTAGGAAGCAACGTTCACCAATGTTGCAATAGCCCGAAATGACGACTTGAGAGGAAAGGAAACAACACGCTCCGATCCTCGACTGATGTCCAACGTGATTTCCACTCCACAGAATGCAACCATCCGCGATGTCAACACCGTGCTGCACCACATTGTTTTCAAAGATGAATACATTCTCGCCAACTCTGGCGGTCCGCCAGACGAACGCGTGCGGGCTTATGAAGCTTGTCAGTTTGTACCCCTTGCTTCGCGCTACTTGCATTAAGCGCTCACGCAAGCGATTGTGCTGTGTATTGGTGATTGCAACGAACGCATGCACACTCTCTGTAGGAAACGTCGTCTCTACAGTTTCCAACGCCACAACCGGCAAGTCACGGTGTGTGGCATCCGTAATATGAGCTTCCTCCACAGCGAATCCCACTACAGTATAATCGGAGTCTACAGAAAAGTATTCGTAGGCTATGTCGGCAAACTCTCCGGCGCCGATAATTATTAGGTCCTTCATTGGTTCTACCTCTTAATTTTTCTTAACGACGCTTTAATTAACAACCTGTGAACTAGTTTCGGCTCTAGCGCACCATGTAGCATTTCGCGAACGGCATGCGACCACAGCACGCGCCAAGACAATCCTTCGAGATTGAACAATAACTTTTTTGCGAACCGAGGCCGATGCTCTGGAGCAATCTCAGACACATAGAATTGTATTTTGGTGTGTAGGGCGCGCAGATGGTTCCGATGTAGATTACCGCTGTGCTTGCGATAGAGAAAGGATATGTCTTCATCTACGCGGTGGGTCAGTCCCTCGGCTACCATTGTACGGAATAAACGCAGTGCCATCGCGGTATCATCGGCAGCCAAAGTTTCGTTGTAGCCTCCCACATCCCGATAAACGTCTCGCCGGACGATAGCTGCCTGCAAAAACAGCTGAAACGGTTGTCGTTCGAGAAACTCATCCAGGATTTGTGTGCTGGGCAATCTTGTAAGTGCATCCATGACGTCAGATGGCTGCCGCAACTCGTCTTGAAGATTCCCATTGGCGTTTAATACTTGGCCTTGGCACAAACTTAGTGCCAATTCAGGATCATCTTCAAAGTGCGCTATTCGAGCAGATGCATCCCACCCTTCCGGAAAAGCGTCATCGCCAGCAAACAGCATCAGGAGGTCGCCTGATGCAAGTTTCGCCAAGGTGTTGAGGTTGCGCGGTATGTGACCAGTGTTTTCCTGCCAGACATAGGTGACACTATCTCCATGCTGCCGCTGTAGCCTCTTGCCGACGTCAGGCGTGCCATCGGTGGAGCCATCATCCAAGATCAGTACCTCAATTCGGTGGTGAGGGGCTAACTTGGCAGATAAGGCAGAGGTCACACAGGAATCTAGATACGCTTCATGGAAGTAGGTGGGCACCAGAATGGATAAAGTAGTCATTCGCCTAGTCGTCCATTTTTAAACGGCACGTAATAGCTGCCTGATTGCGTCTACGACACGGTGAGCGTCGTCGAGCGGCATATGAGGACCGATCGGCAGGCTGAGCACCTGTTTCGCCGCCCCCGCCGCCACCGGAAAGTCCTGTCCACTCAGATTTAGGTCCGAGTAGCATGCTTGATCAAATGGAGCGATTGGGTAATGGATCTGGGTCTGGATGCCGGCGTCGGCAAGCCCCGCTTGGATCGCATCGCGATGATCGGTGCGCACCACAAATAAATGCCAAACTGGGTCCGCCTCATCGCGCACGCTCGGCAAGATTAATTCAGAATCGCGAAGGCCACTCAAGTATATCCGAGCAATCTCAGATCGATGCGCGTTCCATGTATCCAGTTTGCCTAGTTTCACTGAAAGAATAGCAGCTTGAATTGGATCGAGCCGTGAATTCAGACCGATTTCGAGGTTTTCGTACTTCCGGACTGAGCCGTAGTTACCGAGGCGACGAATACGCGCGGCAAAAGCCGGGTCATTCGTTGTGATACCTCCTCCGTCGCCTAGTGCCCCAAGGTTCTTGGCTGGGTAGAAACTCCAACAGGCGGCATCACTCTGAGCACCAACTCTTCGACCACCCCATCGCGCGCCATGTGCTTGCGCTGCATCTTCGATGACACGCAAGTCATGCTTCCGTGCGAACGCTAAGATCGGGGCAAGATCTACGGGATTGCCATACAAATGAACGGGAATGATAGCCTTAGTTGCCGGTGAGAGTTTTTCTTCTAATCCCTCTGCCGTCATGTTTAGCGTGTCGAAATTTACGTCAACTGGTACCGGACGGGCACCGACGCGGCTTACCGCTAACCACGTTGCTACAAAGGTATGTGCTGGCACTATAACTTCATCGCCCGGGCCAATATCCATCGCCATAAGAACCAAGATCAGTGCATCTAGACCGGTCGCGCACCCAATGGCGACATCGGAGCCGATGTACGCGGCATAGTCTCTCTCGAACCGGTCGATCTCCGGGCCTAGAATGTACCAACCGCTAGCGGTTACACGGGCAATGGCTGCATCGATTTCGGGTCGCAGTTCGTCATAGGTCTGCGCAAGGTCCAGAAAACTAATCATTGTTTGCCGCGCACTACGGTGCGGGGATCAAGACCCCGAGCCACGATGTAATCTTCGTAGTCGCGGTAGTAATCGTCTTCATCATAACGCTCGGATGCAAGTACCGCACAGACCGACCCTGAGGAGAAGTTATCAATCTCGCGCCAGATCATCGGGGTCAGATACAGTCCGTAATGTGATCTTGCTAGATGGTAGCGACGCGTTTGTTGACCATCATTTAGGACTACATCAAACGAACCTGACATAGCGATCAATACTTGGTGTAGGCCTTTGTGAGCATGTCCACCGCGCTCGGACCCTCCGGGTACATCGTACAAATAGTAAAATCGCTTGATGTCAAAGGGAATGTGATTTTGTCCCTCGATGAACGTTAAGTTTCCACGAGCGTCGGATATTTTGGGAAAATCTTCTATTTTACAGTCGTTTATGCTATACATCACGAGTACCTTTTCCCTGTCCTGAGCAGATAGTCGATTTAAAGTAAGACGGGCACGTGTGGATGAGACCATGCTGCACGATCAACTCCCGACTACAGCTTCTCTCAGGCACTTTCAATCGCCGTGCGCTTGTAGGCAACAATCGCGATAGGTCGAGAATAGTTGCACCGAGAGATAGGAGCGGTCATCTCCAACACAATGCACAAGGTCGGCAAAGGGTCCTAGGCAATTAGTTCCGGAACCTCGCACTTGTGTTCGCCTGGAGCCGGGAACCGATCTGTCTTACAACAGCGCAGAACGTCGAGGATGTCTAGAAGCCTAATGCCTCCTCGACATCAACCGCGTCACGCTATGCTTCTCCCTGATCATGCCGATGACCAACCCGTCCCTTTTGGGGCACTATGGAACGGTTTTTTGCCCTCCCCAATGTCAACTCGCGAAGCAAGGTGATCCCGACACACAAACCCGTACCAGCGCCCTGTACCGTTTAGCGGCACAGGCTAACAGTAAACTATAGATCTTGTATGGAAAGATTGGAGTGGCTGGGGTGGTAGGATTCGAACCTACGGTACACGCTACCAAAAAGCGTTGCCTTACCGCTTGGCTACACCCCAACTACGCCGCTGGAGATACGACGCGGAGGCATCGGGATCAAGTCCCCGATTGCGTTTTTTTGCTCCGAACTCCCGCTATTCTTGCGGAGCTTCCTGGCGGAGGAGGTCATCATCGGGCAGGGCCTCGCGTTCGGCCTCGATTATCTGTTCCAATGCGACGCCTTCTTCGGTTCCCACGTTCTGCACTTCGACCTGTGCCGCGGCGGGCTTGGCGGGGGCCGGTGTTGCATCGGTTTTGGCAGGCTGTTCGGCCCTAAGGAGGCGGTATGTGGGCTCGGGCAGGGCAATACCTGAGGCCTCCAGGCGGGCTTTGACCACACGAATGGCCTCTCCCTTGGCCATGCCGATGCCGGTTTCGTGCTGCTTGATCCAGCCCGCCGCCGTGATGTCGATGGTCGAGGCCCCAAGCCCCTCCACCCAGACGCCGGGGCCGGGGGTTTCCAGCAGAAAGGGCAATTCTTTCAGGGCAGCCAGGATAATCCGCTGAGCCTCGGCGATATCAGCGGCGGGATCGACCCCCACGAGGAAGGTAAAGCGGCGCTCGTCGTTGCGGGTATAGTTGATGATGCGGGATTTGAAGACCGTCGCGTTGGGGATGCGAATGTGGTTGCCATCAAGGCTTAGCAGGATCGTGGCGCGGCTGGTCAGGCGGATGACGTGGCCAAGATCGCCTTCGATCTCCACCAGATCCTTGGGGCGAAACGGTTGGCGGATCGACAGCATGATGGAGGAGATGAAGTTTTCCACCGTGTCGCGCACGGCGAAGCCGATGGCGAGGCCGACGATACCCGCCGCCCCCAGGATCGTTCCCAGAAGCGCCGTCGCGTTCAGCAAATCGAGCGCCAGCACAATGCCAAGCACGATGAAGGCCAAGCGCACGATCTGGCGGTAGATGTCAGCGATAAAGGCATTGGGGGCGATTCGGTCCCATGGCCAAGATCGCTTGGCCAGCCAGAACCCGAACAGCCACATCAAGACGCCCGCCGCCAGCGCCACTAGGATCAGCGGAGAGAAGGCGATCGCCTGTGCCACGCGTTCCTGCATGCGGTGCAGGGCGGGGTTCAGACGCTCCACCACATCGGTGCTTTCGGCGACGGTGTTCTCTATCGCCACCACGCCTTCGACACGGGCGACCAGCTCGTTCAGGGCGGCGATGCGGGTGGCGTCCACCACCGTGCCGCGCAGGGTGACGATCCCGTTGGAAACCGTAGCGCGCACATCATCGTAGCCCTCAAGCTGGCCGAGAATATCCATGATCCGGTCGCGGGTGGCGAAATCCTGGGCCCGGTCGCTTTCCACGGCAATCGTGCCGTCGGGTTGGCTGCCTTCCGTCTGCGCCAGAACCGGCCCGCACAGGGCCACTGCGAGGAGCGCAGCGAGGAGGGGTTTGAGCAGCCCCCGCATCACAGGCGTACCGGGTTCGCTTTAGCGACAGCGTCCAGCGCCATCAGCGTGTTGATGACCCCCGCCATATCATCCAGCCGGATCATGTTGGGCCCATCAGACGGCGCGGTGTCGGGGTCTTCGTGAGTTTCAAGGAACACCCCGCCGATGCCCAAGGCCACGGCGGCACGCGCCAGCACGGGGGCAAACTCTCGCTGTCCGCCCGATGATCCGCCAAGCCCACCGGGCTGCGCCACGGCGTGGGTCGCGTCCATGATGACCGGGTAGCCGGTTTTCGCCATCTCGGGCAGGGACCGCATGTCGGCCACCAGCGCGTTATAGCCAAAGGAAACGCCCCGCTCGGTCAGCATCAGGCGCTCATTTCCCGTGCTGGCGACCTTCTCGGCCACGTTCTGCATGTCCCAAGGGGCGAGGAACTGCCCCTTCTTGATGTTGATCGCGGCACCGGTTTTGCCTGCGGCCAGCAGAAGGTCCGTCTGGCGGCACAAGAAGGCGGGGATTTGCAGGATATCGACGGCTTCGGCCACCGGAGCGCATTGCTCGGGCGTGTGAATGTCGGTCAGCACGGGGCAGCCGAATTCGTCGCGAATAGTGGACAGGATGCGCAATCCCTCGTCCATCCCAAGCCCGCGCTTGCCGGAAAGGGAGGTCCGGTTCGCCTTGTCATAGCTGCCCTTGAACACGAACTGCGCGCCCGCATCGGCGCAGACCTGCGCCATATGCCCGGCGATCATCCGCGCGTGGTCCATGCTTTCCAACTGGCAAGGGCCAGCGATTACCAGCAAAGGTGCCGCGTTCGAGACGCTAAGCGATCCGATCTCTACCGTTTTCATCTATCGGTCCCCCGGGGCCATTGGCCCCGAGGTGGTGCGGATCAGGAGCTTACCTGTTCACGCAGGATCGAGGCGGTCATTGATATCAGAAGGTAGATGCCAGAAAAGACGACAAGTGCAAGCAGGGTCTTTTCAAATGCCTTGGGATAGGCGGCTTCGTCGGGGGCAATCGGGAAGACACCCATGGAAATATAGAGCGACTGGCGGTTCGCTTCGGTGCGGGCCGATTCCATCGCTTGCAGCGCTTCTGTCAGCATCAATTGACGGGTTTCCAGATCGGCTTGGGCAATCACCAGTTCCGATTGGATGCGCGCAAGGGAGACCTCGCCCGCGGTTTCATTGGTCAGAGAGGCACGCAGTTGCGCGATCAGGGTTTCATAGCGGGCGATATTGGCCTCCGCCACTTGCACGCGGGTCGCATTGGGGCGTGCGGCGGCGTTAATCTCGGCCAAGCGCAGACGTTCCTCTGTCAGCTGCATTTCATAGACGCCGATCTGGTTAAACACTTGGTTTACCTCGGCTTCTGCCGACAAAACGCCCCGTTGTTCCTGCAGTTCCAACACGCGCATCTGCGCTTGCAGGGACCGTTCTTCGGCCTCTTGGAAACCTTCGCGGGCCCCGGCCATCTGGTCTTCGCGCAGGCGCGATGACATTTGGTCCACCCGCTCTTCGGCGTAACCGATCAGCGCTTCTGAAAACGCTTGCGAGGTTTGGGCATCGGCTGCGCGGACTTCCATGCGGATCAGGCCCTCTGTCGGGTCATAACCGATCGTCAGGTTGCGCAGGTAGGTGCTATACATCTGCTCGTCCGAGGCATCGGGGGCCAAGCGCACGAGCGGGTCGATATCATCGCCCGAGAAGTGATCGCGAAAGCCCAATTCCTCATCCAGCCGCAGCATCGCTTCGCGGCTTTCCAGATAGCTCTGAACGGTGATTGATTCTTGGACCGTCGCAAAGCTGGAGCCCCCCAACAGCCCGCCAAGCCCGCTGCCGCCAGACGAGGCTTCGGCCTTCTGGATCACGAATTCCGTGTTGGTGGCGTAGAGCGGCGTGGCAACGGCGTAGTAATAATAGCTGACTAGCATCGTGGGCAGGAACACAAACAGCGCCAGCCGGGTAGCGAGTTGGATCAACTTGCGGCGACGGCGATTGGCGATGTCGCGCTGCACGCCCATGATCTCGGCCGCGCGGGATTCGGCGGTATGGGCGACGCCTGCGGGTGGGGCTGCACCAACTTGGGTTGCGGGTACTTGGGCTGTTGCGGCCCGCACCGGTAGCGTGTTGCCGCTGGCGGCGGCACCGGCGGGCGCGGTGGTATTCTGGTTTTCGTTGATGACCAGTTCCAGCATGTTGGATTGCCCAAACGGATCAATCCCGCGTTTGCGCAGCTGGCGCACGGCGTCAAAGTCGGACGAGGGGCTAAGCCCGTGTTTCTGGGCGGAACGCCGCGCCATGCGCAGCTGTCGCCCTGTCAAACCCTCGGACCGGATAGCGGCCAGTTCGGCCTCTTCGGATTGGGGGCTGGCCGCCGCGGGCGCCGCGCCTTGCGCTCGGTCTGCGGCCGCTGAACCCGGCAGGGCCATGTCGCCGAAACCGTCTTCTGTGTGGCTAGGCAGGCTTGTGTCTTCCACCGTAGGCTGTGGCGCCGCGCGGGGTGTGCGCGCTGCCGCGACACTGGCGGCTGCCGCCGCCGCCGCCGCGCTTGCGGTTGTTCCTGTGGCTGTCGCGCGCGCGTCCGCGGCCTCAGCCGCCCGCGCCTCACCGCCCGGTGCGTCGCCATCTGTGCGACGAATGCGGAACTTCCTAGCTTTGGGTTTCGTAGTCATAAAGCTGCTTGGCCTCTTCCAGCGTGTCGAACTGATATAGTTTGCCATCCCGTAGAACGGCCGCGCGACGCGCAAATTTTTCTAGCGTTGTGGCCTGGTGCGACACGATAATCACGGTCGCGTTCTTCAGCCGTTCTGCAAGGATCCCACCGGCGCGCCGATTGAACTCGGCGTCTGTGGAGTTCGGCATCCCTTCGTCAATCAGATAGATATCAAATTCCAACGCCAAAAGGAGAGAGAAGTTGAACCGGCCCCGCATTCCCGATGAATAGGTGCCCACGGGCATATCGAAATATTCTTCGATCCCGCAAACCCAACGGCAAAATGCCTCCACGTAGTCGGGGTCCAGCCCATAGAGCTGCGCGATGTAACGGGCATTTTCCATTGCGGATAGTCTGGTGATGATGCCGCCCATGAACCCCAGAGGAAACGAGATGCGGGCGTTGCGCGTGATCGTGCCCTCATCGGGTTTTTCCAGCCCGCACATCATGTTGATAAGTGTCGTTTTGCCGGTGCCGTTGGGGGCCAGAATGCCCATCGAGTAGCCGATATCCACACGAAAAGAGGCCCGGTCCAGGATCACCTTACGGCGCTCCCCGGTCCAAAAGGATTTCGAAACTCCTGAAAACTCCAACATCGTTTGCGTCGCCCAATATTGCCTGCCAGCGCATCTCGTCTTAGGCGCGAGATGTCACCATTCTGGAAACATACCACCCCATTGGGGCAGTATTATGTCTATTCCCTTACCAATCACAGGGAATTTTCGATGAATTGTCGCAACTCGGCGGACTATTGCAAGCCTTCCCGGAGGTCAAAGCGCACGCTTCTGGACCCGTGTGAGCTTGCCCATGACCAGGGAAATGGCCGCTGCCCCGAATGAAAGTAACGCCCCCATCTTCGCTGCATCCTGAATCGGGCCTGCCTCAAACGCCACGGAGGCCACGAAAAGCGACACGGTGAAACCAATGGCCGCCACGCATCCGATCACCACAAGGTCGATCATCCGCATGCCCTTGGGCAGCCCCAGACCAAGGGGTTTCGCGGCCAACCAGCCGAACAGGAAAATTCCCACCGGCTTGCCGATCAACAGCCCCGCCAGCACCAGCCAGGTGGGTTCTCCGATCGCCGAGAACGCCACGCCTGCGTTCATCAGGCCAAAAAGGCCAAGAATGATTTCGACGGGGTATTTCAGCGCCTGTTGCATGGTGTTCAAAAGATCGTGCAGATGCACCTCGGCGGCGGAAAATATGCCAAAAGCGCGGTCTGCGTGGGGGACTGTCAGAACAACGGGCAACAACCCAAGAGCCGGGTGCAAACCCGCTTGCATGAACCCGTACCAGCTGGCGCAGCCCGCCAGGAGGTAGGGCCAGAACGACAATTTCTTGCGCGCCCAAGTGGAGCGGCGGCGCACCTGGTCGCCTCGGTCCAGGTAGCGCGGCAGCCAGTTCGCCAGCACATAAACGCTGATCGCCGCCCCAAACGACAGCAAAAGCCACACCGGGGCCAAGTCGCCCGAGGGGTAGAAAATTGCCAGAATCAGCAGGCCTGCCGCGTCATCGGCTATCGCCAACAGAAGCAGGAAACGCACCGCAGGGTGGCCCGCGCCAAAGACCATGCGACCGATCAGGTAGGAAAAGGCAATGTCCGTCGCCGTGGGTATGGCCCATCCGTTGGCCACTGCGTCAAAGGTGGTGGAGCCCAAGACGTAAGCGATGCCGAGATAGACAGAGATCGGCCCAATCATGCCTCCGAGGGTTGCAACCAGGGGCGTGGCCGCCTTCTTGCCGCGCAGGGCGCCGTTTTCAAGCACCACGGCCTCCCACACCTCTTTTGCGGCGATGGCGAAAAACAGCGCCATAAGCACGTCGTTTACAAGGTAATGCAGGGTCAACTCTCGGGTGATGTGGCCTTGGCCGTCATCGTGCAGATGGCCGATCGGGGCATCGGCCCAGATCACGTATTCGGTAAACCCGTGGTAGCTGGCGATGTCGATATTCGCCCAAACCAACGCAATGATCGCGCCCGTGATCAGAAGCAGCGAATAGCCGTTGATGAAGTCCCAAACCCGATACATTTCTGCCCCCACTGGTCGCTCCACGGGTGATTAACCAATGGGGGGGTATGCGTCCATCCTCTTAAGCGACAAGGCTCCAACCGATCCCGGCGATCACGGCGCCGGTCAGGGCAAGGCCGATATAGGCCACAAAGACGCGCGGTTTCACCAGCGCCCAGACAGCGACGGCGGCGGGGATGCAGCTGACACCACCCGCAACCATGAAGGCCATGCCTGCGCCGGGGCTCATGCCTTGCTCCATCAGACCGCCGACCAGCGGCACCGCGGCGTAGCCGTTGAGGTAGGCGGGCGCTCCCACCAAGGCCCCCAGAAAGATTGGCGTCAGGCCGTCGCCGCCGATGACCCGAGCGATCAGGTCCGCGGGCACGTAAGAGATCAGAAGCGATTGCAGCAGGTAGGCAAACATCAACCATTTGCCCAGGAACAGAAAGTTGTCCCAAGTCGTGCGCCCAAAGGTGCTGCGTCGGTCAGACTCTTGCCAGAACTTCCAGTTCAGGGTCATTTTCTTGGCGCTACAGCAGCCCATAGCGGCGGGTTGTTGGCGTAAAGGGTCAGCGAAGATGGCGCTGTTTGCCAGCAGTTTCACCGTCAATCCGCCCATGATCCCAAGACCTACAGCGGCAATGGTCTTGGCCACGGCGAAGTCAAAGCCGATGCCGCCCGCAGTGATCGAGAACATCGCTGGGTCCATGAGCGGCGAAGCAAGCCAGAAGGCCATGACCGCCGAAAGCGGTGCGCCCGCCGCCAGAAGCGCGGCGACGAAGGGGATGACTTGGCATGAGCAGAACGGCGAGAGCCCGCCAACGATTGCCCCCATCAGGATCATCCGGGTCTCGCGGCCCTGAAAGGCGCCGTCCAACAGACGCTCGGACCCGGTGGCCTTCATGTAGCCGATGGCCAGTACCGCGAAGAGGATGAAGGGCAGGGTGCCCCAGAAATGCTCTAGCGTTTCCTCGATCGTTGGCACCACGGCGGGGCGGTCAAAAAGCGCAAGGACGAGCAGGATGAGAACGCCGGTCAGCGCTACACGGTCCACCCGGCCCCAGAGCGTGGGCAACAGCCGGGGGGTAAGGGATTGATCAGCCATGATTATGTCCGTTTTCTGAAAGGTCCCAAGCCACGTCCGCGCAGCATTCCGCCACGAGAAACGCCGAGAGGGCGTTGATTGCTGTATGATCGATGCTCGACAAGATACGCCGACCGTCCTTGCGTTGGGCCACGAGCCCCGCAGAGACGAGTTGTTTCAGGTGGTGGGTCAGGACAGAGCCGGTGACACCCACGTCGTTGCCCAAATCGCCCATGGTCAGCCCTTCCGGGCCGGCGCGCACCAAACGGCGCACGATGGCGAGGCGTTGCTCGGACCCAAGGGCGGCAAAGGCCGTGGCGGCAAGGGTGATTTCGGGTAGGGGCGGTGCTGTTTGTTTCATGTTTCTATATTTATAGAAATAAGGAATTGTCGTCTACCCCCCTTTCGGTCCTGTGTCTGTTGGCTAGATTGGACCGATGAATATTTCGGACGACATCGCAGGGTGCCGCCTTTGTGCGGAACGATTCGCGCAGACACACTCGGCCCACGCGCCGCGCCCGGTGGTGTGGTTTCGCCCCAGCGCCCGTATCTTGATCGCGGGGCAAGCGCCGGGGGCGAGGGTCCATGCCTCGGGGCGGCCGTTCACCGATCCTTCGGGCGACCGCCTACGCGACTGGATGGGGGTGGATGAGGCGACGTTCTACGACCGCGACCTTGTGGCGATCTTGCCGATGGCGTTCTGTTTCCCCGGCTATGACGCGAAGGGATCGGACCTTCCGCCGCCGAAGATCTGCGCCAAGACATGGCGCGCCCCGGTGCTGGGCGCTTTGGAAGACGTCCGGCTGACCCTTTTGGTGGGCGGCTACGCCCAGGCGTGGCATTTGCGCGACAAGGCCACCGTAACCGCGCGGGTTGAAGCATGGCGCGACCATGGGCCCGACGTCTTTCCCTTGCCTCATCCCTCGTGGCGCAATACCGCGTGGCTCAAACGCAATCCGTGGTTCGAGGAGGAGCTTTTGCCCGCCCTACGCGCCCGAGTGGCTGAGGAATTGGCAAGATGACCCCATTGGACGAGGCCTTCACGGTCATGGAAACCGCCCCCGATGACGCAAAGCTGCGCTTGGCGTGGTTCGACCGTCTGGCCGCGTCCGAGATGTTCTTGCTGCTGGAGGAAGAGGCCGCCGGCGACAGCATCAAACCCAAGGTCTTTGCCGTGGATGGCGCGGATCTGGTGGTGGCCTTCGATCGGGAAGAACGATTGGTCGCTTTCGCGGGCGATGTGGCGCCGTTTGTGGGCATGTCGGGCCGGGTCATGGCGGGCATGTTGGCGGAGGCTGGTTTGGGTCTGGCAGTGAATTTGGGAACGGACTTTGAGACGGTGCTGGAGGCAGAGGCGATTGGCTGGTTGTCGGGCACCTTGGCGCAAGCACCCGAGGCCGTAGAAGACCGCCCCGATGAGGTGTTGCCGCCCGAAGGCTTGCCGGAAACCTTGCTGACAGCGCTGGACGCGCGGTTGGCGACGACCCACGGGAGGGCGTCGTTGGCCTATTTGGTGGCGACGAAATACGACGACGGACGTCGGGGGCATTTGCTGGCGTTCGTTGAGGCGATGGACGGCTATGAGGGCGCATTGGCGCAATTGGTCGGCGACGCGCTGAGTTTCTCGGGGTTGGAGGCGGGCAGTTTGGATGTGGGCTTTTTCAAAGCCACGGACCCGATGTGCGCCACGTTCGCCAAGGTCGGCTTGCGGTTTGACTTGCCGCAACTGGCGGACCCGATCGTGGCCGCAGCACCGGGCAGCGACCCGGAGAACCCGCCGCGTTTGCGGTGAGGGGGGAAGGGGGCCAGCCCCCTTGGCGACTTTTTCAGGGAAAAAGCGCGCCTACCCCCGGAGGTGTAAGGCCAAGGTGAAGGGGTGGTTGCGTGTCAGTAGCCTAGGTCACGGTTGACGAGATGGAGGAAGGGCTCTCCTGCTTCGCCGCGGCGGATGTTTTCAACGATGATCTGAGAGGCCGTGTCCGGGCGCGTCTCGGACGCGATGTGGGGGGTGACGGTGACATTGGGGTGGGCCCAATAGGGATCGGTCGCGGGCAGAGGCTCGGTTCGGAACACGTCGAGGGTGGCGTGGGCGATATGGCCGCTGTCGAGGGCAGAGAGGAGCGCCGCATCGTCGATCAAGGGGCCACGGCCGGGGTTGATGAGTATGGCCCCCTTGGGCAGCGCGGCGAGGGTGTCGGCGTTGACGATGTTCTCGGTCGCGGGGGTGTCGGGCAGCAGGAGGATGACGATTTGCGCCTCAGAGAGTGCCGCGGTGAGGCCGTTGTCGCCGTGATGGGTTTGCACATTCTCGATGGTCTTGGCGGAGCGGGACCAGCCGCTGACCGGGAAGCCCAGTTGGTGGAGCGCTTTGGCAACCGCTTGCCCCAAAGCGCCGAGACCAAGGACGGTAACGGGGCGGTTGCGGGCCAGGGGAGGGACGCTGTCGTTGCGCCAGGTGCCGTCTTGCCCTTGGAGATGGGTATCCATGCCGAGGTGATGACGCAGGGTGTGCCCAACGCACCATTCCACCATGCCCTCGGTCAGGCCCGTGTCCACCATCCGGGCGAGGGGCGCTTTGAGGGTGGTGTTGCCGGTAACTTCTTCCACCCCGGCCCAGAGGTTCAGCACGGCCTTGAGGCCTGTGTAGGGCGTGAAGTCCTGTACCGGGGAATTGGGGGCGTAGACGATATAGTCGATCTCGGCCGGGGTGTCGGTGTCAGTCGTCAGTCCCGTGTCGCTGATGCCTGCCGCCGCGAGGGCGTGGCGCAGGTGGGGCTCGTAGATAATCCACCGCTCGGATTTGGCGGCGAAGAGGATGTTTGGGGCGGGCATGGGCAGTTCCTTCAGCGGGCGCGGTGCACATGGGCTGATTGCACCAAACCGAAGGCTGCCATCAAGACCAACATCGCCGATCCGCCGTAACTGACCAGCGGAAGCGGCACGCCCACCACGGGGGCAAGGCCCATCACCATCGCCATATTCAGCGCGAAGTAGAGAAAGAAGGTCACCGCGACGCCCATCACCATGAGGGACGCATAGCGATCACGGGCCATCATCGCGGTGGCGATGCAGAAGACGAGGATCAACACGTAGAGCAGTAGAAGAGAAGCGCCGCCGATGAAGCCAAATTCCTCGGCTAATGTGGGGAAGATGAAGTCGGTATGGCTTTCGGGCAGGAAATCCCCTTGGATCTGGGTGCCCTGCATATAGCCGCGCCCGGTCCACCCGCCTGAGCCCAGGGCAATCTGGCTTTGGGTGATGTGATAGCCATCCCCCAAGGGGTCGGAGGAGGGGTCAAGGAAGGTATCAATTCGTCCGTATTGGTAATCAGCCAGCAGTTGCCACCCCGTGCCTCGGCTGGCGAAGACCGCTGACACGGCGCCCACCGCGATGCCGATGACTGACACGAAGTAGAGCCAATGCATTCCCGCCATGAACATCACCGACCCGCCCCCCATCAGGATCAGCATGGATGTCCCAAGGTCCGGCTGGATGAATGTCAGCCCCACCGGCAGTCCGATGATCGCCAGAGGAATGGCCACGTAGAGCGGGTGAGACACCTTCCCCAGATCGAGCCAGTCGTAATAGGCGGCCAACATCATCACCACGGTGATTTTCGCCACTTCGGACGGTTGTAGGCGCATGAAGCCAAGGTCAATCCAGCGCTGGGCGCCGCCGCCGGACACGCCGAAGAACTCCACCCACAGCAACAGGATCAGGCCGACGATATAGGCCAGCACGGACATGTTGCGCCAGAACCAGATCGGGACCATGGCGATCATCAGCATCACGGTGAAGCCCAGCGCGAAGCGGATCATCTGCGCCTCGGCCCAGGGGCTGAACGAGCCTCCGGCGACAGAATAGAGCATCAGCCAGCCCACTGCCGCGACCGAGGTGATCAGCAGCGCCAAGGCCCAGTTCAGGTGCAGGATCTTGCGCCAGCCTGTGGGGGTAGATTTGACGTTGTACTCCAGAAAGCTCATGCGCGGCGCGGCTCCCTTCCCGATGGCACGGGAGGGGTCTCCAGGATCGGAAGGCTATCGTGCATCTGCTGGATGCCGCGGCGCTGGCTGACGGGGTAAAGGTCGGACGGGGGGACGTCGCCCACTTGGGCCCGTAGCAGCACGTCGCGGCCGATGGGGGCCGCAGCGGTGGACCCGCCGCCGCCGTGCTCCACGATGACCGAAACCGCATAGCGGGGGTTATCGAAGGGCGCGAAGCCCACGAACAGTGCGTGGTCGCGCCGTTCCCAGGGCAGGTCGCGGTTGTTGATGACCCCGGCCGCGCGTTCGGCAGCCGTGATGTTGCGTACTTGGCTGGTGCCGGTCTTGCCCGCGATTGCATATTCATCGCTCATAACCCGGCTGCGGTATGCCGTGCCCCGCGAGCTATTGCTGACCCGCCACATGCCGCGATGGACCAGCGCCAGATGTTCGGGATCAATCCCCAGATCAGGCGCGGCTTCCCCACGGCGCGGCAACCCGTTGAGGGAGCGGACCAAGGAAGGTTCCAGCGCGCGGCCCGAGGCGATGCGGGCGGTCATCACCGCAAGATGCAGCGGGGACGACAAGACAAACCCCTGCCCGATGGAGGCGTTCAGCGTGTCGCCCACCACCCAATCCTGGTCATAGCGCTGGCGCTTCCATGCCATCGTTGGCGCAAGGCCCTGCGCGATGGAGGACAGGGGCAAATCATGGCGCACGCCGCAGCCCAACCGGACCGCCATGGCCGAGATGTTCTCGATCCCCACGCGCTGAGCGAGCTCGTAATAATAGACGTCGCACGATTGCTCCAGGCTGCGGGCAAGGTCCACGCGGCCATGGCCACCTCGGCTCCAGCAGTGGAAGCGGCGGTTGCCGACCTCCATATAGCCGGGGCAATGCACGGTTTCGTCGGGCGAGATAAAGCCGCCTTCCAGCGCCGCCAAAGCCACGATCATTTTGTAGGTCGATCCCGGCGGGTAAAGGCCCTGGGTCGATTTATTCGACAGCGGGCGATAGGGGTCGTTCAGCAAGCCGTTGTAGATCGTGGCCGACAATGGGCGGGTGAAGATCGACGGGTCGTAGGAGGGGGCCGAGGCCAACGCCATGATGTCGCCGTTCTGGCAATCCATCACCACAACGCCCGCGCTTTCGCCCGTCAGGCGGGCCTCGACGTAATTTTGCAGACCGGCGTCCACGGTCAACTGCACGTCGCCGCCCGCGACGGCGGGGTCGCGGTCCAACTCTCGCATCACGCGGCCATTGGCGTTGACCTCCACTCGTTTGGTGCCGGCGTTGCCGCGCAGGGTTTCTTCCAGACCTTCTTCCACGTTCAACAGGCCGACCTGAAAGTCGGGAATGCTCAGGACCGGATCACTGTCGCCTGTCTCATTGCGGTAGCCATCGGGCACATTGCGCACGTACCCCACCACATGGGCGAGGTCCGCGCCCATCGGATAAGCGCGCGACAGGCCGACTTCGGGGTTCACGCCGGGCAGGGCGGGCGCGTTCACCGCGACCGAGGACATTTCTTCCCAACTCAGGCGGTCGGCGATGGTGACGGGCACCCAGGGGCGCACGGCGAATATTTCCTCGCGCTTTCGGGCAAGCCCCTCCATGTCCAGCGTCACAATCTGGCTCAGGCGATCCAGCACCGCGTCCACGTCATCGGCATCTTCGCGCACGAAAGTGATGCGGTAGACGGGCTCATTGCCTGCGATCAACACGCCCGAGCGGTCAAAGATCAGCCCGCGCTCCGGGGGCAACACGCGAATGGAAATGCGGTTATCTTCCGCCAGAAGGCGGAAATCGTCAGCGCGTTCCACCTGCAAGTACCGCATCCGACCGGCCAGCACCGCCGAGGTGCCCAGAAACAGGCCGCCCACGATCAACCCGCGTCGCCCGATCTGGCGGGCGCTGTCTTCAAGCTCTTTGACGGTTCGTTTCATGGGGGCGATGCAGACCTGGGATTAAAGCGACTCAGAGAGCTTCAAGCTCCGTCGGGCCGAGTTTACGGACTCGGAACACGAATTTCGAGATGGCAACCACGATCGGGTAGACCGCGACCGTCACAATTCCATGAGCCAAGGTAAGCCCGAGAGAGTCCAATTCCACCAGCAACATCCACATGATCAGGCGGTTGAGCAAAACCATGCCCAACACCATCGCGGCAACCATGCTCCATTCCACCAGAAATGGCAGTTCCGTCATCGTCAGGCGACGACGGCGCAGGCTTTCGGCGGCGATCAGCATGAGCGCCGTCCACAGGCCAGGCGGACGCATGAACAGGAAATCGGCCAGTAAGAACACGACAAGCAGCAGGCCGATAGGCACCAGCAAGGGTTGGCGCACCATCCACGCAAAAGCCAGCAAAACAAGCAGATCGGGACCGGGAATGCCCGATGCAGCAAGGTTCAACGGCAAGAGCTTCAACGTGATGATGCCCAGGCTCAATCCGAAGAACGCGGCGCGGTAGGTCCAGATGTGACGGGCGGAAAAGACGCTCATGGGGTGGCTTCAGGCGCTTCACTGCCAACCGCATCCGCGGGCACCAAGCCGCCGTCCTCGTCCAGCGCCATGCCCTCGGGCGGCCACGGCGGGCCGATAAGGTCGGCGGGTGTATCCAGGGTGGTGCCGGGGTGGCTGCGCATGACCCGCATGAAATTGAGTCGTCGCAGATCGGCGGATAACCGCGCCCGCATCCGCCCGTCCGAGGTGAACACGGCCTGTCCCACCAGCAGACCCGGCGGAAACAACCCGCCATCGCCCGAGGTGACGATCCGATCGCCCGCCGCCACATCCTGCGGGTCGTCGATGAAATCGAGTACCGGCGTGCCGGAATTATCCCCCATCAACAGCGCTTGTTGGCCCGAGGGCATGATGGTCACCGGAATACGGCTTGCCGCGTCGGTCAGCAGCAGCACCCGGCTGGTGCTTTCGCCCACACCCGAGATTCGCCCGACAACGCCCAAGCCATCCATCGTGGCCCATCCGTCAAGAATGCCATCGCGCGCGCCCACATTCAGCAACACCGAGCGCCGGAAGGGAGAGCCGCTGTCGGCCAGCACGATCCCCGTCACAAAGGTCAGCGCTGGGTCCAGTTGCACGCGGTTGAGGTCCAGCAGACGAGCGTTTTCCTGTTCCAACTGCAAAGCGGCCTCTCGCCAGGCACGCATTTGCTGCAACTCTCGGCGCAGTTCCTGGTTCTGCTCGAACAGGCGGGCGTAGCTTTGGAAATCTTCGGCCATCCGCGCGATGCCTGTGACCGGGGCCATCATCCATTCCATGTTGGGGACATAGCGGTCAATCACCGCGGCGCGCATCCGTTCCACACGCGGGTTGTCGATGCGCCAGATCAGGACGAAGACGAACAGCAATATCACCAGCACCGCCAACAGCAAACGCCGGACGGGTCGGGAATAGGAATCGTCGTAACTGTCCCGGGCCATCTATCGCCTTTCGGGGAAACTTTTTCGCGGCGGGGCTTTAGCTATCGTAATCAATCGCATGACGCAGGAGGTTTTCGTACTCCAACGCCTTACCCGTGCCGAGTGCCACACAGTTGAGGCTCTCGTCCGCCACGCTGATCGCCAAACCTGTCTGCTCCCGCAGGGCCAAGTCCAGCTCTCCCAACAACGCGCCGCCACCGGTCAGCATCACGCCCCGGTCCACGATGTCTGCGGCCAGATCGGGCGGCGTGGCTTCCAACGCACCCATGACCGCTTCGCAAATCTGCTGCACCGGTTCGGCGAGGGCTTCGGCCACTTGGGCTTGGCTGATCTCGGTCTCTTTCGGGACACCGTTCAGCAGGTCCCGCCCGCGAATACGCATCGAGGCGCCGCGGCCATCGTCGGGCATCCGTGCGGTCCCGATTGAGGTCTTGATCCGCTCGGCCGTGGCTTCGCCGATCAGCAAATTGTGCTGGCGGCGCAGGTAGCTGATGATCGCGTCATCCATCCGGTCACCACCCACACGCACGGACCGCGCGTAAACGATGTCGGCCAGCGACAGAACCGCCACCTCGGTGGTACCGCCGCCGATGTCCACAACCATGGAGCCGGTCGGGTCGGTGATCGGCATGCCCGCGCCGATGGCGGCTGCAATCGGCTCTGCAATCAGGCCCGCTTTACGCGCACCCGCCCCCAGAACCGACTGGCGAATCGCGCGTTTTTCCACCGGCGTCGCGCCGTGGGGAACACAAACGATGATCTTGGGTTTGGTGAACGTAGTGCGCTTATGCACCTTCGAGATGAAGTGCTTGATCATCTCTTCAGCCACGTCAAAGTCCGCGATCACGCCGTCGCGCATAGGGCGAATGGCTTGAATGGAACCGGGCGTCCGCCCCAGCATCAGCTTGGCATCCTCGCCAAAGGCCAGCGCCTTCTTGACGCCGTCCTTGACCTGATAGGCCACCACCGAAGGCTCGTTCAAAATGACACCACGACCGCGCACATAGACCAGCGTATTCGCGGTCCCGAGGTCAATCGCCATGTCAGAAGAAAACAGGTTGCTGAAAAATCCAACCATGGGGCGCGGTCCAATCGTCAATTCAAAAAGGGGCCTCCCTTGTCCAGGGACGCCCGCCACAGACTCGGCATATAGCCTTTGCCCCCCTCGTGCTGCAAGGGGGGCAGAGCAATGGCATCGGCACGGAACCGCCTTGTGGGGTCAGGCAAGCTTGTCTGCGTATTCCACCAGACGACGCACTTGATGGCGCGCGGCCGCTTTGGCCTCATCGCTCACGTTGCCCGCAGTGGTGACAGTGCCGTAAGGGTTGCCGCCGGCGTCGAACACCGACTGGTCCGTGTAACCCGGGGCCACGATGATGCCGCCCCAGTGCATGAAGGTGACGTAAAGGCTGAGCAGCGTGGTTTCCATTCCGCCGTGCGGGTTCTGCGCCGAGGTCATGGCCGACACCGGCTTGTTGGCTAGCGCGCCGTTCTGCCAGAGCCCGCCGAGCGTGTCGATGAACGAGCGGATCTGGCTGGCGATGACACCGAAGCGGGTTGGCCCGATGAACAGATAGGCGTTGGCCCATTCCATGTCGTCGGCCGTCGCCTCGGGAATGTCCGCCATCTTCTCCTGTTGCGCCTTCCAGGGCTCCTGCTGGTCAATCACGTCCTGCGGCGCTGTTTCGGGCGCCCTTACCAGGCGCACCTCTGCACCCGCCTCGCGCGCCGCATCGGCAGCTTCGAGGGCCATGGCGTGGTTCGTGCCATAGGTTGAGTAAAATACGATCGCGAGCTTGGCATCGGACATGAGGCTTCCTTTCAGTTAGAACACTCATGAACAACTATGGTGGAGGGGTTCGCCCCTCCACCGGCATTCCCACACATCTGCTGTGCGCAAATCAGCGGGAACCCTTTTCGATCAGCCGACATCTTTGTAGCTGACCTCGGCCACGTCGCCCCCGGTCTTCTCTCGCCGGACAATCAGGCGGTTGAGCGCGTTGACGTAGGCCTTTACGCTGGCCACGATCGTATCGGTATCCGCCGACTGGCCCGTCGCGATGAGCCCGTCTTCTTCCACCCGCACGGTTACGGTGGCCTGTGCGTCCATGCCTTCGGTCACGGCGCTCACTTGATACAGCTGCAAGACGGCCTCGTTCGGGTAGACGGCTTTCACCGCGTTGAACGCGGCGTCCACGGGGCCGTCACCTTGCGCAGTCGCCTGCTTGTCCTCATCGCCCACGCGCAGGGACAATTCCGCCGTTTGGGGTGCTTCCGTGCCGCAAACGACACGCAGGAAGTTAACCTCCAGATGTCCTTCTCCATCGCTGCCCGCATCCGTGACCAGCGCGATCAGGTCATCATCGAAGACCTCTTTCTTGCGGTCTGCCAGAGCTTTGAACCGCACGAACAGATCGTTCAGCTGGTTGTCGGCCAGATCAAAGCCCAGGTCTTTCAACTTGGATCGCAACGCCGCCCGGCCCGAGTGCTTGCCCATGACGATATTCGTCTCGACCAGACCCACATCTTCGGGGCGCATGATCTCGAACGTATCGGCGCTTTTCAGCATCCCGTCTTGGTGAATGCCCGACTCATGCGCGAAGGCATTCTTGCCGACGATGGCCTTGTTGGGCTGCACGTTGAAGCCCGAAACCGTCGCCACGCGGCGGCTGAGGTGCATGATCTTGGTCGAGTCGATCTTGGTGGTGTAGGGCAGGATGTCGTGGCGGGTTTTCATCGCCATCACGACCTCTTCCAAGGCTGTGTTACCGGCGCGTTCACCCAAACCATTGATTGTGCATTCAATCTGGCGCGCCCCGCCTGCGACGGCGGCAAGGCTGTTGGCGGTCGCCATGCCCAGATCATTGTGACAGTGGGTGGCAAAGATGATCTCATCGGCGCCGGGAACCTCGGCAATCAGGCGGCGGATCAGGTCAGCGCTTTCCTCGGGCGCGGTGTATCCCACGGTGTCGGGGATATTGATCGTGGTGGCCCCGGCCCGGATCGCGATTTCCACGGTGCGGGCGAGGAAATCCCATTCAGTCCGTGTGGCATCCATTGGCGACCACTGCACGTTGTCGCACAGATTGCGCGCGTGGGTGACGGTTTCGTGGATCTTGTCGGCCATCTCGTCCATCGTCAGGTTCGGGATCGCCCGGTGCTGGGGCGAGGTGCCGATGAACGTATGGATGCGCGGCGAGTTGGCGTGTTTCACTGCTTCCCAGCAGCGGTCGATGTCCTTGAAGTTCGCCCGCGCCAAGCCGCAAATCGTTGAATTGACCGAGTTCTTGGCGATCTCGGACACGGCGTTGAAGTCGCCTTCGCTGGCGATCGGGAACCCGGCCTCGATAATATCGACGCCCATGTCGTCGAGCAGGCCGGCAATCTCCAGCTTCTCATCATGGCTCATGGTGGCACCGGGCGATTGCTCGCCGTCGCGCAGGGTGGTGTCAAAAATCAGGACGCGGTTTTCGTTGGTCATATCGGTTTCCTTAGCATGTGTGGTGGTGTCTCCGGCGCGGTTTCCCCTCTGAGCGGTCGCGCCAACAGGCACGCTCAGAGGCGGCTAAGGAGGAGGAGACCAAGCAGCGCAGACGGCAGCGAGGCCGTCGGAACAATGATATGCGGGCAAGTGGTCATGGGCGCAGACAATACTGATCCCGCGCCGCTTGAAAACCCTAAAATTGACCGCGCGACGTTTGACCCGGTGCGACCGCCCGCTAGTTTTGGAAATATGATGAAAGCTCTGGTTATAGGTGCCTCCGGCGGGATCGGGCGGGCGATGGTAGATGAAATGCGCGCGCGCGGCGGTGATGTAACGGCCCTGTCGCGGCGCGGTGACGGCTTGGACGTGAGCGATGCGCAAAGCGTGGACCGTGTGCTCGGCGGGCTGGAGGGGCCGTTTCAAACGGTCTTTGTGGCCACCGGTATTCTTGCGCCGGAGGGGGCCACGCCCGAGAAGCAGCTAGGCGCCATCGACGCAGACACCATGGCCCGTGTCTTTGCGGTGAACACGATCGGCACCGCCAATATCCTGCGGCACTTGCCCCGCCTTTTGCCTCGAAAAGGGCGCTCGGTCACGGCGATCCTGACGGCGCGGGTCGGCTCGATCACTGATAACAGGATCGGCGGGTGGCATAGCTACCGCGCCTCCAAGGCGGCGGCCAATATGCTGATCCGAGGCGCAGCGATTGAACTGGCGCGCACCCACAAGGACGCCATCGTCACCGCCATGCACCCCGGCACGGTCGCCACGCCCTTCACGGCGGATTATGCGGCGACCCACAAGACCACTCCTGCTGACGCGACGGCTGCCATGCTCTGCGATGTGATGGAAGGGGCGACGCGAACGGGCGTGTTTGTGGATTACTCGGGCACCGAGATCCCTTGGTGAAAGGGCTGCACCTCCGACATTCCTGAGACCGCGCTTCCTGTGATAGGCTGAGTTCAAGCAAGCGGAGGGCGCAAGCAAATGGCTGAGAACAAGACAAAAGCCACGGCTGCGGATGTTGGCAGCTTCATCGACGCGGTCGAACATCCCACCCGCCGCGCCGATGCCCAAGCTCTCGACGCGTTGTTTCGCCGGGTGACCGGGTTCGAGCCGCGCATGTGGGGACCTACGATCATTGGCTATGGCCGCTACGATTACACTTATAAATCTGGTCGGTCCGGTTCTTCTCTGGCGACGGGGTTCAGCCCGCGCAAGGCGAACCTGTCGATCTATATCATGCCCGGTTATGCGGATTTCGGGGACATGCTGGCGCGGTTGGGCAAGCACAAGAAGGGCGCGTCGTGCCTGTATGTGAACAAGCTGGCGGACATTGATCTGAGCGTGCTGGAAGAGATCATCCGGGCGGGATTGCGTGATTTGGACGGTATCTGGCCCGTGAAACCTGAGTAAGAGGCGCAGGTGCGGTCCGGCGCGATGCTTCCGCAAAGTATTCGGCTACAGGCCCACCACAGCGATACTGGCATCGGGCGCAGGCGGCGCGGCAGCCGGCAGGGGTCGCGGAAGGATGCGCCCCGGTAACGCGATCCGAAACCGCGCCCCGGACATGTTTTCGGCCCCATCGGTTTTCAAAACCTCGAAAGCGCCACCGCGACTGGTCACGAGCTTGGCAATTCCGCGCAGCCCAAAGCCGTGGGCACCGCTTCGCTCCTCTCCTTTCTGGGTGAGGTCTTGCAACGTCGTCCCTTCGGGCAGACCTGGCCCGTCGTCGGCGACGTCCATGTGAACGAATCCCCGTGGCGCGTCATCGGACAGGGCCACGGTGATGTGGTGGTCGCAGAAACGGGCCGCGTTAGTCATCAGGTTGCGCACCGCCATTTGGACCAACACTTCGTCACATTCCACGTGGGCCTTCGGTGTTTCGATGGCCAAGGCCTTTTCTGGATCCACCATTGCGGCAATATCGACGCAAAGGCGGCCTAGATCGACGGCACTATGGGGCGGTGTTTCCCGCTCCAACGCGTGGGCGCGTTCCAGTGTCGCGGTGATCTGCGTCAAGGCTTCGTCCACCGTGTCGAAGGCCATGCGCAGAAGCTCGGACTTGCCATCGGCGTCGTCCTCGACATCTTCCAGCACCAGTTCAATCAAGCTCGACACGGTCGCCAGAGGGCTGCGGGCGTCATGGGCCGCCATCGTGGTGAACAAGCGCAATTCATCGAAGCGTTCGGCCATGTCTGCCAATGCCTCGGCGGCGGCAAATTCTCTTTCCTTGGCCCCGGTGATTGAGGCGGTCACGCTCAGGACGACCTTTCCGCCAAAGCCAGAGGGTTTGGACAGGGTCGTTTGCCACCAAGTCTCTTTCCCGTCCAACATGGTGCATTCTTCGTAGGAAGTCGGCTCATGTCCGGCCAGACACTGGCGAATATTCGACTCGAACCGGTCGACCATGCGGCGCGGGAACTTGCCCAATGAAGCTTCGCCTACCAATTCTGTTAAGGGGATACCGGCGACACGGCTTAACGCGGCGTTGGCATGGACAAATTCCAAACGGTCACCAGGACGTAGCGCAATGACGCACATCGGCACATCAATGCCATCTACCCACGCGATAAGCCGCTCCATCGCGTCGATAGTGTCAAAAGTCTCTTGCTTAGCCATCTGGGGGCCTTTCGCGCCTTGGTCCCAGGCTAGGGGTGCCAGAAATAAATTAACAAATGGTTGCGAGTTGACCCGCCGTGCCGCCGTGGGTGAAAATTATTCCCACCAGCGATCGACCGAGGCGATATCGGCGTCGGACCAGCCGAAGTGATGGGCAAATTCGTGCACCAGCACATGGGTCACAAGTTCGGCCAAGGTGACGTTCCCTCGGTCTACCCATTCGTCCAGAATGGCGCGGCGGAACAGCCAGATCGTATCGGGCCCTTCGGGCATATCCAGCACCGATTTCTGGGTCATCGGGATACCATCATATAGCCCGGTCAGCTCGTACGGGTCTTCCATGCCCAGATCGGTCAGCATCTGCACATCGGCCACGTCTTCGACGACAATCATCACGTCTCGGGCAGGTCCGGCCCAGGGCGGCCCCAAGGCATCGCGGGCGGCATGGGCCAGCGCTTCAATCGTCGCAAGGTCGGGGGCGGTAAGATCGGCACTCATCCCCCCGATATGGACAAATCTGGGCACACATGAAAGAGGAAGGCCCGCATTCCTGCCCGCATTTGCCTGAAAGGCTGGTCCCATGTCCGTCGTCACTCGGTTCGCCCCGTCCCCCACCGGTTTCCTGCATGTGGGAAACCTGCGCACAGCGCTGTTCAATTTCCTGATCGCGCGCAAAGCTGGTGGTGAGTTCATTCTGCGCCTCGATGATACGGACCCGGAACGCTCCACTCAGGAATTTGCCGACGGTATTCAAGAGGATCTGGAATGGCTGGGCCTGACGTGGGACCGGATCGAAAAGCAGTCGAACCGCTTTGATCGCTATGCCGCAGCGGCCGATGAGCTGCGCGAGAAGGGGCGGTTCTACGAGGCATGGGAAACGCCAACAGAACTGGACCTGAAGCGCAAGAAGCAACTAAATATGCATCTGCCTCCGGTCTATGACCGCGCGGCGTTGGCCTTGTCTGATGACGAAAAGGCCGATCTACGGGCGGAGCGGGGCCAGGGTGTCTGGCGCTTCAAGCTGGATCAAGAGCGGATTGAATGGCACGATGGCATTCTGGGTGACCTGTCGATTGATGCCGCCTCGGTGTCTGATCCGGTGCTGATCCGGGCCGACGGGCAGGTGCTATATACCATCGCTTCGGTGGTGGATGACACGGATATGGGCGTGACCCATGTGGTGCGCGGCTCGGACCATGTGACCAACACGGCGACGCAAATCCAGATCATGGAGGCGCTTGGCAAGACAGCGCCCGCTTTCGCCCACCATTCCCTGCTGACCGGCCCTCAGGGAGAGGCGCTGTCCAAGCGCCTTGGCACCTTGGCGCTGCGTGATCTGCGTGAAGCGGGGGTGGAGCCGATGGCGCTGCTGTCGCATATGGCGCGGATCGGTTCTTCCCAGCCGATTGAGCTGGCGGCGTCGGTGGATGATTTGGCGGAAGGGTTCGATTTGAACCACTTCGGCTCGGCCCCCACCAAGTTTGATGTGGAAGACCTCTGGCCGCTGACCGCCAGCGTGCTGCACGAAACCCCGTTTGAGGACGTGGCCGATGAAGTCGCGGCCCTTGGGGTGCCCGCAGATATCGCGCCTGCGTTCTGGGACGTGGCCCGTGCCAACATCGGCAAACGCTCCGAGACCGCCGACTGGTGGGCGCTGTTCCGTGATGGTGCCACGCCGCTGGTCGATGACGAAGACAAGGCGTTCATCGCTGAAGCCTTCGCGATGCTGCCGGACCTGCCCTATGACGACACGACCTGGGGCAACTGGACCTCTGCCGTGAAGGAGGCCACAGGCCGCAAGGGCAAAAACCTGTTCATGCCCCTGCGCAAGGCGGTGACAGGGCGCGAGAAAGGGCCAGAGATGGCGGGGGTCATGCGCCTGATGCAGGTGAAGCCGTCCCTTTGATCCAATGCGCTGATCCGGCGTTGTGACCGCCAGACCCCAGATGTTTCGCCGCGTGCTCGGCCTGCGGCCTGCGCGCACGAGCGACCAAGCGCCCTCGGCCAAGGCCGAGGGCGCGGTGGCGCAATAAGCAAAACGTGAAATGCGGGAAAACCGGGGGATTTTTTTATCGCGCAAATGTCCTAGGATCGAAGTCATTAAACCCCTTCGGAGATTTCTTTCATGACACGTATTTTTCTTCTGATTGCCGCTACCGCATTGGTTTCGCCCACTCTCTCTGCTGCCCAGCAGGCTATCGAGGCCGGCCCGATCTGGAACCAGGGCCATGCCGACCAGGTCTGTCCTGCCGTCGCCGCCTCTCATGGGGGGACCTGGACGGGCCATTGGTGGACAACGGTGGCGGGGCAGATGTCGGTTTGTCAGGTTAGCACGGCCGCGCCCACCCGCGCGGTCGAAGCAGGGCCAATCTGGAACCAAGGCCATGCCGACCAGGTCTGCCCCGCGGTCGCGGCCTCCCATGGGGGGACCTGGACGGGCCAGTGGTGGACCACCGTCGCCTCGGAGATGTCGGTCTGTGAAATCCGCTAAAGCGGGCGCACCGCAAATTTGAGTGGCACGGGGGCGGCCCCCGTGGCACGAAAGGCCTATGGCAAACTCGCAAGCGGTCTTCCTGGAAGGCAACCTCTTCAAGCATATCTCCATCATGTCCCTGACATCTTCGGTGGGCTTGATGGCCGTTTTCCTTGTCGATTTCGTCGATATGATCTTCATCTCGATGCTGGGGAAAGAGGAACTGGCCGCCGCCATCGGCTATGCGGGGGCGATCTTGTTTTTCACCTCGTCATTCGGGATAGGCATGGCGATTGCCGCGGGCGCTTTGGTGGCGCGGGCCTTGGGGGCAGGCGATGGGGCGCTGGCGCGGCGACGGGCCGGGACCACCCTGCTGATCGGGTTTCTCTTCGGCAGTGCCTTTGCGGCGACTGTCTGGCTAAACCTGTCGTTTCTGGTGACGCTGCTCGGGGCCAGTGACGAGACCCATGATCTGGCGGTCAGTTACCTGCAAATCATTCTGCCATCCCTGCCTTTGCTGCTTCTGGGCATGGTGGGGGGGCGCGATCCTGCGGGCGCACGGAGATGCACGCCGGGCGATGATCGCGACGATTGTCGGCGGCGTGGTGAATGCCGTGCTCGACCCGATCCTGATCTTCGGCCTTGATCTGGAACTGACCGGCGCGGCCATCGCCTCGGTCTGTGCGCGGGTGTCGATTGCGGTCGTGTCTCTGATCCCCATCTTTCGCCACCACGGCGGCTTGGCGCGGCCCACGCTGCCTGACCTGCGGCTGGATTTCGCACCCATCGTGGCGCTGGCCGCTCCGGCGGTCCTGACGCAATTGGCAACGCCCGTGGGACAAGCCTTCGTGACCCGCTCCATGGCCGCTTTCGGGGAAGAGGCCGTCGCGGGCATGGCCATCATCGGCCGTCTGACGCCCGTGGCCTTCGGCGTGCTCTTTGCGCTGTCGGGGGCTGTGGGGCCGATCATTGGCCAGAACTTCGGCGCCGGGAAGCAGGACCGCGTGACCCGTGCGTACCGCGACGCCATGCTGTTCACCGCCCTTGTGGTGGTTTTCGTCAGCGCGGTGCTTTTCGGGCTCCGAGAACCCATCGCCGCGCTTTTCACAGCCACCGGAGAGGCGCGTGACCTGCTGTTCCTGTTCTGCGGGCCCCTGGCGCTGCTGTTTTTCTTCAACGGTATGATCTTCGTGTCGAACGCCAGCCTCAACAACATCGGTTATCCCTATACCTCCACTTGGGTGAACTGGGGCCGCCACACCGTGGGCGTCATTCTTCCGGTGCTGGTCTTCTCGGCCTGGTTCGGGGCCGAGGGCGTGTTGATCGGGCAGTCGTTGGGCGGCGTCGTCTTCGGGATATTGTCCTTTGTGCTGGTGCGGCGGATCATCGGGACGGCGAAGACGGCTCCGCCGGATGAGCCGTTCGCCCGCCAGGCACGTTTGCTGGCGCTCTTCCACCGCCACCGCTGACGCTCAAAAAAAATTGGGAACCATTGTTGCTGTCGCAGGTTGTTCCACCAACGCAACAACAAGGAGACACCCAATGGAATATGGCATTCTCGGCCTCATCGTACTGATCGCCAACATCTACGCGATTTTCAAAACCTGGACCTCCGCGGCCTCTACTTTGGCCAAGGTCATCTGGACTGTCGTTATTCTGGTCCTGCCGGTCTTGGGCTTCATCGCTTGGCTGGTTGCTGGTCCAAAGGGCGGCAACTCGATCAACGTATAACGGGCCGGCGCAGCGCTGTCGCGGAACCCTCCCTTCCGCCCTCGCTATTTGCTCGCTCAAGTCAAAGGCCACCCCTCGGGGTGGCCTTTTGGCGTTCGTCAAAACGGTGTCGGTTCAGGCGTAGACGGTGCCCCAGCGTTCGATCAGCGCTTGCTGCATCCGTTTGGCCGCGCCGTTGTAGGCGCGTGACCCGGCAGGGCGTTCGCGTTGATCCTCGGGAATCGCATCGCGGCGGTCCAGATCGGCGCTGAAAATGGTGAACGCCAGGTCTCTCCCCGACGGTGCGCGGGCAAACCCTGTCAGGGTTGAGACAAAGCTGAGCGTGCCGGTTTTGCCCACCACATCAACCGGGTGCTCCTGAATAACGTTGCCGTCGCCGTCGCGCATGGGGATGTCTTTCATCAACCCCCGCAACGGACCGTCGGGACCGGCTGAGATCAACGCGTGGGTCATGTCTTGCGGACGCAACCGGCTATCGACGCCAAGCCCCGAATGATCGACGAACCGCGCATTTCTCGCGCCCAGGGCCTCTTCCATCCATGCGGTCATCGCGGCCCCCGATTCGGGGAGGCTCGCCACCCTTTCGCCTGCCGCCTGGGTCGCCATCAGCCCCACAACCTCTGCTGTCAGATTGGTGGACCACCGCATCATCCCGCGCAGGATTTCATCGAGCGGGTCTGACACATGCTCGACCAGAACCAGTGCCTCCTCCGGGGCGTGCAAGACGTATTCCGGTGTCTCAAGGCGGACCCCGTGATCGTCCATCAGGGTTTGGAACACTTCGGACATATAAGCGGCGGGGCGGCGCACGGGCAGCCATCTTGATCCGGCATTGCCAAGTGCGCCTCGGGCCACGGTCCAGGCGTCGTGGCTGGCGGCGTCCGAGTAGGTGTAGACCGGCGACGTGCGCTCCTCCACCCGCATGCGGGCGACCTGCACGGCGGGGCGCAGGGAGGCGGACCTTGCGTCCATCGAGATGGTGTAATCCTCGCCCACCCGTTCCCATTCAAAATGGACCCGGTTGAAATTGAGGTTCAGGGCAGAGATCGCCGGGTTATACCCCACATGAGGTAGCTGGCCGGGATCAATCTGCCATATCTCGGGAAGAGCGCCAGTTGCCACCCGGAACCTTCCGGTGACCTCTCGGACCCCCAGATTGACCAAGTTTTCGGCCATCGTGGCCAGCGCATCGGTGTCAAACAGCGGGTCGCCAGAGCCGACCAACCACAGGTCTCCGTCCAGCCGCCCGTCGGCCACAACGCCGTCCGAGACAAGCCGGGTGCGGAAGCGGTAATTTGGGCCCAACCGGTCCAGGGCATAGGCGCTGCTAATGGTCTTGGCGACCGAGGCGGGGGGCAGCGGAAAGAGTGGGTTCATCACCTCCAACATCTCTCCGGTGGCAGCGTCTGCCACGGCAAAACCGATGCGCCCGCTCAGGCCGGCGGCCTGGACGATCTCGGCGGCCTCGGGGATGGTGCGGAGCAAAAAATCACTGGGGCGCGCAAGCGGGCGCAACGACCGTTCCGGTGCGGCAGCCCAAGCAGCGGGTGCGGTGCTTGCAAGAAGCCCGCTCAGAAATATCCGTCTGGAGATCATCGATTCAAATCACTTGGCAGCGTGGGGTAGGTTACCTTGCCTAAGGGGCGACGCTCAACCCCCCGTAATGACACGATCTTGTGCAATATGTTGCGGGGTTTCCTTGCTTGACGAAGCGGAGTAGGGCAGGGGGCAATGGACAAGAACACGCTTCGCGCACTGCCCCTTATGTTGCTTGCTATGGCGCTGATCCCCGCGGGGGATACGGCGGGCAAACTTCTGTCTGCGGGCGTCGGCACAGGCGGCGTCCCGGTCGCGCCGATCTTCATCGCCTGGAGCCGTTTTGCCATCGGGGCGCTGATGATCGCGCCCTTCGTCGCCCATCTCGTCGAGCCGCGTCTTTTTACTGATTGGCGCGTGTGGCTACGAGGCTTTCTGGTGGCGGGGGGCATTACCTCGATCCTGACGGCGCTCTCGACAGAGCCGATTGCGAACGTATTCGGTGCCTTCTTTGTCGGGCCCATCGTGTCTTGGCTCCTGTCCGTGTGGCTGCTGCGCGAACCGTTTTCGGCCCCGCGCTTCGGCCTGATCTGCCTCGGGTTTGTTGGCGTGATCCTGGTGGTCAAACCGGGCTTTGGCATGACGCCGGGCATGGGTTTTGCGGTGCTGGCGGGGCTATTTTATGGCTGCTACCTGGTGATGAGCCGCTGGATGGCCAACATTGCGCGGCCTCGGGCCTTGTTGTTCTCGCAATTGGTGATCGGGGCGCTGATCCTGTCGGTGCCGGGGATCTGGGCCATGCCGTCCATCACTGCGCCCGTGGTGGGGTTAACCTTGATATCCGCGGCCTGTTCCATGCTTGGCAACCTGCTTCTGATCATTGCTTACCGCCGGGCCGAAGCCAGCCGCATGGCACCTTTCGTCTATTCGCAACTGATCTGGGCGACGTTGCTGGGCGCGTTGGTGTTTGATGCCTTGCCCGATGGCTTGGCCCTTGCGGGGATCGTTCTGGTGTTGGCGTCTGGCTTTGCGTCCCTTGCCGTGCGCGAACGCCCCGCCGCTTGACTTGGCGTTTATTTCCACCCGCCTTTTGCGCGGATGGCCGAGCTTGAGACATCCAGCATTGGCACATTCAGGAAACACCAGGCCGGCGCATCGGATTGCCCCAACAGGCGGGCCGCGCTGGCGGGTAGCTTCGCGCTTCGGAACCTTTGGGCGGCCACGGAGGTCCTTGCGCTTATCCTGTCGCCGGGGCGGGCCAGAACACCCACGGGCACGTTGCCCATAATCCACTCCCACTGCTGCCAGCGATGGAATTGCGCCAGATTATCAGCGCCCATCAACCAGACGAACCGGACGCCCGGGTACAAGCGGCACAGCTCTTTCAGGGTTTCGGCCGTGTATCTCGTGCCAAGTTTCGCTTCGATATCAGTCACCTCCACCCTTGGGTGTGTGACCAAATCCCTTGCGGCGGCCATGCGGCGGGGCAGGGGGGCGGGGCCGCGGGCCTTTAGCGGGTTTCCGGGGGAAACCAGCCACCACACGCGATCCAGACCAAAGCGTTTCAGCGCCTCGCGCGAGACATGCACATGGCCTTTGTGGGGCGGGTCGAAGGACCCTCCAAACAGGCCGATGGTCTGGCCGGGTTGAGCATATGGCAAGTCGTGGCGCACGTCGCGGCCCCTTCGTTTGACGCGCTTTGATGGGGCGCGGGGGGCGGGCTGTCAATCGCTTGGCCCCGCAGGCGAGCGACGGGGAGATAGCGACAAGTTGAGGTAAGTTGCCCGCTGATTTTGCGCGGATGGCGTCGGGGCGTTAACTCCCGGTTCGCAAGCAGCGGCCTATGTTCCCGTGGATTCCAAGGGGCTGTTGCCATGAACAATATAACCATGATGCTTGTCGCTTGGGCCGTTGGGCTTTGGCCGATGATACTTGAGCCCGCGATCCTGTTCGCGGCGATGGAGGTCGGCCTTGCTTCGCTCTTGATGCTGACCCTTGCCGTGTTGTTGATCAGGATGCGAGCGTCAAACACTGCCAGACATGCGCTTCAGGAAGTGGCGCAAACCCTTGATGATGTCTCGGCGCAGGAATCGATCCTTCGGGCCGTGGCGCAACACGCCAGTGATGGTTTGGTGTACCACGATATGGAGGGCCGCATCTTGTGGGCCAACCCGGCCTATTGCCATACCATGGGCCGGAGTTTGGAAGAGATTCTGGGCCGCCGCCCGCAGGAGTTCTGTTTCCCCCCCGATATGAAACCCGCCGAGGAAGAGATTGAGAATTTCCGTTTCAATCCATCGGGGTATGAGTTCAACAACCTTGTACGGCGGCCCAATATGCGCCGCAATGGAGAGGTGTTTTGGCACGAATTCAACCTCGCCGTCGTTGAATCCCGTGACGGCGATGACCGGGTTGTCCTGTCCTCTCGCGATGTCACCACGCAGGTCAATCGCGAGGAAGAGCTGAAAGAAGCCCAATCCTATCTATTCCACGCCGCCAATCACGATGCGCTGACCGCCTTGAAAAACCGGGCGGCGCTGCTGGTCGACATCGAAACCGTGCTTCGGGAACGGCGGCGCGAAGACCGTGAACTGGGGTTGGTTTTCATCGATCTCGACCACTTCAAAGCGGTCAATGACAGCAATGGTCACGCCGCGGGCGATCAACTGCTGATCCACGTGGCCGACGCGATGCGTGAAACGGCCCGCGAAGGAGATAGCCTGTGTCGTATCGGCGGCGACGAATTCGTTATGGCCTGTCCCGGCGTCGCCAGCTTCGATGAACTACAGCACATCGCCGATGCCCTGTTGGACCGCATCAGAACGCCGATCTACTGGGCCGATGCCAACCTGTCGTGTGGGGCCTCCATCGGGATCGCACTCAGCAATGGGGATAATGTCACCGCCGAAGACCTGATCCGGTCCGCCGATTTCGCCCTTTACGAAGCGAAAAAACCCGGCGCGCCGCGCGTGGCCCGCTACGATGCCTTGTTGCACGAACGGCAAGAGGTCGAAAATGCCTTGATGGAGGAGTTTTCAGAAGCGCTCGATTCCGATGGAATCAGCTTCGTCTACCAACCCATCATGGACGCCCAGAAAGGCGAGATTCGCGCGTTTGAGGCTTTGGCCCGTTGGCAGCGAAGCAATGGCGAAACCGTTGGCCCCGACACCTTTCTCTCCTATGCCGCCCGGCTTAACCGTATGGCCGATATCGACTTCGCCGCGATCCGGGCGACCACCTCTCTGGTGTCGGAATTGCAGGCCAACGGCCATGAAATCCGCGGGGCGTTCAACACTTCTTCCGATGCCTTGGCCCATCCGGACTTCATGGAGCGTTTGGAGCATGAGGCGTGCCAGGCGGGCCTTGATGCCCACTCCCTTGTCGCCGAGGTGCTGGAAACCACCTTCTTCGGCTCGGACACCACCGATAGCGTCGCCGCCGCTCGAATTGTGGAGCTGCGCAACAAGGGTTTCGTCGTCTACCTTGATGATTTCGGGGTGGGCTATGCGGGCCTCGCCCACCTGAGCCAGTTGGACGTCAGCGGTGTGAAGTTGGACCGGTCTTTGATCTCGAATGTTAACCATGACCGCTCTGCCCGGATCATCACCACCTCCATCCTGCGCCTGTGCGATGAACTGGGCGTTGGCACCTTGGCCGAAGGGGTGGAAACCGCTGAACAGGCGGCGTTTCTGGTGGAACATGGCTGCTTCCGCCTGCAAGGCTTTGGCATTGCCCGCCCGATGGACCGGGCGTCCCTGATCGCGATGGCGGACGCCCGCGCGCCGATCATCATCCCTTCGGAACAAAGCTTCGCGGCAAAGTCCGCCTAGGCCGCTTGTCGCCTTCCCAAACCCATTGATTGCCGTTCCCGCAACGCCCCTTTAAAGAAGGGCGCAACAGCGATTTTTTTGAACGGAGTGGACCCATGGCCGCCTATCAATACGTGTACCATATGGACGGTGTGTCCAAGACCTACCCCGGTGGTAAAAAGTGCTTTGAAAACATTCGCCTGTCCTTCCTGCCCGGTGTGAAAATCGGTGTCGTTGGGGTGAACGGCGCGGGTAAATCCACGCTGATGAAGATCATGGCGGGGCTCGACAAGGATTTCACCGGCGAGGCTTGGGCCGCGGAAGGTGCCAAGGTCGGCTACCTGCCGCAGGAGCCGCAGCTGGAAGAAAGCCTGTCGGTGCGCGAAAACGTCATGCTTGGCGTGGCCGAGAAGAAAGCCAAGCTCGATAAATACAACGAGCTGGCGATGAACTATTCCGACGAGACGGCCGAAGAAATGGCCGCCTTGCAGGACGAGATCGATGCCAACAACCTTTGGGATCTCGACAGCCAGATCGACGTTGCGATGGAAGCGCTCCGCTGTCCGCCCGATGATGCGCCAGTGGAAACGCTCTCGGGCGGTGAACGCCGCCGCGTCGCGCTGTGCAAACTGTTGCTTGAAGCGCCTGAAATGCTGCTGCTCGATGAACCGACCAACCACCTCGATGCCGAGACGATCGCATGGCTGCAACAGCACCTGATCGACTACAAAGGCACGATCCTGATCGTCACCCACGACCGTTATTTCCTTGACGATATCACCTCGTGGATCCTCGAATTGGACCGCGGTCGCGGCATCCCTTACGAGGGCAACTATTCCGCATGGCTGGAGCAAAAAGCCAAGCGGTTGGAGCAGGAAGCCCGCGAAGACAAGACCCGCCAGAAAACGCTGGAGCGAGAGCTTGAGTGGATCCGGCAGGGTGCCAAGGCCCGCCAAGCCAAGCAGAAGGCCCGGATCAACGCCTATGAAGATCTGGCCGGAAAGTCCGAGCGCGAGAAGCTGTCGCGTGCCACGATCATCATCCCCAACGGCGAACGCCTCGGCTCCAAGGTGATCGAGATCGAGAACCTCAAGAAGGGTTACGGCGACAAGCTGCTGATCGAAGACCTTTCCTTCGCGCTGCCCCCTGGCGGCATCGTGGGTGTCATCGGCCCCAACGGCGCGGGCAAATCCACCTTCTTCCGCATGCTCACGGGCCAGGAACAGCCCGATGCGGGCACGCTGGAATATGGCGACACGGTGGACCTCGCCTACGTGGACCAGTCTCGCGACGCATTGGACCCCAACACGACCGTGTGGGAGGAAATCTCCGGCGGGGCCGAGATCATCGAGTTGGGGGACGCCACCATGAACTCCCGCGCCTATTGCTCGGCGTTCAACTTCAAGGGTGGCGACCAACAGAAGAAGGTTGGCCAGCTGTCAGGCGGTGAGCGTAACCGCGTCCACATGGCCAAGCTGTTGAAATCAGGCGGCAACGTGCTGCTCCTCGATGAGCCGACCAACGACCTCGACGTCGAGACGCTGCGAGCCCTTGAAGACGCTCTGACCGATTTCGCAGGCTGCGCCGTCGTCATCTCCCACGACCGCTTCTTCCTCGACCGCATTTGCACGCACATTTTGGCGTTCGAGGGCGAGGCCCACGTCGAATGGTTCGAGGGCGATTTCTCGGCCTATGAGGAAGACAAGAAGCGTCGTCTGGGACCAGATGCGTTGGAGCCGAAGCGGTTGAAGCACAAGAAATTTGTGCGGTGAACGTCGGCCTTCGCGATGAAACCCGCGCCAAAGGGGAATGTGTCGTTTGACCTGCAATGGCTATGAATTTGGCTGGATCATTGCGGTTTTATGCGTTGGCGCGGCAATGATCCAATGGACGCGCGCGTTGCGCTGTGATGCGTACCGCCGTCTTTATCTCAACTGGCTTACGTTGAAAGACCCATTGGGCGCGGGGCTATGGTCGACCTATCCTTGGCTGCATGTTCGGCCATTGGTTTCCGCGCTGGTGATCGTCTGTATTGGTGCAGGCATAGATGCAGCATGCGGTCCCCCATGATGCGCCCGTGTCATTGTTGAACTTGAGGGAAAGCAAACTTCAAGCGGCTTCACCAAATTCACCGTCTTCTGCTAATCCGAACCACTTCGCCTCAACGCGTCCAAGCCGGATGTCTCGGAGTATCGATGATGCCGCCCAATCAGTCGGCTTTTCGACGAACCCATGTTTCACCGGGTTCATCCAGCAATACCGGATGTGCCTCTCCAAATCGGCCTCATCCCGGCAGTGGTGCTCCCAGAACCGGCGTTGCCAGATACCAACCTCGCCTTTGCGCCGTAGGGCGGGGTTCACCCCGCCGCTTGCCTCCCACGGCGGGACAAGTCCCGCCCTACGGGCATCGCGAGAGAACCGGGATTTGATGCGACCCCAGCGCTGGGAATAATTCGGGTCTTCATTCGGCAATCTCCAAACCGCATGCATATGGTCCGGCATTACAACGTAAGCCAGAATCTCGAACGGGCGATCACGCTTGGTGACAATGACCGCATTTCGCAGAATGTCCAAATGGTCGAGCAGTGCGGAAGAACCGCGTTGTTGTAAGCAAACGGTGAAGAAGACGGGCAGGCCAGTTAGGCGAGGACGCTTGTAATTCGGCATACTGGCAGCCTACCCCCGACAAGGTTTACGCGCGGTGAACGCCCCACCTTCCCCTTGATTTCTACCCCCATCTGCGCCATATGCACTCTGCGACCGTTACCGCACCTCGATCTACTGTCTCCTCTACCAAGGCCTCAGTCTCGATCTGCTACCCAACTGACGCCGAACCGCCGCAGGCACGCGGGCGGGAATACAATCTAGGAGACACACGATGGCTAATGGCACCGTGAAATGGTTTAACTCGACTAAAGGCTTCGGCTTCATCGCACCAGAAACTGGCGGCAAAGACGTGTTCGTTCACATCTCTGCTGTTGAGCGTTCCGGTCTGACTGGCCTCGCCGACAACCAAAAAGTGACTTACGACCTCGAAGCTGGCCGCGATGGCCGCGAGAGCGCCGTGAACCTGAAGACTGTCTAAGCGACTCTTCAGCATTCGCTGACAAGACGATGGCGCGCCCGGTTTCGGACGCGCCTTTTTTGTGCCCGGAAGACGGGAATGTCGCAGGGGGGGCGGGCAGATTGATATACCATTGATATACCCCGAGCAGTTGGACCGTGGCTGCGCGGGCGGGGTGGAGCGTGTAGCCTGAGGGGGCATCAATTCCCATCGGAGTAGAGCCGTTCCAGGCAAGGCAACCAGGCCGGCGCCGGATACAGCCGATCTGGCGCGAGGGCATCGGCCAATTTTCGCCAAGGGGTTGAGCAGGCTCGAAAAAGGGACTGTGAAAGCGGGCGCGATATCGGATATCAGCGCGGCGATTTTGTGTGACAAGGGCCGAACCGAACAGGGTGGCGGCACCAAATCACCACAAGCCCAAAGGAAACAACATGACCCGCCCCGCACAGCCCCGCAATCAACCAACCCCGATCCCCAGCAGGCCCGCGCCAAAGCCGTTTCGCTTCACCGATTGGGCCGCGATCTAGGGCTGTCAAGTCGGTGGAGCATCCACAGACAGCGGCCGGGACATTTGGTAAATTGGGGCATCAAAGGAGAACCGAGATGACCCCTCGCCAAGTAAAGCACCCTCAACGAAAGCCACGTCCCCAACCCGTTCGCTTTACGGATTGGGCCGCGATTTAAAGCACTTAGCGCCGAGCGGGGCGCCGACGCACTAACTTTCCCCGCGACCTGAGCCGCCTGCGCTTGCATGGAGCATTGCGAAGGGCCGATGCCTTGAGGTCGCGATGGAGGGCGCCATATCCGATCAGCCGGACATGATGGTGACCCAGCCCTGCGCCGCTGCGCTTTGGCGTCCAGTTACCCAAAACATTCACCGAAAGCGCTTGAGTTTCGGCCAAACCCCGATGTTTCGCGTTGCTTGCACGGCGTTCTCCGCTACGCTTTCCGACAATCTCATCGCATAGGAGTTTCGTTAACCATGCGTTCTATCAAACCGATTTTGGCGGCCACAGCCCTTGTCACGGCCTTCCTGAGCACGCCTGCGCTGGCGCAAGACGCGGAGGAACTGGCGTTTGTGAGGGGACTGATGGAATCCATGAACCAGCTTTCCGTACGCTTCAACCGAGAGGTTTGCGGCTTCATCTTGCAGGATGCGGAGGGGAACTTCAGCTCGACCAAAGTGTCATGGGGCGGGGAGGCCAGCTGCGCTTCATTGCCGATTGAGAACGGACAGAGGGCGGTGTCGTCATGGCATACCCACGCCGCGTGGGGGCTGGGGTATGATGGAGAGGTGCCGTCCATTCAAGATGTTGAGGGCGACATGCGTTACGGCGTGAACGGTTGGGTGAGCACGCCCGGAGGGCGGCTGTGGTATGTGGATGGAACCACGGGAACGATGGTTCAGGCCTGCGGGCGCGATTGCGTGCCGGTTGATCCGAACTTCTACCCCGAAGAGCACGGCCCCGTGGCGGAAACGTACACGTTGGACGGTTTGTACCAACGCTTTGGACGGTCCCGCTAGGCGGACGGGGGAAGGGGGCTAGCCCCCTGTACGATCTTTTCCAAGGAAAAAGATCGCCCACCCCCAGAGGTGTATTGGCCAAGATGAAGGAGCCCATGACGGCCCCGGCGCGCTTGGATTGCGGCCGGGGCTTTGGTTTATTCAGCGGCGTCGAGGTAGTCTTCCAAAGGCGGGCAGGTACAGATCAGGTTGCGATCGCCTGCGACGTTGTCGACGCGGTTGACGGGCGGCCAGTATTTATCCACGCGGAAGGCTCCGGGGGGGAAGCAGCCCTGTTCGCGAGAGTAGGCCCGGTCCCAATCGCGGACCAGGTCCTCCATCGTGTGGGGGGCATGGTGGAGGGGGCTTTGATCGGCTGCTAGTTTGCCTGCCTCGACATCGGCGATTTCAGCTCGGATGGATAGCATGGCGGTGATGAAGCGGTCGAGCTCGGCCTTGGTTTCCGATTCAGTGGGTTCCACCATTAGGGTGCCGGCCACTGGCCAGCTCATGGTGGGGGCGTGGAAGCCGTTGTCCATCAGACGTTTGGCGATGTCATCCACGGTGATGCCTGCCTCGGCGAAGGGGCGCGTATCGAGGATGCATTCGTGGGCCACGCGCCCGGTTTTGCCTTTGAACAGAACGCCGTAGGCCTCTTCCAGGCGACGGGCGATATAGTTGGCCCCGAGGATCGCGACCTTGGTGGCTTGGGTCAGGCCGGAGCCGCCCATCAGGTGCACATAGGCATAGGAAATTGGCAGGATCGAGGCTGAGCCATAGGGCGCGGCGGAGACCGGGCCAGAGGTGCCACCGGTTTCGGGGTGGCCGGGCAGGTGCGGGGCGAGATGTGCCTTCACGCCGATCGGGCCCATGCCGGGGCCGCCGCCGCCGTGGGGGATGCAGAACGTCTTGTGCAGGTTCAGGTGGCTGACATCGGCGCCCAATTCTCCGGGTTTGGACAGGCCCACCATGGCGTTCAGGTTGGCGCCGTCGAGGTAGACCTGGCCACCTAAGGCATGGGTGATGTCACAGACCTCGCGCACGGATTCCTCGAACACACCATGGGTGGAGGGATAGGTGATCATGCAGGCGGCCAGCTTGTCGCCTGCGGCCTCGGCCTTGGCGCGGAAGTCGGCGATGTCGATGTCTCCGTCTTCCTGAGACTTCACCACGACCACCTGCATTCCGGCCATTTGAGCAGAAGCTGGGTTTGTGCCATGGGCGGACACGGGGATGAGGCAGACGCTGCGATCCTCGCCATTGGCGCGGTGATAGGCAGCAATCGTCAGGAGGCCCGCGTATTCCCCTTGGGCGCCCGAATTGGGCTGCATCGACATGGCGTCATAGCCGGTAATGTCGCAAAGCTTGTCGGACAGGTCCGTTAGCATCTCGGCGTAGCCAACCGCCTGATCGGCGGGGGCGAAGGGGTGCAGGTTTCCGAATTCGGGCCATGTGATGGGCATCATCTCTACGGCGGCGTTCAGCTTCATGGTGCAGGAGCCGAGGGGGATCATCGCCCGGTCCAGCGCAAGGTCCCTGTCGGAAAGGCGGCGCATGTAGCGCATCATCTCGGACTCGGCCCGGTTCATGTGGAAGATCGGGTGAGTCAGGTAATCTGACGTGCGCAACAGCGCTTCAGGGATCGCGGGGCTATCGGCGGCAGGGGCAACAGCCACGCCAAAGGCTTCGCACAGCGCGCCAAGGTGCGCGTCGGTCGTGACCTCATCCACCGAGATGCCAATGCGATCCGCACCCACATCGCGCAGGTTGATGCCACGGGCCACAGCGGCGGCCATGATCCGCGACTGCTTGTCGCCGACGTTCACGGTCATCGTGTCAAAGAAAGTGTTGTTCTCTGGCGCGAAGCCTCCAGCGCCGAGGGAGGCGGCCAAACGCACGGCACGCATATGCACCCGCTCGGCGATGGCGCGTAGGCCTTGGGGGCCGTGGAAGACGGCGTAGAAGCTGGCCATAACCGCCAGAAGCGCCTGTGCGGTGCAGACGTTGGAGGTCGCCTTTTCGCGACGGATATGCTGCTCGCGGGTTTGTAGCGACAGGCGGTAGGCTTTCTGGCCGTGGCTATCGACGCTGACGCCAACGATACGCCCGGGGAGCGAGCGTTTCAGCGCGTCACGGCACGACATGAAGGCGGCGTGGGGGCCGCCATAGCCAAGCGGCACGCCGAAGCGCTGGGCAGAGCCCACAGCGATATCCGCGCCCATGGCGCCAGGCTCTTTCAACACGGTCAGCGCCAAAAGGTCGGTGGCGACCACGGCGATAGCTTTGGCCGCGTGGAGCGCCTCGATCTGGGCCGACGGGTCGGCCAACGCGCCATACGTGCCGGGGTACTGGAACAACCCGCCGAAGACCCCAGTTGCGTCCAGGCTGTCCGCCTCGCCGACAATGACCTCAATCCCTAACGGCTCGGCCCTGGTTTGCACGACAGCCACCGTTTGGGGGTGGCAATTCTTGTCCACAAAGAACGCGCGCGCTTTCGATTTCGACGCACGCTGCGCCATCACCATGGCCTCTGCCGCGGCGGTCGCCTCATCCAACAAAGAGGCATTGGCTACCGGCAGACCGGTCAAATCCGCCACCATCGTCTGGAAGTTCAGCAGCGCTTCCAAGCGTCCCTGGGCAATTTCGGGCTGGTAAGGGGTGTAGGCGGTGTACCAAGCGGGGTTTTCCAACACATTGCGTTGGATCGCAGGCGGCGTATGGGTGCCGAAATAGCCTTGGCCGATCATGCTGATCATCGGCTTGTTCTTCTCGGCGATTGCCCGCATGTGATCCAGCAACTCGGCTTCGGACAAGGCGGGCCAGTCCAGCGCGCTCGCCTGCCGGATAGAGGCGGGGACAGTGTCGTCAATCAATGCGTCCAACGAAGGCGCCCCCACGGCGGCCAACATCTCGGTCATCTCAGCGGGCGAGGGACCGATGTGGCGACGGTTTGCGAAATCAGTCGGATCATAGTCTGTGGTCATCCAAGGCATATTAGGCTCCATCGCGCACCAAGCGGGCGCTCCTTCATCTTTTCAAAAATATCGCCGGGGGTTTGGGGGGCTGGCCCCCCAATTGACTGGCGTGGTTTGGGGGGCTTGTCTTGGAGGGCTGCCCCCCCAAAAAAAATCCCAGCACCGAAGCCTATTCCGCGATCAAGTCCTTGTACTCGTCCTCGGACATGTATTCGTCCAATGCATCGGCGGATTCGACCTTGATCTTGAAGAACCACGCTTCCCCCATGGCGTCTTCGTTTACCAAAGCGGGTTTGTCGGCCAGAGCGTCGTTCACCTCGATGATCTCGCCATCCAGCGGTGAGATGATGTCAGAAGCCGCTTTGACGGATTCGATCACTACGATCTCATCGCCTTTGGAAACTTGCGTCTCGACTTCGGGCAGTTCGACGTAGACCACATCCCCAAGCTGGGTCGCGGCGTGCTCGGTGATGCCGACGGTGATGACATTGCCGTCAGCGCTGAGCCATTCGTGTTCTTCGGTAAATTTCATGGGGAGGGTCTCCGTCTTCTGAGTTGGTTTGGATCAGCGTTTGTAGCCGGGAGGGGTGAAAGGCAGTTTTGTCTGGGTCACGGGCAAGCGTTTGCCGCGCACCTCGCCGAACAGGGGGATATTGCGCGGGGTGGCTGCGTCAATAAGGGCCAGCGCCATCGGTGCGCCAAGGGTGGGGCCGAAGCCACCCGAGGTGATCTCTCCGATCGGGGCGTCGGCTTCGGGGCTGGCGAAGATCTGCACGCCAGCACGCATGGGGGCGCGGCCTTCGGGCAGAAGGCCCACACGGCGGCGCGGGGCGTTGCCGCCCAGTTGTGGCAAGATCACATCGGCGCCGGGAAAGCCGCCCGCGCGGTCGCCGCCGGGGCGACGCACCTTGCCGATGGCCCATGCCTGCCCGGCCTCGATCGGGCTGATTGTTGGTGACAGGTCTTGGCCGTAGAGGGGCAGGCCCGCCTCCAGCCGCAAGCTGTCGCGGGCGCCTAAGCCGATGGGCTGCACCCGTTCATCGGCTAGAAGCGCGCGGGCGAAGGCCTCGGACTGCTCATCCGGGATCGAAACCTCGAACCCGTCTTCGCCGGTGTAGCCGGATCGGCTGATCCAGACCTCGGTGCCGTTCCAGTCCAGGCAGCTGCTGTCCATGAAGGCCATCTTCGCCGCGTCCGGCAGTAACGCCGACAAGGCGGCCTCGGCCTTGGGGCCTTGCAGCGCCAGAAGCGCGCGCCCTTCGATCACCGTGACCCCGTCGATATGGGCGCGCATATGCGCGATGTCGGCATCCTTGCAGCCCGCGTTCACGACCAGAAACAACCCTTCTGGCACGCGAGCGATCATCAAATCGTCCAGCACGCCGCCTGCGTCATTGGTGAAAAAGCCGTAGCGTTGGCGGCCCTCGGCCAGCCCGGCCACATCCACAGGCACAAGGCTCTCCAGCGCTTCCACAGCCCCCATGGGCAGCATCACCTGCCCCATGTGACTGACATCAAACAGGCCCGCATTTTTGCGGGTCCATTGGTGTTCACCCATCACGCCCAAAGGATATTGCACCGGCATGGAATAGCCCGCGAACGGCACAAACTTTGCGCCCAATTCGCCGTGCAACTCTGCCAGTACCAATGTCTTCAGATCATCCGTCGCCATCTTCTTCCCCTTTTTGCGGGGCGAATGGCCCGGCATCACGCTAACACTGCAATGCGCAGTGCCCTCCTGATGCCCCCTCTGTCCTTTGGCCTGAGATCGTTATCCCTTCGGCGGAGGGGTTTTACCCTCACTCTCCAGAGTATCTTTGCACGACACAGGTCCGTTTGCCTGAGAGTTTACCGGGGCGGTTGCTCCTTCGGCCCAAGCCTGCCGGGGTCGGCAAGCCCAAGTCTCCCTATGGGTGCTAGGCGCAGAATACAGATGCGTGGGGCCGGATCAAGAGGGTTGATAGATATCTTCAATTGGCCCATTCCGAATGCCATGACGACCCCGTACTTTTTTGGCTATGGCAGCCTGGTGAACCGTAAAACCCACGACTCCCCCCATGCGTTGCCCGCGCAGGTGCGCGGATGGCGGCGGGTATGGAAGGGCACGAAACTGCGCAATCTGGCCTATCTGACGGTGGAGCGTGATTCGTCCGCCGTGACCCATGGGCTGATCGCGGCCGTTCCCGGCGCCGATTGGGCCGCGCTGGATGAGAGGGAAGCGGCCTATGCCCGACACCGGGTTGAGCAAATCAGCCACAACCATGCAGACCCGTTGGATGTGCAAATTTATGCGGTCGAGCCGCAGCACCAGGATGCGGGCGTATACCCGATCCTTCTGAGCTACCTTGATACGGTGATCCAGGGCTTCCTGGCAGAGTTCGGAGAAGCCGGTGCGGAAGCGTTTTTCAAAGACACGCGCGGCTGGCAGATGCCGATCCGTGACGACCGCCATGACCCTGTCTACCCTCGGGTCACGGTGCTGACGCCCGGCGAACGGGCCTTTGTGGATGAAAACCTGACCCGCCTGCGGGCCTAGGCTGCGCCACTATACCGTCATGTGACGGGCACGGGCGCCGCGTTCGATGGCGGCAGCGTGGAGGCGGTCAATGTTGAAGGAATCGCGCATTTCCTGAAGGAAACGCAGTTCCGCCTGCGCCAGTTTTCCATCGGCTGCGGCCACGTCACAGGCCAATGCATAGGCTGTCTCATAGAGATGCGGCGGCAAGTCTTCCTTCACCAGACCAAAGAGCGCGTCCACCCCGTCTTCATCCTCGAACAGATCAAAGACGATGTTCGCCACCAACCGCATCCGATCCGCGTCATAAGCCCCGAATACAGGCAAATAGTTCACCATCTGTTCGATCGAGAGCAACTCGGACGTGCGGATTGTCTGGTCGGACACGGAAATGCCGACCATCACGGCCACAAGGCTATCTTCTGGGGTGAAGCTATGTTCGGGCATTGCTGTCTCTCCTCTTGTGTGCCTGTCATTTATTGACGAGGGGCGTCTCAGACAATAGGGCGGTGTCATCGTTTTGGGCCCGATTGATAGGCCCGTTTCCATAGGATGAGATGAGATGACCGATCTGCGCGACGCTGCAATGACCTCCAAGGCTTGGCCCTTTGAAGAAGCGCGCCGTGTCTTGAAACGGTTCGAGAAGGCACCGCCCGAAAAGGGATACGCGTTGTTCGAGACAGGTTATGGCCCTTCGGGCCTGCCTCATATCGGCACGTTCGGTGAAGTGCTGCGCACGACGATGATCCGCCGCGCGTTCGAGGTAATCTCGGACATTCCCACCAAGATGATCTGTTTCTCGGACGATCTGGATGGGATGCGCAAAGTGCCGGGGAACGTGCCCAATTCCGAGAGCCTGAAACCGCACCTCCAGCGCCCGCTTACCGCCGTGCCCGACCCGTTCGGCACCCACGAAAGCTTCGGCCACCACAACAACGCCATGCTGCGCCGCTTTCTCGATACCTTCGGGTTCGAGTACGACTTCATCAGCGCCACAGAGTTCTACCAGTCCGGCCAGTTCGATGAGGTCTTGAAGCGGGCGGTGGAACGCTACGACGACATCATGAAAGTGATGCTGAAATCCCTGCGCGAAGAGCGCCAGCAGACCTATTCGATCTTCCTGCCAATCCACCCGGAAACAGGCCGCGTGCTCTATGTGCCGATGAAGTCGGTGAACGCCGCCGATCATACGATCACCTTCGACGACGAGGATGGGCGCGAATGGACTTTGCCGGTGACCGGCGGCAACGTGAAGCTGCAATGGAAGCCCGATTTCGGCGCTCGTTGGGCTGCCCTCGGCGTGGACTTCGAGATGTTCGGCAAGGACCATTCCACCAATGCGCCGATTTATTCGCGCATCTGCGAGATTCTCGGGACCAAAGCGCCCGAGACCTACACCTACGAGTTGTTCCTTGATGAAGGCGGCCAGAAGATTTCCAAGACTTCCGGCAACGGCATCAGCATTGATGAATGGCTGACCTATGCCTCGACCGAGTCGCTGTCGTATTTCATGTACGGCAAACCGAAGACGGCCAAGCGGATGCATTTCGACGTGATCCCCAAGGCGGTGGACGAATATCACCAACAGCTGCGCGCCTATGCCGACCAGGATACCGCCAAGCGCTTGGCAAACCCGGTCTATCATATCCACGGCCATAACGTGCCGACCTCGACCATGATTGTCAGCTTCGCGATGCTGCTGAACCTCGCGTCGGTCGCCTCGGCTGAGGATAAAGAGGGGCTGTGGGGCTTTATCCGCCGCTACGCGCCCGATGCCAGCGCCGAAACGCACCCCGATCTGGATCAAGCGGCAGGCTTTGCAGTGCGCTACTACAACGACTTCGTGAAACCCACACGGGTCTTCCGCCTGGCCGACGACAAAGAGCGGGCGGCGATGGAGGATCTGGCAGCGCGCCTGAAGGCCTATGACGGCCCGATCGAGGACGAGGCGATCCAGACCATCGTGTTTGCCGTGGGCAAGGATCACGGGTTCGAGCCTTTGCGCGATTGGTTCAAGGCGCTCTATGAGGTCTGCCTTGGGGCATCTCAGGGGCCGCGTTTCGGCGGGTTTATTGCTCTCTATGGTATTGATGAGACAGTGAAACTGATCGAGGACGGCTTGGCGGGCAAGCTGGCGGGCTGACTTTTTCGTCGCGTGCGCTAGATCATGGGGCATCCCAAAAGGAGACGCCCCATGATCCGTGCCTTGATCCTGTCTGCCGCCATCGCATTGGCCGCCGTATTGCCCGCCACAGCTCAAGAGCTTCTGCCCCCCAACCCGCAGATTGAGGCCGTTATCGACAGCCAGTTGAACGCCTTCCGCGCCGAGGATGTGTTGGAGGCCTGGCAATACGCCAGCCCGTCGATCCAGGGACAATTCGGCGACGTTCAGAATTTTGGACGCATGGTTGAGCAAGCCTTCCCAATGGTGTGGCAACCGGGGCAGGTGGCATTCATCGACTTGCAGACCTTGGGCGCGATGATTGTGCAGCGGGTGGAAGTTGTCGATCAGGCGGGGACCCTGCATTACCTTGGCTATTCGATGGTCGAACTGGCCGAGGGCTGGCGGATCAACGGGGTGCAGATCTTGCGCGCACCCGATATTGGGGTCTGAGCCATTGTTCGGGCGGTGCGCCCGGCCATGGGATTGCGCCGGCTTCGCCGTCGCCCACGCGCTCCGCGCCGTGCGGACCTCGCGCCCTGCGGGCGCTTGGTTGAGCGCGGTCTGCCGACCGCTTCTTGCCAAAGATCATCGGAAAGTTTCGGGGTGTCATCGGCGCCATTAACAACCCCTTAACCTTTATGGCCTAATCATGGCGGTGCAATCCGGGTTATCTGCCGTCCCAGTCGGCCGGACCCGGTGACTTACAGATATTGCAAAACAACCGAGGTGACCGTTCAGGTGCCTCGGTTGCCCTGTTCCGGTCTTGGATGACGCGGGGCCCCCTTTTTTAAACGGGCGCATGGTCCCGTGCGGAAAAGGGGTATGATATGAACCAGGTGATCACAGACGGCCTAATCCTGATGCCGCCAGCATTTGCCGACGGCCTGGGCGATTGGTCCCGGCAAGACGGCCGTCCCGGTAGCGATACATGGGCGACGGCACCGAACGCGGCGATTGTGGCCGCCGACAGCGATTTCGGCGATTGCCTTGAAATCCTGAAGACGGACGCCACCACCAAGCTGCGCTGGATGGGGCAGACGCCGATCATTCCGGGCATGTATCTGCGCATCTCGGCCCGCCTGAAGGTGCTGTCGGGGAACCTGCCGGACGTGCGAATTGCCGCTTGGCCGGGCTCGGGATCTGATGTTCATGTCCCCGGTCTGACCGAGGCGGCGGCTGACGTTGATATCACCGCCTACGGCTCGATCGTGACGGTCACCGCGATCCTTGGCACGGGCGATCGCGGCGGTGTTGATCTGGCTTGGGGAGCAGGGCCGAGCTACGCCCACGTTGGGCTCGATTTGACCGGCCCCAACGGCGCGCAACTGCGGATTGAGAGCATCACGGTTGAGGACGTCACGAGCGTTTTCCACCGTCAGATGATGGATTGGGTCGATGTGCGTGACTTCGGCGCGGTGGGCGATGGCACCACCGATGACCGCGAGGCTTTTGCCGCTGCCGACGCCGCCGCCAACGGGCGCGAGGTGATGGTGCCGACGGGCGATTTCTTTATTGGATCGAACCTGACCTTCACCAATCCGGCCCGGTTTGAAGGCCGCATTGTCATGGGCGACAGCACCCGCCTTGCGTTGAACGAAAACTTCGATCTGGATGGCTATGCCGAGGCGTTCGGGGATGAGGTCATCGGGCTGAAAAAGGGCCTGCAACAGCTGTTCAACCAGTCTGATTTTGAGGCGTTTGACCTCTGTGGGCGTCGGATCATTCTGGATGAGCCGTTGGATATCCAAGGGGTTGTGGGCAACAAGAACACCTACGCCAACCGGCGTGTTCTGCGAAATGGCCAGTTCGCGGCGGCCGCCTCGACAGCGTGGAATGACACGGTGGAGACGCGCAGCGCCGGGTGGTCATCGTCTTCATCGTTTGAGCTGACAGGCGTATCCAACGCCGCCTCGATCGAGATCGGCTCCCTTGTCACGGCGCCGCAAGGGGTGGGGCGAGAGGTCTATGTACGGGCCGTCAATGCGGCCCAAAGCAAGGTCTATTTGTCGTCACCGCTCTGCGCGGCTCCGGCCAACCAGACCTATACGTTCACGCGCTTCAAATACTTGCTGGACTTCATTGGCTGGCAAAACCTGCAACGGTTCATTGTGTCCGATGTCGAGTTCCTGTGCGGCGGCCTGTGTTCCGCGATCAATCTGGCGCTAGATGGCCTGGTGTTCCAAATCCAGGATTGCTACTTCACCGGCCCCAAGGACCGGGCGATCACCAGCGCCGATGAGGGCTGCCAGGGGATGCAGATCGACCGCTGTCAGTTCCTGTCGAACGAGCAAACAATCAACGTGCCCCAACGCAAGTCGATCTGCTTCAACATCAACTCCAGCGATTGTAAGATCCGGGATAACCGGGCCAACAAGTTCCTGCATTTCGGGGTGATTTCCGGGTCGGGCAACATCATTTCGGGCAATCACTTTTTCCAGGGCGATGGCATCGTGGAAGGGGTCCGGTCACCGGGGCTGGTGATTGCGGACGCCAATGCGAAGTGCACGTTCACGGGCAATTATGTGGACAATTGCTACATCGAATGGACGAACGAAAAGGACCCCAACCCGAATTTCACCGGCGGGCTGTCGTTCCACGGGCTGACCGTGCAAGGCAACATTTTCTTTGCCACGAACACGGCACCCTGGATGCGGTTTATCTCGATCAAACCCCACGGAGATGATCATTTCATTAACGGCATGTCGATCACTGGCAACCTGTTCAAGAAGACAAACGGCGCGCAGCTAGAGGCCGTGGACGGCGTGGACGATTCCATTGCGCCGCTTGATCTCAACCGGACGGCGGATCTGGAGTTCAAGGGCAACGTTTTCCAAGGCATCGTGAAACGGACCGAAAACCCGATCTCGGTTCGGGCGGTCGAAGGCTCGGCGGTGCAAAGCTGGAACGTCGACCTGAGCGATTACCTCCCCTTTGGCGCGCCGGTGAAATACGCGCTGTCGGTCTTGCCCGATGGGCCTTTGCACTCCAGCTCGAACGTGGTGATCTACTCGGCCCCCTATGCGCAGGGCTACCAAAGCGTGGGCGGGCAGACCCTGCGGGTGACGTGGTCGCAAGCCGTGAAGGGCGCGGCCTATGTCACCGCGCGGTGCGATAACTGACCCAAGCCGACGGCAGCGGCTTTCGCAACTACCCCCAGCCCCCCGGACCCTGCTGCGGCAGTCCGGGGGGCTGTGGCGTCCGGGACGCAGGCACGGTAGACGCAGGCGAGCCTTGGGGAAAATCGCCATGCTACCTGTTGAAAACGTATCCGAATATCCGCGCCCTCCGGCGGTAGAGCCCGTGGCGCTTCGGTTGCGCGCGGTGTTTCGGGGTATCCCGATTGCTGACACGCAGGCAGGCTTTCGTGTGATCGTGGCGGACCACGCGCCCGCCTATTATTTCCCTCAATCCGATATCTTGATGTCTGCTCTTGTGCCGGTGGGGCACGAGACTTTTTGCAACTGGAAGGGCCGGGCGGTTCACTATGACCTTGTGATCAACGGCCGCCGTGCCAGCCGCGCGGCGTGGAGCTTTCCTGCCCCAACCGCCCGGTACGAGCCGCTGCGCGATTACATCGCCTTTTTCGCCACGGCGCTGGATGCTGCCCATGTGGGGGACAACCGCGTGATGCCGCAGCCCGGCGACATTTATGGCGGGTGGGTGACGCCCAATCTGACCGGGCGGATCAAGGGCACATTCGGGCGGTAGCGTGGCTTATCCGGCGGCGCTGCGCACCATGCGCTCGGCGCTGATATAGCGCGTCAGTTCTTGCCAGGTGTCGGGGTCGAGAAGGGTCAGCAACCCCTCATCCACGGCGTAGCCATAGCGCAACGCCTCGCCCGAAGGGGTCAGGAAGGTCAGATGCGCGCCGTCGGTCTCCAGATCGGCCTGTTTCTCGCAGGTCCAAAGACTGGTGCCTTCATTGCGCAAAGCCCAGATGCCGGTGAAGGTTTCGCCGGTTTCGTCGGTGGCGCTAAGGATCGTGTAGGCGTGATCGGCGGTGAAATCCCAGCCGTCGCCCGTTGCATCCTCGCGCCAGGTGCCGACGGGAGTTTCGCCCTCTCCGATCACGCGGGAATAGCTGCGCCCGCCCCACACCATCTGGGAGCCGCCTTCGCGAAAATGCAGCGGCTCATCGGGTTCGGCAATGTAATAGCTGCCGTCATCGGTGATCTCATAGGTCTGAGGTTGGCCGGGCAACAGCCAGATGCCGATCAGGTCTTGGTCGAGGGCGTGATTTGTCATGGCGCCAGAATGGCACGGAAATTTCGCTGTGCCTAATGGGTAACGCACAGTGCCGATCAGATTTGCGGCGTTTGGGCCACGAGATCGGCGGGCACCAGGTGAAAAGCCTTGCCGAAACCGCCATTCAGAAGGGCGCTGACTGGCGTGAACCGGATCAGTTGGAAGTCGGAAAAGTCGTAATACAACTGCGCCTTGGGGTAGAGGCCAAGATAATGGTCGCGCAGCTCCGCCTTCTGCGCCGGGGCGGCCGTGGCCTGAAGTGTCAGGCGCGGATGGGTGAGGGGATCACCCTTGGGGCCGGGCTCTCCGATCAGGAGGGAACATGTCGGGTTCGCTTCCAAGGCACTGGTGTGGGTGGCGAGGCTGGAAATCAGGGTCAGCGGCAGGCCATCCGGGCCGGGAACAAGGGCGATGCGGGTCACAACCGGCGCGCCTGTGGCCGGGTCCAGCACGGCGAGAGCGGCGAAACGGGCGCTGTCGATCAGCGATCGCGCAAGGGCGCGGGCGTCGTCATCGGTGGGGCGGATCGGGTCTCGTTTGGCCATGGGGCACTCTACCAGCCCGTGTGACAGGGGGCGAGGGGCTGCGCGTCAGAACTCGTGCCATATCGACAGCGACATGCCGACAGCATCACTTCCCATCAACGCGCCGCGCGCCCCTAAGCGAAGAGAGGTGCTGTCCACGATCTGAAACACAAAGGAAGGGGAGGCCGTGACAAGGAAATCGGCACCCGGCCAATCCTCGGCCTTGAGGGAGAAGATCAGCGAGGCCCGAGAAGACAGATTGAAGCCAAGGGTGGTTTCGGCCTGCAAAATGGGTTCCTGAAGCTCAAGATCATAAAACGCGGTCAGATCAAGGGTGGCCCATCCACCGCGGTGGTGCAGAGGCATATACCAAGCCTCGCCGCCCGCGCCAAAGCCGCGCCCAAGCGATGCGCCAAGACGCACCAGCCCATGGGGGTCCGCGTCGCCGACCTGTCGCATCCCCAACCCGGCATCGATGGCAAACTGCCATGGCGCCTCGGGCGGGCTGAGGGAATAGCGCAAGAACCCGACGGCCTGCCGGCTGGTATCGCCCTGCCCAAGATCCGCGCCAAGGGTCAGGCTGCGCCCAAGGCCCACTTCGCCATAGGCGCTGAGGTACGTTTCCGGCTCCCACAGGCCAGCGATGACGTCTGAGGGGGCTTCTTCCGCCGATATCTGGAAAGAGATGAACACATCGCCCGCCTCCCTTGCCCACGGCCCGGCGCTGGCCGGAGGGGCACCGAGCCCCACCACCATGCCAAGACCCAAAACCGTGACCCTCGCGCAACGCATAAGTTTGATTTAGGCCGGATAGCGTTAACAAACCCCTAACGTGACTTGCCGCTGTCGCAGGGCGACGTCCATGCTCGTCCAAAGCCACGCTACAGATTCGGGGGGATCGCTGTTTTGGCCGCTGCACGTTCAACCATCTGTTCCTTTGTCGCGCTCGTTTCTTGGGCCTTTGTTAATCATGTCTGACCTCACCAGCCTGATCCGAGTGGCCCTTGCCGAGGGCAGCACCGTCCCTGCGGAGCGGCGCTATTTTGGTGCGCCGCTGATGCCAGTGTCGGGGCCTTTGGCGGGGCATTACCTGACAGTTTATCGCGGCGGTCGTGACCCCGAGGTGCAAGAATTGCTGGCCCGTCGTCATGATGCCTATGTGGATTGCCTGCGGCTGGCGGGCATTCGCGTGCCGGAAACGCACCTGAGGTTGATCGACGATGCTGGCGTGCAGCGCCCGGTGATCGTGCAGAAGGCCGTGGCCGACGATATGATGTTCGAGCCCCTGTTTCGCAAGGCCGGCCCCAAGGCCGCAATTGGCCTGCTGGACCGTGTCGCAACGGATGTGGCCGAGTTTTGGCGCCGTGTCGCGCAACGTCCGGAACGGGTCGGCTTTCACGCCAGGATTGAACGGTTTGGCATGGATGAAAACGGGCCGCTGTTCCTGGACACTTTCCCGCCCCTGATCTCGTACAGCCGCGACGAGATGGGCCATCTGATCCAGCGTTTCGCGGATAATGGCCTTGTGCGGGGATTGGGCAAAGTTCTGCCGGGTCGCCTGCGCGATATGCAGGACCGGTGGTATACCCCCGCAGGCTCGGTTCAGACGCTGATCGACGGTGCACTGCGCCTGCGCCCCGATGATGCGGAAGACGTGTTGGATTGGGCCGATGGCTTCGCCAAGACCCGGCTGGAAGGGCCATGGCGCAACGCGGTGCAAGCGCAACTGGCGCGGCAGGCGCGGGCCGCGAAAGCCGCTCCGGGGCGTTGGGGTGCCATTGCAGGACGCGACCGCCCCCATGCCTGATACGGAGCTGGCCCCTGACACAGGGGCGGAAACGCGCAGCGTTCAGCCGGACATGAAGGTTGTACTGGTCCACCCGGAAATCCCCGGAAATACCGGCACGATCGGGCGGACCTGCGTCGCGTTGGATATGGAGTTGATCCTGATCCACCCTTTGGGCTTCGACATCTCGGACAAATCGGTGCGGCGGGCGGGGCTCGACTACTGGAAACACGTCCGCCTGAGCGAATATGACTCCTGGGAAGATTTCATCCGCGATCGCGGCCCAAGGGAAGACCAGCTTTTTCTGTTCGAGAACGACGGCGAAGGGGGCTCGGTCTATGAGCCCGAATATCCTGCCGATGCGTTTCTAATTTTTGGTAAGGAAACCAAGGGTCTCCCGCCGGAGGTGCTGTCGGGGCGGGCCAAGCGCACGTTTCATTTGCCGATGCGATCCGCCCATATCCGGTCACTGAACCTGTCGAATGCGGCAACAGCGGTGATTTATCAGGCGATGCGGGCCTTTCTTTCATAAGCTCTGGCCGTGGCCCGGACCCCAAAAAATCAAAACACCGCCGTGGATGTGCCTGCAGAACGCCATATTTTCGGGATTATTTCGACTGGACTACGAAAGTAATGGCCCCGGAGCGGAACCTGATGTTCGCCAAAAACAAGCAACGCCTCGATCATGAGCATGACACGCCCAAGGTTGATTGGGTCGTGGTCGGTGCGGCCTGCGTTGCCGTGGGGCTTGTATCCATGATGTTGGTCGCTGGGTCTGTCCGCTACCACAGCATGGAGGCCCATGCAGACGTGGTGAGCCACGAATTCGAAGCGGAATTCGACGCCGCCGTGACCCTTGGCGTTCAATAGGGGCGAGGCCGGTTCTTTCACCGCTCAGGCCGTCGCGCACGCCGGTTTTCCGGCCCTTGGCGCCTCCCTCCATTATTAGGCAAAGGCTTCTCATGACCGCCGTGACCAGCTAATCGAGGGGGCATTGCTGTTTTAGCCGCCCCAAGCGCCTGACAAGGAAGGGAAGCCTATGCCGGACACGGAGACCGATCCTGCCGCCCCTCAACCGCCCCGGCTGGAGGATGAGGTGCGCGCCCTGAGGGAGGAGCTGTCTTTTCTGCGCCAGCACCGGATGTTTCAGGTCTATCAATCGGTTCCCCGTATCTTGCTGCTCAGATTCGCGGTCGGGATGGCTGTGGGCCTTGGCACGGTAATTGGTGCGACCGTTCTTCTGTCGATCATCGTGTGGGCTCTCAGCCAGATCGAGTTTCTGCCCATCATCGGGGCTTGGTCCGTTGAGATTGCCCGTCAAATTGAAGCGGCAGTGGGGGGGTGAGAACCATCCCCCGCGTCGTTTCCGGGCGCGTGGTCGTGGCCGCACGCCGCTGTGCAAGTCGGTTGAACAACTCAAAGTATTGGGCACCCACATCCGCCCACAGGTAGTCGCGCCTGGCGATTTCGCGTAGCGCGTCGCCATTGCAGGGCGTTGGCCCCTGAAGCGCGGCCACGAGGGAGGCTTCGCCGGTAAAGAACTGCGCTGCCCCCGCGGTGGTGGAGCGGTTGAACACACATTCAAAGGCCAGGGTCGGGCGGCCGAAGTGCATCATCTCTACCAACGCGGGATTGGTGCCCCCGGCGGCATGGCCATGAATATAAACCGCCGCGTTGCTGCGCAGCGTAAACAAGGCATCAGCCCCGTAAATCGGATCAAGAAGGCGCAGACCCGGATCACCCGAATACTGCTGCTTCAATGCCCGCCCATAGGCACTGCTTTCCCAATTCCCCACAAAAACCAGCGGGGTAGCGGTCTTTTGACAGGCGGCGAGGATCATACGGATGTTGTTTTCCGGCTCGATCCGGCACAGGGCCAGCGCGTAGTCTTTGGGTAGGTTCCACTGAGAGGCCGGCGCAATCTGACGCGCTTGCTGGCCGTGGTCGCCGCCATAGGCGATGACCTCTGGCTCAATCCGATAGGTGCGGCGCAGGTAGGTAGCAATGGCGGGATTGTCGGCGATGATGGCGTCGGAATGCTGCACGGCCAAACGCTCTGACCAGCGAAGGAAGGCGCGGGCGGGCTTGGACCATTTCTTGCGCCGCCATTCCAACCCATCCACATGGGTCACGATCCGGGTGCCTTTTCGCGCCAGGAGCGGCAGAGCGATGGCCCCGGACACCCCAAGCAAAAGCGCCACATCGGAGCCTTTGGCGATCGCATCACGCAGGGTGGCGGCATCATAGAGCACGCTGGACGCCCCGTTGGCGCGAAGCCGAGAATACCGAAGCGTTGCATTGCCATAAATCATCGGCTGATCGGGGTAGGCGGGGCGGCTGCAATAGACGCAAAGCGCCTCGGGCCGGGAATGGGCGGCGTGAAATTGCACGAGGTTATCGGCAAGTGTTTCAAATCCACCGTATCGCGCAGGCGCGCCCACCGATCCCAAGATCGCAATTCGGTGGTTCTTTTGATGTGCCATTTCAATCCCTTGATAGCCCAAATGCCATTGGCTGCTCGCGTGGGATGTCGCCTCGTCCCTCGCGTCTTGGCGCAATTGAGCGCCTAGACCCGCGACTCTACATTCAAAGTTTAACCGGATGTTTAACGTCTTGAGATTGAGTGGCGGCAGGGCCTGCGTGTCAGGTCTTTTGCTTGTGTAAGGGCCGCCATTGGCCCGCCGCGCCGATGTAAAGGGAACGCGATGACCATTGTCCCCGATTTTGACCGTGCCACTGCGCTGCCAGTCGGGGTGCGTCCGGCGCCGAGACAGACTCGACCCATGGGCGTCGGCGGGTCGGAAGCCTATTGGCGCGCGCGGCCCGTGCTGGACTGGGTTTTTGCGCTGTTGCTTTTGCCGTTTGCCGCCGCCCTTGCCGGCGTTTTGGTGGGATTGAACCCAGTGTTCAACCCGGGCCCTTTGCTGTTTCGCCAGCTTCGGATGGGGCAGGGTGGGAGGGCGTTTGTTGTCTATAAATTCAGGACGATGACTTGCGGCATGGCCACGCGCGGCGCCGCTGATCCGGTTGAAACGGGCCGCATAACGCCGCTTGGCGGGCTGCTGCGCCGCATGGGGCTGGATGAGCTGCCACAGGCGGTGAATGTGCTACGGGCCGAGATGAGCCTGATTGGTCCCCGGCCGGATTCGCTGCCCCATGCGCAGGAGTTTCTGGCGAAAATCCCCGAGTATCGGCGGAGGTTGTCTGTGCGTCCGGGGATAAGCGGGCTGTCGCAGATCACTCTGGGTTATGCCGAAGGGGTGGAGGCCACGCGAGCTAAGGCATTGAGTGATATCGAGTATATCAATCAAGCGGGGTTTCGCATGGACCTGTGGATCGTGTGGCGTACCTTGGTGACGATTGCCACAGGACGCGGTGATTAGGGCGCTTTAGGCGCTCAGAAAACTCGCGTCGCCGCTGGGATCAATCCGCGCGGCGGTCATCGACCCGCCGTACACGGCCCCGGTATCAACGGCGATGCGGCCCTGCTCGGCGAAGGGCGTTTCAAACGGCTGATGCCCGAACGCCACCCATTGCCCGTCGGTCCGTGGCTGTTTCAGGAAGGCATCGTTGCCCCAAAGCAAACTCCGAGAGGATTGGTTCTCCATCGTTTTTTCCGGGTTCGCCCCGGCGTGCACGACCCACAGATTGCCCGACGACCACGAGAGCGGCAGGTTTGCCACCCAGTCGACCAAGGCGGGGCCCATCGCCTCCATCAAGTCGCCTGCGGCATCGAGCAGATCACCTGCATTTCTGCTATCGGTGGTAAGCCCGCCGCCAAGGCCGAAACTTGCCAAGGTTTGCAGCCCCCCATAGCGAATCCAGCGTCTTGCGGAACCCGTGGGATCGGAGAGGAAGTCGAGCAGCATTCGCTCATGATTACCCATCAAACCAATCACTTGGCCGGGATGGGATGCCGTCATTTCTGCCACGAATTGCAGCACTGTGGCGCTGCCTTCGCCGCGATCAATGTAGTCGCCGACAAAGATCACTTTGCTTGGTACATCCGGTTGCCGCGCTGCATCTTCATCAATCCGAGCGAGCAGCCTTTCCAGCTTCCCGACGCACCCGTGAACGTCACCGATCACATAGACAACTTCCTTTGGGGCAGGCGCTGGCCAATTCGTCATGATTCGCAATTCCTTAACGGCGAAGTCTCGCCGACCAAAAACTTATTTATCGCCAGAACCATGCTGTTACGGGCGCGCTCGTGCTTCTTAGTAGAAAATACTTGTTTGTGCATCCGCCAGGTAGCCCTGACCGTGACTTGATTGCACCTGAATAGACAAATCTCTGCCCTTATCCCTGCCTGTCCCGGTTCACGGGCTGTCCGACACGCTATAACGGAGCGTGGGTTATTAGGGTCGCCGAGAATCGCGGCGGTTGGATGGAGGCCTCTTTATGTTCAGTTTTCGTGCCGCAGTCGCGGGCTTGGGGCTCTTGGGCTTGTCCGCTTGCGGGGCGGCGTACATCTCGTCCGATGTGTCGGAATTCGGCGGTGAAGATGGCGTCCAGGTGATCGACTTGTCCCCCGCCGTCGTCGCCCACGCGAACCGTTCAGCCTATCAACCGCAAGCCTTGCCTGCCGCGTTTTCGCGTATTGCAGGCGGCGGCTCGGGCGCTCGGGGGGCCGCGCGGTTGCCCGATCCGGTGTTCGATGCACAAACGCGCCCCGGCGCGCTGGAACTTCGTGTGCCGCCCCCCGCAAACCCGGGATCCTATCGGATCGGCGTGGGGGACGTGCTGCTTTTGGCAACGCCGCGCGGTGAATCCACGGTCGAGGAATTGGCCGGATTGGTCGCCGCACAGAACCAGCGGCAGGGATACACCGTTCAAGACGATGGCGGCATCGCGATCCCCGATGTGGGCCGCATCAACGTCGGCGACATGACCTTGGCCGAGGCTGAAGACGCGATCTTCGAGCGGTTGATCGCTGCCCGGATCGACCCGTCTTTCAGCCTTGAAGTCGCGGAATTCAATTCGCAGCGCGTCTCGGTGGGCGGCGCGGTGCGCAACCCGGGCGTGGTGCCCGTGGGTATGACGCCGGTTTATCTGGATGAGGTTTTGGCCTCGGCCGGTGGCTTGTCGACAACTGAAGACGACTTCTCGGTGATCCGAATTTACCGCGACGGCTCGCTCTACCAAATTCCCACGGCGGATCTTTACTCCGATCAAGGCCTACAACGTATTCGGCTTGTGGACGGCGATAGCCTGTTTGTGGATACGGCCTATGATTTCGAGCAGGCCTCGGCCTATTTCGAGGAAATCATTGCCCGGGCTCAATACACGCAATCCGCCCGCGCCAACGCAATTGCGGAATTGCAGACCGAGGTTTCCATTCGTCGCGGTGCTTTGGAAGAAAGCCGCCAGAACTTCCGTGACCGCGTAGAATTCGGCGCGGAAGGCGGCGAGTATGTCTATATCGCCGGAGAAGTCGGCCAGCCGGGCCGTTTCGAACTGCCGTTTGAAAACACTGCCGTTCTTGCTGATGCCTTGTTTGATGCGGGCGGGTGGAGCGAAAGCACCGGCAACCCGTCGCAGATTTACCTGATGCGGGCGTTGGAAAGCTCGGCCTACCTCAGCGCGGTCACGGCGTATCGTCTGGATGGATCGAACGCGGCCAACCTTGTGCTGGCCACGCGGTTGGAACTGCGGCCGGGTGATGTGATCTTTGTGGCAGAACAGCCCGTGACGCGGTGGAATCGGGTGATTGACCAGATTACGCCGTCGATCATCAACCTTGGTGCAGCGGCCGTTAACTAATTGGCTTTTTGCATCGTCGAAGTGGCTTCGAGGTGCCGACGGAAGAAGACCAGACGGCACCTGTCGTGCCAATCGTAAGCAGCGCGAGGCCGATACCCGCCGCTTAGGCCCGGGCCGGCGGAAACCGTTGCGACTGGAACAACGCCACCAGCGATGGCGAAAAAGGCCGCAGCGAAAATGCCTGTTTCCGTGGGGCCTCTTCAAACGGGATTACGTGCCCGTCGAAGAGCTTCAGACCCGATGGGGTCGATAATAGGGGCATCATCGGTGGTTTCTTACGGCGGCTTGGCTACCGGTAAAGGCGTTCAAATCGCAAATGCCCTACTTCCGGGCTAACCCACTGCTCCGAGGCCCAAGCAAACCCCGCTCCGTCAATCCAGTAGCGGTTTTCGACTGTCTCGCCGGTGGTGTGCTGGCGACAAGTCTCGGTTGCCCGTGTGAGGCTGCGGGTTGTGCCAAAGCTGGCAAGCCGTTCTGGGCCGGAATACCGAATCTCGCAGGTGTAGCCTTCATTGATTTGTGCAAGGTCGCCGGCCACACGGATATAGAGCCGCTCAACCGGGCCGGAACGCCGCGCGACCAAGGCTGCACGGGTCGCCGCGATATCGGCGGCGAACAGATCGTGTCCCAAACCGCGTGTGGCGCTCAAGACACCTTCGCGACTAAGCGTGAAGGACGCGTCGCCATTGCCCTGCCATGTTTCGCTGGAACGGTTCGTCTGGATACGGGTCGCAGTGGAAGAGGTGCCTTGCGGGGTGTCCACCAAGATTAGCGGCACAGCCGCTTGGTTTATCAGATCACGGGTCAGCACCTGTCGGGGATCAACAGCCGGCGCTGCTTCCGAGCGGTTGAACACGCCTTGGGACAAGTCACGGGCCACGCCCAACAGCGGATCGTCAGCCGCGGCGCCACAGGCCGAAAGGCTGGCTACCGCAACCAGCGCGGCCCAACGGGATGCTACCGCCATATCATTGCCTCCGAATCTTCCAGCTGGGGCCGGGTATAGTCGATCACCAGATCATGCAGACGGCCTTCCACTTGCACCCTTGCCCCGCCGTCGCGTAGCAGCGGTTGCAGCCGGAAGTCCGTGGTGCGCTGGTTGGACGTGCCCAGGAACCAGGCCAAGGGAATCTCGACCTCAATCCCCTTGTCGAACGATCCTTCACCGAAGCTTTCAAACGACACGTCCGTGAAGGTGGCATAGGCCCCCACCCGCCAGCCGTTGCGGAAGGTGCGATCGACCGAAAATGTCGCCCCCCAATCGCCCGCCAGATAGCGGCCTGCATCAATCTGTAGGTCGAAATTGTCGTTCAGGCGGTAGTAGGCCGACACATGGCCGGTGGTGATATTGTAGTCGCGCAAACCAAAGCTGCCGTCGTAATCGCGGGACCAAACGTGGTTAACCTCCACCCCGAGGCCAAGACGGGAGTTCGCGGGTTGCCAAAGAAGCTCTCCCGAGACGCCCGCGTACATCCGCTCAAGATAGCCAAAGCTGACGCGGCTATAGAGGTTTTCAGCGGGCCGCCCGAAGTGGGCAAGCGTCAGGCGCTCCACATAGATGTCGGATTGTTGCCGATAGAGGGCCGCTTCCGTGCGGACGGGTGGGGGCGCATTGGCTGGGTAAGTTTCGTTAACGATCTGCGAATTCTCGAAGTTCCCGGCAAGAGAGGCGCGCACAGCCCCTTCCGCGACAAAGCCGTTGCCGAAGCGGTATTCTGCCTGCGCCTGGATGCCCACGTTCACAAGGATCGGGTTGTCGGGGTCAAAGATCGACCCTTCCACATAGGGGCCGATGCCCCACGTGAAGCGCGATGCCGGAACGGTGACGTCAAGGCCCTCGGGGTCTTGGACGGTGCGAGCATCTTCAACCTCGGCCACGGCCAACAGAACTTCGGCCCCGCCGGGATCGAACTCGAGCAACTCCAGATCACGCCGCGCGATGCGCACCCGTGACGTATCAAGCCCCTCTTCAACGAAGATGACTTCGAACACCTCGACCGAGGGGGGGAGCGCGGCGCTCATGGCGCGAAGGACGCGACCAAGGGCTTGGGAAGTATAGTTATATTGCGTGTTGCGCACTCGGATCGTGGCCCGGTGCGCGTCCATGGTGAGCCGTTCAAGATGAAGGCCCTGACCTTCAAACAACAGCGCAAAGTTATCGCGCAACACGTCGCCGCCGCCGGGCTGGCTGACCCAATCTGTTCCGTAGGGGGTGGCTTGCGGGGCGCGTACCGCCACCGGGCGAGGGGCCGGATCACCGGAGCTTGGGGGCGTGGGCGGGCGGTAAGGGTTCAACGTCATGGACAACGACAGGCCGAAGGTATCTCCGCCCACAAAATACGCGCCGCCGCGCACGCCGTCGGAAAGCTGATAGGTGGCCCCGAAGTTGAAGGGCGAGCTGGCCTCGGTCAGCCCATCGGCCGCTTCGATGGTGTAGGTATCGGTGGAATATTCAAGTTGGAGCCGTAGGCGATCGGTGGCCTGCCATTCGACCCCGCCAAAAATCGCCGCATCGCCCCGGAAGAACTGATCGAAATTAACCGTGCCGCCGCGCCCGACCGACCGCCCGGGACGCGTTTCAAAGCGGTCGTCGATGACGCCTAACGGATTGGTGAAGCCGTTGCGTTCCCCCAAACGGCCCCAGCCGACGCCCGCGGTCACGGCGAGTTGGTCCCGCGCGCCGAAATGGCGTGTAGCGACAACGTATTCGCCGCCATAAAGACCAGTGCCCGCGATGTCGCGAACGCCGATCGCGACCGCGGGTGACCAGCCCCAGGTATCCTCGTCCAGCGCTTGCCAGTGGATGTCGAAGCTGCGGTCAAAGGCTAAGACCCGGGAGCCTGCGCGTGCTAAATCAATGCCTGCGTAACGAAATGTCGCCGTCACGTTCGGCAGAACTTGAAACGCCAAGGTGCCCCGATTGCCGACGGCAGAGCTGGACACGGTGAAGCCTAACTCCGCGTCGGGCAACGCATTGGCAGTGGGCATATCAATCAGACCGGGAAGGCCGTAGGTGTTGAGCGTCGGGCGACCATTAAGGCTCTGCGCATCGTCGGCGCGTCCGGGCAACAGATACCCCGGCACCATCAACGCCATGACGGCCGCGCTTAGTCCAAGATACCCGCGATACCCAATCATCAAACTCGACTTCCCAAGAATAGACCGCAAAGATTCTGCATGATCCATCATAAGTGCCTTGCCCCGTGGGTGACACCTTCGGCCCGACATGCAAAAATTTTATCCGGGCAACGATGCACGCAAGACACGTGAACCGTTAGGGGGAAGTTACCCGGATTTGGAGCGTCATTGGCAGAGGGGAGGATGCATCTTTGTGCGGGAAGCGTTGCGGATCATGGCGTGATTTTGGCTTTTGTCCAGATGCTTAGGTGAAGTTAGGGCGCAACATGCCGGGCAGGGATAGCCTCCTTGGCCCCAGGGACAGGCGATGGTCGAACGCCCCATTGAACGCCAATCTCATAAGGGCACCGACGGCGCGTCAGGGCGGACTTGCCCCCTCCCCAAAAAGCGCGAAGAGGAATCGCCCTCAAGTGATGGCATAAAACCGCACGCCGCCACTCAAATACGACCTTCATGCCATATAATAGCCACCAAGCGATGCGACGTAGGACCTGCACTTTCAACAATGTGACCCCTAATGCGCACGCCACTTGTACTTCTTGTTCTGTTCCTTGCCTGTTCTGGCGTCTCCATCGCGGCCTTTGGCCCGGTGTTAACCCTCCCCCTTGCGATTTCACTGTTGGCGGCAATTGCGGCCGCCTTCTTGGCCCTGAAAGCTGGATTGCGCCGCGCGGCACCCGCCTTGCCGCAACGCCAGGTGGAGCGGCCGCAGCCGTTGAAGTCGCAGCTGAAATCGCGCCGAAATCGCAGCGTTGCCCGCAAGGCGGATACCCTTCTGAAATCCGGTGCTTTGACCCGCCCCGAACCGCGCGTCGTTGTGGACGGTTCGAACGTGATGCATTGGAACGGAAAGGTGCCGCGCTTGGACACGCTGCAAGATGTTTTGGCCCAGTTGCAGGAAATGGGCTACCGCCCCGGCGTGATCTTCGACGCGAACGCAGGGTATAAGCTGGGTGATCGCTATCTGGACGACGCAGATTTTGCCAAGCTGCTGAACCTGCCTGGCGATTGCGTCGTCGTTGTCCGGAACGGAGAGCCCGCAGACCCCACCATTCTTGCCGCCGCGCGCGAGCTGAATGCCAAGGTCATCACCAACGATCGTTTCCGCGATTGGGCCAAGGATTTCCCCGAGGTGGCCGAGCCCGGCACACTCATCAAGGGCGGCTACAAGGCCGGCGCATTGTGGTTGGACGATAGCGCCTTGGTAGCCTGACCCCGGTTTCCCGTGGGGGAGGCGATTTGGGGCCCGCATAGCGCAGGCCCCGACTTTTAGCGTCGAGAGCTTCCGGGCCGCGCTTTGCCGCCGCGCATGCCGCCGCGCCCCCCGGTGCTACGACCGCCGGCCTTTGCGGCATCTTCCACCGCGGCATCAACGGCGGATTGTCGCGCCAGCGGATCATCGGCAATCGCCAGCTCCACAGCCTCCAGCCGCTTCACCTCATCGCGCAACCTTGCAGCTTCCTCAAATTCGAGGTTTTCGGCGGCGTTGCGCATCTTCTCTCGCAGGCCATCGAGGTGGGCTTGCAGGTTGGCACCGACAAGCGGTTTTTCGACCTTGGCGGTCACGCGGCTTTGGTCGGTGTCGCCTTGGTAAACGCCCAGAAGAATATCATCGACGTTCTTCTTGATCGTGGCGGGCGTAATGCCGTGTTCTTCGTTGTAGGCCAACTGTTTGACGCGGCGACGCTCGGTCTCGCGCATGGCGCGTTCCATGCTTCCGGTGATCTTGTCAGCATACATGATGACCCGACCATCGGCGTTCCGTGCGGCCCGGCCAATGGTCTGGATCAGTGAGGTTTCAGAGCGCAGAAAGCCTTCCTTGTCGGCGTCCAGAATGGCCACGAGGCCACATTCGGGAATATCCAGACCCTCACGCAGAAGGTTGATCCCGATCAGCACGTCAAAGGCCCCAAGGCGCAGGTCACGCAGAATTTCGATCCGTTCCAGCGTGTCGATGTCGCTGTGCATGTAGCGCACGCGAATGCCCTGTTCGTGCATATATTCCGTCAGGTCTTCGGCCATGCGTTTGGTCAGCGTCGTGACAAGGGTGCGGTAGCCATCGGCCGAGACCTTGCGGACCTCGTCGAGCAAATCATCGACCTGCATATCCACGGGGCGGATCTCGATCACTGGGTCAATCAGGCCTGTGGGGCGGATCACCTGTTCGGTGAAAACGCCGCCCGCCTGTTCCAGTTCCCACGCGGCGGGGGTCGCGGAAACGAAGACAGATTGCGGGCGCATCGCGTCCCATTCCTCGAATTTCAGGGGGCGGTTATCCATGCAAGAGGGCAGGCGGAACCCGTGTTCGGCCAGCGTCATCTTGCGCCTGAAGTCACCGCGATACATGCCGCCGATCTGCGGCACGCTGACGTGGCTTTCGTCCGCGAAAACGATGGCGTTGTCGGGGATATATTCAAACAGGGTTGGGGGCGGCTCGCCGGGGGCGCGGCCCGTGAGGTAGCGCGAATAGTTCTCGATCCCGTTGCAAACGCCGGTGGCCTCCAACATCTCCAGATCAAAGTTGGTGCGTTGCTCAAGCCGTTGCGCTTCCAGCAGTTTCCCTTCTCCGATCATCTGATCGAGGCGGGCGACCAGTTCAGCCTTAATCCCCTTCATCGCCTGTTGCATCGTGGGGCGAGGCGTCACGTAGTGGGAATTCGCGTAGATGCGGATCTTGTCAAAGCTGCCGGTCTTCTGGCCGGTCAGCGGGTCGAACTCGGTGATCGTTTCCAGTTCTTCCCCGAAGAACGAAAGCTTCCAGGCGCTGTCTTCAAGGTGGGCTGGCCAGACCTCCAGGCTGTCACCGCGCACACGGAAGGTACCGCGCTGAAACGCGGCGTCGTTGCGGCGGTACTGCTGCGCCACCAGATCGGCGATCACCTTGCGTTGGTCGTAGTCGCGCCCCGCGTGCAAATCCTGGGTCATCGCGCCGTAGGTTTCGACCGATCCGATACCGTAAATGCACGAAACGGACGCCACGATAATCACATCGTCGCGTTCCAGAAGCGCGCGGGTGGCCGAGTGGCGCATCCGGTCGATCTGCTCGTTAATCTGGCTCTCTTTCTCGATGTAGGTGTCAGAGCGGGCCACATAGGCTTCGGGCTGGTAGTAGTCGTAGTAGGAGACGAAATATTCGACGGCGTTGTCGGGGAAGAAGTTCTTGAACTCGGAATACAGCTGCGCGGCCAGCGTTTTGTTGGGCGCAAGAATGATCGCGGGACGTTGGGTCTCCTCAATCATCTTCGCCATCGTGAAGGTCTTGCCGGTGCCCGTCGCGCCCAACAGCACTTGGTCGCGGTCGCCGTTGCGGATGCCCTCAGACAGCTCTGTGATGGCGGTGGGCTGATCGCCCGCCGGTTCAAACTCGGTGTGCAAGACGAAGGGCTTGCCACCTTCCATCTTTAATTGCGCGCGCAGTTGGTCAACGGCGCGGCCCGTGTCGGGCATTTGCTCGGGCGAGTTGTTGTGCATGGGCGTCTCTCCTTACTCCATAGAATGGAGCGTTCGGGCGAAGCTACAAGGGGCAAGGGTGTCAGTTAGTGACAGCATGGTGTCAGGAGGCTGTCATGCTATGGCGGGCTGGAGGCCAGAAGTATGACCAAAAGGTTAGGGAAGTAAGGGCAATTCTTCAGACAATACCTTTGCTCTGGAAGCGGTAAGAACGTAAACAGAACAGGCAAGCAGCAGAAGCGGTTGCCGGCCCCGGCCGTACCCACCCACCCCTCGCTCCACAGCCAGGGCTGGCAACCCCTTTCTCCCCCCACATCGCAATTCTTTTCGACCGGTCCTCAAACGGGCTGTGCTAGGCTTCGCCCACCTTTTTCGTTGTCGGAGCCCGTGATGCGCCGTGTCCTTTTGATCCTACTCGCAGCCTCGCAGCCGGCATTGGCCGATGCCGATCCGCCGCGCCCGGTGATGGGCGGCACGGTAGAGGTGAGCGGCCCGGCAGAGATCGTGTTCGACTGGACAACGGACGCCTGCGAGGCGCACCACATTCCCGACCTTCCAGTGCGCGCATACCGCGACGGGGTGCAGGCCGATGGGGGCGTTAACCTGATCCTTGGTCACCATATCACCCGCCGCATGCGTGGCCCCGATTTCGATACCCTCGCCGTGGACTGTGAGATCCTCTTGTCATCTACCCGCGCCCGCCACGCGGACCAGTTCGCCAACATGGAATGGATCGCCGCCACCTATGCGCAGGGCGACATCGTGCACGCGCTGTTGCACAACGAATACCAAGGCAACCGCTACCCGGAATGCCAGACGGCGGATTATTTCAGTTGTTGGTACAACACGATCACCTATGCGCGTTCAGACGACGGCGGCGCAAGCTTCCGCTACCCTTTTGCCCCGCCCGCGCATCTGGTCGCGTCCATCCCCGAGCAATACGCCCCGGATGAGCGCATTTTCGGCGCCTTCAGCCCGTCCAACATCATCGAACATGGCGGGCATTTCTACGCCTTCTTCAAAGTGCAGACCTACCCGCTGGAGACCCAGCATACGTGCCTGATGCGGACGGCCACGCTGGAGGATCCAGACAGTTGGCGCTTTTGGGACGGGGCCGGGTTCAATGGTCTTTTCGCCGATCCTTATCGCGATGACCTGCGCGCCCTACGTGCGACGACCTGTGCGCCTATCGCCTTGCCGCAAATCGCCCAGATGTACGAGGGCGTGACGTGGAACACTGTTCTTGACCGGTTCATTCTGGTGGGAACCAGCAGCGACCCATCGCGTACTCCGAACCCTTATGGGTTCTACTATGCGCTGTCGGAGGACTTGATCACGTGGGAGATGCGCCAACCGCTGTTGGAGGTGCGCCTGCCTTGGCGCGCCACCGGGCGCGACACCGTCTACCTTTACCCAACGCTTATCGACCATGACAGCGACAGCGCCAACTTCGAGACGACGGGCGCGTCCGCTTACCTCTATTTTACCCGGCTCAACTTCGGCTCCGGCGACCTGGACAGGGATTTGGTGCGACTGCCCGTGACAATCCGCAATCCCGAGTGATTTTGGCACATTGAACTGGCTCGCGCCTTTGCCCATAAAGCCAGCAATCAGAGTCGGAGATCACGATGAGCGCACGCATTTTCAAACCCGCAAAGACCGCAATGTCCTCGGGCACGGCGAAAACCAAGGATTGGGTGTTGGAATTCGCGCCTGCCTCGGCGCGCGTGATTGATCCTTTGATGGGATGGACCTCGTCCTCGGACATGGACAGCCAGGTGCGGTTGCGGTTCGAGTCGGCGGAGGCGGCCAAGGCCTATGCAGCGGACCACGGGATCGACGCGGTTGTCCTTAAGCCCAAGTCCCGCAAGCCGATCATCCGTCCGGGCGGCTACGGTGAGAATTTCGCCACCAATCGCCGGGGTGCGTGGACGCACTAAGCGCCACTAACCGCCGGATTTCCTATCGAAGAACGCGCTTCAGGCCCGCCTGAAGCCGTAGCAATGGCGCCTTGTAGTGCGTCACCATCTCTGCGGCGGTGGGCTGTGACGCCGCCGCCCCCACGTTCACCGCAGCCACCACTTGGTTATGGGCGTTCAGCAGGGGCACGGCGATAGAACGTAGCCCCATTTCAACCTCTTGATCTATAACGCAAAAGCCTTGGGCTTGGATCACGGCTAGTTCGGCCAATATCGCCGCGGGCTCGGTCAGGCTGTTGGGTGTGCGAGGGCTGAGGTCGGATCGTTCCAGCACGGCGCGTTGATCCTCGATCGGGAGAGCGGCCAAAAGCACGCGCCCCATGGACGTGCAATGGGCGGGTAAACGCGACCCCGGCAGGAGGCCAATGGACATCACCCGCCGTTGCGCGGCGCGGGCGAGGTAGACGATTTCAGTGTCATCAAGGATCGAGACCGATGTGGATTGCCCGATCTGATCCGAGAGTTGGTCCAGCCAAGGCTGCACGATCTGCGGCAACGGCAGGGCCGCCAATGCCCCCATTCCAAGGCGTAGAATGCGGGGCGTGGGGGTGAAGAACTTCCCGTCGAACTCGGCATATCCCTGTGCGTGAAGCGTCAGAAGGCATCGCCGCGCGGTGGCACGGTCCAACCCCGTGCGCTGCGCCACCTCGGAAATGGTAAGCCGGGGGCTATCGGCGCCAAAGCACTCGATCACCTGAAGCCCCTTGGCGAGCGATGCGATTGTATCTGTCGATTTGTTCACCATGCGCACAGATTGATCCTTGATCTGAACAAAGGTCAACATGCGAACGAAATTTCTGGAACACGGACCCGCAGGGTCGCTAGGCCAGCGGGTGAAGGAGAACGCGAGATGGATAAAACCCTAGGCAACCTGGCCGAGGCCGTGGCCCGGATACCCGATGGCGCGACAGTAATGATCGGCGGATTCGGCGGCTCTGGCGCGCCGATTGAACTTATTCACGCGCTCATCGACCACGGGTCCAAGCACCTGACGGTGGTGAACAACAACGCAGGCAATGGCCATGTTGGCCTTGCTGCTCTGATCGAACAGGGCCGTGTGGACAAGCTGATCTGCTCGTTTCCCCGCTCGGCGGACCCGAGCGTGTTTGTGGAAACCTATCACGCTGGCAAGATCGAGCTGGAAATCGTCCCCCAAGGCACCTTGGCCGAACGCATTCGCGCCGGCGGCGCGGGCATCCCGGCGTTCTACACCCCCACCGCCTATGGAACCGAAGTGGCCGAGGGAAAGCATATCGAGGAATTCGACGGGCGCTTTTATGTGCGCGAACGCTGGCTGAAGGCCGATTTCGCGCTGATCAAGGGCGAACTCGGGGATAGCCATGGCAACATGACCTACCGCATGGCCGCGCGGAACTTTAACCCCGTCATGGCCATGGCCGCGACAACCACCATCGCGCAGGTTTCCAGGATCGTGCCCTTGGGGGGGATCGACCCCGAGCATGTCATCACACCGGGCATTTTCGTGTCCAACGTGGTCGAGGTGGCAAACCCCGCCCAAGAAGAAGCGCTGAACCGGGCGGAGGCCGTTTACCCATGATCGACATCTCAGACATCAAACTGTCCAACGCGCAGATTGCGTGGCGCGCGGCGCAAGACATTGAAGACGGCGCCTATGTGAACCTTGGCATCGGCTTCCCGGAAATGGTCGCGCGGTTCCAGCCCGAGGGGAAGCAAGCGATTTTTCATACCGAGAATGGCGTCCTCGATTTCGGCGAAGCGCCTGCGCCGGGGGACGAGGATTGGGACCTGATCAACGCGGGCAAAAAGGCGATTACGCTCAAGCCCGGCACCGCGTTCTTTCACCACGCCGACAGCTTCGCCATGGTGCGGGGCGGGCATTTGGACCTTGCCGTGTTGGGCGCGTACCAAGTGGCACAGAATGGCGATTTGGCCAATTGGTCCACGGGCAAGGGCGGTATTCCGGCCGTGGGTGGCGCTATGGATCTTGTGCAATCGGCCAAGCGTATCGCCGTGTTGACCGATCACGTAACCAAGAAAGGCGCGCCAAAATTGGTGGAGGCCTGCACCATGCCCCTGACCGGCGTTGGCTGTGTCACACGCATCTATTCGTCATTGGCTGTTGTGGATGTGGTCGACGCCCGCTTTATTCTACGAGAGAAAGTCCCGGCCATTTCCATGGACGATTTACAAACTTTAACTGGTGCACCGCTCCATGGGGACGCGGAGGTGCGCGATCTAATCTGCCCGGAGGAACTGGCATGAACGACGTCTTTATCTGTGATTACACGCGTACGCCCATTGGCCGTTTTGGCGGTAGCCTCTCGTCGGTTCGGGCCGACGATCTGGGGGCGATCCCTATCGCGGCCCTGATGGCGCGCCATGACATTGATTGGGCCGCGGTCGAAGAAGTCTACTACGGCTGCGCCAACCAGGCGGGCGAAGATAACCGCAACGTGGCCCGCATGTCGGCGCTGCTGGCGGGCCTGCCGGTGGAGGTGCCGGGCACGACCATGAACCGTTTGTGCGGGTCTGGCATGGATGCGGTGATTGCAGCGGCGCGGGCCATTCGGGCTGGTGAGATGGACCTGGCTATTGCGGGCGGCGTGGAAAGCATGTCGCGCGCGCCTTTCGTGATGCCCAAGGCGGAATCGGCGTTCAGCCGGTCGAACGCGGTTTACGACACCACCATCGGTTGGCGCTTTGTGAACCCGGTGATGAAGGCGCAATATGGCGTCGATTCGATGCCAGAGACGGCAGAGAACGTGGCCGAAGACTTCGGCATTTCCCGCGCCGATCAGGATGCCTTCGCTTTGCGTTCCCAAGACCGTGCAGCGGCGGCTATTGCGTCGGGGCGTTTGGCCAAGGAGATCACTCCGGTCACGATCCCACAGCGCAAGGGCGACCCGAAGGTCGTGGACACGGACGAGCATCCTCGCGCCACCACGCTGGAAGTTCTGGGCAAGCTCAAGACCTTCGTTAAGGCCGATGGGTCGATCACGGCGGGCAATGCCTCGGGCGTGAACGACGGGGCAGCGGCGTTGATCGTAGCCTCGGAAGCGGCGGTGAACGCGCACGGATTGACCCCGCTTGCCCGCGTGTTGGGTGGGGCGACCGCTGGGGTTGCGCCGCGGATCATGGGGTTCGGGCCTGCGCCTGCGTCCAAGAAATTGATGGCGCGATTGGGGCTGAGCACCGACGACTTCGCCACCATTGAACTGAACGAGGCATTTGCCTCGCAAGGTCTGGCCACATTGCGCGACCTGGGCATTGCCGACGATGATCCACGGGTGAACCCCAACGGCGGCGCGATTGCGCTTGGCCACCCCCTGGGCATGTCCGGCGCGCGGATCACAGGCACCGCGATCCATGATCTAAAATCTGGCGAAAAGAGCCTTTCGACCATGTGCATCGGCGTCGGTCAGGGCATCGCCTTCGCGCTAGAGCGGGTCTGAAGCGCCATTTTGCACCAAGCGCAGTCGGAATGGGCGGGTTACAGCGGTAGCCCGCCCATTTCCGTTATGATCGCCAGAACCTCATCCATGCCTTCCCCGTGGCGTAGGGCGCAGAACACGTAGGGCCGCGTACCGCGCATCTTGTCGCTATCGCGTTTCATCACCTCTAGCGACGCGCCGACATAGGGGGCGAGGTCGGTCTTGTTGATAATCAGTAGGTCAGATTTCGTGATCGCGGGCCCGCCCTTGCGGGGGATTTCCTCGCCCGCGGCAACGTCAATCACATAGACGGTCAGATCGGCCAGTTCGGGGCTGAAGGTGGCCGACAGGTTGTCGCCGCCGCTTTCGATCATCACCACTTGCAGGTCGTCGTGGCGCTTCTCCATCTCGGCAATCGCGGCCAGATTGATCGAGGCATCTTCGCGGATCGCCGTATGGGGGCACCCGCCGGTTTCCACTCCGATTACCCGGTCTTGGGGCAGGATCTGCATCCGCATCAGCGCCTCGGCATCTTCCTGTGTGTAGATATCATTGGTGATGACGCCGATAGAAAGCTGCGGATGCAGCGCCCGGGCTAGAGCGGCGGTGAAGGTGGTTTTGCCAGCACCCACGGGGCCACCAATGCCAATACGAAGCGGGCCATTGAGTTTGGTCATGAACGGAAAATCCTTGGCTGAAGCGCCTCGTGGCGCATGGCGGCAATGTCAGAGAGGAACGCGGTGCTTTGCAGGTCATCCAGCGTCGCGGTTTCGGTTTCTTCTACGATGGCAAGGCAGAGCGGTGCCAGGGCGGCCAAAACGGCCTGTCCCTCGGTCTGGCCCAAGGGCACGGCGCGGACGGCGACGGTCACAAGGTTGCTGGTAAAGGCGTGTAGGAACATCGCTGCGGTTGTGGTCACATCAATGTTCATGGCGGCACTGGCGGCACCAACGGCCACGGGATAGGGCAAATCTGCGGCGTCACCGCCCCAAATGGCGGCGGCAGTTGTGCTGAACGCTGTGCCTTGCAGGGTCGTTTCCAACACCCTTTCGGACGAGCCGCAAAACGCCCGCGCCACGTCGCCGATCTGCGAAAGGTCATCAGGTGTTGGGGCCGCATGGGCGGCGCGTAACAAGATGCAATCGTTGCGGCCTGTGCCGTGGCGCAAGACATCCTCTAGCCAAGTTTGTAGCCCCTCTGACATGGCGATTGTGCCATCGTGAATGGCGGTCTCCAACCCATGGGAATAGGCGAAAGCCCCCACCGGGAAGCTGGGGGACAGCCATTGGGCCAGCGCCAGAATGTCGCCTTCAATGGGCATGGGCCGTGGCGACATGTTCGTGAGAGTGCGTGCGCCCGTGCCCGTAGGCGCCACCTTCTGGCGTGAAGGGCAGGGTCACGGGGGCGACGGTCGCGCCGAGGTGTTCCAGCATGTGGCCAATCACCGGATCAGCCTGGATCAACAGATGATCCGCCGCGATCTGGCAAGGGGTGTGCCGGTTGCCCACGTGCCACGCAAGCCGCGCCATGTCAGGGCCGGTGACACGAAAAAGCGCCTCGGACGCGGCGACGATTTCCACCAGCGTCCCATCGTCCAGTTCCAGCGCGTCGCCATGATCCAGCGACGTGGTCTGGGACAAGTCCACTAGAAACGGGCGGCCCTTTGCGGTGGTCAACCGTTTGCGGCGCAAGAACCGCTCGGCGTAGTCAAGCTCGCACAGTTCTGTCGGGTCGGACCAATGGCCTTTGCGGTGCAGGGTTTGGGCGATGGGAAGGGATGTCATGGAGCCTCTCAGAACAGGAAGTAGCGTTGGGCCATCGGCAAAACCTCTGCCGGTTGGCAGGTAAGCAGTTCGCCGTCGGCGCGGACCTCGTAGGTTTCGGGATGCACCTCGATCTGGGGCAGGGCGTCGTTCAAAACCATGTCCGCTTTGCCAATGTTGCGGGTGTTTTTCACCGCGATCGTCTGCTTGCTGAGGCCAAGGGTGTCCCGCAAACCATCCGCCTGCGCGGCCTCGGACACGAAGCTGACGGACGTATGCTGACGCGCCGAGCCAAAGGCCCCAAACATCTGCCGCGTGTAGACCGGTTGCGGCGTGGGGATAGAGGCGTTGGGGTCACCCATCTGCGCCACAACAATCGAGCCCGCCATCAGAACCATTTCCGGTTTCACCCCAAAGAACGCCGGGTCCCACAGCACCAGATCGGCCCGTTTGCCGATGCTGATATCGCCCAAAACGTGGCTTACGCCTTGTGCAATGGCGGGGTTGATCGTGTATTTCGCGATGTAGCGGCGCACCCGCATGTTGTCGTTCTCTCCGACCTCATCGGAAAGCCGCCCGCGCTGTTTCTTCATCTTGTCGGCGGTCTGCCATGTGCGGATCAGAACCTCGCCCACACGACCCATGGCCTGGCTGTCGGACGCGATGATCGAGAATGCGCCCAGATCGTGCAGGATATCTTCCGCCGCAATCGTTTCACGGCGAATGCGGCTTTCGGCGAAGGCGATGTCTTCGGGGATGGATTTGTCGAGGTGGTGGCACACCATCAGCATATCCAAATGCTCCTCCAACGTATTGGCAGTGAACGGTCGCGTGGGGTTCGTGGAGGACGGCAAGACATTGGCATCACCGCAGATTTTTATGATGTCCGGCGCATGGCCACCGCCCGCGCCCTCGGTATGGAAAGCGTGGATCGTGCGGCCCTTCATGGCGCCCACGGTATGTTCGACAAAGCCGGATTCGTTCAGCGTATCGGTGTGGATCATCACCTGCACGTCCATGTCGTCGGCCACGGACAGGCAGCAGTCGATCGCGGCGGGCGTGGTGCCCCAATCCTCGTGTAGCTTCAGGGCGCAGGCCCCGCCTTTCACCATCTCCACCAGCGCATCGGGCTGGCTGGCGTTGCCTTTGCCCGACAGACCGATGTTCATCGGGATGCCGGCAAAGCTCTGCAACATCCGCCCAATGTGCCAAGGGCCGGGGGTGCAGGTGGTGGCCAAGGTGCCGTGGGCAGGACCGGTGCCGCCGCCAAAGCAAGTGGTCACGCCTGAATGCAGGCTGTCTTCCATCTGCTGCGGACAGATGAAGTGGATGTGGCTGTCCATGCCGCCTGCCGTCAGGATACGCCCTTCGCCGGCAATCACCTCGGTGCCGGGGCCGACGATGATATCGACGCCCGATTGCGTATCGGGGTTGCCCGCTTTGCCAATGGCGTGGATCAACCCGTCTTTCAGGGCGACGTCGGCTTTGTAGATGCCCGAATGGTCCACGATCAGCGCGTTGGTGATTACGGTATCCACTGCGCCGCCTGCGCGGGTGACCTGGGACTGGCCCATGCCGTCGCGGATCACCTTGCCGCCGCCGAACTTCACTTCTTCGCCGTAGGTGGTGAGGTCGCGTTCCACCTCGATAATCAGGTCGGTATCGGCGAGGCGCAGCTTGTCGCCGGTGGTGGGGCCGTACATGGCGGCATATTGCGCGCGGGAAATTTCTACGGGCATTTACAGCGCCCCCATGATCTGAGCGTTGAAGCCATAGACATGCCGACGCCCGCCAATGGGGATCAGTTGCACCTCGCGGCGTTGGCCGGGCTCGAACCGCACGGCGGTGCCCGACGCAATATCGAGCCGCAACCCACGCGCCGCGTCACGGTCAAAATCCAACGCTGGGTTGGTTTCGGCAAAGTGGTAATGGCTACCGACCTGCACGGGGCGGTCGCCGGTATTGGCCACAACAAGCGTGATCGCTTCGGCTCCAGTGTTCAGGGTGATCGCCCCCTCGGCAGGAAGCAATTCGCCGGGGATCATTTTCGCCCCCAGGCGATGTAAGCCACGGCCGCCGCGCCAAAGAACAACCCCCCCATAAGCGGCAGCCAGAACGGGTCGCCCGCGTGGTGGTGAATGGCGCCTGTGCCATGGGCAGAGACCGCGCTGGTGGCCAGAAGAAGGGGGAGGGCGGATAGGACGGTTTTCATGGTGAGGTCTCCTTGAGCGGGATCAGCGAATGGGGTTGTGAACGGTGACAAGCTTGGTGCCGTCGGGAAAAGTGGCCTCGACCTGCACGTCGTGGATCATCTCGGCGATGCCCTCCATGCATTGATCGCGGGTAATGACATGGCCACCGGCCTCCATCATATCTGCGACAGAGCGGCCATCGCGGGCGCCTTCCACCACCGTATCGGTGATGAGTGCGATGGCTTCGGGGTGGTTCAGTTTCACCCCTCGCGCCAATCGCTTACGGGCGACCTCTGCGGCCATGGCGATTAACAGTTTGTCTTTTTCCCGTGGCGTAAGTTGCATGGGCTAAAGCCTCCAAGACATGGGTAAAGTGTTGTTGTTCAGGCGCTCCAGCACGGGGATCAGCACGCGGCGCAACTCGAGGCTGTCGGCGGCGAGAAGCCGGATGACCAATAAATTATCGGCCAATAGGCTGGCGCCCGCGGTGGGGGGCAGGGCGGATTGAATTACCGGGAAATGCGCGGCGGCATCGGGTGCCACCATCACAACGCTGGCCATGGCCGTAGCCCCTGCCGCCGTGGCGGGCCGTTGCAGTAGCGACGCCACGTTGCCGCCCAGGTTCATACCATCAATGTAAAGTGGTTGGCCTGCACGGGTGATCGAGATCCGGTCTTGGAACCGTGCATCATGCAGGGCCTCGCCCATGGCGGTGCGGCCAAAGACAATGGGCTCGACCAGCAAAAGTTGCGCGTCTGCTTGAAGAGAGACCCTAAGCCTGCGGCGTAGATTGCAGCGTTCAAACAGGATTAATTCCTGCGGGAGCCAATTCAGGCGGCCCCCCGCTTGGACGTCGAGTTCGGTGGTCAGGGTCCCGACCTCACTGCGTTGGGCGCGGTAGGCACGCTCTGCCGCTTGGGTCGTCAGGGTCAGGGTTGCGTGCGGCTCGACCGCGACGTTCAGGCCAAACTGATCGCCCCCGGTAATGCCGCCCGCTGTGTTAACCGTGACAACTTCAATGTCCGGCGTCGACGTGCGGGGGAACACCAGCTTGGTGGAGCCCGATTGACGGAGGTTCTTTAACCGCGTGCGCCCGCCCTTATCGGCGCGAACCGATAGTGTCCCGGACCCAAGGGACCGAGGCTGTGCCGCATTGGCGGCGGCCGTAGGTATGGCGGTGTGCAGGGTGATCGGACGCTCCCGAGGTTTATCGCAACGGTCACTCTCTGAGCATAGGACGCCGCGTTCTTGCAGCGTGCATGGCCGGAATTGGCCCTGCTCGGCGGCGAGGTGCGAATTTTTGGGCGACGTGTAGGGAATTGCCTAAAATTTATGCTAGATAAGTTCTGCGATGCCTTTGGGGAGAGTTTCCGGTAAAGCTTGTATTCAGGGGTAGAGTTTTGCGAGGTCAGACGTGGCCTATCCGCCAATTTCAATCCGGCGCCATTCTGAAGGTGGTTTTCCTACAACTCGGCGGAAGTCCTTGCTGAAATGATAGGGGTCCGAGAACCCGCAATGCAGAGAGATTTCATCAAGCGTCTGGCTCGTTTCCAGCATCAGCTTTTGGGCCATGGTTAGGCGCAGGCCCCGCAGGAACTCTCGGGGTGTCAGGCCGATGTGTTTTTGGAACAACCGCCGGATTTGCGCCGCACTTGCCCCTGCGGTTTCCTCGATATCCGCAGCCGTCCAAGGGGCGCTGGGGTCTGCGCGCATGGCAGCCACGGCACGGTCCAAGCTGCGGGGGGATTGGCGCTTTGTCTCAATCCGCTTTTGTTCCACCATCAGCTCCAGCAGGGAAGAAACAGCGGTGTTCAGCTTTAGGTCTGTGTCGATGGTTTGCGTACGAAGTCCGCCAAAAAGTTCATTGAACCAACGCACTAGGGAGTGACCTTCTTTTATCGCAAGGCGGGTTTCAGTTTTCCCCATTACCCGTTCACGCAGGGCCGCCAAGTTTCTCCCCTGCACCCGACACCACATCACGGACCACGGATCTTGATCCGATGCGGCATGGGCATGGGGCCGATCACCGGGCATCCAAACCAACTGGCCGGGGGCAACCGTGACCTTGGTGCCGTCGATCGTGACGGTGCCCTTTCCCGATAGACAGTAGATAATATCATCCCCCGGACAAAAGGCGCGCCGTACCGTGTCACCAGCCGCGGCGTCAAGCCATCCGGCGCGCAGAACGGTGAACAGGTTCATATCATGCACGCTACTAGGAACGTAGTAATGGCTTTCGTGGATTGTCGCGGTCATGGAAGATATCTCATGCGCGTTTTATACATGAATTGGATGATTGTGTCCATGTTTTTGGTGCGAATTTGGGCCTAGGGTTGAGGTGGGAAGAGGATACTGCGCAAACATCGACCGATGGCGCAGAGATAGAATGGGAGGGCCCGATGCTGGCACCGACGAAAGAAGAAATACGCGCATATGAAGTCGATGGGTACTTCATTCGCAAAGGGTTCCTGAACACCGACGAAGTGAGTGATTTCCGCGATTCCGCCCGGCAGCAGTTGGAAGAAGAAAACGCCGCCGGTGATGTCATGCAAAAGGGCGACAAGTCCGGCAAAACGACCCTCCTGAAGCTGTGGAACACGGCGGGCGATGACAAGTACGGTCTGCTGGCCCGTGACGAGCGTATGGTGCGCATTTCCGAGGCGCTGATCGGCTCGGACATCTACCTCTACAGTCACAAGATGACGATGAAGCAGCCCCGTGAAGGCGGCGCTTGGGAATGGCACCAAGATTTCGGCTACTGGTATGAAAACGCCTGCCTTTCGCCCGAAATGCTATCGGTTTACGTGTCGCTTGATCCGGCCACGAAGGAAAACGGTTGCTTGCAAGTCCTGAAGGGCTCGCACGAGCTTGGGCGCTTGAACCACCTGCGGGAAGACGGTCAGACCAACGTGCAGGCCGAGCATCTGGAAGCCGCGATTGAACGCTATGAGCGCATTTACGTAGAGATGGAGCCGGGCGACGCATTGGTCTTTCACTGCAACCTGTTGCACCGCTCGGACGCCAATAACAGTGACACCTATCGCTGGGGCTACATCGTGTCCTACAATGCGGTTCACAACGCGCCGTTTGCGCGGATGCGGGACTACGGTAACTTTGAACAATTGAAGACGGTGCCCGCCGGAAGCTTCATGGTCGCATGATGGGGGGTGACATGAAAGCAAGCGCTCCCCCCGCCAGCCAACAACCACCCCGAGCTGCAAACGCTCGGGGGAACACCTCCTTTCTGCGCGCCGCCTTGGCAAAGAAAGAAACGGGGGTGTTTTTGGCGTTGCTGGTCATGTGTGTCGTGCTGTCGATCAGCAACGAATACTTCCTGTCGACGACGAACCTATTGAACGTCGGGCGACAAATTTCGCTGCTGGGGATCATGGCCGTGGGGATGACCTTCGTGCTGGTCTCGGGCGAGATTGATCTGTCGATCGGCTCCATCTACGCGCTTTGCGGCCTGTCCACGGGCGCTTTGATTGTGATGGGGTGGACGCTGTTTCCGGCCATCATGATGGGTCTAGCTATTGGCGCGGCCGCAGGCCTGGTGAACGGTCTGTTGTCCACCTATGGGCGCTTGCCGTCACTGATTGCGACGCTTGGCATGATGTCCGTCATCCGAGGCTCTGCGCTTTTGATGACCGATGGACAGCCCGTGACCGTCAACGTGCGCCGTGGCGCGATGGAAAGCACCTACGATGCCTTTACAGCCATGGGGCAGGGCTATCTGTTTGGCGTTGTGCCGATGCAGTTGGCCTTCTTCTTGTTGGTGGCTGTGCTTGGTTGGCTGTTACTGTCGAAAACCGGTTTTGGTTTCCGGCTTTTTGCCGTTGGCGGCAGCACCAAGGCCGCCCGTGTGTCGGGCATCCACGTGGAAACCACAAAAATTTGGTCCTTCATCATCATGGGCCTATTGGCCGCTTTTGCGGGCTTTTTGGCGATGGCGTTTTTGCCAAGCGGTCAGGCTGGCCGCACGGGCGTGGGGCTAGAACTGGACGTGATCGCCGCCGTCGTCGTCGGTGGCGCATCCCTGTCGGGAGGGACGGGGACAATTTTGGGCACGGTTTTGGGCGTGTTCATCATCGGCGTACTGCGTAACGGGCTGATCCTGTCTGGGGTCTCTCCGTTCATGCAGGAAGTGATGATCGGACTGGTGATCATCATTGCGGTTGCAATCGACAAGTGGAGCAGCCGTCAGGGCCGGGCCTAGGAGGGGCCCGCCCATAGAGAATTCAAAGGGAGGAGTACTAACAATGAAACTGTCTTGGACACTGGCAATGGTCGCCGCAGGCGCCATGGTGCCTGCCGCAAGTTTTGCGGAAGAAGTGACACTGGCCGACTTCGATCTGGCGCAACGGATCGCGGACGGCATCGCTGCGGGCGATGATTTCGACATCTTGGTCTCATATCATGATGTCTCGAACGAATTCGCGCCGTTCATCCGGGAAGGCGTGGAGCGCGCCGATGCGGAGGAGGGCGTGAATGCCCGTATGGTTGGCCCCGTGGGTGCCGATGCGGACGCGCAGATCTCGGAAATTGAGACGCTGATTGGCCAGTATGACGCCTTGGCGATTTCTTCGGTCAGCACCGACGCTTTGTCGCCGCTGATTGACCGTTTGGTGGGTGAGGGCATTCCCGTCATCACTTACAACACCGATAACCCAGACAGCGCACGCTTGGTCTTTGCGGGCCAAGATTTGATTGAATCTGGCCGTGCGGCCGGCGCGTTGATGGGCGAAGTGTTGGGCGGCGAAGGCAGGGTTATCATCACAACGCTGGATGCGGCGGCGCAATGGTCGCTCGACCGTGAAGGCGGCGCGCGCGAAGCCCTGGCCGAGTTTGATGGCATCGAGGTTGTCCGCACCCTGAACACCGGCACCGACCCGCAAGAGATCTATTCGGCCATCGAAAACGCGATGCTGGCAGATCCCTCGATCACCGGTATCTTGTCGATGGAATGCTGCACAACACCTGCCGCAGGCGAATGGGTGGCTCGCAATGGCCGTGCCGGGGACGTCCAGATCGTTGGCTTCGACCTTCTGGACCAAACAGTGGAGCTGGTCGCCGATGGCGTGATCCAGGCCACCATTGACCAAGCCCCCGCCCGTCAGGGCTATGAGGCGGTCAACCTTCTGGTTCAGTTCCTGTCCGGCGAGGCGATTGATGACCTTGATACCGGTGTCGGCGTCTACACGCCTGACAACATCTCGGAAATCCTGAACTAATTACACAATGTGCTGCGCGGGAACTGCCTGCGCAGCACTGCCTTGTTTTGCTGTTGGGCCTATTTTGCTGTCGGGGATGCTGATGCAGCCAATTCTAGAACTACGCAACATCACCAAACGCTTTGCCAGCATCGTGGCGATGGACTCGGTTTCGATCCAGTTTCGCCCCGGCGAAGTCCATGCTGTGATCGGCGAAAATGGTGCCGGGAAAAGCACCATGATGAACATCATCGCGGGCGATTTGCAGCCCAATGGTGGCGAGGTCTTTATCGACGGTGCGCCCATTGTGCTGGCCTCTCCTTTGGTCAGCCGCGCCAAAGGAGTGAGCGTCGTTTTCCAAGAACTGTCTCTGTGTGAGAACCTGACGGTGGGCGAAAACGTTTTGCTGTCAGAATTTGGCGCCCGCAATGCGCTGTCGCCGTTGTCGCCCCATCGCAGTGCCAAGGCCGCTCGTGCCGCGCTCGACCGGATCGGACTGGGTGAAATCGAAACAAGCACCCCCGTGGCCTCTTTGACCGTGGCGCAAAAGCAATTGGTCGAGATCGCCCGAGCGATCTCCCAAAACGCCCGTGTTCTGATTTTGGATGAGCCGAACTCGGCCCTGTCACCTCGTGAAAGCGAACGGCTGTTCGACATCGTAAAAGCGCTGCGAGCCGAAGGTGTGGCGATCATCTATGTCTCTCACCACCTGCAAGAGGTTTTGGACCTTGCTGATACCATCTCTGTAATGCGCGACGGGCAGATGATTACGACTGTGCCCGCCGGACCTGATATCTCGGTTGAAGCCTTGGTTACTCATATGGTGGGCCGTACGCTGGATGCCCACGATCAATATGCCCTGCGTCCCGATGCCAATACGCATTTGGGCAAAGTGGTTCTGGATGTCACCCAGCTTTCTGTCCCGGGCGAGATTGCCGACGCAACCTTCTCGCTCCGCGCGGGCGAAATTCTGGGGGTGGCGGGGCTGCCTGACAGTGGCAAAGACATTCTTGCGGAGGCGATTTTTGGCCTCTGCCCGCGCGGGGGCGACGTGATGGTTGGCGGCATTCGTCTGCTACCGCAGCGTCCTTTTCATACCATCGCCGCAGGTGTTTCCCTTGTGCCAGCTGATCGGCGCGGCGCAGGGGCTCTGCTGGAAATGAGCGTTGCTGAAAACACGGTATCTTCGTCCCTTAAGCGGTTCATGAGCATGGGATTTTTGAAGAACCGCGCGATCCGTAGCGAGGCACAGAAAAGTGTCGAAAACCTGGATGCGCGAATTTCGGGTCTCGGTCAGAAGATCGGCACGCTGAGCGGCGGGAACCAACAGAAGATTATCCTTGCACGCGGGTTGCTGAACGGACCACGTATTCTGATCCTACATGAACCTACTCGCGGCATCGACGTGGGGGCGAAGGCGGAAATCTATCGTATCCTCAAGGAACTCGCCGCTGAAGGCTTGGCGATCTTGATGATTTCGTCGGAATTGCCCGAGGTCGTTTTGCACAGTGGTCGAGTGATTGTGATGGCCGACGGTATCGTGGCGGGCCATCTTTCGGGACCGCAAATTAATGAAGAAGCGATCATGGAACTTGCCGTCGGGGGCGCCCATGATCACGGCACCGCAACGCGCAATCAGGAGGCGGTAGCATGAGCCGTTTAACAGTCGTCGGAAGTTTCGCGGTGGGGCTGACCATTCGCACGCCGGAAATGCCGATCTTTGGGCAAACCATCTTGGGATCAGACTTCGATTTCGGACCGGGCGGAAAGGGCTCTAACCAAGCGGTTGGGCTGGCGCGCCTTGGCATGGATGTGGGTCTTGTGACCTGTGTGGGAAAGGACGAATTGGCCAATGTGGCGCTGAACCTGTACCGCGAAGAAGGCGTTAGCAGTGACTTCGTTATTCAGGATGACCGCCGCGCGACGGGCGCGGGCGTGATCGTGCTGAACTCGGAAGGGAACAACTTCATCATCCTCGACATGGGCGCGAATGAGTTGATGGACCGCCTCTTCGTAGAAAAGGCAAGCGACCAGATTGCCGCCAGTGATGTCGTCATGGCAGTCCTTGAGATCCCGGTAGAAGCGGCCTGTACGGCAATGGAAATCGGCAAGGCAGGTGGGGCCAAGACGATCCTGAACCCTGCGCCCGCCACGCCATTGCCAGATCATGCCTTCGCCAATGTTGATTTCCTGACGCCTAACGAGAGCGAGTTGCGCATTCTGCTGGGTCTGCCCGCCGACGATCCTACCGGCACCCGCGATTTGGCCATGGCCCTGCGAGAGCGCGGCGTGGGAACCGTGATTGTCACAATGGGCCCCAACGGTGCGCTGGTGCTGGGGCCTGATGACGATACCGTCGTACCATCGCCTCAGGTGGAGGTCGTCGATACCACCGGCGCGGGTGATGCGTTTAATGCGGGCTTCGCGGCGGCGTTGGCCGAAGGGCACCCGCTGCTGTCCAGCATCGCTGTGGGCACTGCCGCCGGTGCGCACGCTTGCACGCGTCTTGGCGTCATTCCCAGCCTCGCTACCCGGCGTGAATTGGCTGATTTTAGCGCCCAAACCAACCATCAGAACAAAGGAAGCCTCAATGAAACGTGGTGAATTGCTTAACGCAGAACTGTCGGCGGCCATCGCTCAGATGGGGCACGGCGACTTGATGATCGTGTGCGATGCAGGGTTCCCGATCCCGTCGGACGCCTGGCGGATCGACTTGGCGATCAAGCAGGATTTGCCGGATGTGCAAACGGTGTTGTCCCTGATCAATGATGCTTTCATTACCGAAAAAGTCAGCTACGCAGACGCCTTGCCCGATTATAACCCGGTGCTGCTCGACTACCTCAAGGACCAGTTTGACGACGCCGATCACGAGATGATCCCCCACGAGGTGATCTTGGGCGAAATGGCGGCGAAGGCGAAGGTAATCGTGCGTACAGGGGCGTTTGATCCTTGGGGCAACGTGCTGCTGTATTCCGGTGTTGATGTACCCAAGTGGTTCTCGAAACCCGGTGTCGTCGCGCCGCCAGAATACGCCAAGAAACTCAAGTAAACAGGTATCCCATGACTCGGATTTTCAGTTGGGCGGCGCAGGTCAGCGACCGTGATGCAACCGTTGCGTCATTGAAAGCGGCAAAGGGCAGCTTTGGGGCCTTTGCCCAAGTGACCGCCGAAACAGAGGCCGAGGCCCATGCCGCGTCTGAGGCCGGGATCGAGATGCTGGTTTGTCGCGCCAGCAACGTGGCCAAAGTCCGCAAGGGTGCACCCCGCGCTTTCATCACCGCCGCGTTGGGGTTCGCCAATGCCATCACGGACGAGGAAATCCTGCGCACAGCCTTCGCCGCCCTGATCGACGGGGCGGATGCTGTGCTGACCGGGCGGCGGCTCGAGGTCGTGTCGCTTCTTGCGTCTGAAGACATCCCCGTCGTGGGCCACCTCGGCTTCGTGCCGCGCAAATCCACATGGGTTGGCAACATCCGCGCTGTCGGCAAAACCGGGGACGAAGCGCTAGAGCTGTTTCACAAGTTCTGCCGCCTTGAAGATGCCGGGGCCTTCGCCGTGGAATGTGAGCTGGTGCCCGCGCGCCTGATGGCGGAAATCACGCAGCGATCAAGCCTTGTGACCATCTCACTGGGGTCTGGTCCAAGCGCCGAGGTGGCGTTTCTGTTCTCTTCCGACATCTGCGGAGAAACTGACACTGTGCCTCGCCACGCCCGCAAATATGGGGATCTTGCCAGCCTTAATCGGCAGGTTGAAGCAGAGCGTATCCGTGCGCTCAGCGCGTTCCGCACAGATGTGGCTGGCGCGGCGTTTCCGCAAGATAGCGAGACTGCGACGATCCCGGATGAAGCGTTGGAAAAGTTTCTGAACGAAGTGGACCGCTAAGCGGAGAGGCACCCGCGGCAAAGGGTTTCCATGAAACATTCACTTTGCACGACCTAATAATTCATATATTCGTGAATTATGGAAATACTAATTCCCAACCGCCTGTCGACCCTTGGTCATCCGCAGCGCCTTGCGGTGTTCCGGCTGCTGATGCGTCGTTATCCAGATCGCGTCCCGGCAACCGAGCTAGCGCGGGCCCTTTTGATCAAGCCCAACACGCTATCCACTTACGTGAACGCGCTGATGCAGGCCGGATTAGTGACGCAGGAAAGGGTCGGCACCTCTTTGCGCTACGCAATCCATATGGATGCGGCCCGCGAAACCGTTGATTATCTGCTGAACGATTGCTGCCGGGGCCGGCCCGAGGTTTGCGTGCCCAGTGCTGCCGTCCCGCGCCCAGACCGCGCCCGCAAGGCCAATGTCCTGTTCATCTGCACCGGGAACTCTGCTCGGTCGATCTTTGCGGAATCGCTATTGCGTCACGTGGCGGGGGACCGGTTCGAGGCCTACTCCGCAGGCACCAATCCACGCGACGGGGTTAATTCTGAGGCGCTTTCCTTGTTGCGCCAAAGCGGGCACGATGCCGATCGGCTCTTCCCCCAAAGCATCGCGGATTTCCAGACCGCCGACACTCCGGCGTTTGATTTCGTCTTTACCGTCTGTGACCAAGCCGCGAATGAAGAGTGCCCGACTTGGCGCGGACAACCCGTCAGCGCCCATTGGGGGCTGCCTGATCCGGTCGCCGCCTCTGGCAGCGATGCGGAAAAGGCCCGTGCGTTTCAAAAGGCGTTTGACGTGCTGGAGCACCGCATAAGGGGCTTTGCCGCGCTGCCGCTCGCCTCCATGGATTCCTTGGCCGTGCAAAGGGCGGTGGATGCCTTGGGCCAATCTGACAACGAAGGAATGCTGACGTGACGACCTATGCCCTTAACGGTCTTGGCCGCATTGGAAAGCTGGCGTTGAAGCCCTTGCTGGAACGCGGCGCGAAAATTGCCTGGATCAATGACGCCGTGGGCGATCCCGAGATGCACGCGCATTTACTGGAATTCGACACGGTGCACGGGCGGTGGGAAGCTGACTTTGCCCATGATGCCGATAGCGTGACCATCAATGGCACGCGGCTCCCTTTCATCGGGACGCGCACCATCGCGGAGCTGCCTTTGGAAGGCGTGGATGTCGTCATCGACTGCACCGGTGTCTTCAAAACCGAAGCCGCGCTGAGCGCTTATTTTGAGGCGGGGGTGAAAAAAGTTGTGGTCTCGGCTCCGGTGAAGGACGGAAACGCCGCGAATATCGTGATGGGGGTGAACGATGACGTCTATGCACCCGACCAGCACCGCATTGTGACGGCAGCCAGTTGCACCACCAATTGCCTCGCGCCGGTGGTGAAGGTGATCCACGAAAACCTGCGGATCAAGCATGGCTCCATCACCACGATCCATAACGTGACGAACACGCAGACGATCGTGGACCGCCCGGCCAAAGACCTGCGGCGGGCGCGTTCAGCGTTGAACTCTCTGATCCCCACAACCACGGGCAGCGCCACGGCGATCACCCTGATTTATCCCGAGCTGAAGGGTCGCCTGAACGGCCATGCGATTCGGGTGCCGGTGTTGAACGCCTCGCTCACCGATTGCGTGTTTGAGGTTGAAAAGGCCACCACGGCAGAGGAGGTCAACGCGCTGTTCAAGGCCGCCGCCGAGGGGCCGCTGAAAGGCATCCTCGGGTATGAAGAACGGCCCCTTGTCTCCACCGACTACACCAACGACGAACGCTCCAGCATCGTGGACGCCCTCTCCACCATGGTCGTGAACGGGACGCAGGTGAAGATCTACGCTTGGTACGACAACGAAATGGGCTACGCGCATCGCTTGGTTGATGTGGCCATGATGGTCGGGGCCCGCCTGTGAGCGATGCCGCCGCAAAGCCCCGAGGGGCGGCGGCCTATGTCGCTGTCACCGCCGCCTATTGGGCTTTCATGCTGACGGACGGCGCGTTGCGGATGTTGGTGCTGTTGCACTTTCACACGTTGGGCTTTTCGCCGGTGCAATTGGCCTATCTGTTCGTGCTCTATGAAGTGGCGGGTGTGGGCACGAACCTGTGCGCAGGATGGATCGCAGCCCGATTTGGCCTGACCTCCACCCTCTATGCGGGACTTGGATTGCAGGTGGGCGCTTTGTTGGCCTTGGCGATGTTGGACCCGTCTTGGGCGATGGGCGCCTCGGTCGCTTATGTCATGGCGGTACAAGGCGCGAGCGGGGTGGCGAAAGATTTGGCAAAAATGTCCTCCAAATCGGCGGTGAAGCTGCTGGCCCCGTCGGACGCGGGCGGGTTGTTTCGATGGGTGGCCCTGCTGACCGGGTCGAAAAACGCGGTGAAAGGGGTGGGCTTCCTTCTAGGGGCGGCGTTGCTGGCGAGCGTGGGGTTTGTCGCGGCCGTTCTGGGGCTGGCCGTGATCCTTGCCGTGATCTTGCTCGCCGTGCTGATTGCCATGCCCACCGGCCTGCCCAAAGGCCGCAAAGGCGCGAAGTTTTCCGAGGTGTTTTCCAAGTCCGCCAATGTGAACTGGCTCAGCGCCGCAAGGGTGTTTCTATTCGGGGCGCGGGACGTATGGTTCGTTGTTGGCATCCCGATCTATTTCTACGCCGTGCTGTCCGACGGGTCCGAGGCCGGGAACCGCGCCACCTTCTTCCTGATTGGCAGTTTCATGGCGGGTTGGATCATCCTTTACGGGCTTGTCCAGGCCAATGCGCCTCGCATCCTTCGCGCCAAATCCCGGACGCAGGCCGATCTTTTGGGCGCAGCAAGGCAGTGGGCGTGGGGCTTGGCCATCGTGCCCGCCGTCTTGACGTTGGCGGCTTTGTCCACGGACGCGCCGCAGCTCTGGCTGACGATTGTGCTGGTGGCGGGCCTGCTGGTGTTTGGGGCGGTGTTTGCGGTCAATTCCGCACTGCACTCTTACCTGATCCTGTCGTTCACCCACGCTGACCGAGTGACGATGGACGTCGGGTTCTACTACATGGCCAATGCTGCGGGCAGGCTGTTGGGCACGCTTTTGTCTGGCCTGACATATCAGGTCGGCGGCTTGCCCCTGATGCTGGGGACAGCGGCCGTGATGGTGGCGGCATCGGCAATGGCCGCGGGGCGACTGGCCCCGGAACTCAAGGAAGGTACGAACTGATGGGTACGTTTGAACGCTATTTGTCCCTTTGGATTGCGCTGGCGATGGGGGCGGGGATCGCCCTTGGCAGCGCCGCGCCGGGGCTGATCTCGGCCATTGCCGCGGCCGAGGTGGCAAGCGTTAACCTTGTCGTTGCGGCTTTGATCTGGGCCATGGTCTATCCGATGATGGTGGGCGTGGACCCTGCCAGCCTGCGCGATGTGGTCTAGCAACCCAAGGGTCTGGCGATAACGTTGGTGGTGAATTGGCTTATCAAGCCCTTCACCATGGCCGCCCTTGGCGTCTTGTTTTTTGAGGTCGTGTTCGCCGACCTGATCGCGCCAGAGGATGCGCAACAATACCTTGCGGGCTTGATCCTTCTGGGGGCCGCGCCCTGCACGGCGATGGTGTTCGTGTGGTCGCAACTGACCCGTGGAGACGAAAGCTACACCCTGTTGCAAGTCTCGGTGAATGACGTGGTGATGGTCTTTGCCTTCGCCCCGATTGTGGCGTTTTTGTTGGGCGTGACAGATATCGTGGTACCCTGGGAAACGCTGGTGCTGTCGGTTGTGCTGTTCGTGGTATTGCCCTTCTTGGCGGGCTACCTGACCCGGCGCTACTTGCAATCCGAGGCGCGGATCGCAGCGTTTCAGGGGCGGATCAAGCCGTGGTCTGTCATCGGCCTGATCGCCACTGTGGTGATCTTGTTCGGCTTGCAGGGGCAGGTGATCCTTGACCGCCCGCAGGTGATCGCGCTGATCGCGGTGCCGATCCTTTTGCAATCCTACGGCATTTTTGCGGTCGCATACGGCGCTGCCTTGATGTTGCGCGTGCCGCACCGGATTGCGGCGCCTTGCGCGTTGATTGGCACGTCTAACTTTTTCGAGCTCGCCGTGGCGGTGGCCATCAGCCTGTTTGGACTGAACTCTGGCGCGGCTTTGGCCACCGTCGTTGGCGTGTTGGTAGAGGTGCCGGTGATGCTATCCCTTGTGGCGTTCGCCAATCGCACCCGGTCCCGGTTCCCGGAAGAAGGGCAGCGCTAGGCGGGCACAGGCCCCTTGCGGCCCGGCCACAGGAAAACCAGCGCAACGGCAAGGAACCAGGCGATTGCGCCAAGCCCGAAGACCGCGCCTGCCACATCCCCGAGCGCCGGGATCAACGTGACGATGCCTGCGCCGCCCGCCAATAGACCGAGGGCGCAGACCGGCTTGGCAAGGCCGTTGCCGCGCCATCCCGTCAGGCAGATGCAGGTGATCCAGACGCCGCCCGCAATCTCATTACCGCCGCCAAAACCAAGCTCTACCGCGTGGAGGGTTTGCCATAGGGACACAGCCGCGTCGGGGGGCAGGACGGCTACCCGCTCAACGGCGACATTGGCCACCATGCCAGCCGCCAATACCAGCGTCACCCAGACCATCCCAAACCCGCGCGTGAGAGAGCTGAAGTTAGGCGTAGCCCCCCGCAACCGGGCGTCCAACGCCATCACCAGAACCGCCAAGGCCAGCGCGTTCACGATGTAGATCACCGTGTTGAACATGATCATCAGACCCGGGTTTTCCGCCGTAAAGGCGACGGCTGCGTTAATGTCGATCTGGCTCGTGCCAAAGCCCAAAGGGGCCAGAAGCGTGACCAGGAAGGCGAAGCCAGACAGGTAGGTTCCGGCGCAGGTCAGGGCGGCCAAACCGCCAGTTGTTTGCAGGTTCATTGCGGTGTCCATTCACTGGGGAGGCGTGTTGTTGAAATGGTCGGACAAGCGGTGCGTTCCGTGCCGCTCTCCCACCATGTCCTGGGCCATTGCGGTCAAGAAGAACTGCGCTGGTCCGTGGATTTTGCGCGGCGTGACCCGAGGCAGCAGCCAAAGCGCCGCGCGACGCAGGCCATCGGGAAGCAGAGTGATCTTGGTGGGCGCTTCACGGCTGGCAAACGCAAGGCTCGCCACTTGTTTCAGGCTAAAGACTTCGGGCCCGCCTACGTCGATCCAGGGGCGTTCCTGAGCAATCGCCTCGGCGCTGGCATGGGCCAGATCCGCGCCGTGGATGGGGTTGATCAGGCAAGAGCCATCGCCAAACAGCCACACCCGCCCGGCCTCAGCCATCGCCAGAATATCGCCCATGTCCGAGAAATACCCAGACGGGGCAATCACGGTGGAGGGCAGGGTGCTTTGTTGCAGCGCCTCCACGAAGGCGGATTTGGCGGCAACAAGGGGGACATGGCCCATGGTGCCCGCATGGAGCACATGGACATAGGCGAAACGGCCAACGCCCGCCGCTTCTGCTTCGCGCAGGAGGTTCAGGTTGGCTTGATAATCCACGTCCCAGTAACCCAAGCCATCGGCCTGGCGGGTGATCCCAAGGGCCGAGATGACAAGGTCCGCGCCAGACATCGTGCCGACCAAGGTGGCCGGTTCCGTGGCCTCAGCCTCGATCAACTGATCGGCGCAGAGGGATTTGGCTCGCGGCGCATCGCGCACAAGGGCTGCAACGTACCAGCCGCGCCGCTGATATTCTTCGCAGAGGTAGCGGCCAAGATAGCCGGTGGCTCCTGCAATAAAGACGGTTTTCATTCTCTTAACTCCAAATGCTCAACGAAACGCAACGCACAGCGCGGCGGCGGTCATGGCCAAAAGGACCGGTGTCCATAGAAACCGCTCGGGGCGCGAGGGGCTGATGGCGTTGACGATCAACGACAAGGCCGTAATGCCCACCGCGCCCCAAAACACTGGGGCCGGCACCTGCGCTGCGATGATATCCGCGCGGGCCAAGACGACCCAAGCCATCGCGGCCAACAAGGCCCCCTGCACCACGGCCAGCGCCCGCCAAGCGGGTGGCAAGACGCCGGGGTGCCGCCCGCCATTGGCGAAGCGACCCCAGGGTGCCCCGAAGGTAAGGCCGATTTGCATGGTGATCGGCAGGGCGCTACAGGCGGCGTAGATCAGGGCGGGGGTGGCTGGGGTCATGGGACGCTCCGGTTTCGTTTGGGCATGGGGGTTAGCCGCGCCGCCGGGGCATTGAGCGCAGGCTCAACCCGGTCAGAAGCGCGTGCAGCGCCACGTAGCGGCGGCTGCGGCAATGAAGGATGCTATGGTGGATCATGGTGTGGTCCCCCGTTTACCCGACGACCGCGTGGCCACGGCCCCGCAGGCATTCCACAACAATTGACTCGCGCCGCTCGTTCGCCTCGACCGAGCCGGAAACACCGCCCGCCAAAGCGCCCGCAATCGCGCCGCCCAAGGCATCGCCGCCGGAATCCACATGGCCCAATAGCGCCCCCGCGCCTGCGCCCAGAACCGCCGCCCCCATGGTGTCTTCGTCAAACTGGCGTTGGTTGCGGGCCAGCGTTTGGCAAGACGATAGGTCCGATTGGAACGCGGGCGTCGGCGTGCCGTCCAGAATGGGCGTGTAGTTCGCGCCGCTATCGGCGCAGGCTGTCAGAAAGCAAACGCCCGCAATCGCGGTGGCGGGAAATGCTCTGATCGTGAGGGACTTCATGGGGTGACCTTTCTCGTCAATGTGATGAGAAAGCAGATAGGGGAGCGCTCCTGAAACCGGCATGACCGCTGGTATCAGGTGTTTGACACTTGGTAACAGAATGCGGCTTCAGGCGGTTTTTGACAGGTAGGCCGTGGGGCTGAGCCCCGTCCACCGCTTGAACGCACGCACGAACGACGACGCCTCCGAGAACCCAAGCAGATAGGCGGTCTCATTCACCGACACCTTTTGGGCGCTAAGGTAATCCAGCGCCATGCGTTTGCGCAGGGCGTCGTGGACCTCACCGAAGGTCAGGCCCTCCTCCTTCAGGCGACGGTAGAGGGTTTGGCGGCTCATGCCGACGTCTTTGGCGACACGGTCCATGGAGATGCTGCCCTCGTGCAGATGCGGCAGAACGTGGGTCTCCACCAACCCGCGGGCGGTGGTGTCGGTCTCCAGCTCTTGCAACAGCGCATCAGCGTGGCGGGTGAAGATGCCGAACGCATAGGCGTGGCCCGGTTCGAAATCGGAATCCGGCGTGTTCCAGATCGGATCAATCCGAAGCGCATTGCGCGGGGCGTTGAAGGTCACGGGAAGGCGGAATAGATTGGGGTATTCGTCCACATGGGGCGGCGGCGCGTAGGCGACCTCCAGACTGATTCCGAAGGTCAGTTGCGGAAAGGCTGTGCGGAATTCGCTGATGAACCGCGCGAAACTGGTTTCGGTGCCGATGTATTCGGTCGCCGGCAGGATCTCGTGATCGACGATCCACAACCCCTCGGGCGTTTCAAACAGCTCAAACCGTTCGCCGCCGTGGCGGGGCATCTCGTCGGACATCAGCCGCATGTATCGGTTCAACTGCTCGATGGAATGGGCAAGCGAGGCAGAGGTGTGGACGATCTGGCCCACAACCGACATGGTTTCCAGATCGGATTGAAACGTGTGGCGCAACAACAGGGCCGTGTCGCCCGTCTGAGCGATCGCAGCAGCGATCATGGCCTGATAGGCGGCCACGGGAATGCGATTGTCCTGATTACTCAGGTCCGTTTCGGTCACATTGCTGGCTTGCAACAGGCTTTCACGGTCCGCGCCCGCGTCTACGGCGAAATCTGCGAATGAGGCGGCGAACCCTGCCGCCATCGTAGGTGTGCTCATAATATTGCACCGCGTTCAGAAAACTTTTCCGCCAGTATTGTGCCAATTTTGTTGAACGACAACTGCCCATCGGGAGGGGCTTTATACCTGATAGAAAAACTAAGACTTGCCATAGTCGACTAAATTAGTCAGCTATGGCAATGAAGCCGAGTCGACCAGCGGGCCTTGCATCTGTTCTGTCGTCGCGGTGCCAGTTTTATACAGACCAAGGGACACCCCACATGAACCGCCGCCCCCTCTTCCTTACCCTCGCCACCAGCGCGCTTGCGCTGTCCACGGGTTTCGCCGTCGCCCAAGTTCGTGCCGATGTGCTGGAAACCTATGGCAACATTGCCGAGGCCGCCTATGCCGACAGCCTGACCACCGCGCAGACGTTGCAGGTGGTTGTGAACGCCCTTGTAGAGACACCCTCCGCCGAAAACCTTCAGGCCGCCCGCGCCGCTTGGCTTGCGGCCCGCGTGCCTTACCAGCAGACTGAAGTGTACCGTTTCGGCAATGCCGTTGTGGATGATTGGGAGGGCCGCGTGAACGCATGGCCGCTGGACGAGGGCCTGATCGACTATGTGGATGGCGGCTATGGCGGCCCCAGCGACGAAAACGAATTTGCCGCGCTCAACGTGATCGCCAATGCGACCTTCACCCTTTCGGGCACCGAGATTGACGCGTCCGAAATCACGCCCGCGCTGCTGGAAGAGACCCTGCACGAAGCCGACGGGATCGAGGCAAACGTGGCCACCGGCTACCACGCCATTGAATTCCTGCTGTGGGGCCAGGACCTGAACGGCCACGGCGCAGGTGCAGGTAATCGCCCTTGGACGGATTACGCCACCGGCGACGATTGCACCGGCGGCAATTGCGACCGCCGCGCCCAGTACCTTGTTGCCGCCACCGATTTGTTGGTGAGCGATCTGGAATGGATGGCGGTCCAATGGTCTGCGGGTGGCGACGTGCGCACGGCCTTGGCGGAAAACCCGGATGCGGGCATCTCTGCGATGCTGACGGGCATGGGCTCGCTGTCCTACGGCGAAGTCGCGGGCGAGCGGATGCGCCTTGGCGTGATGCTGAACGACCCTGAAGAGGAGCATTCCTGCTTTGCCGACAACACCCATAACGACCACTACCTTGATGGTTTGGGCGTGCAGAACGTCTACTTGGGCGAATACGTCCGCGCCGATGGCTCGGTTGTCAGCGGGCCGTCGCTGTCTGATCTGGTGGTGGCAAGTAACCCCGACCTCGATATGGAAATGCGCGTGCGTTTGTCCAATACGATGCGCGAACTGGGCCAGATCGTGACCGCTGCGGAAAGCGGCTTCGCCTACGACCAGATGTTGGAGCGTGGCAATGAAGCAGGCGAAGCGCTGGTCATGGGCGGCGTCAACGGCTTCATCGAACAGACCCAGACGATTGAACGGATCGTGGTTGAACTGGACCTTGATGCCATCGCGTTTGAAGGCTCTGACAGCCTCGACAACCCATCGGCCGTGTTCGAATAAACGGAGCTTCCCGATCGCTTGGTCGGTCACATTTCTTTAAGGGGGCGGTACAAGGGATATCTATGTGTCGCCCCTTAGGGTTTTGAAAATGAACAAGACGCTCCCTCTTTTGGTTGGCACACTTGCCCTCGCCATCGGCATCGCTGCCCAAGGCGACACGTCGTTGCCCGCGCCGGCGTGGGAAGGGCTGGCGGATGTGCACCTTGACGTCATTCCCCGCACCGATGAAGAACGCGCCCGCATCGCGGCGGTCACCGCAGCGCCGGAGGATTTCTCTGCGGCGTTGCCGTTTGAGGAAAACTCTGCCGGGGCAGGGACCGTGCGCCCAAGGGCCAATGCCGATGCGTTTTCGCAGCCGCTAAGTAACCTGAGCTTTGAGGATGAACTGAACTTCCGCGTCGGCAATGGGCTGTTCCGCAGGCTTTGGGTCACGCCGCCTGCGTCGACCTTGGCCAGCGACGGCCTCGGCCCGCTATATAACGCCCGGTCCTGCCAGCGCTGTCATTTGAAGGACGGGCGCGGGCATCCGCCCGAGGGGCCAGACGATAGCGCCGTGTCCATTTTCCTGCGCATCTCTATCCCTGCGCCCACAATCACCGGCGGGCCATTGTCCGAGATTGCGGACTACATCGCCACCCAGGGCGACCCGACCTATGGCACCCAGTTGCAGGACTTCAGCCTGCCGGGCCACGCGGCGGAATACGCCTTCGACGTGACCTATGAGGAGGTCGAAGTGCCTCTTTCCGATGGCGAGACTGCCACCCTGCGCGCGCCCACATACCGGGCCACGAACCTTGGCTATGGTCCGCTACACCCCGACGCGATGCTATCCCCGCGGGTGGCAAACCAGATGATCGGACTTGGGATGATCGAGGCCATTCCCGCAGAAGACATCCTTGCCAACGCCGACCCCGATGACCTTGACAGCGACGGAATTTCTGGTCGCCCACAGATTGTCTGGTCGCTGGAACACGACCAACCGATGTTGGGCAGGTTCGGCCACAAGGCGGGCAACCCCACGATCCGCGAACAAAGCGCGGCGGCCTTTGCGGGGGATATCGGTATCTCCAACCCGCTGCATCCCGGCGGGTGGGGCGAATGCACCTTGGCTCAGGCCGATTGCCGCGCGGCGCTCCATGGAGGTGACGCAGAGCAGGACGGGTTTGAGATCGACGATATCGGCCTTGATCTGGTGACGTTCTATAGCCAAAGCCTTGCGGTGCCTGCGCGTCGGGACGTCGATGATCCCACCGTTTTGCGGGGGAGAGAGCTTTTTCACGCCGCCCAATGCGCCGCCTGCCACGTGCCAAGCTTCGTGACCCATCGGCAGGAAGGCGACCCGGCCACCAGCTTCCAGTTGATCTGGCCCTACTCGGACCTTTTGCTGCACGACATGGGCGAGGGCTTGGCCGACAACCGCCCCGAGGGCCGCGCCACGGGCCGCGAATGGCGCACCGCGCCGCTTTGGGGCATCGGGTTGACGCAAACCGTTAGTGGCCACAGTTATTTCCTCCACGATGGCCGTGCGCGGTCCTTGCTGGAAGCTGTGTTGTGGCATGGTGGTGAGGCCGAAGCCGCCCGCGATGCTGTCGTCACCATGCCGGCCACCGATCGGGCCGCTTTGATTGCCTTTTTGGAAAGCCTTTAACATGCGCCTCCCCACCCTTGCCCTGCTTGCCGCCTTGCCCACATCGGTTGCGGCTCAAGACCATTCGGCGGCCATTGAAGCGGCCCTCGATAGCCATGTCTTGCCGGGCGTCGCGGAACTCGCATCGGCCAGCGCCGCCTTTGCCGATGCCGCCGCGCAGGATTGCACGCCTTCGGCGCTGATCCCGGCCTATCACACGGCGTTTGACGCTTGGGCCCATGTGGCTCATTTGCGCTTCGGCCCGTTCGAGGCCGACAATCGCGCCTTCGCGTTGGCCTTCTGGCCCGACAGTCGCGGTGCCACGCCGCGCGCTTTGGCGCAACTGATCGACGATAGCGATCCGGTCGTGGGTGATCTGGCCGAGTTCACCAGCGTTTCCGTGGCAGGGCGGGGCTTTTACGCGATGGAGTTCCTGCTGTTTGACCCCGCGTTCACCGAAAGGGGCGGGGCGGATTACCGCTGTGACCTGATTCAGGTGATGGCCACGGACATTGCCACGACCACCGCCGAGATCGCGGCGGATTGGGCAGACACCCACGCCGATCTGATGCGCAGCGCGGGCAGCAATGACCGCTACCAATCCCCAGACGAGGCGATGCGCGCCCTGTTCAACGCGCTCACCACCGGGTTGGAGTTCAACGCCGACGTCCGCCTGGGCCGCCCCCTTGGCACCTTTGAGCGCCCCCGCCCCAATCGGGCCGAGGCGAGACGGTCCGGGCGTAGCGTGCCAATGCTCTTGGCCTCCCAGCAGGGTCTTTCGGAATTGGCCGGGGCGTTGGCCGACGGCAGCCCCGACATGCAGGCCGATATCGCGGCGCATTTCGGCGCGGTGATTGCGGGGCTAGATGCGTTGGAGGACCCGTCGCTGGCGGGTGTCAGCGATCCGCAAGGGCGGTTTCGGGTCGAGGTTTTGCAACAGCGTATCAACGAATTGCGCAGGCTGATCCTGACAGAGATGGGGCCAAGCCTTGGGGTTTCGGCGGGCTTTAACTCTCTGGACGGGGACTGATGGTCGCGCGGCGGGCTGTTCTGGCGGGGCTTATGGCGACGGGCCTGTCGCCTCAAACCTCATGGGCCGATGCGGGGCATCCGGCTTATGTCACCGCGTCTTTGCGTCCCGATGGGGTCTATTCCCTGTGTGGTTTGGACCCCTCCGGCCACCTCACGTTCGAGGTCCCGTTGCCCGACAGAGGCCACGCAGCGGCTGTGCACCCAAGCCGCCCCGAGGCGATCGCCTTCGCTCGTCGTCCCGGCACCTTCGCGATCGTGATAGATTGCAGCAGCGGCACGCAAGTGGCCCGGATCGAGGCGCCAGAGGGCCGACATTTCTACGGCCACGGGGTGTTTTCGGCCGATGGATCGCGGCTGTTCACCACCGAGAATGACTATGACGCCGCCCGTGGCATGATCGGCATATGGGACGCGGCGCGGGGCTATCGACGGATTGGTGAATTCACCTCGGGTGGGGTTGGCCCCCATGACATTCTGCGCCTGCCGGAAAGCGGCACCCTTGTGGTGGCCAATGGCGGGATCGAGACGCATCCCGATAGCGGCCGGGTCAAGCTGAACCTGCCCATCATGCGCCCCAACCTGAGCTACCTGTCGTCCGAGGGCGCTCTTCTGGACCAGTTTGAGCCGGCGCCGGAAGATCATCTGAACTCGATCCGGCACCTTGATGTGACCCCCGACGGCACCGTGGCCTTTGCAATGCAATGGCAGGGTGATCCGACGACAGCCCCGGCGCTTCTGGGCCTGCACCGGCAGGGGGAGGCGGCGGTTTTGCTGGCCCCTGACGCCTCGCGCCACGGCGTAATGCAAGGCTATGCGGGCAGCGTGTCATTCTCGGGCGATCATCGCCGTGTGGCCATCACCTCGCCCCGTGGCGGGCTGCTTCAGGTCTTCGACGTGGCGAACGGAGATTTCATCGAAAGCGCTTCCTCGGGCGATGTTTGCGGGTTGAACCAACACCCGGATGGCGGCTTTTGCTTTACCAACGGCGGCGGCGTTGTGGGGCGGTTTGATGGGGGGGGCATGGTGCACAACCTTACCTCCCACCCGCGGGCCTTCGACAATCATCTGGTGCGCCTGTAGGCTTTTCGGTGCGGCTCCGCCGATCGCTCTCAGAAAGGCTCAACCCGATGATTGCCAGCTTGATGATGTACCAACGGGCCGAGCTGTCGGCGGCCCATGATCGCCTGTGGGCACTGATCCGCGATGGATTGCGGGGCAGGGGTATTCAAGCGCCCGACGCCCTGTCGCAGGAGACCGATGAATTCACCGTCTGGCGTGACCCGCAGTTAGCACTGAGCCAGACCTGCGGGATGCCCTATCGGCTGTTTCTGCACGATCAGGTTTCGCTGGTTGGTACGCCGGATTACGGCGTCGATGGCTGCCCTCCGGGGTACTATCGCAGCGCCCTTGTGGTGCGGGCCGATGACCCGCGCATGGACCTTCTCGCGTTCCGAACCGCGCGGTTTGCGTATAATCAAAGCTTCTCCCAGTCGGGCTTCGCGGCCCCCTATTGGCACCTTCAGGCGCGCGGGTTTTTCTTCGCGGATCGGGTGCAGACGGGGGGGCATCTGGCCTCGGCCCGCGCGGTGGCAGAAGGGGTGGCCGATATCGCGGCGCTGGATGCGGTGTCATGGCGCAATATGGAGAGGTTTGAGGCATTCGCCGCGCAGCTGAGGGTGCTCGACTGGACCGCCCCCACCCCCGGCCTGCCGTTAATCACAGCGGCACGAAACGACGCAGACACGGTCTTTGAAGCGGTGCAAGACGCCATCGCCACCCTTGCGCCGGATGACGCCCAAGCCCTTGGTCTGAAGGGGATTATCCGCATCCCCAAGGCAGATTATCTGGCCGTGCCAAACCCGCCGGGTACGCCGACTTCTGCGCCCTAGTGCAGCCTGCCACCCATGCATTGGCACCCCCTTGGGCTACCCCTTTGCGCCCGGCTCCAGCAGGGCAAGAAGATCCAGCAGCGTCTCGAAGTTCTCGTCCCCCAATTGAGCGCGGGTATCTGCGGCGATCTGGGCGGCGGTGCCAGAGCATTCGTCAATGATCTTCTGCCCCTCATCGGTGATCGCGATGAAATGGCGGCGGCGGTCCACATCGTCCCTCGTCTGGGTCACCAGCCCCTTCTCTCGCATCTTCGCCGCGATCCGGGTGAGGCTGGGGAACAGCAGGCTGGCACGCTCCGCCAGGGTGGTGGCGTCCAACGGGCCGTTCTCGGACAGGACCCGCAAGACACGCCATTGTTGCTCGGTGATCCCGGTCTCCGATAGCATGTCGCGGATCGGGGCCATGACGCCTTCGCGGGCGCGGATCAGCGCGATGGGCAAAGATCGCGCGGTGGGGGGAAGTTTCTGCATAGGGCGGGCCATCTGTGACGTCGTCTTGTGCTGCCAAGGCAGGCTTGACAATACAACACGTATTTATTTAACTTCGCAACAATTAACTTGTTAAGGGTATCATGCCGCATTTCCAGATCGACTATTCCGCCAACCTAGAAGGCACCGTGGATATGGCCGCTTTTTGTGAGGTGATCCGGGCCGAGGCTGCGACGATTGCGGCCTTTCCCTTGGCGGGCATCCGCGTCCGCGCCACGCGTGTCGATCATTATGCGATTGCCGATGGAGACCCGAAACATGGGTTCATTGATATCTCTGTCCGGTTGCGCGAAGGCCGCCCGGCGGAGGTGAAGCAAGATGCAATCACCCGCATTTTTGATGCAGCCAAGGCGGCTCTTGCGCCTGCGATAGCCTCTCATTCCATCGCGTTGTCCGCTGAAATGCGCGACATTGACGCCACGCTGTCCCCCAAATGCGGCACGATCCGAGATCACCTGAAAGGCACCCCATGAGCAAGCTGGACGACAACATTGCGAAACTAAGCGGCTATCTGGCGCGGTTCCAAGACACCGGCATTCGCAACCGGATTGCGGGGGAAGATGTGGCCGGGGCAGGGGGCGTGTTTCAGACAATATCGCCCGTGGATAAAAGCGTGATCTGCGACGTCGCCCATGGCACGGCGACTGATATCGACAAGGCGGCACAGGCTGCCGCTGCCGCGTTTCCGGCTTGGCGCGACATGCCCGCGGCAGAGCGTAAGCGCATCCTGATCCGCGTGGCCGAGGCGATTGAAGCCCGCGCCGAGGAAATCGCCCTTTGCGAATGCTGGGACACGGGCCAAGCCTTCAAGTTCATGTCCAAGGCTGCTCTGCGCGGCGCCGAGAACTTCCGCTATTTCGCCGATCAAGTCGTGCAGGCCCGCGACGGCCAACACCTGAAATCGCCGACCTTGATGAACGTCACCAGCCGCGTGCCCATTGGCCCCGTGGGGGTCATCACCCCTTGGAACACGCCGTTCATGCTGTCCACCTGGAAGATCGCGCCGGCCCTCGCGGCGGGGTGCACGGTGGTCCACAAACCGGCCGAAGCCTCGCCTCTGACTGCGCGACTTTTGGTGGAGATTGCGGAAGAAGCGGGCCTGCCACCCGGCGTATTGAACACCGTCAACGGGTTTGGGGAAGAAGCGGGCAAAGCCCTGTGCGAACACCCGAAAATCCGCGCCATTGCCTTTGTGGGCGAAAGCCGCACGGGAAGCCTGATTACCAAACAGGGCGCAGACACGCTCAAGCGCAACCATCTGGAGCTCGGTGGGAAGAACCCCGTTATCGTGTTCGAGGACGCCGATCTGGATCGGGCGCTGGATGCGGTAATTTTCATGATCTACTCGATCAACGGCGAACGCTGCACCTCGTCCTCCCGACTTCTTGTGCAAGAAAGCATCCGTGAGGAATTCGAGGCCAAGCTAGTCGAACGGGTCAACAACATCCGCGTGGGTCACCCGCTGGATCCTGTCACGGAAATCGGGCCTTTGATCAGCGAAGAACATTTCGCCAAAGTGGCCAGCTACTTCGATATCGCCAAGCAAGACGGCGCGACCATTGCGGCGGGTGGTGAAGCGGTGGGCGAGGCGGGCTATTTCGTCAAACCGACGTTGTTCACCGGGGCGACCAACCAAATGCGCATCGCTCAGGAAGAGATTTTTGGCCCCGTCCTCACCTCCATCCCCTTCACTACGGAAGAGGAGGCGCTGAACATCGCCAATGACACGCCCTATGGGTTAACGGGCTATGTCTGGACCAACGACCTCACCCGCGCCCTGCGGTTCACCGATGCGCTGGAGGCGGGCATGATCTGGGTAAACTCGGAAAACGTGCGCCATTTGCCGACGCCCTTTGGTGGCGTGAAAAACAGCGGCATCGGGCGTGACGGCGGCGATTGGTCGTTTGAATTCTACATGGAGCAAAAGCACGTGGGATTTGCCCTGGGTCACCACAAGATCACCAAGTTAGGAGCGCTCTGATGCCCGTGCCTTCGCCAAATCTTTACCCTGATTTCAATACGATACGCCTTAGCCACCTGTGCCTGAATGTGTCCGATCTGGCGGCGTCCAAGGCGTTCTACGTCGATACCCTTGGCCTGCAAATCACCGATGAGGATGCGACCCACGTCTACCTGCGCGCCATGGAGGAACGGGGGCACCACAGCGTGATTCTGCAAAAGTCTGATCAGCCCGGCACCGTAGAGGTCATGGGCTTCAAGACCTTCGATGACGCCGATCTTGACCGGGCCGAGGCGTATTTTCAGGCCAAAGGCCGCCCGACGGAGTGGGTGAAACGCCCCTATCAGGGCCGCACGCTACTGACCTCGGACAACATGGGCATCCCGCTAGAGTTCTATCACAAGATGGACCGTCTGCCCTCGATCCACCAGAAATACGCGCTCTATAATGGCGTGAAACCCCTGCGGATCGACCACTTCAATTGCTTCTCTCCCGATGTGGATGCCTCGGTCGCGTTCTATTCGGATTTCGGCTTCCGCGTGACGGAATACACCGAGGACGCCGATAGCGGGAAGCTCTGGGCCGCGTGGATGCACCGCAAGGGCGGCGTGCATGATATGGCGTTCACCAACGGCACCGGGCCGCGCCTGCACCACATGGCATTCTGGGTGCCGACGCCGCTGAATATCATCGACCTGCTCGACCTGATGGCCACCACCGGCTACGTCGGCAACATCGAACGCGGGCCGGGGCGGCATGGAATCTCCAACGCCTTCTTCCTTTATGTTCTTGACCCGGACGGCCACCGGACCGAGATATATTGCTCGGATTATCAGACAGTTGACCCGGATCTGGAACCGATCAAATGGGATCTGCAAGACCCGCAGCGCCAGACCCTATGGGGGGCACCTGCGCCGGAAAGCTGGTTCAAACACGGCTCGCCCTTTGTGGGTGTGGACACCTCGGACAGCCAGATCAAGGCCAGCCCGATTATTGCCCCTTAGGAGAATATGACAATGGATTGGGACGAATACGCCCTTTGGGGCGGCAAGATTGCCGATTGGGGCGCGGCGTACCACAAGACCCTGCGCGATCGTCCCGTACGGGCGCAGACCGCCCCCGGTGAGATTGCCGCACAACTCCCTTCTGCGCCGCCCAATGGGGCCGAGGGGTTGGACGCTGTCATGGCGGATTTTGAAACCATCGTGATGCCCGGAATGACCCATTGGCAGCACCCGCGTTTCTTCGCCTATTTCGCCGCGAATGCCTCCCCCCCGTCGATGTTGGCCGAGCAGTTGGTGAACACCGTTGCCGCGCAATGTATGCTTTGGCAGACCTCCCCCGCCGCCACAGAGGTGGAAGGCGTGATGGTCGATTGGTTGCGCCAAGCGCTTGACCTCCCATCGGAATATACGGGCGTGATCCAGGACAGCGCCTCATCTGCGACCCTGTCGGCGGTGTTGACCATGCGCGAACGGGCGACGGGCTACACCGGTAACCGCGACGGGCTCTCAGACAAGGGCGCGTTGCGGGTCTATTGCTCGGACCAAGTACATTCGTCCATTGACCGGGCGGCTTGGGTGGCGGGGATCGGGCAGGATAATCTGGTGAAAATCCCCACCCACGGCCCCCGTTTCGCGGTGGACGTGGCAGCGCTGGAAGCCGCCATCGCCGCCGATATCAAAGCCGGCCACACGCCCGCGGGGATCATCGCGATCACCGGCGGCACGGGCGTTGGCGCGTCCGATGACCTTGGCGCCGTGCTCGCTGTGGCCAAAGCACATGACCTCTATACCCACCTCGATGCGGCGTGGGCGGGGTCTGCGATGATCTGCCCGGAGTTTCACGCCGATTTCTGGGACGGCGTCGCGGGGTATGACTCCATCGTGTTCAACCCGCACAAATGGCTGGGGGCGCAGTTCGATTGCTCCATCCAGTTCCTTCTGGACCCGCAGCCGCAGCTTAACACCCTGAAAATCGAGCCGGAGTATCTGAAGACCTCGGGCGATGCGGTCACGAATTACAGCGAATGGACAATCCCCTTGGGCCGCCGTTTTCGGGCGTTGAAAATCTGGTTCCTAATCCGCTGCTATGGCCTCGACGGTCTGCGCGCGCGCATTCGCAACCACGTCCTGTGGGCCGGAGAATTATGCGAGGCGATCCGGCAGATGGAAGGGTTCGAAATCACGTCCGAGCCGATCCTAAGCCTCTTTTCCTTCCGCTGCCCGGGCAGCGACGACGATCAGCAACGCCTTGTCGATGCGCTGAACGATGATGGCCGCATCTACTTGACCCAAGGCGCGTTTGAGGGCCGCAAGGTGATCCGGTTTCAGGTGGGCCAGTTCGATTGCACCCGCGATGACGTGATGCTGGCGCGCGATGTGATTGCGGATGTTTGGGAGAAGATTCAATGAGATACGCGACCTACTCTGCCGAGGGCGAAACCTTCTATGGGGCCGTGACCGACGCGGGCATGATCGCGCTCAGCCCCGATTTGCCGCAATTCGCCACGCTGTCCGACGTGATCCGGGCAGGCGCTTTGGATCAACTCTCGGGCCTGACAACCGGCAAATCCGTCACCCACACGGATTTCCAATACGAGATGGTCCTGCCCGACGCCCGCCGCATCCTGTGTGTGGGCGTCAACTTTCCCGACCGAAATGCTGAATATAAAGACGGCAGCGAGACGCCGAAATACATGTCGCTTTTTCCGCGCTTCGCCAGCGGCTTCACGGGGCACAACCGGCCCCTGATCCGTCCGCCGGAAAACCACACGCTCGATTATGAGGGCGAGGTGGCGATTGTCATCGGCAAAGCGGGGCGGCGCATCAGCCAAGGGGACGCCTATGACCACATCGCGGCCCTGACGATCTGCAACGAAGGCACGATCCGCGACTGGGTGCGGCATGCGAAATTCAACGTGACGCAAGGCAAGAACTGGGATCGTTCTGCTGCTCTGGGCCCTTGGCTGGTGCCCTTCGCCGATGCCAGCCAGTTGGACGACGCCCGTATCATCACGCGGGTGAATGGTGAGGTGCGCCAAGACGATACGCTCAGCCGGATGATGCACCCGATCCGGCGAGAGATCGAATACATCTCAACCTTCATGACGCTCCAGCCCGGCGACATCATTGTCACCGGCACCCCCACGGGGGCAGGCGCGCGTTTTGATCCGCCCCGATACCTCAAGCCCGGCGATGTGGTCGAGGTCGAGGTCAACACCATCGGCACCCTGCGCAACACGGTCGAGGACGAAGTGGTATGACGCCCGCAGATCACGCGAAAGCCGCCGAGGATCTTCTTCGGGCCGAAGCAACGGGCGAACAAATCGGCCTGCTGACGCTCCGCCATCCCCAGATCGGGATGGACGACGCCTATGCGGTGCAAAACGCCATCGCCAAGGCCAAGCTGGCCCAAGGGCGGCAGGTGATCGGGTGGAAGATCGGGCTGACCTCCAAGGCGATGCAATATGCGCTGAACATCGACATTCCCGATAGCGGGATCTTGTTTGATGACATGGCGTTTGACCATGGTTCCACAGTGCCTGCGGGGCGTTTCATCCAACCTCGGGTGGAGGCGGAAATCGCCTTTGTGATGAAAGCGCCCATTGGCGGTTCGGAGGTGACGCGGGAAGATGTTCTGGCCGCCACGGACTACGTTGCACCGTCGCTAGAAATCCTTGATACGCGGATCACGCGGGTGGATGCAGCCACGGGCACGACACGCAAGATTTTCGACACGATCAGCGATAACGCCGCCAATGCAGGCGTCGTCCTGGGGCCGCAAAGACACGCCCCAGACGCCCATGATCTGCGGTGGGTCGGCGCGATCACGTCGCGTAACGGAGAGGTCGAGGAAACCGGCCTTGGCGCGGGCGTGCTGAACGATCCGGTGGAAAGTGTCGTCTGGCTCGCGCGGCGCATGGCGCAATACGGGCAAAGCATCGAGCCGGGGCAAATCATCCTTTCGGGCAGCTTCATCCGCCCGGTGGAATGCCCGCCGGGCACGGAGATCAGCGCAGATTTTGGTACTTTTGGGCATGTTGAAATCGCTTTCGCTTGAACCCAAGATCGACCTGCACGATCCGGCCGGATTTTCCCCCTTAACCCGGTGATGCTTTGGCCTTACGCGTGCCCCAAGAATTTTTCGTGCGTGGCAATACGTGCGAATGCCGGCGAACTGAGACCCGGGATGAAAGAAGACTCTAGCGAAGGTGCGTTCGTGATCCATGACAATGACCTTGCCCGCACGATCTACAAGTCGATTCTCGATGCCTATAGCGACGCAATCACTCTAGGTGATTTCAGCCGCTTCTTGCCCTTCTTTCATCTGCCCCTGGTGCTTGAGACATTTGAAGGCGAAAGGACGGTGGATACGCCAGAAGTACTTCGATTTGTGTTTAATGGCCTGCATGACAGCCAGCACGACCTCGATATCGTCGAGGTGAAACGGACGTGTTCCGTCGCGCAGTTCGTGGGGCCTGATGAAATCCGCGCCGTGCATGAGACCAAGTTGATCGACAGAAGCGGCATCGTGCAACAGGCCTACACTGGCCTGTGCACGATGTGTCAGATTGACGGACAATGGCAACTGACCAGATGTCAGTTCGCGGAGGAAAAGGTCTCTCAGCCGACGTTGGCTCTGCGCGGCATTGTTCAACAAAATAAGAACGACACGGCCGCGCAGTAGCTTGCGTTAATCGTCGCCCTTGGCCGCCGCCGATGCGCCGCCTTGGCCTAATGCGACGGTGCCGAAGGGGCCGCCGTGGACCATCTGCGATACATCTGTCGGATCGCCCGCGCCTTCATTGGCAAGGATGTCCTCAGCAAATTGCTCGGCGTTGTCTTGGGGTTTGTAGCCCAGAAAAGCCGCCTTGGAGTTATCTACCGGGGCGCGGTCATTGTCCGATACGCCGTAGATCACCGCAAAGCCCGTGGTCGGCGTATCAACCGCCCGTTCTACCAAGCGCACCAGATCGCCGTCGCTTAACCATGTGCCCAAGGCGCGGGCGTTCTTGACCGGGGCGCAAGACAGGATGCGCAAGTGGACGCTTTCGATCCCGCGCTTTTCCCAATACATCCGGCCCAGATCTTCGGTAAAGCACTTGGCAAGGCCGTAGAACGTATCGGGGCGGTGCTCTGCATCCGTTCCTATATAAGATTGACGCGGGTGCATCCCCACGGCGTGGATCGAGGACGCATAGACAATCCGCCGCGCGCCCGCTTTCTGGGCGCTTTCCCAGATGTTGTAAGAGCCGATGAAGTTGGGGCCGAGAAGTTCCTCAAACGGGCCCTCATCCACGATTGCGCCAAAATGCACGACCATCTCGACGCCGTCCATCAACGCGGCAATCGCGTCGTAGTCGGCCAGATCGGCCTTCACGTAGGTTTCATTCGCGGCCAGCCCTTCGACACTGTCCACGATGTCGGTGCTCACAAGGGTTTTGCACATCGCAGCCAGCGCGGGTCGGAGGAGGGAACCACAGCGGCCGGCGGCTCCGGTTAGGACGATTTTCTCAAGCATATTTCTAGCCTCTTAGATAACGGCGGTCTCAATGATCGGAGCATTGCGCAGGACTCTGTCGTAAGAGAACGCGCCCATGTCCAGCGTGCGGAATTCTCCGTAGGCCAGCCACTCGGCAGTGGCGCGGCCCATGGCAGGGGATTGTTGCAACCCGTGGCCCGAGAACCCGTTGAGGAAGATGAAGTTCTCCACCTCTGGGTGCGGGCCAAGAATGGCGTTGTGGTCCAACGTGTTGACGGAATAATGCCCGGCCCACTCAGATTGCACCTTCACCGCCTCAAATGCCGGGATGCGGGTGGCAAGGATGGGCCAGACGTGGTTCTCCCAAAAGCCGTGGTCCATCGTGAAATCATCGTAATCCACCGCCGGGTCAACGTCTGTATGGCCCCCCGCCTGATAGGTGCCGCCGCCGTTTTCGCGGCAATGCACGCCCGATGGGTCAATGGTCAGCGGCAGGTCACGGTCCAGCGGGGTTTCCGCTTTGAACACCCAGGAATAGCGCTTGCGCGGCTCTACCGGCACGTCAATCCCGGCCATCTTCGCGGTGCGTGCGGCACGGGGGCCAGAGGCGTTGACCACGTGACCACAGGCGATCACCTCGCCGGATTTCAGGGTCACGCTCCTGATGCGCCCGCCATCGCGGGTCATGTCCACCACCTCGTTGGCGACATATTCAACGCCGCGCTCTCGGGCTTGGCGTTTCCACCAATCAAACACGGCGGCACCGTCCCAATAGCCCTCGTCCACGGTATTGATGGAGCCAAGAACAATGTCGTCGACGTTATAGAATGGATAGGCGGCCTTGATCTCATCGGCGCTCAGCAACCGTGTGGCAGCGCCTGCCTTGTGCTGCACCTTGATGTTGTTGCGCAGGACGTTGGCGAAGTCTTCGGTATCGGCCAGATAGAGATAGCCGAAAGAACGGATCGACAGGTCCGGGATGCGGTCATCATTGCCCATGCGGGCCCGGATGTTCTTCACAAAATCGGCGGCAAACTGGCTGATGCGCACGTTCAGCTCGGTCGAGAACTGCTGCCGCATGCAGCTATTGGTGTGGGCAGTTGAACACAGCTCGTAACTAGGGTCGCGTTCGACCACCAGAACCGAGCCGTTGAAGTCCGGATTTTCCGTCAGAAACCAAGCCGTTGACGACCCCATGATTGCGCCGCCTACGATCACCACGTCGTAGCTGTCGCGCGTTGGTGTCGTGTCAAATGCCGCTTTCACCATATGCGTCCTCCTGATTGTTCGGGCCCAATTGGGCACGGTCTTTGGCGCACGCTTACGCGCCCGCGGGACAAACGCAAGCTCTGTGAACGTCTGTATGGTCGCAGCGATTAACCAAGGCCGTTTCCGTCCTTCACCGCCTCCATCGACACATGGGTAGAGGTGGCCGCCACGTGGGGCAGGCGACTGATGACTTCGCCCAACACGCGGCGATAATCGGCGATGTCGGTGGAGCGCACCTTGAGAAGATAGTCGAAAGCCCCGGCGATCAAATGGCATTGTTCAATCTCGGGTACGGCGCGGGCGGCATCGTTGAAGGCGCGCAGGGCGGGCTCTCTCGTGTCGCTCAGGCGGACCTCGACAAAGGCAACATGGGCCAGCCCCAGCCGCTCGGGATCAAGGATCGCGCGGAAGCCTTGAATGTAGCCCTGTTCTTGCAGGCGTTTCATGCGGGTCTGGCACGGCGTCTTGGACAGGCCCACGCGCGACGCCAATTCTGTTACGGGGATACGACCGTCCGCCGCCAGCACCCGAAGGATTCGCATGTCGGCTTGGTCAAGGTCACTGTCTTCTAGCGGCGGGAGAGGCATGTTGATTGATTTCCACTATTATTTTGGTCCGAAACGGTATCACGCGGGCGATACTCGGGCAATTCGACTTCCTTGCATCTGCTACATGGGTTTATCAACCCTGCGCCGGAGTTTGCGTGCCATGTCCAATCTTTCTGCCTTCCGCCAAGCCATTTCCACAGCCTACCTGGAAGACGACGCCACCGCCTTGGCACGTCTTTGCAAGGCCCATCCGATCAGTAGCGACACCCGCCAGGCGGCCTCTGCTCGGGCCACGCGCATGGTGGCCGACATCCGGGCCGAGGATCGCGGCGGGTTGATGGAGGTCTTCCTGGCTGAATATGGCCTTTCGACAGCCGAAGGTCTGGCCCTGATGCGTCTGGCCGAGGCGCTGTTGCGTGTGCCCGATGACGCCACCGTCGATGCGCTGATCGAAGACAAGATCGTGCCCGCGGAATGGTCCGGCCACCGGGGCAAGTCGAAATCGGGGCTGGTGAATGCCTCGACCCTCGCGTTGATGCTGACCGGTGCGGTCTTGTCCGATGAGGACGGCGCAGGCATCGCGGGAACCCTGAAAGGCGCGGTAAAACGTTTGGGCGAGCCGGTCATTCGTTCCGCCACCCGCCGCGCGATGAAAGAGATGGGCAATCAGTTCGTTCTGGGCGAGACCATCGCCAGTGCCGTGAAGCGGGGCCGGGATCGCGCGGCCGAGGGCTATACCTTCAGCTATGATATGTTGGGCGAGGCCGCCGTTACCGCCGAAGAGGCCGACACCTTCCACGCGGCCTACGCCGATTCCATCGCCTATCTGGCCAAACACGCCACCCGCGAGGATATCCGCGAGAACCCCGGTATCTCCGTCAAGCTCTCGGCCCTGCACCCCCGCTATGAAGAAGCGCAGCGCGACCGTGTTCTGGCCGAGTTGGTGCCCCGCGTGTTGGAGCTGGCCCAAGCTGCGAAAGCCGCCAAGATGGGGTTCAACATTGATGCGGAAGAGGCCGACCGGCTGGATATCTCCCTCGATGTGATCGAGGCGGTTCTGTCCGATCCGTCCCTGGCCGGATGGGACGGTTTCGGCGTTGTGGTGCAAGCCTACGGCAAACGCAGCGCCCCGGTGATCGACTGGCTCTACGCCTTGGCCGAGGCCCACGACCGCCGCATCATGGTGCGGCTGGTGAAAGGCGCCTATTGGGATACCGAGATCAAGCGTGCCCAAGTCGCGGGCCTTCCGGGCTTCCCCGTCTATACTGCCAAGGCCGCCACCGATGTCAGCTACCTTAGCTGTGCGCGGCAGCTTCTGGACCGCACCGACCGCATCTATCCGCAGTTCGCTACCCATAACGCCCATACCGTCGCCGCCGTGATCGAGATGGCCGACGACCCGCAAGCGTTTGAATTTCAGCGCCTTCACGGCATGGGCGAGGCGCTCCATGACCAGGTGCATCGCGGCAACGGCTCTCGCTGTCGGATCTACGCGCCCGTGGGGGCGCACCGCGACCTGCTCGCCTATCTGGTGCGGCGCTTGCTGGAAAACGGGGCGAATTCGTCCTTTGTGCATAAGATCATGGATGAGGAAACACCCCCTGAGGCGGTTGCCGAAGATCCCTTCATTACCCTTGATCGTCCCGCCACGCCCGTCACGCTGCCCGGTGCGCTTTACGCGCCTGAGCGGGCGAACTCCCATGGCGTTGATCTGGCCGACCCAGAGACGCTGGCCAAACTGGACGCGGACCGTGCGCCCTTCCGCGAGGCCACATGGCAAGCGGGCACCGGCACGGGCGAGGTTTTGGATATCACCAACCCTGCCGACCCCAGCGACATCGTGGGCCAGGTGCGCCTGACCACGCCCGAAGACGCCGCGCAAGCCATCGCCGCAGCAGAGCCGTGGGATGCCTCTGACCGCGCCGCGATCCTGAACAAGGCCGCAGATCTCTATGAGGCGCACACGGCAGAGTTGTTTTCCCTGCTGGCCCGTGAGGCCGGGAAAACCCTACCCGATTGCGAGGCAGAACTGCGCGAAGCCGTTGATTTTATGCGCTATTACGCGGCACGCATTGCCGATCTGAAAAACCCCGCTTTGGGCCGCATGACCTGTATCAGCCCGTGGAACTTCCCCTTGGCCATTTTCACCGGCCAAATTGCGGCGGCCCTTGCGGCGGGCAATGCGGTGCTGGCGAAACCGGCGGAGTCAACGCCGCTTATCGCGGCCCGCGCCGTTGCCTTGCTGCACGAAGCGGGCGTTCCGAAGACAGCCCTGCAATTGCTGCCGGGCGAAGGCGCGAGCGTGGGCGCGGCGCTCACCAGCAACCCGTTGATTGACGGCGTGGCCTTCACCGGCTCCACCGCGACGGCACAGGCAATCCACCGGGCGATGGCCGCAAACCTTGCGCCTTCCGCGCCGCTGATTGCGGAAACCGGAGGGCTGAACGCGATGATCGTGGACAGCACCGCGCTGCCCGAACAAGCCGTGAAGGATGTGGTCATGTCCGCCTTCCGCTCGGCCGGGCAACGCTGCTCTGCCCTGCGCTGCCTTTACGTGCAGGAAGACATCGCCCCCGCCTTCCTCAAGGCGCTTTACGGCGCGATGGATGAGCTTTCCCTGGGCAACGCTTGGCCGCTGGCCACCGATATTGGCCCCGTCATCGACGCCCGCGCTCAAGACGGTATCGCCAAGCATATCGCCGCCGCCCGGGCCGAAGGCCGCATCCTTCATGAAGGCACGGCGCCAAGCAAAGGCACCTTCATTGCCCCCACCGCTATCAAGGTCAGCGCAATCACCGATCTGGCCGAGGAAATCTTCGGCCCGGTGTTGCATGTCGCCACCTTCAAGGCCCGTGATCTGGACCGTGTGATCGACGAGATCAATGCCACGGGCTACGGGCTGACGTTTGGCATCCACTCGCGGATTGACGACCGGATTGCCGACGTCACGGGGCGGATCAAGGCGGGCAACCTCTATGTGAACCGCAACCAGATTGGCGCCATCGTAGGTAGCCAACCCTTTGGCGGACAGGGCCTTTCCGGCACCGGGCCAAAGGCCGGCGGGCCGTCCTATGTGCCGCGTTTCTGCCGTGCGCTTATGGGCGCGGGACATGCGGGCGTGCCCTCGGATGTGGCGGCAGCGGCCCGTGATACCCGCGTTGCGGTAGCGGCAGATCAGGTGCTTGCCACCGTCGATCTGCCCGGCCCCACCGGAGAGGCGAACCGCCTGACAACCCATCCTCGGGGCCGTGTGCTTTGCCTCGGACCGGGGGAGGGGGCGGCGCGCGCTCAGGCCCAGTTTGCCACCTCAACGGGGTGCGCGCCGGTGATCGCGCCCGATCTTGCCCCCGCCGCCTTGGCCGAGCTGCCCCCGTTTGACGCCGTGATCTACTGGGGCAGCGCGACAGAGGCGCAGCCCTATCGGATCGCACTGGCCGCGATGGATGGGCCGATCCTGCCGCTGATCATGGAGGTCGACCCCACGCCGCGCCTCACGATCGAACGGCACACCTGCATCGACACCACCGCGGCGGGGGGCAACGCGGCGCTTCTGGCAGCGGTGGCCTGAGCCTCTACTGCTCCATCGCCGCGCCCCAGGCGGCAAGGAAGCTCTCGCGGTTCAACCGGTCGAGGTAGACCATCAGGGCCGGTCCCAAGCGGATCGGCCCGAACGGAGAACTGTCAGCCTCTCCGCGCGTTTGCAGGGGCGGCAAGATGGGCCGGGCAGCGCTTTGGCCCATGCCCTCGCGCAGCAACGCGTCCAGCATCGCGCCCGCCGCTGCCACCTCGGTCGCCGTGGTCGGGATAAGGGCCGTGCGCAGCATGACGTTGGCGAAATCTTCCAGCGGCAGCACGGAAAGCCCTTCCACCCGCGTCAACCTTTGCGCCGCGTAGGAGCCCAAGACATTGTATGCCAACGCCAATTCTCCGCTGGCCACGTCGTCGATCATCTGGCCAGAACAACAATACAGCCGCGCGTCCAGCCGCCCCATCACTTCGGTCAATCGCCAATAGGCGTCCGATGATCGCGCCTCTTGGGTCGCGAAAAGGTAGCCAAGGCCCGACACATGAAGATCGTAGGTGCCCAAACGCCCCGCGAACCGGTCCGGGTGCTCGCGCAGCAGCGTCACCAGCTCCGCGCGGGTGCGCGGCAGCGGAAGGCCGTTGAACAGGGCATCGTTGATAACGATCACGGCGGGCTCGGCGGTGAAGGCAAAAAGCCTGTCATTCCAGCGCGCCCAATCTGGCAAGGCTTGGGTCACATTGCTGGAATAGGTCTGCGCAATCCCGTCATTGGCCAGGGTGAATTGCAGGTCCATCGCAGACGAGAGCACCAGATCAAACACCGCCCCGCCGCGCACAGCCCGGTGCACTTCAGCCGAGGAGGCGACGACATAGTCGATCCCCACCTGCGGATTCTCGGTCTGGAAACGAGCCAGGAACGGCTCGAACACATCCAGATCAGCGGTCGAGATAACCCGCAGCACCGTTTCGCTGGTGCCGGGATATTCGCGACGGTCTTCGATCTCGAAGTCCTGCGCCGCAGCCCCTCCGGCGAAGCACGCAGCAAGGAGCAGGCCGTTCAGCAAACCCTTCAGACTGCTGGTAAAATCAGGAAAACACATGCGCCACCTCCCTCTGCCAGTCCCAACTCCAGCCGGCCGCCGTGGGCACGTAGCGCCTCGTCCGCAATGGTCAGCCCAAGGCCCGAGCCCACAATCCCTTCCACCTTGGCGCCGCGCCTGAACCTCTCGGTCAGATGCGCCGCGGACCCGTCCCCGAACCCCGGCCCCTCATCACGAACCACGATCCGCGCTTCGTCCCCCTGTTTGGTCACATCCACCCGCACGATGGTCTCGGCGGGCGAGTATTTGATCGCGTTGTCCAGCACGTTTCGAAGAGCATTTTGCAGCAAGATCGCATCCCCTTCGACAGTTCCCGCACTCAGGGTCAAGGCGATGTCGATGTCCTTCATCTCTGCCGTGGGCCGCAGCGTATCGGCCACGCCGCTGGCAAGGCTTGGCAAATCCACCCGTTCGCGGGCCAGGGCGTCGGCGCGGAACGACACCATCGCGTGATCGAGCAATTGCGAGGCCGAGCGCGACGCATCATCGACCGCCCGAATGACCCTGCGCAGGGTTTGCTTTTGCCCGTCTTCCGTCACCGAATGCAGGGCGATCTCGGCCTGAGTGCGCACAATCGCCAAGGGGGTGCGCACCCGGTGCGCGGCTTCCGCGATGAAATCCTCGGACCGTTTCATGGACCCGCCAAGGCGTTCCATCAGGCGGTTGAGGGCGTGGACCAGCGGCATCAACTCGGGCGGGCCCCGCCTGCGCAAGGGGCGCAGGTCCGAGGGGCCGCGCGTCGCCACGTTTTGCGCCATGGTGTTGAGAGGTAGCAGCGATGACCGCACCGCGATGGCCGACATCCCAACCGCCAGTAGGAACACCACCATCGACAATGCCGCCGCCTGCCGTGACAGGCCCGCCGCGATGTTTCGCACCCCGTCGCGGGTTTGCGCCACGGTCACGGTCACGGGGACCGCCACGCCGTCGCTTAAGATCACCCGCATGACCGATACGGCCCGTACCTGCGCACCGCGGTAGCTCAGGGTGCGAAACTGCACCTCTCCCGGCGCGACCTCCGGCCCCTCCAGATCCGCGTAGCCGGTCAGGACTTCCTCTCCGGCGGCGACCCGGTAGAACACCCGGTCCTCACTGATCGCGCCCAACATGGAAAAGGCGGCATAGGGCAGTTCCAGGCGGATTTGCCCCCCTTCCGAGCGCAGCGTTTCTGCAATCGAGGTGGCCGATGCCTCCAGCACGTTGTCCTGGGTGCGCCCCGCCGCCTCGCGCGCGAAAGAGGTCACCATGCCCCAGCTGATAAGCGCCAGAAGCGCCACGATCGCTGCCAGAAACAGGGTCAGTTTGCGGGCGATGCTCCAGCCAGGGCGCACGCCGCGGGCATGGGCCGATCCGCTCATGGGGTCATCCGGTAGCCCGCCCCACGGACCGTTTCGATCTTCACGCCAACGCCGTCCAACTTGCGGCGCAGACGGCCCACATAGACCTCGATCGCGTTCTCCGTCACGTCGGCGTCGTGGGAAAACAGCCGATCCATCAGTTGCGATTTTGACAGGATGTGGCCGGGATTACGGGCGAAGACCTCAAGCAGTCGGATCTCCCGGTTGCGCAGGTCCACCACCGCGCCGCCCGCGCGCAGCGTGCCCGCGGTGGGGTCGAAGATGGCATCCCCCAGGGCCACCTCGTTCTTGGCGGCCCCGCCCCGGCGGCGGAGTACGGCGCGGCAGCGGGCCTCCAGCTCGCTGAAGTCGAAGGGCTTGGTGATGTAATCATCGGCGCCTTGGTCCAACGCCCCCACCCGGTCGGAAATCTGGCTGCGGGCGGTCAGCACGATCACCGGAGTTTGCAGCCGGTCGCGCCAGCGCGTCAGCCTGTCGCGGCCATCGCCATCGGGCAGCATCACGTCGAGCAGAATCAGGTCATATTCCGCCACGGCCAGGCAGTCCTCGGCCTCTGACAGCGTGCCCGCATGATCCACGGCATGGCCATCCAGCCCCAGACGCTGCACCACGCTGTCGGCTAATTCTTCATTATCTTCAACGAGTAAGAACCGCATCCGTCCCGCAACCTTCCCATGTCAGGCTTGTGTCAGCTTCGTCTGCCACCCTCTAGCAATGGGCGGCAGACGACTGCCTGTCAAATGGGAGGATTACCAATGAAACTTTCGCGTCGGGTCATGATGACCGCGGCCGCCGCAATGGTGGCAATGTCTGGTGCAGCGCAGGCCGATGGCCACCAGGTGCTGGACGAACTTCACTTCCTGATCCCCGGCGGCGCCGGTGGTGGTTGGGACGGCACAGCCCGTGGCACGGGCGAGGCGCTGACCGGCGCTGGCCTTGTCGGCTCTGCTTCTTATGAGAACATGTCCGGCGGCGGCGGCGGTGTGGCGATTGCCCACATGATCGAAAACGCCGACAGCATGGGCAACACGATGATGGTGAACTCTACCCCCATCGTCATCCGGTCCCTGACCGGTGTGTTCCCTCAATCGTTCCGTGATCTGACGCTTGTGGCGGGCACCATCGGTGACTACGCCGCCTTGGTTGTGCCTGCGGACAGCGAATTGACCTCCATGGCTGACCTCGTGTCTGCCTACCAAACCGATGCCACGGCTTTCGCCATTGGTGGCGGTTCGGTTCCCGGCGGGATGGATCACCTTGTCGCGGCCATGGCGATGGAAGCAGCGGGCGAAGACCCCACCGGCTTCAACTACATCCCCTATGACGCGGGCGGCGCGGCGATGGCGGGCCTTCTGTCCGGCGAGATCCAGGCGCTTTCCACCGGCTTCTCCGAGGCCGTGACATTGGCCGAGCAAGGCGAAGTGCGCATCCTTGGCGTGACCGCGCCCGAGCGTGTGGATGCCTATGCCGACGCGCCCACGATGATGGAGCAGGACATCGATGTGGAATTCGTCAACTGGCGTGGGTTCTTCGCCGCTCCGGGTCTGGACGATGAGACCGTTGCAAACATGCGTGCTGCAATCGCTGCAATGTACGACACGCCTGAATGGGAAACCGTTCGTGCGCAAAACGGTTGGGTGAACATCCACAACCCCGGCGACGATTTCGAGACGTTCCTGGAAAACCAGGAACAGCAAATCGGCGACCTGATGCGTACATTGGGCTTCCTCTAAGGAACAGCCTTGCCGCCGCGCCCTGCGCGGCGGCCCCGGCCTTGGCCCGGGATCACACACAAGAACATACCGGGAGGGGACACCATGGCGCTCGATCGCTGGATCGCGCTGATTTTCGTGGGCATGTGCTGTGCTTACGGCTACGCAGCTTTCTTTACGATGGACCACCTTTTGCCGCCGTTCATGCAGCGCAACCCGGTGTGGCCCTCGACGTTTCCGAAAATTCTCGCCATCGCGGGCATTCTGACCGGATTGGTTGTCGTGCTTGGCCTCGAGAAACAGGGCGAGGAGAAAGAGCCCTCCGCCACCGATATCAATTACCGCCGTTTGCAGGACTACAACACCGGCCAAGCCATCGGATTGCTCGTCCTCATGGTGGTCTATGCCCTGGCCCTGCGCCCGGCGGGCTTCATCGCCGCCACAACGCTTTTCCTGATCGCCGGAAGCTTTGTTCTGGGCGAGCGGAAGTTCCACGTCATGATCCCCGTGGCGGGGATTGCCACCTTTATCGTCTGGTATCTCGTGCAAGAGGTCCTTGGCATTTTCCTGCGGCCTTGGCCGTTCTTCTTGGCCTGAGGGGAGAAAAGTAATGCTTGAAGGACTCTTGATCGGCCTGCAAACGGCCATTAACCCGTTCAACCTTGGTATGGTCATTTTCGGCTGCATCATCGGCACCTTTATCGGCATGTTGCCGGGCCTGGGGCCGATGTCGATCATCGCCATCATGATCCCCGTGGCGATCACCCTGGGCGACCCGACCGCGGCGCTGATCCTGCTGGCGGGGGTGTATTACGGGGCCATCTTCGGCGGCTCGACCTCGTCCATCCTTCTGAACGCGCCGGGGGTCGCGGGCACCGTTGCGACCAGTTTCGATGGCTATCCGATGGCCCGAAAAGGGCAAGCGGGCAAAGCGCTGACCATCGCCGCGATCTCTTCGTTCATGGGGGGGACCATCGGGGCGATCTTGCTGATGGTGTTCGCGCCCATGCTGTCGTCGGTGGCGTTGCTGTTCCACTCGGCCGAATATTTCGCACTGATGGTTGTGGGCCTTTCTGCCATCGCCGCTTTCGCGGGCACGGGGCAGGTGGGCAAGGCCGTGATGATGACCCTTCTGGGCCTGATGATGGCCACCGTGGGCGAGGGCGCCTTGGCCGCCATGCCACGCTTCACCGCGGGCATCCTTGACCTGCAGTCGGGCTTTTCCTTCATCACGCTGGCCATGGCGATGTTCGCTTTGCCGGAAGCGCTGTTTCTGGTGATGAATCCCATGCGCTCGTCCCAAGGCGGGGAAGAGGACAGCTCGGGCAAGATCGACAACCTGCGCATCAACCGCACCGAGGCCCGCGCCATCGCGCCGGTCATTGGGCGCCAGTCGATCCAGGGCTTTTTCATCGGCGTTTTGCCGGGGGCAGGGGCCACGATCGCCTCGTTCCTTGGCTACGCGGTAGAGCGTAACCTTGCCACGAAAGAGGAACAGGCAGAGTTCGGCAAAGGCTCCATCAAAGGCCTCGCCGCGCCGGAAACCGCCAATAACGCGGCCTGCACGGGCAGCTTCGTGCCTCTGCTGACCCTCGGCATACCCGGATCAGGCACCACGGCGATCCTCTTGGGCGCTTTGATTGCCCTGAACGTCACGCCGGGGCCGCGCCTGATGGTGGACGAGCCGCAGGTGTTCTGGGCCGTCATCATCTCGATGTATATCGGTAATCTGGTGCTGCTGGTGCTGAACCTGCCGCTGATCCCTTACATCGCGAAAATCCTCGCGATCCCTCGCAACTATCTGATCCCGTTCATTTTATTCTTCACCCTGATGGGGGCCTATATCGGCCAAAACAACGCGACCGAGCTGTTGATCCTTGTGGGCTTTGGGGTGATTGCCACCATCCTTCGCTTTGCCGATTACCCGCTGGCACCTCTGCTGATCGGGTTCATTCTGGGCACGATGCTGGAAGATAACTTCTCTCGCTCCATGCAGCTTTACCAAGGCTTGGGCTTCATCCTGGAACGCCCCATGACCCTTGGCCTTCTGGTTCTGGCCGCCTTCCTTGTGATGCTGCCCACCTTCCGCGCGGCGCGCGCCCGGAACCGGGCCAAGGGCGTGGCCGATGGCGACTAAGCCGCTCTCGGGCATCCGCGTTCTCGATCTGACCAATGTGCTGGCAGGCCCCTTTGCCTGTCACCAACTGGCCCATCTGGGGGCCGAGGTCATTAAGGTCGAGAACCCGGAAGGGGGCGATCTGGCCCGGAACCTTGGGGCCTCTGCCACGCTGTCGGCCAAAGGCATGGGGATCAGCTTTCTGGCGCAGAACGCGGGCAAGAAAAGCCTGACCCTGAACCTCAAACACGACGCGGGCAAAGAGGCGCTGAAGCGGCTGGTGCGAACGGCCGATGTGTTGGTGGAAAACTTCCGCCCCGGCGTCATGACCCGTCTAGGCCTTGGGTACGAGACCCTGCGGGCGGAAAACCCGGCCCTGATCTACTGCGCGATTTCCGGTTATGGGCAAGACGGGCCCTGGGCCGCGAACCCGGCCTACGATCAGATCATCCAAGGGGCCTCGGGCGTGATGTCGATCACCGGCACCGGCGAGCCTACGCGGGTGGGCTATCCGCTCAGCGATACTGTGGGCGGGCTGACAGCGGCGATGGCGATTACCGCTGCGCTGAACGCGCAACCTCGGGGGAGTTTCATTGATGTCAGTATGTTGGAGGCAACGCTGGCAACCATGGGATGGGTCGTGTCGAACCACCTGATCGGCGGGGCCTCGCCCCAGGCCCATGGGAATGAGAACCCCACCTCGGCCCCTTCGGGGACCTTTCAGGCGCAGGACGCGCCGCTGAATATTGCCGCCAACAAGGACGCGCAGTGGCAAGCCCTCGCGCCTCTCCTCGGTCGTGCCGACCTCCTCGCAGACGCGCGTTTCACGACCCGCGAAGATCGCAAAGCCAACCGCCACGCGCTGCGCGCCGAGTTGGAGGTCGCGTTGACACGCAAACCGGCCGCCCATTGGGTGAAGGAACTCAACGCCCACGGTATCCCCGCTGGTCCGGTGCTCAGCGTGCCGGATATCTTGCGCCATCCGCAGGTGGCGGACCGGGGCCTCGTCACCCATTTCGATACGGTGCCGGGCGTGGACCATGCCATTGATGTGGTCACCGCAGGTTTCCAACTGGACGGCACCCGCCCTTCCGTCGCTCACCCGCCGCCGCAACTGGGCCAGGATACCGCGACGATCCTGGCGACGCTTGGTTATTCGGCCGAGGATATTGCCCGCATGGCCCACGACGGCACCACATAGAGTCCGGCTAGACACCGCCCCGCGCCCTGTTAGGTTCGCCCCAAGCAACCAGCAGGAGGATACGATGGCGAAACTAGCATTCCTGGGGCTCGGCGTGATGGGCTTCCCAATGGCAGCCCACCTGTTGAACGCGGGCCATTCCGTGACCGTCTACAACCGGACCACCGCGAAGGCCGAACAATGGGCCTCCGATATCGGTGGCACCTTCGCCGAAACGCCCCGTGAAGCCGCTGAGGGCGCGGATTTCGTCATGGCCTGTGTGGGCAACGACGATGATCTGCGCTCGGTCGTTTTGGGCGAGGACGGCGCGTTGGCTGGCATGAAGGACGGCGCGATCTTCGTGGACCACACGACCGTCTCGGCGCTGGTTACCCGTGAATTGGCCGAGGTCGCGGCCAAGCAGAACGTCGGCTGGGTCGATGCGCCGGTATCCGGCGGTCAGGCAGGGGCGGAAAGCGGGCAGCTCGCCATCATGTGCGGCGGCGCGGAAGACCACTTCTCTGCCGCCAAGCCGGTGATCGCGGCCTATTCCAAAGGCACCGTGCATTTCGGAGACGTGGGCGCGGGGCAGCTGACCAAGATGGTTAACCAAGTCTGCATCGCCGGGGCGATCCAGGCCGTGTCCGAAGGGCTCTATCTGGCGATGGAAGCGGGGCTTGATGCGAAGAAAGTGGCCGATCTGGTCAGCCAGGGGGCGGGCGGAAGCTGGCAGTTGGCAAACCGGGCAGGGACCATGGTGGATAACGAATTCGACCACGGCTTTGCGGTGGACTGGATGCGCAAAGACCTTGGGATCGCGCTGGCTCAAGGCAAGGATATGGGCCTGTCGATGCCCGTCACCGCCCTCGTGGATCAGTTCTACGCAGAGGTGCAGCAGATGGGCGGCGGGCGTTGGGATACGTCCTCGCTGATCCAACGGTTCCGCAAGATGAACAGCGAAATCTGAAAGCTCGGGCGCCCCATGGGCAACCGCAGCGCGCTTTAACTCAGCATAGCCACAGCGGTGGCCATCGCGGGGGGATGCCTGCCGCTGGCCAGCGCCACGTTGGACCGCCCACCGCGCCCTGATGTCGCCACCTGTGTGGCCGCGCCAACCGCGCAATGCCTCACCGATGTGGGTATTGCTTTGGCCCTGCGCGGCCGTGACCCGTCGGCCTACGGGCACCAGGTCGACCTGCTCGCGGCGATGGGGCGGTTTGATCAGGCCCTAACCCTGCGCGGCCGTCTGACCGGCAGCACCCCCGAGCCAACCGCGGCGGAGGTGGGCCGGAGCGTCGCCAGCCACCGCGTCACCCACGCCTTGGCCGCAGGCATGCCTCTGGCCGATGCCGTCGCGCAAACCCCGGGTGCTGACGGTGGCACGCTCTATATCAGCGCCCTGTCGCTGTTGGGCGGCAACCCCTATGGCACACCCCTGCCGCCCCGCCCGGATCCAACGCCCGAGGCGCTGGCGACAGTGGCTGACATGGCGGACACGATCATGCGCCTTGCCACGGCCGACCCGGCACAGCCGCGGATCTACCAGATGCTCTACGCGGCGGAACTGCACGCCCGTCTTGGCAACGCCGATGCGGTGGTTGACGTCCTCGCGGCCCTTCCGCCGACGGACACACCCCCCGTCACCCTCCCGACCGAGGTGATGGCCCTGATCGGCTCGGACCGCGCGTTGCGCCTGTTTCGCGCGGCAGGCGGTGGCGGCGATGCGCGCATCTTGTTGCGGGCGGCAGCAGTGGAACCTGACCCGGCCCGCGCGGCAGAGCACCTGCAAACCGCCTTTGCCGCCTTTGCCGAGGAACAGCCTTGGCCCGATCATAGGTGGATGGCGGCCACCACCCGCGCCGTCGCCGACCTTGGGCTGGCGGACGTGGCCCTGCAAATGGCCCGCGATCTGGATACCAGCGCCCAAACGGACCCGGCCTTTTCAAGGCAGTTCGCGCATATCGCCGCCACGCAGGCCCTGATCGACGCGCAAGCGCCTGAGGCCGAGGTGCGCGCGGCCCTCGCGCGGGCCGAGGCCGGCATATCGCCGCGCTCTAGGCCGGGTAACGACGCCCGCCGCGCCTTGGCACAGCTGCGCGCCCGGCTTGGCGATGTCGCGGCGGCCACGCGGTGGCTGGATGGCATTGACCGACCCTCCCACGCCTGGGGGGCGATGTTTGGCCCCGATGTGCCCGACACGCGCCGCGATGCCCTTCTGGAGGCCGCGCAATCCGACTTGTCGCCGGGGGGGGGCGTGCGTCTGCGCGCACAAGTGGCCGAGGAAACGTCGCGCTGTGCGCTCGGTCGCGGACGCCCCGTGGGCCTGCGCTTCGGCCCTTGATCTGGCCCTGGCCACCCCGCCTCGGGCTGTCCACGCGATGTGGCATTATCAGAACCTTCTGCGCGTGGCGTATCGACTGGGGGCCGAAGACGTCGAACGCCTTGTTCTGACCCACATGGCCGATGTCGCCTTCCGCGCCGGCTCTCCCCAGGATTTCATCGGGGCCGGGTTTCACTGGTCCGCCTCTGACCTGACCCCCTGAGTGTCCTGAGGTGTCCTGAGGCGCGAAGACGCCCAGAGCCACCGGGGGGCTGATCCCGGCCTGCCGCATCGCAAGGCCCCCAAAATATCCATGCTCAAAGAAGCGAAAAACGATAAACTGTTTGCGAACAGTACCTTACAGGCCTGCTCAAGCTTGAGCAGCCCCGCCAAAGGCGCCCCGCTTTGACCCCGCCCCCATTCTCCCCTAAGCCCCCTTCATGGCCTATTCCCTGACAGATCTCCCCACCCTCCAGTCCGAGGGCTTCGATACCATCATCGACGTGCGCACCCCTGCGGAGTTTGCCGAGGATCACGTCCCCGGCGCGGTCAACATGCCCGTGCTGTCCAACGAAGAACGCGCGGAAGTGGGCACGATCTACGTGCAGGAAAGCCCGTTCAAGGCCCGCAAGATCGGCGCCACACGCGTGGCCCGAAACGCGGCGAATGCGATCGAGGAACACCTCCTCCACAAAGAAGGCGGCTGGCGACCGCTGGTGTATTGCTGGCGTGGCGGGCAACGCTCGGGCAGTTTCACCACGATCCTGCAACAAATCGGCTGGCGGGCGCAGGTGCTGGAAGGCGGTTACCAAAGCTGGCGCCGCCACGTGGTCGCTCAACTCTATGACGCAACCTTGCCCTTCAAAGTGATCCGGCTCGATGGCTACACGGGCACCGCCAAGACCGAGCTTCTCGGCCGCGTCGCCCGCCTCGGGGGGCAAGTGCTGGACCTCGAAGGCCTAGCCAAACATCGCGGCTCCATCCTCGGCGATATCGACGGCGTCCAACCTGCCCAAAAGGGATTTGAAACGGCCCTTCTCGAAACCCTCACATCCCTCGACCCCGCCAAACCCCTCCTGATCGAGGCCGAGTCCGCCCGCATCGGCACCGTCCGCCTGCCACCCGCGCTTTGGAACGCCATGAAGGACAGCCCCCGGATCGAGGTCGAGGCCGCTCCCCACCACCGCGCCCGCTTCTTGGCCACGGCGTACAAGGACCTCTCCGCCGACGCGCCGGCCCTGACGACCCGCCTCAACCACCTCCGCCCCCTCGCGGGTCACGCAACGGTGGAAAAATGGCTCTCCCTCCTCGACGCCAACCAGAACGAAGCCCTCGCCCACGCCCTGATCGCCGAGCATTATGATCCCGCCTACGCCCGTCTGATCCGCTCCAAAACTGCGCCGCCCATTGCCACCATCGACGCAGGCGACCTCTCGGACCGGGCACTCAACGCCGCCGCCGCGCAGATCGCTCACCTGTTGACCTGACCCCCTCCTTCATCTTTTCAAAAATATCGCGGGGGTAAGCGCATCTCCGGATGCGCCAAGGGGGCTGGCCCCCTGCCTCGCGCCGTTACCTAAATCGATCTACCATTGATCTACCGCACCCGCCCCGCCAGACGCCGTCAACTCTCCCCCAATCCCCCCTTCACACCTCCCGCTCCATCGGCTACCCCACCCGTTAAGTGAACAAAGGGTGAGACCCATGGAAAAGACCTTCAACGCCGCCGAAGCCGAAGCCCGTATCTACGCCAAATGGGACGACGCCGGTGCCTTCAAAGCCGGTGCCAACGCCAAGCCGGGGGCCGAGCCCTTCTCCATCATGATCCCGCCGCCCAACGTTACGGGCGTCCTCCACGTGGGCCATGCTTTCAACAACACGCTTCAAGACGTTCTCACCCGCTGGCATCGGATGCGCGGTTTCGACACGCTCTGGCAGCCCGGCACCGACCATGCGGGCATCGCCACCCAGATGGTGGTAGAGCGCGAGCTGGCGAAAGAGGGCATTGCCCGCAAGGACCTGTCCCGAGAAGAATTTCTCGCCCACGTTTGGGCGTGGAAGGCCAAATCCGGCGGCACCATTCGCGAACAACTCAAGCGTCTTGGCGCGTCGTGTGATTGGTCGCGCGAAGCCTTCACCATGTCTGGCGCGCCCGGCGCACCCGAGGGCGAAGACGGCAATTTCCACGACGCAGTGATCAAGGTCTTCGTGGAGATGTACAACAAGGGCTACATCTACCGCGGGAAACGCCTGGTGAACTGGGACCCGCATTTCGAGACGGCAATCAGTGACTTGGAGGTCGAAAACATCGACCAACCCGGCCACATGTGGCACTTTAAGTACCCCCTCGCGAATGGCGCGACTTACCGATATTTGGAAAAAGGTGAAGATGGGGAGATCCTCATCGACGAGGAGCGCGATTACATCTCCATCGCCACAACCCGTCCTGAAACCATGCTCGGTGACGGTGCCGTTGCGGTTCATCCCGATGATGAACGCTATAAGGCCATCATCGGCCAACTTTGCGAGATCCCCGTCGGTCCCAAGGAACACCGCCGCCTGATCCCGATCATCACCGATGAATATCCCGATCCGGCCTTTGGCTCCGGCGCGGTGAAGATCACCGGCGCCCACGACATGAACGACTATGGCGTCGCCAAGCGCAATGGCATCCCCTGCTACCGCTTGATGGACACCCGTGCGCACCTGCGCGATGACGGCGCACCCTATGCCGAAGCTGCTGCCATCGCGCAGTCCGTTGCCAACGGCGAGACGACCCTTGGCGAAATGGAGGTCGATGCCCTTAACCTCGTCCCCGACCACCTGCGCGGGTTGGACCGGTTCGAGGCCCGCAAACGTGTGGTTGATGAAATCACCGCAGAGGGCCTCGCCGTCATGTGCGCCGCCGATGACCCTCGCTTGGGCTTGAAACCGAAGAAGAAAAGCGGCGAGGACGCGGAAGCGGAGGAGCCGTCGGAGGTTCCACTGGTCGAAGCGAAACCGATCACCCAGCCGTTCGGCGACCGCTCCAAGGTCATCATCGAACCGATGCTGACCGACCAATGGTTCGTGGACACCGCCAAAATCGTTGAGCCTGCCCTGGACGCCGTCCGATCTGGCCGCACGAAAATCCTGCCGGAACAGCACCGTAAGGTGTATTTCCACTGGCTGGAAAACATCGAGCCTTGGACGATTTCCCGCCAGTTGTGGTGGGGCCACCAGATCCCGGTTTGGTATGATGAGGACGGTAACCAATATTGCGCCGCCACTGAGGACGACGCCGTCGCACAAGCGGGCGGCAAGGCGCTTACCCGCGACCCCGACGTCCTCGACACCTGGTTCTCTTCCGGTCTCTGGCCCATCGGCACCCTCGGCTGGCCGGAGCAGACTCCGGAGTTGGAAAAATACTTCCCCACTTCAACCCTCGTTTCGGGCTTCGATATCATCTTCTTCTGGGTTGCCCGGATGATGATGATGCAATTGGCCGTTGTGGACGACATCCCCTTCCGGGACGTCTACGTCCATGCCCTCGTCCGCGACGAGAAGGGCCGCAAGATGTCGAAATCCATCGGCAACGTCCTCGACCCGTTGGAGCTGATCGACGAATACGGTGCAGACGCTCTGCGGTTCACGCTGACTGCCATGGCCGCCATGGGGCGCGACCTGAAGCTCAGCACCGACCGCATCCAAGGCTACCGAAACTTCGGCACCAAGCTGTGGAACGCCGCGCGGTTTGCCGAGATGAACGAATGTAAACCCGACGCGGATTTCGACCCCACGACCCCGACCCAAACCGTGAACAAGTGGATCGTGACCGAAACGGCCAAGGCCCGCATCGCCCATGACGAGGCGCTGGCCAACTACCGTTTCAACGATGCGGCAAGCGGTCTGTACCAGTTCGTCTGGGGCAAGGTCTGCGACTGGTATCTGGAATTTGCCAAGCCACTTTTCGCGTCCGGCGACGACGCGGTGATCGCGGAAACCCGCGCCACGATGGCTTGGGTCATCGACCAATGCTTGATCCTTCTGCACCCCACCATGCCCTTCATCACCGAAGAGCTGTGGGGCGAAATCACCCCCCGCGACACCATGTTGGTTCACACGGATTGGCCGACATATGGCGAAGACCTGATCGACGATGCCTCCGAGCGGGAGATGTCCTGGGTTATCAACCTGATCGAGTCGATCCGCTCTGCGCGTCAGCAAATGCACGTGCCTGCGGGCCTCAAGGTGCAACTGTTGCAGAGTGATCTGGATGCTGCGGGTCAGACTGCCTTCGGCAACAACGCGGCGATGATCCAACGCCTCGCGCGCCTGTCCGAGGTCACACCAACCGATGCCTTCCCCAAGGGCACCGTTACCATCGCGGTAGACGGTGGCACCTTCGGGATGCCGATCGCCGATATCATCGACGTGGACGAGGAAAAAGCGCGGCTTGAGAAGACCCTTGGCAAACTCGCCAAGGAGTTGGGTGGCCTTCGCGGGCGCCTGAATAACCCCAAGTTCGCGCAAAGCGCCCCGGCAGAGGTGGTCGAGGAAACCAAAGCCAACCTCGCCGCCCGGGAAGAGGAAGAAGCCCGCTTGAAGCAAGCCCTCGCCCGGTTGGCCGAGGTGGCGTAACGATCATGATGGCCACACTCCGGCACTGGGGGAGGCGCGCCTTTGGCATCTTCCTCTGCGTCGGGTGTTGGCTGATCGCCATGGGGTTGTTCAGTCTGGGGCAGGGGTGGTTTGTCGACACTTTTGGCATTCACGACATAGGCGACTTGGTCTTGCACGCGATTGTGCGGGTTCTGGGGGCGACTGGCGGTGCGATTTTCTTCGCGATTGCCGGCACCTTCGCCCTGTGGCTGTTTCTTGTGGCGGCCCCGGCGGAGGAGGGCGACGGGGCTGATCGCCCGCGTTCCTGAAGCGGCCGAGCCTTCTTTGCGCAAGACGTTGGCCTGTAGGAAAACCTCCATACGGAATACCTCCATTGAGGCGAATCCGGCGTTTCGTCCATGATGAGGGCATTGATACCCCTTCACGAATTGGACCCCAAATCATGCGTACCCTGAAAGCTCTCGCCCTTGCTGCCACCGCAGCCCTTTCCCTGACATCCACAACCTCCACGGCCTCTGCCGATGGGTACACCTCTTACGGCAATGGTGGCGCGGTCCAGACGTGGTACGCGCCGGGTACGGGCTATGGCCCTGTTAACGTGAATTACCACGGTCAGGGCCACGGCAATGGCTACGGCAACGGTCATGGCAATGGCTACGGGCAGCAAGGCGGTCACGGTGGCGGCTACAACGACGGACACGGCCCCGACTACTACCGTGTGCACGGCGTGGCGTCCCACGATCACCTGAACGTTCGTCACGGGCCCGGTGTTCGCAACCACGTGGTCTACCACTTGCCCTATAATGCCCGTGCCATTCAGGTCGGCCATTGTGCACAGATCTCGACCTCTCGAGGGCCAGCGACTTGGTGCACCGTCACCTGGAACGGCCACCCGCGCGGTTGGGTCAACGCCCGCTACCTGGCCGAGGATCACTACTAAACACACCCTTTGCGGCTGCGGCTGCGGCACGTCACTTAAACACTGCGTCTAAGGCACGTCTCTTTAACACTGCGCCTACGGCACAAGCCTGTCGATGGCGCGCATCATCCCCAAGCTCTTGTCATAGACAAGCGTCAGCACGCGTCGGCCCCCGCCAGCGCGTGCTGCAAGCGTAGGAGCAAGCCGCGCCGCCGTCGTCGCGGCGGCGCTGATCACAAGAAATTGGCGTCGAGTTTGTTTCATGGCGGGCACTATGGGCCAACGATCCCCTTGCAGGGCGGGGAAAAATCCGCGAACGCTGACGCTATGACTGATCCTCGCTATACCGCCCTCGTTCAATCCCTGCCCGCCACCGTCCCCTTTGTGGGCCCTGAAACGCAGGAACGAGCCATGAGCGCATCGTTCAAGGCGCGTCTTGGCGCCAACGAGAGCGTTTTTGGCCCGTCGCCCCTTGCGTTGCAGGCCATTGCGCAAGCTGCCTCGGGCGCTTGGATGTATGGCGATCCAGAGGTTCATGACCTGCGCCACGCCCTTGCGGCCCATCACGGCATAGCGCCCGGAAACCTGATCGTGGGGGAGGGGATCGACGGCCTTCTCGGCTACCTTGTGCGGCTTTTTGTGGGGGCGGGCGACGCGGTCGTGACGTCGGACGGCGCCTATCCCACGTTCAACTATCACGTCGCGGGCTTTGGTGGGGTGCTGCACAAAGTGCCCTACAAAGATGACCGCGAAGACCCAGACGCGTTGATCGCGAAAGCCCGGGAAGTTGACGCAAAGCTGATTTATTTCGCCAACCCCGATAACCCCATGGGCACTTGGCATTCCGCAGAAGCGGTCCAACGGATGATCGACACCCTGCCCGAAGGCTGTGTTCTGGCGCTGGATGAAGCCTATGCAGATACCGCCCCCGAGGGCGCAATTCCTCCGCTGGACGTAACGCACCCTCGGGTGATCCGTTTCCGTACGTTCTCAAAGGCTTACGGGCTTGCGGGGATGCGCGTGGGTTACGGCATCGCAGCGTCGGATTTCATCACGTCCTTCGCCAAGATCCGCAACCATTTCGGCATGGGGCGGGTGGCGCAAGCGGCGGCTTTGGCGGCGTTAGAGGATCAGGCATACCTTCAAGCCACAGTCGAAAAGATCGCCGCCGCCCGTGACAGGATCAGTGATATCGCGCGGACCAATGGCCTGACACCCCTGACGTCCGCCACCAATTTCGTGACGATTGATTGCGGCAAAGACGGAGACTATGCCCGTACCGTTGTGGCGGCGCTTATCGCGCAAGGCGTGTTCGTGCGGATGCCGTTTGTGGCCCCGCAAGATCGCTGCATCCGGGTGTCTTGCGCCCCGGACACAGCGCTGGCGATCTTTGCGGAGGCATTGCCGAAGGCGCTCTAGGCGGCCTCGGCGATCACCTTCATCGCGGCTTCCAGCCCGGTGGGGCCGTGGGGGATTTGCAGCGCGGTCATGCCCGCTTGCAGGCCCGCCAAGACGCCCAAAACCATCTGCGCACTCACGTGGCCCATGTGGCCGATCCGCAGATAATCCTCGGGCGTATCGACGTTATCCAACGGAATGCCGAGGGTCACGCCATAGGATTTTTCCATCCATTCCCGTAGTTTAAGCCCGTTGCCGGGGCCGAAGTTCACCAGCGTCACCGCGTGAGAGCGTTTTTCATGCTCGGTGATATTGGCCCGCACAGGGCCCGCTTGGCCCCAAACTTCCAGCGCCGCCCAAATTGCTTCGGCCAGAACCTTGTGACGGTTCCAGACGGCCTCGACCCCCTCTTCATGGACGATCATGTCCAAGGCGGTGCGCAGCCCGTAAAGGTGGTGGGTCGGGGCGGTGCCAAGGAAGTATTCGTAGAAATAATCGGGCTCGATCCGGCCGCGCCAATCCCAATAGGGCGTGACCAGATCGGCCGTTTCCCGCGCCGCGTCGGCACGGTCGTTGAAGTAGACGAAAGCCATGCCGGGCGGTGTCATCAGCCCTTTCTGAGAAGCGGCGATCATCACGTCCACGCCCCAGTCATCCATATGGAATTCATCACACCCAAGGCTCGCGATGTTGTCACAGAGCAGCAGCGCGGGGTGGTCCGCCGCGTCCAGCACCTCGCGTAGGCCCAACACGTCGTTCTTGACCGAGGTAGAGGTATCGACCTGCGTGACAAGAATGCCCTTGATCAGGTGATCGGGATCATCCGCCAAGACGCTCGCCACAGTGGGCAGGTCGACGTCCGTGTCATCGCCGAAATTCACCACCTGCGTTTCGATGCCCAATTTTTGGGCCATGTCGCCCCAACCGGTGCCAAAGCGTCCCGTGCCCAGGACCAGGACCCGATCCCCGCGAGAAAAGGTGTTCACCAAGGCCGCTTCCCACACCCCGTGGCCGTTACAAATGTACATGGCGACGTTGTGCTTGGTCTTTGCCACGGCCTTCAGATCGGGCACGATGGTGGCGACCATATCGGGCAGTTGGCCCGTGTAAATGTTGGGCGCGGCGCGATGCATCGCTTGCAAAACGCGGTCTGGCATGACCGAAGGACCGGGGATGGCAAGGTAGTGGCGGCCGTTGGCAAGGGTCATGGAAAGCTCCGGATTTCTGGTGGTGAGACAGGCGTATCCCGCGCCCTTGGGTCGGTCAATGTTGCGCAGCAGCCGCGCGATGATTAGCTGTGATATCAGATATCAACGGAGGCGAATATGATCGGTGAGCGGGCGGAAGATCGCACAGTGTTGCGGCTGTCGGGGGCGGACGCCCATGGCTTCCTCAAGGGGCTCGTGACCCGTGATGCGGGCGAGGGGCTGGCCTATTCAGCGCTGCTGACGCCGCAGGGTAAATATCTGGCGGATTTTTTCTTGCTCGACCGGGGCGACGACCTGCTGCTGGATGTGAAGTCCGAGATTGCCCCCGCCGTGGCGCAACGTCTGTCGATGTATCGCCTTCGCGCCGATGTGACGATCGAGGAATTCGGGCTATCGGTTGCGCGTGGCCTTGGCGACGCGCCCGAGGGCACTTTTGCGGACCCGCGCGACCCGGCGCTTGGCTGGCGTGGGTACGGGGTGGAAGGCGGCGACCCGAGCATTGATTGGGACGCCATCCGCGTCGCCGCTTGCGTGCCTGAGACGGGGATCGAACTGGTGCCCAACGACACCTACATTCTGGAGGCCGGCTTTGACCGACTGGCAGGCGTGGACCACAAGAAGGGCTGCTATGTCGGGCAAGAGGTCACGGCCCGCATGAAGCACAAGACGGAGCTGAAAAAGGGTTTCGTCACAGTGGATGTGGAAGGCACGGCCCCCTCGGGGACCGAGATTCTGGCCGGGGAAAAACCCGCCGGGACGCTCTACACCCAAGCGGGTGGGCAGGGTATCGCTTACCTTCGGTTCGACCGAGCCAAGGGCGAAATGACGGCGGGCGAGGCGCGGGTTACCTGGCCCGACGCGCCTGTGGATAATTGAGGGCAAAGGCAAAGATTGTGCAAGTTATGGGCTAGATCAGCAAACCTGCCGCCCCTTCATGTCGCAAAAGCCATACTTTTGTATCCACACCCCCTGGTGCGGAAAACCCGCCAAGGCCCTTGGCGGACAAGATGCGATGGCAGGGGATCAGGATCGGAATGTGGTTGCCGCCACAGGCCTGACCGACCGCTTGCGGGGGAAGGCCCACCTGTTTCGCGATGGCGCCGTATTCGCGGGTTTCCCCAAGGGGAATGGCCAGCATCGCGTCCAAAACGCGGCCCGTCGCATCGGTGCGTCCGTGGCGGATTGGCACCGTGAAACGAACGAGCTTGCCGTCAAAGTAGGCCCGCAACTCTGCGGCCGCCTCAAGCAGAAGCGGGGTCTCGGCGGGGGCATCCACACGGCCCCAACCCGCGCCGATGATGGCGCGTTCATCGGCCTCGATCCAAGTTGGCCCGATGGGGGTATCAAGGGAAAGACGGTTGCTCATGGGATGATCCTGGGACGGGGCGGCGCAGCGATCAACCCGGAACCTGTGCAAAGCGCTCCGCCACCGGGGCGGCGAAGCGCGGGGCGCGATCAGCCGATCTTGTCTTGGGTCTTGGTGGCGAAATCCTCGGCAGAGTGGCGCTCCCACAGCTGCTCGGACGGATCGCCGGAGGTCTTGTTGACCATCCGCCCCCGGTCAGCACCGGGGCGGGCGGCAATGCGTTCGGCCCATGCCAGCAGGTGCTTGTATTCGTGCACGGAAAGGAATTCTCCGGCGTCGTAGGCATCCCCCATGACCGTGCGGCCGTACCATGGCCAAATCGCCATATCAGCGATGGTGTATTCGCCGCCGACCATCCATTCGTTCTTTTCCAGATGCTTGTCCAACACATCCATCTGACGCTTGGTTTCCATCGCGTAACGGTTGATCGGATATTCCATCGGATAGGGGGCATAGGCGTAGAAATGGCCAAAGCCGCCGCCAAGGAAAGGCGCGCTGCCCATCTGCCACATCAGCCACGACAGCAATTCGGCACGGGCGGATGCAGGCCCTTGGAAGGCGTCAAACTTCTCGGCCAGATGCATCATGATCGCGACGCTTTCGAACACGCGCACGGGCGTGTCGCCGGAACGGTCCCACATGGCGGGGATCTTGCTGTTCGGGTTCGCCTCTACAAAACCGCTGCCAAACTGGTCGCCATCGCCGATGCGGATGAGCCAAGCGTCGTATTCAGCATCGCTGTAGCCCGCCTCCAGCAGTTCCTCAAACAGTACCGTAACTTTCACGCCATTGGGCGTGCCGAGGGAATAGAGCTGGAACGGATGTTCGCCCACGGGCAATTCCTTGTCGTGGGTCGCGCCCGAAATCGGACGGTTCAATGACGCCCAAGCGCCGCCGTTCTCTGCGTCCCATGTCCAGACCTTCGGGGGGGTGTATTTTTCTTGATCGCTCATGATGCGTCTCCTCGTGTCAGGTTGCCCTGAACGTAGGTCGCCAAAGCGGAAGGGGCCAGCGGATTTCCCCGCGGCCCCCCCGATCTCAGTTCAAAGCGTCGTTACAACGCCCGCAGACGCCTTCGTGGCTGTGGCTGCCCACGTCGGGCAGGATCTTCCAACAGCGCTGGCATTTCTCGCCTTCGGCCTTGGCAAAATCGACCGAGACACCGTCCACTTCCGGCAAGGTGAACGCGCCGCCTGTGCCTTCTTGCAGCACCACGTCCGAGGTGATGGCGATATCGTCGAAGGGCACGCTTTGCAGCGCGGCCAAAACGTCCGCGTCGGCCACATGGACCACCGGCGCGGCCTCCAGCGAGGCGCCGATCACCTTGTCGCGGCGCTGGATTTCCAGCGCGGCGGTCACGACCCGGCGGGCGCTGCGGACCTTCGCCCACTTCGCTGCCAATTCCGCGTCTGCCCATGCGGCGGGCGTCTCAGGGATGTCGGTCAGGTGGATCGAGCTATCGTCGCCGGGGAAGCGTTCCAGCCAGACTTCTTCCATCGTGAACACCAGGATCGGCGCGAGCCATGTGGTGAGGCGATGGAACAGGATATCCAACACGGTGCGCGCCGCGCGGCGGCGTTCGGTGTCACCGTCGCAGTAAAGCGCATCCTTGCGGATATCGAAGTAGAAGGCCGACAGGTCCGTCGTGGCGAAGGTGAAGACCGCTTGGAACACGCCTTGGAAGTCGAACTTGGCGTAGCCGTCGCGCACGACTGCATCCAGCTCGGTCAGGCGATGCAGAACCCACCGCTCCAGCTCGGGCATATCGGCGGGTTCGACCCGGTCGGCCTCGGTGAAATCGGCGAGAGAGCCCAACATGAAGCGCATCGTGTTGCGCAAACGGCGGTAGCTGTCGGCCGTGCCTTTCAGGATTTCCTGCCCGATCCGTTGGTCGGCGGTATAGTCCGTCTGAGCCACCCAAAGGCGCAGGATATCGGCGCCGTATTGCTTGATGATTTCCTCGGGCACGATGGTGTTGCCGATGGATTTGGACATCTTCATGCCCTTCTGATCCAGCGTAAACCCGTGAGTCACCACGTTGCGATAAGGCGCGTGGCCTTGGGTGCCGACCGATTGCAGAAGCGAGGAATGGAACCAGCCACGATGCTGGTCGGTGCCTTCCATGTAGACGTCGGCGATGCCGTCCTCGGTCCCGTCTTCACGGTCACGAAGCACGAAGGCATGGGTGGAGCCGGAGTCAAACCAAACGTCAAGAATATCAAACACCTGATCGTAGGCTTCGGGATCCACATCGCTGCCCAGGAAACGCTCTTTCGCGCCGGGTTTGTACCAGGCATCCGCGCCCTCGGTCTCGAAGGCTTCCAGCACACGGGCGTTCACGGCCTCGTTGCGCAGCAGGTAATCCGGGTCCGTGGGCAGAGCGCCCTTCTTGGTGAAACACGTCAGCGGAACGCCCCAAGCGCGTTGGCGCGACAGAACCCAATCGGGGCGGGCTTCCATCATCGAATGCAGGCGGTTGCGGCCTGATTTTGGCGTCCACTCCACCTTGTCGATTTCCTGCAAGGCCCGGCCACGGATGGTGAATTCATCGTCCCCGATGGCCATGGTCTTGTCGATTGCGGCGAACCATTGGGGCGTGTTGCGGTAGATGATCGGGGCCTTGGACCGCCACGAATGGGGGTAGCTGTGCTTGATCTTGCCTCGTGCGAGCAGCCCGCCGACCTCGACAAGTTTGTCGATGACCGCTTTGTTGGCGGTGCCTTCGCCGCCCTTGCGCGACAAGATGAAGTGACCGCCGAAGAACGGCAGATCGGCGCGGAAGCTGCCGTCGTCCATTACGTTGTAGGTGATGACCTGCTCCAACATGCCCAGATCACGGTAGAGCTCGTATTCCTCCATCCCGTGGGACGGGGCGCAATGGACGAAACCTGTGCCTTCCTCGTCGCTGACGAAATCGCCGTGGCGGAAGTCGCGCGGATCGTCCCATTCGCCGTTTGAGCCTTCGGCCCCGGCAAGGGGATGGGAAAGCGATGCGCCTTCCAGTTCCGAGGTTGGCACATCACGGACGCGGGTCCACTGGCCCTCTTCCAGACGGGCACGGCCCAGAACGTCAGCGGCCATCTTGTCGGCCAGCAAGAAGCGGTCGCCCTTGGCGGCCCAACATTCCTCGGGCGCGTCGGTGACTTCGTAGAGGCCGTAGGCCACGTCATTGCCAAACACGACCGCCTTGTTGGACGGGATCGTCCATGGGGTCGTCGTCCAGATCACCACGAAGGCGTCGTTCAGGTCCGTCGCGGCCCCTTGCACCTTGAACTTCACCCAGATCGTGAAGCTGTCTTTATCGTGGTATTCCACCTCGGCCTCGGCCAGGGCGGTCTGCTCGATCGGAGACCACATGACGGGTTTGGAGCCTTGGTAGAGCGTGCCGTTCATCAGGAACTTCTGGAATTCCTCGGCGATGATCCGTTCGGCGCGGAAATCCATCGTCAGGTAGGGCTTGTCCCATGTTCCCGTGATGCCGAGCCGTTTGAATTCCTCGCGCTGGATATCCACCCAACCGGCGGCAAAGTCGCGACATTCCTGGCGGAATTCGACGATATCCACGTCATCCTTGTTGCGACCCTTCTTGCGGTACTGCTCTTCGATCTTCCATTCGATCGGAAGGCCGTGGCAATCCCAACCTGGGATATAGCGCGCGTCGCGGCCCATCATCTGGTGGCTGCGGACGATGATATCCTTGATCGTCTTGTTGAGAGCGTGACCGATGTGCAGGTGGCCGTTGGCGTAGGGGGGACCATCGTGCAGCGTGAACGGCGCGCGGGCGGCATCGGTGCCTTTGGCTGCGGCGGCCTTGTCGCGCAGGCGATCGTAGACGCCGATTTTTTCCCAACGGGCCAGCCAGTCGGGTTCACGCTTGGGCAATCCCGCGCGCATGGGGAAATCGGTTTTGGGCAGGTTCAACGTGGCTTTGTAGTCCACGGGTTCAGCGGCGCACATGTCGGGCGCTCCTCATATTCAAATGTCTGGTGTCGGTGTAGCAGGGCGGCGCAGAGGCTCAAGCCCCAATGCAGCGCGAAAATCCCGGCGTCTCTGGGTTCAGAGCGCCGGGGTGCTAATTCGAATGAACATGCCGAATTGCCGTGCCATGGGGGGCGTATAACGCCCCCGTCCGCCAACGTCAAAGGGCTGTTAGCAAGGCCCGCCGACGATGCCGAGACCCATCAGCACCAGCAAGATGCCCAGGATGGAAGCCCCGCCCGAGGCCACGAGGTTGATCATTCGCGTGTCCGTCAGGCGCAGCGCGGCGACTTCGCCCAAGCCGCCCACGATCACGGCCAAGGCACCGAAGATCAGTTTGCCGTAGTCGATGAACTCACAAGATGAGACGCCGTTTACCGAAGACGTGTTGGTCATTTGGAAGCTAAGCACGCCGCCCGCAATAACGAGGCCAATGGCGAGTTTTGACAGGGTGGTCAGGTCTGAAATTTTCACTACAGATTTCCTCAAGATGAAGTGTGCGTTTTAAACATAGCATGGTTTCTGCCCGCAATGCGGGAAACCCTGCAGGGGGACTCCGCGTCGCATAGGCGGCGACGGGGGGTGGGATAAGCTACGCCCCATGAAGATGAATATCGGTATTGCAGGGGCAGGGATCGGCGGGTTGGCCGCAGCGGCGCTTTTGGCGGGCGATGGCCACGCGGTCACGGTTTTTGACCAATTCGATGCGCCCCGCCCCGTGGGGTCCGGGCTGGTGATCCAGCCTGTCGGCATGGATGTGTTACGCGCCTGCGGTGCCGCGGAAGAAGCCGCAACCTGCGGCACCGCGATCAAGCACATGTATGGCGATGAGGCGAGAAGTCGGAAGGTCGTTTTGTCCGTGGCCTATGGCGAGACGCCCGAGCGTCAGGGCCTCGGCATCCATCGCGCTGCCCTGTTCACGGCGCTTTACCGGGCTGCACAGAAGGCGGGGGGCCGGATCATGGCCTCTAGCACCGTGACCGGGCGCGACGGGCAAAGCCTTTTGGTGAATGGCCAGCCGATCGGCCCGTTTGATCTGATCGTTGATGCCCTTGGCGCGGGGTCTGCGCTGTCGTCGCTCTCCGCGCGCCCGCTGCCTTACGGCGCAGTTTGGGCCACGGTCCCCTGGCCGAAGGATGCGCCTTTTGCGCAAGACCGCCTGTCGCAGCGCTACCGCAAGGCCAACCGGATGCTTGGCATCTTGCCGGTGGGGTCCATGGCCGATGCACCAGACACCCAACTTGCCGCGATCTTCTACTCCCTGCCGGTGTCAGAGATCGACGCTCACTTCGCGCGTCCCTTCGCCGATTGGCGGGCCGAGGCGACGCAGCTTTGGCCTGACTTCGCACCCTTCCTGCCCGATGACCTGTCCCACGCCGATTTCACCCCGGCCCGCTATACCCACGGTGCCCTGCGCCGCCCTTACGCCGAGGGGCTGGTTCATATCGGAGATGCCGCCCACCGAGCCTCTCCGCAACTGGGGCAGGGGGCAAACATGGCGCTTCTGGATGCCCAGGCCCTCCAACTTGCGCTGCGAGGAGCGCCCGTCGGGCGCGAGGAGGCGCTGCGATGCTACGCCCAAGCGCGCAAATATCATGTGAAGCTCTACCAAGCCTTTTCGGCCGCCTTCACGCCCCAATATCAATCCGATAGCACAGCGCTGCCCCTTTTGCGCGATCACATTCTGGCACCGCTTAGCCGGACATGGCCGTTACCACTGGTCCTGACACGGCTTGTCTGCGGCGACATCATCCCGCCAATGCCAACGCTTACACCGCGCCCTCGCGGCTGAGGCGGCGTTCGCGGAACACGATGTAGAGCCCCGAAGCGACGGTGACGGCAATCCCTGCCGCCGCCAATCCGTCGGGCAAATCCCGGAACATCACGAACCCCACCAATGTTGCTACGGGGATCTCCAGATACTGCATCGGTGCAAGCGTGGCCGCGGGCGCGTAGCGCAAGGACCACGACATGAACAAATGGCCGATGGACCCGAAGATCCCCAAGGCAACCAACAACCAGACCTCAGCGCCGACCGGGGCAATAGCGCCCGCCAGCGGCGCAACCTCGGCCACTGGAAAGAACAGGAACGGCACCACCAAGGGCAGCGCCACAAGGCCCGAAGCCCCCTGTAGCGCCAGCGGGTCAATCTCCCGCGCCATAGCCCGCGTCACCAACATGAAGAACGCAAAACAAAACGCAACGCCCACGGGCATCAATGCGCTCCACCCGACGGCGATGAAACTGGGTTGCACCACCATCAACGTGCCGATGAATCCCACCGCGCAAGCCAACAGGCGTCGCGGCCCCACTTCCTCGTTCAAAAAAAACCGCCCAAGGATCAACATCAGAAACGGCATCACAAAGGCAATCGCCACAGCATCAGCCAGGGGCAACACCCTCAGCGCCGAGAACATCAATACCAAACCGCCGATCTGCAAACAGGCCCGCAACAGCGTCAGCGCCGCGACCCTGCGCGAGGGAAACAAGACCGCCCCCGCCATCCAGGCCATCGGCACAAACAGAAGCGTCTGGGTGGCGAAGCGCACAACAACCAGTTGCATCAGGGGAAACTCTTCCCCCAATACCTTCGCCAAGGCGTCCGAAAAGGGGATGACCACGCAAAACCCCAGCATCAATAGAATGCCGAGCAACGGGCGGTCTGCATGGATTGTGGAAGCTGCCATGGCTCTCCATGACACGGCGCAGGGCGCTTGTCATCAGCCCGCCGTGCGAGGCCGCGGACTTAACCCTCGCCGCGGTTCAGCAAACCCGTAAGCGCGCGGCGGATCAGGCCGGTCACATTGGGACGGCGCCCCTCTCCGAAGGGCAGCGGGCGGCAGACTTCCATCGCCGCAAGGCCTACCCTTGCGGTCAACGCGCCATTTACAACACCCTCTCCAAATCGCCGCGATAGCTTTGACAGGACCGAACCGCCCAGGGCCGACCCCAACAGATCATCGCCAATCGCCACGGCCCCCGTGGCCACCAGATGCGTCATCACCGCCCGTGTCAACCGCCACGACCCAAGGGTGCCCGCGCGCCCGCCATAGACCTCTGCAATCCGTCGGATCATCCGCAAATTCGCCGTCAGCGCCACGATCACATCGGCCAACGCCAAGGGCACAAGGGCCGTCACCGTCGCCACTTGCCGGGCTGCGGCCTCGATCTCAGCACTGGCCGCGCGGTCCAACGGTGTCATCACCTCTGCTTCCGCCAAGGCAAATAGCGAAGCCGCATCGAACAACTCCTCCCGCTGGCGCTCCAATGCATCGCGCCCGAGCCGCAACTCAGGCCGCCCGACATACAGGCCAGAGATCTGCGCCACCACGCGCCGTGCCCCGGCCAGATCCCCCTCTGCCAACGCCGCTTCCGCGGCCCGGTGCACCCGGTCCAATCGCCCAAGCCTGGCGAACGCCGCCAATTCCCGTAGCGCGACCAACACCAAAGCCAACAACACAGCGCCGACCAGCCCCAAAGCGATCCACCCCAAAATGGGATTTTCCGCCAGCAACCCTGTCACGAAGTTCCATGCCGCCAAGGACGCCACAAAGCCGACCAGCCCCAGTAGCGCCGACCAGAAAAATCGCGCCAACCTTGACGCTCGCTTCGCCCCCAAGGTCGCCACGACCTGCATCGCGCGCCCATCGGCGCCACCGATCGCGTCAGGCACCGGCTCTGCCACTTCTGGCCCGACTTGCGGGGCCTCATCCAGCTCGATCAGCACAGGGCCCTTACGTTCACTCATCACGGGGGCTCCCAATTTCACCTTGGCCATACACCTCCGGGGTTTGCGCATCTCTTGGATGCGCATAAGGGGCAGAGCCCCTGTCAACAGTGCCACTCATCGCAACTTATCCCCGATCAAAAACTCCGCCGCCCGGTCCAGCCGAATATGGGGCGGGCCCTCTCCGGCGCGCAACGACAGAGGCGCCGGGGCAAACCGCATGACGCCGAAATCCCCATCCAACCAAGCCTCTGCCCCATCCCGGGCCGGGGCCAGCAGGGCGTTCGGATCGGCGGGCAAGTCGCCCGGATGCAGCGCCGCCTGCCGTCCGCTGTCCAATAAAGCGCCCCGCACCACGCCCAAATCCGCGCCATCCACGCGCCGCATCTCTTCCACCGTGGCGCGTAACGAGGCGATGGCCATGGCTCCCGTTCCCGCGCCTGAGAAATCCGCCTGCCGTCGCGCGTCTGCGACCAGCGCCTCCATGATCGCCTGCAACCGCCCATGTTGCTCATGGTGCAAATGGTCCGCCTTGGTGGCAGCAAACAGGATCTTGTCGATCCGCTTGCCAAGGATCGAGGTCAAAAACGTGTTCCGACCGGGGCGAAAGCTGCCCAGAATACCCGACAGCGCCTGCCGCAAATCCTCCACCGCGCGGGGGCCATTATGAATGGCGCCCAAGGCGTCCACCAAGACAACCTGCCGGTCGAGCCGCGCGAAATGGGACCGGAAGAACGGCTTCACCACCTGCGATTTATAGGCCTCAAACCGCCGGGCGAACTCGCGGGCCAGGCTGCCGCGCGGCGAGGCCCCCTCGGGCAAGGGCGCAAAGGTTAATGCGGGCGAGCCTTCCAGATCACCGGGCAACAGGAACCGCCCCGGCGTGCAATCGCTGTAGCCCGCGTCGCGGGCGGCGTTCAGATAGCGCGTCCAGTCGCGGGCCAACTCGCTTGCCACAGCCTCGTCCAACGGCTCGCTGGCGTCCACAGCGTCGAGCCGCGCGATGAAGCGCGCGCCCTCGTTGCGGGTGCGGGCCTTGGCCAGGGCTTCTGCCGACCAAGTGGCGTAGGTTTGCTCCAGCAACCCAAGATCCAGTAACCATTCGCCGGGGTAATCCACGATATCCAGATGCACCGTGCGCGGCCCCGACAGCCCCGACAACAACCCCTTTGGGCGCACCCGCAACGACACGCGCAATTCCGACACCGATCTTGTGCTATCGGGCCAATAGGGCGTTGTCCCGGTCATCGCTGCGAGGTGGCTTTCAAACTCGAACCTTGGCACCGTGTCGTCGGGTTGCGGTTGCAGGTAAACCGCTTCGATCCGCCCCGAGGACGCGGCCTCTAGGCCCGCCATGCGGCCCCGGTCCAGCAGGTTGGCGACCAAAGAAGTGATGAATACCGTCTTGCCTGACCGCGCCAATCCGGTGACGCCAAGGCGGATTACCGGTTCAAAAAACGTCTCCGACACCGTGTCCGACACGGTCTCGATGCCCCGGCCAAGGGTGTCTGCGATGGCTCCGATGACCAAGGGGCGCGTCCTCTCTGCTTCGTGATCGCCTAAAGATAGTCATTCGCACCAAAGGTTTCGAGGGCCAATGGACGGGGAAGCTGACATGGGATAGCCCCGTAACATGCCTCGTTATGCTTTGAAGATCGAATATAATGGTCAGCCCTTTGTCGGCTGGCAACGCCAAACGGACCTGCCGTCGGTGCAGGGCACGATTGAGGCCGCCTTGGCGCGGTTGGAAAAGGACGTGCCCACCATCGCCACGGCCGGGCGCACCGACACGGGCGTTCATGCGGTGGGGCAGGTGGCCCACGCCGATATGCAGCGCAACTGGACACCGTTCCGGCTGGCGGAGGCGTTGAACCATCATCTCCGGCCCCACCCCGTTGCAATCACCGCCTGTGCGCAAGTGACCGAGGATTTTCACGCCCGGTTTTCGGCCCAATGGCGCAGCTACACCTACCGCCTGATCTCTCGCCGGGCACCGTTGATCCATGACGCGGGCCTTGCGTGGGGCGTGCGCGGCAAGTTGGACGTGGCGGCGATGGCGGAAGGGGCCAAGCACCTTCTGGGGCAACACGATTTCACCACCTTCCGCGCCACCCAATGTCAGGCCAATTCTCCGATCAAAACGCTGGATGAGGTCCGGCTGGAGGAGATCAACTTACCTGCGGGCCAGGAGATCCGCTTTCACCTGAAAGCGCGGTCTTTTCTGCACAACCAGGTGCGTTCTATCGTTGGCTCGCTAGAGCATGTGGGCTCTGGCGCGTGGGAGCCCGATAACATCCGCCGCGCCTTGGCAGCCTGTGACCGGGCTGAATGCGGCACCGTCGCCCCGCCACATGGGCTGTATATGACCGGTGTAGGCTACCCCGATGATCCGTTTGCGGAAGGGTGGAAAGAGGCATGACGCCGTTGGTCCCGATCGTAAAGGAACTGGTGTTCGTGGGCGGGGGCCATACCCACGCGTTGGTCCTGCGCAAATGGGGCATGAACCCGGTCCCCGGCGTGCGGGTCACGCTGATAAATCCCGGCGCGACCGCCCCCTATTCTGGCATGTTGCCGGGGCATTTGGCGGGGCATTACGCCCGCGAAGACCTTGATATTGATCTGGTGCGGCTGGCGCGTTTTGCCAATGCTCGGCTCTTGGTGGACCGCGCCGTGGCGATTGATCCGGCGGCAAAGCTGGTGCGCTTGGCCTCGGGGCGGGCGGTGGCTTATGACATCATGTCGCTGGACGTGGGGATCACCTCGGAAATGCCCAAGCTGCCGGGCTTCTCGGAACATGCCATTGCGGCGAAGCCCTTGGGCCGGTTTGCGGACCTTTGGGCGCAGGCTTGTGGCGATGAAGGCCCGATTAACATCGCGGTCATCGGCGGCGGTGTCGCGGGATGCGAGGTTGCCATGGCCGCCGTTCACCGGATGCGGTCCTTGGGCCGCGAGGTGAGTGTCAGCGTGATTGACCGAGGCGACGTTCTCTCCGCCGTTGCGGCCTCGGCCCGGGCCAAGCTGTTGGCGGGGCTGCACGACCACGGGGTTACGCTGATCGAGGGGGCAAATGTCGCCCGCGTCACCGCTGAAGCGGTAGAACTAGAGGACGGGCGTCGCGTCGCGTCAGACCTGACCATCGGCACCGCCGGGGCCACGCCGCAGGCTTGGGTCGCTGAAAGCGGTTTGCCCTGCCACGATGGGTATCTGGAGGTGGACGAACACCTGCGCTCGCCCGCTGATCCGTCGATTTACGGCGCTGGGGATTGCGTGCATCTCGTCCATGATCCGCGCCCCAAGGCAGGCGTCTATGCCGTGCGGGCAGCGCCGATCCTTACCCATAACATTCGGGCTGATCTGCTGGGGCAGCGGGCCAAGCCTTTCCATCCCCAGAAGGATTTCCTGAAGCTGGTGTCCTTGGGCGGCAAGGTCGCCGTGGCCGAGAAATCCGGCATCGCACTGGCCGGTGCGCCTTTGTGGACCCTCAAGAACCGCATTGACCAGGCGTTCATGGACAAGTTTCGGAACCTGCCGGACATGCCCCAGCCGCAAGCGCCCAAAGGCGCGGCCATTGGCGTTTCGACAGAGATGGAGGGCCCCGTGCCCTGCGGCGGTTGCGGGGCGAAGCTGGCCTCGGGCGCGTTGACAGGCGTGATGGCGCAAACCATGGGGGCCAGCCGCGATGACGTGGAGGCCGTGCCGGGCGACGACGCGGCGGTCTTGAAGATGGGGGCGGCCCGTCAAGTCATCAGCACCGACCATCTGCGCGGCTTCGCGCTGGACCCCGCTTTGGTGGCCCGGGCCGCGGCTGTCCATGCCTTGGGTGATATCTGGGCAATGGGGGCGACCCCGCAGGCGGCCCTTGCGCAGGTGATCTTGCCTCAGGTGGCGGCGCGATTGCAGGGCCAATGGCTGGAAGAGGTGATGCACGCCGCCGCAGAGGTCTTCGCCGCAGAGGGCGCGGCGGTTGTGGGCGGCCATTCCTCTGCCGGGGCAGAGCTGACGGTTGGATTCACTGTCACCGGGTTGCTGGACGGTCCCGCGATCACCCTGAAAGGCGCGCAGGTGGGGGATGCCTTGATCCTCACGAAACCCATCGGTACGGGCGTTATTCTGGCGGCAGAGATGCAGACCAAAGCCCCCGGCGAAGACGTTTTGGCCTGCTGGCAGGCGATGGCGAAGTCTTCCGGACCGGTCGCCCGGGCGCTTGCCCCCATAGCCCACGCGATGACCGATGTGACCGGGTTTGGCCTTGCCGGTCACCTGAGCAACATTTGCGGGGCGTCTGGCGTGGGCGCAGAAATCACGCTCGATGCCGTGCCGCTACTGGCCGGCGCCGAGGCGCTGGCCCGCAAGGGCATCCGGTCGAGCCTTTGGGCGCAGAACCGGGCCTCGGTCGTGGCTGCGGCCCCAAAGACCCCGCTGGCCGATCTGATGTTTGATCCCCAAACCGCAGGCGGCCTTCTGGCGGCAATCCCCGCCGAACTGGCCGAGACAATCCCCGATGCCAACCGCATCGGGACGGTGACACAAACGCCCGGGTTAACGTTCCGGTAAAGACCCACTGGACACCAGAGCCTCCGCGTCTAGTGTCTGCACAAACCACCCTTTTGAAAGGCGCGCCAGATGTCGAAATTCGGTTCCAGCCAGTCTGTCACTCGTTATGAGGATACGCGTTTTCTGACCGGGGCAGGCCGCTATGTGGACGATATCGCCCCGAATGACGCGCTGTTTGCCTATGTCTTCCGATCCCCCATGGCCCACGGTGTCATCACCGAATTGGATGTCTCGGACGCGCTGATGGCAGAGGGCATTCATGCGGTCATGACGGCGGCTGATCTGAAGGCTGAGGGTTTCGACAACGCGATGCGCTTTTTTCGAGCGGATAACCGTGACGGCACCAAGGGCAACGACGCGCCACGTCCAATGCTGGCGGAAGGGCATGTGCGATTTGTGGGTGAACCGGTGGCGTTCGTGGTCGCCGAAACCTTGCAGCAGGCCAAGGATGCGGCAGAGCTGATCGTCTTCGATGTGGATGATTTGCCGGTGAAACTGGACATCGCCCCCGGCGGGCCCGTCTTGCATGAAAGCGCACCCGATAACGTGGTCTACGATTTCGGCGTCGGGGACGAAGACGCAACGCAAGCCGCGTTGGACGCGGCAGCCCATGTGGTGACCTATACCAGCTACGACAACCGCGTGATCGTGAACTCGATGGAACCGCGCGGGTGTTTCGCTGAACTGGACGGCGACCGCCTGCACCTGTCGGTGAACGGGCAGGGCGTATGGGGCATCAAGAAAGACCTCGCCAAATTGTTCAAGACCGACGCGGCGCAGATCCGCGTGACCAACCCCGATGTGGGCGGCGGTTTCGGGATGAAAGCGATGGTCTACCCCGAGAACCTCTTGGTACCGATCGCCGCAAGGCAACTGGGCCGTCCCGTGCGCTGGATGGCAGAGCGCACAGAGTCCATGCTGTCCGATAACGGCGGGCGCGACCTCAGCGTGACCTGCACCTTGGGCTTTGACGCGGATCACAAGATCACCGCCTACAAGGTCGATAGCCTGTCGAGCATGGGGGCCTACAATTCCGAGTTTGGGCAGGGCATTCAGGCCGGTCTCTTTGCCAAAGTGCTGTGCGGCCCCTACGACATTCAGACCATCGCGTTCCGTAACCGCGGGATTTTCACCAACACCACCCAAGTCGACGCCTATCGTGGCGCCGGCCGCCCCGAGGCGATTTATGCGCTGGAACGTGTCATGGACCATGCGGCTCGTGAGTTGGGCGTGGACCCGGTGGAATTGCGCCGCACGAACTTCATCAAGCCCGACGCCTTCCCCTATACCTCGGCCACCGGAGAGCTTTATGACGTGGGCGAGTTTGACCGTGTGCTATCGCGTGCCGTGGATGAGGCCGACGTGGCAGGCTTCGCCGCCCGCCGCGCGGCTTCCGAGGCGAAAGGGCATCTGCGCGGCCTTGGGATTGGGTTCTACATCGAAAGCATCCTCGGCTCGCCTGACGAAACCGCCACGGTGGAACTGACGGAAACAGGCGCAACGCTATATGTCGGCACCCAGTCCAACGGGCAGGGCCATGAAACGGTCTACCGCCAGATCCTGCACGATCAAACCGGCTTGCCCCTTGATCAGATCGAGGTCGTGCAAGGCGACAGTGACCGGATCGCTACGGGCGGCGGCACCGGCGGCTCTCGCTCGGTCACAACCCAGGGCACAGCGATGCGGGCCACGGCGGATGTGCTGATATCGGGCCTCGTGGGCTTTCTGGCGGATGATATGGACGCCCGCGACATCAGCTTTGACGCGGAAGAAGGCGTGTTCCGCGCCCCCGGCTCCAACGTGGTGATTACCTTGCTGGAGGCCGCCGCACGGGCCAAGGCGGCGGGACGGGAAGACTTGGCGAAAGCGTCCGAAACGACGACCCTGCCGGGGCGGTCCTACCCCAACGGCTGCCACATCGCCGAGGTCGAGATTGACCGAGATACCGGAGAGACCCGCGTTGAACGCTACAGCGTGGTCGATGATTTCGGCGTGTTGATGAACCCGATGCTGGCCGAGGGCCAGGTTCATGGCGGCGTGGCCCAAGGCATCGGGCAGGCGATCATGGAACACACCGTGTTTGACGACGACGGCCAGCTTCTGACCGCCACGTTCATGGACTACGGCATGCCCCGTGCCGTTGATTTGCCGATGATCGAGTTCCGCAACGAGGTCGTTCCCTCCACCGCCAACATCCTTGGCATGAAGGGCTGCGGAGAGGCGGGAACCGTCGGCGCCTTGGGCGCGGTAGCCAACGCCGTGCAAGACGCTTTGTGGCCCCTGGGCATTGAGCATGTGGATATGCCCTTCACCCCGGTGAGGGTCTGGGAAATGCTGCAAAACGCCCCCACAGAGGCTTCTTTTGCTGGGACTTGAGACCATATGGGCGTGGCTGAAGGGCTTCCGGCAAAAGCCTGCGCCCGATGATGCCTCGCCCCGTGTGCCCCGCAGCCATGTGGTGCTGCTGGATGGGACGATGTCGTCCCTCACGCCGGGGTCCGAGACGAACATTGGCCTGACCTATCGTCTTCTGACGGACGCAACGCAGGAGCAGCCCCAGGACCCGCGCCTTAACGTCTATTATGAACCCGGCATCCAATGGCGCGGCATCCTGCACGCTCACGAAGTCATGGCGGGTATCGGCATCAACCGCCAGATCCGCCGCGCCTACGTCTGGTTGGCGAAATCTTACGAACCGGGCGACCGGGTGTTCTTGATGGGGTATTCGCGCGGGGCTTATGCGGTGCGATCCTTGGGGGGGTTGATCGACAAAATGGGCTTGCTCCGCCCGGATGCCGTGACGGAAAGTCGTGTTGAGGCGCTGTATGACTTGTACCGCAGTGACGCGGCCAGCGCGCAGGCCGACGCGATGCGGGCCGAATACTGCCGAGCCGACGATGCACCGATCAGCTTTCTGGGCGTCTATGACACGGTGCGCGCCTTGGGGATGCGCTATCCGCTGGTGTGGCGGTTCTTGCCGTTGCCGCACCCGTTTCACACCCACGAATTGGGCGAGCATATCAAGGTTGCGCGGCAAGCCTTGGCGATGGACGAAACGCGGGTCGCTTACCGCCCGATCCTTTGGAATACGGACCGCGCCGTGGCGGGGCAGAGCGTTTCGCAGGTCTGGTTCAAGGGCTCTCACGGGGATATCGGCGGGCAGTTGAACGGCAACGACGCCGCACGCCCAAGGGCAAATCTGTCATTGGTCTGGATGCTGGAGGAAGCCGAAGCCACGGGCTTGCCCCTGCCGCCCGACTGGAAAGAGCGATTTCCGACCGATGAATTTGCGCCGTCGGTGGGGAATTTCTCGGGGTTTGGGAAATTGTTCTGGGAACGGCGGCGGCGGGAAATTGGGGCAGATGCCTCGGAATCCCTGCACCCCACCGCGCAGGCTTGGGCCAATGATCTGGGCATCAAGATCGAAGCCCCCAGCGACCAAGCCGCGTCGGGCTGAGCGCCCTTCGGGCCTCGCTTGCGCTTTGCTTCGCAAACCGCCCCGCGCCTTCGGCGCGTTTCTTGTGCTGGCGCGCCTTCGGCGCATTTACTAAGGGCCGCGTTCGGCGCGATTTCGCAGGGCCGCCTTCGGCGGCGAATGACAGCGCTATTGCCCCCGCGGTTTGACCCGCAATGTCGGGTCCGCTTGGCGGGGGTCTTCGGGCCAAGGGTGACGCGGGTAGCGGGCGCGCATCTCCTTGCGGACATCAGCGTAGGAGCCATCCCAAAACCCCGGCAGATCTGTGGTGACCTGCACCGGGCGTTGTGCGGGCGACAGGAGCGTGACCTTCAGGGGCAGGCGATCGGGGCCAACCACCGGGTGCACGGTCGTGCCGAACACCTCTTGCAGGCGCAGCGACACTTCGGGCACTTCACCGGCGTAATCTATCGCGATTTGCCGGTTCATGGGCGTGGTCCACGCCTCGGGCGCGAGGCGGCTGGCCTCTTGCAGCGCGTCCCACCCGAGCCAGGCTTCCAGCGCCGGGGCCGGGTCAAACCGGGCAATGTCGTCGGCGTTCTTCACGCCGACGAGGAAGGGGGCGGCCCAATCGGGCAGCGCGCTGAGGAGCCGTTCGTCGGACATATCCGCCACCCCCGAAAACGCCACACGCGCCCGCAGCAGGCGGGCCCGTTTGTTCCAGCCGAGCGCTGCAAGGCCAAGGTCGCGGATACCGTCCATCGCCGCTCCGATCATCGCCTCGGGCGGCGCGTCTTGCCAAGGCTTGTCGTCCAGCACCAGTGCCCCAAGACGCTCTTGCTGGCGGGCTTCCACACGGCGGTGCCGCCTGGACCATTGGCAGACGTTTTCCCAAGCGATCTGGTCGCCGTATAACGCCCTGACGTCCCTTTCGGACACCTCCACGCCCATGCGGATGCGGGCCTCTCTCGGGTTGCCGTCCAGATCTGTGGCCACGATCAGCCTTGCCCCGCTTAGCCCGTCGCCATCGGGCAGAACCGCGCCTTTGCCGCCGGACAAAACGTAGCGCGGCTGATCTCCGGGGCGGCGCAGTCCGATCCGGTCGGGGTAGGCCAGGGCGGCCTGTGCGCCGGGGCTTTGTTTCTCTCCATCCTCGTAGCGCCGCAAGCGTTTGGCGTCTTGGCGCACGCGGGCGATGATGCCTTCGTTGGCGTTAAATTCCCTCGGGGCGTCCAGGGCCTTGAGGCGCAGTTTCAGGTCCACCCCGCGCCCCCTGAGCGGATCTCTCTCGGCCAGCAACGCCGCCAGCCGTGCCGCGCCGGACCCGCCCTTCGCGACCATATGCGCCAAACGCGGATGCAGCGGCAAACGCGCCAGCTTGCGTCCATGGGCGGTGATTTTACCGTTCTCCAAGGCCCCCTGCCCGTGCAACAACGCCTGTGCTTCGGCCATTGCGCCTGCGGGCGGCGGGGTCAGGAAGGCGAGCCCCTCGGCGCTGCCCCAAAGCGCCAGTTCCAACGCGAGAGAGGTCAGGTCGGCGGCCTCGATCTCGGCGGGGGGGAAGGCGGGCAAAGCGCCCTCTGCGCCCTTGGTCCACATCCGATAGCACGCGCCCTTGGCCACGCGGCCCGCGCGTCCCTGGCGTTGCGCGGCTTCGGCGCGGCTGACCGGGTCTGTTACCAGCCGGGTCATGCCTGATCCGGGGTCGAAGCGCGCGCGACGGGCGCGGCCTGCATCCACCACAATGCGTATGTCCTCGATCGTTAACGAGGTTTCCGCAATCGACGTCGCCAGCACCAGCTTGCGCCCCGATGGCTCGGGCCGGATCGCGGCGCGTTGCTCGGCCAGTTTCAGCGCCCCATATAGCGGTCGCACCACGACATCTGCGGGCAATCGCCCCTTCAACGCGCCCTCTACCCGGCGGATTTCGCCCTCTCCGGGAAGGAACACCAAACAACCGCCCGCGACCTCCTCCATCGCTTGCAGCACCAGATCGGCGACGGAGGCTTCAAAACGCGCGTCCCGGTGAAGCGGCGTGGAGAGCCAGCGGGTCTCAACCGGAAAGGCGCGGCCCTCGGACGAGATCAGCGGCGCATCGTCCAGCAAAGCGGCCACGGGGGCGGCGTCCAGCGTGGCGGACATGACCACCAGCCACAGGTCTTCGCGTAACGCGCCGCGCACCTCCCACGTCAGGGCCAGCCCGAGGTCCGCATTCAGAGACCGTTCGTGGAATTCATCGAAGATGACCGCGCTGACGCCCGGCAGTTCTGGATCGTCCTGCAACATCCGGGTCAGGATGCCTTCGGTTACCACCTCGACCCTTGTGTCCGGCCCCACGGCGCTATCGCCGCGCACCCGGTAGCCGATGGTTTTTCCCACGTCCTGGCCCATGGTCTGCGCCATGCGTTCCGCGGCGGCGCGGGCGGCAAGGCGGCGCGGTTCCAGCATCAGGATACGGCCCGGCACCTCGGGCAGGAGCGCCAGGGGCACGCGGGTGGTTTTGCCGGCACCGGGCGGCGCTTGCAAAACAGCACGGCCCTGATCGCGCAGGGCGGCCACAAGATCGGGCAGAATAACGTCAATGGGCAAGTCCATGGCAACGGCGATAGGCGGGCTTTGGGCTTGCGTCAACGGCTGGACACTTTGCGCGCCAATGGGTCAAGTGGGGGCACTGGAAGGAGCAGACATGATCGACGATCTGGCAGAGCGAATTGCGACAGGAGAACGCCGCGCCCTGGCCCGCGCCGTAACCTTGGTGGAAAGCACCCGCGCCGACCATCAGGCGCAGGCCGCGGACCTGCTGGAACGCTTGCGCGGGTTAAACCGCCAAGCCCTGCGCATCGGCCTTTCGGGCACCCCCGGCGTCGGAAAATCCACCTTCATCGAGGCCTTCGGCATGGCGCTTGTGAAAGCGGGTCTGCGGGTGGCCGTCTTGGCCGTTGACCCCAGCTCGGCCCGGTCCGGCGGCTCTATCCTTGGGGATAAAACCCGGATGGATCTGTTGAGCCGCGAGCCCAACGCCTTTATTCGCCCCTCGCCCTCGTCAGCCGCATTGGGCGGCGTTGCCCGCCGCACGAGGGAGGCGATTGCCCTATGCGAAGCGGCCAATTTCGACGTGGTGCTGATCGAGACCGTGGGGGTCGGCCAGTCAGAAACCATGGTGGCGCAGATGTGCGATCTGTTCGTCTTGTTGCTGGCCCCGGCGGGCGGGGACGAATTGCAGGGCGTGAAACGCGGCATCATGGAAATGGCCGACCTGATCCTTGTCAACAAGGCCGATGGCGATCTGAAAGCCACCGCCTCGCGCACCGTCGCCGATTACTCCGGCGCGTTGCGGCTGTTGCGCAAACGGCCCCAGGACCCGGCAGATTTCCCCAAAGCCATGGCGGTTTCAGCGGTGGAAGGGAACGGGCTGGAGCAGGCCTGGACCGAGATGCAAACGCTGGCCACTTGGCGGCGTGAGAACGGTTACTGGGACAAGACGAGGGCGCAACAGGCGAGCCATTGGTTTGAGTACGAGGTGCGAGAGGGACTTCTGGCCCGTCTGCGCGAGGACGAGAGCGTGAAAGCCGCAATGGCCGATCTGGCGCGCTCGGTGGCCCTGGGTGAAGCGACGCCGACGGCAGCCGCGCGGGAGATCTTGGTCGGGTTGAAATAGCGAGCGTCGGCGGGGGAAGCGGGCTCAAGCCCGCCCTACGACGGGGTGGATTACGCAGGAGCAAGGGTGCCTTGGTAGCGGATCACCAGCCCCAAGCCGCGCAGGCGGGCGTGCACGTCAAACGTGATCTCGCCGTCCTCGGTCACGCCCTCCACCCCTTCGGCACTGCTCAGAACGCCAAGGGGCATCGGCAGGCCAAAGCCGCGCAGGCCAGTGATCGGGATCAGAAGCCTGTCGCCTTCCACCTTCGGTTCCATCAGAAACTCACTGGTGCCGACCTGTTCGGCCACGACCCCGTCCGCGTGCAGCCATTGCAGGGACCGGGTCATGTGGCCGTCAAAGTTACGCTCCCAAATCTCTTTGCCGCCGTCGCGGGTGGCGCGGAAACTGAAAGGCATTTCGCCGGATTTCGCAGGCATCCCGCCGGACTTCGCGATCTGCCGGGTCAGGGCGTTGCCGTGGGTGACGGTCACACGGCCCTTATAGAACACCGTATTCTCGACCGCATGGAAGGCCTGCAACGGCGCGGGTAGATCATGGAAAGCATTGCCCAAGATGCGTGGGTATAGCATCAGATCACCCCGTCGATGAAACGCGCCCGCAGGGTCGCGTCGGGCATCATGCAGGCGTCATAGCGGCCAAATATGGCGTAACGGTTCTTGGCGATCCGGTAATAGAGGAAACTGCGCAGCGGCTCGGGAATGAAACGGGTCGCGGCCAGCGCCTTATAGGGCCAGCCCACGGCAGACATCGCGGCGGCGAATGCATCAAGGCGCTCATAGATCATGCCGTCCACGATAACGATATTGGTGTCGAAGTCATCCACCGGCATGTCCAGCGCCGCGTAGACCTGCCCGCCGAAGTCCGATTGCGCGTGGGCGAAGTGGAAACGCTGGCCCTTGTCGGTGCGGACGATGAACCGAAAGAAGGCCGAGCACAGCACGCATTCGCCGTCGAACACGATCAGATCCCGTTCTTTCAGCCTCTCTTGAAGGGCTTGGGGCAGGGCGGACGTGGATCTCACCGGAAAATGCTGTCGCCTTGTTGGTCGATCAACATCTTGGCCTTGAACAGAGAGGTTTCGGCTACTTCTTCCTGCGTCCGGCAGGTATCGGCGCGGATCATCTGATGGACCTTGGTTTCGCCGTCTACGTCCTTCTCGATCCGGGCGGCCACGCGGAAGCCGCCTTGCTCGGACTGCGGGTCCACGAAAATGCGGTAGTCGTTGTGGAGGACGGGCTCTGCCTTGGGCTTCTCGCCGCCGCCGAAGAGTTTGGAGAGGAGGGACATGGGGGGCTCCGTTTTCTGGGTCGTGTCCGAGGATAGGAGGAATGGGAGCAGGAGGGAAGGGAGGGGGTGCTCAAGCTTGAGCAAGGGCTTAAGCTGTTGATATAGTTTAATAAGTGTATTTTCGCTAACGTCTTGTTAGTTTATTCGCAGCTCGCGTTCCGGCATCCGCACGATCACCATGCCTATGCCTGCCTTTCCGTCATCGCTATGGAGGGGGCAGTCAGGGGCCAAAAGCGCCCAAGTGTCGTGAGTGGCCTTAGAGGGTTTCCAGTTGCGTTTAACGGTTTTGACCGGGGCGCGCCCTGGGTTTGCCTGTCGTAGGGACGCCGGAGACGGGTATTTTGAGCCACAGTAGGTGAGGATGATGCCGTGCGGTGAGCATTCTTGCGTGGGCGAGGCGGAGCTTCATTCCCTCTGTGGCAGAGACGCATCCCGGGCCAAGGCCCGGTCTACGGATAGCGCGTGAAGGCGGGCAAGCGCTCGTCCGGGGCCTACGACCTTAATGCTGGGTGATCACAAAAATTGCTCGACAGGAACAAGCCTGAACGTCTCAAAAGTCTACCAATTGAACGTGAGGCACGCAGCTTGTTGCATGCGCAATTCGGGCCAGCCGCCGTGTTTCTCGAGAGCATTTTCAGACGGCTTGATTGATCCAGCGCCGAGTTCAGCTTTGGTAACAATCATAGAAGCACAATCAGGAAGCCCATTTGTTTGGCAGTGGTCCCGCACCAAGTCCAGAGCAGGCCCCATCAACCGATGCTGGCCCGCGCGGCCAGTCGCAGAGGCCATGTCACTATATGTCCAAATGAAACGACCCTGCTTCGCCCCCTCACGGTAGGCAACAAGGATTGCGTCTGCCCACTCTAAGTTGGTCACTGATCCAAGAAGCTCCGCAACTTCCGGCTCCGGCTTGGGTGCTTCAGCTTGCGCAGAGCCTTCGCCTCAATCTGCCTGATTCGCTCCCGCGTCACAGAGAACTGCTGACCGACTTCCTCAAGCGTATGGTCGGTGTTCATGCCGATGCCGAAGCGCATGCGCAGGACGCGTTCTTCGCGCGGGGTGAGGGAGGCCAGAACCCGTGTGGTGGTCTCTTTCAGGTTCTCCTGAATGGCGGAGTCCAGCGGCAGGACGGCGTTTTTGTCCTCGATGAAGTCGCCGAGCTGTGAGTCTTCCTCGTCGCCAATCGGCGTTTCCAGAGAGATCGGCTCTTTGGCGATCTTCATCACCTTACGCACTTTTTCGAGCGGCATTTGCAGCTTCTCGGCCAGTTCTTCCGGCGTCGGCTCGCGGCCGATTTCGTGCAGCATCTGGCGACCGGTGCGGACCAGTTTGTTGATCGTTTCGATCATGTGGACCGGGATACGGATCGTGCGGGCTTGGTCGGCGATGGAGCGGGTGATTGCCTGACGGATCCACCAGGTCGCGTAGGTGGAGAACTTGTAGCCGCGGCGGTATTCGAACTTGTCCACGGCCTTCATCAGGCCGATGTTGCCTTCCTGAATGAGATCAAGGAATTGCAGGCCGCGGTTGGTGTATTTCTTGGCGATGGAGATCACGAGGCGCAGGTTCGCCTCGACCATTTCCTTCTTGGCCTGACGGGCCTCTTTCTCGCCTTTTTGGACCTGATTCACGATGCGGCGGAATTCGGGGATGTCGAGGCCGACGTATTGGCCGACCTGGGCCATGTCGCCGCGAAGCTCTTCAATCTTGTCGGTGGAGCGTTCCAGCAGCGCCTGCCAGCCGCGCCCGGACTTCTGCGACATGCGGTCGAGCCAGGTCGGGTCCAGTTCCTGACCTTTGTATTCTTCCACAAACTCACGACGGTTGATGCGGGCCTGGTCGGCCAGCTTCACCATGGACGAGTCGATGGACATGATGCGGCGGTTGATGCCGTAAAGCTGGTCCACCAGCGCCTCGATCCGGTTGTTATGGAGGTGCAGCTCGTTCACCAATTCGACGATTTCCGAGCGCAGATGCTGATATTCGGCCTCTTCCGCCTTCGAGAAGCTGTTGTCTTCGTTCAGCGTCGCAGACAGGCGGCTGTCCTGCATTTCGGACAGTTTGATGTAGTCATTCGCGATCTGGTCCAGCGTGGCGAGAACCTGCGGCTTCAGCGCCAGTTCCATCGCCGCGAGGGACATGTTGGCCTGTTCGTCCTCATCATCGTCGTCGTCTTTGGCGATGGGGTTGCCGTCGGCGTCAAGCTCTTGCGCGGGCTCTTCCTTCTTCGGGGGCGGGGCTGCGGCGGCGGCGGCAGCGGCCGTGGGCGTGGTGGAGCCGACGCCGGCGGGCACGACGGGCGTGTCGTTGTCATCGCCCATGGTGCGCCCGAAGGTGGTGTCGAGGTCGATCACGTCACGCAGAAGGATTTCTTCTTCGACAAGTTCGTCACGCCAGATGGTGATGGCCTGAAACGTCAGGGGGCTTTCGCAGAGGCCCGCGATCATCGTGTTGCGACCGGCCTCGATGCGTTTGGCGATGGCGATTTCGCCTTCGCGCGACAGCAACTCGACGCTGCCCATCTCACGCAGGTACATGCGGACGGGGTCATCGGTGCGGTCGAGTTTTTCGGTCTCGGTCGCGGCAACGGCCACTTCACGAGAGCCTTCTGCGGTGACGAGTTCACCGGCGGCTTTGTCGTCGTTTTCTTCGGCTTCGTCATCTTCGATAATGTTGATGCCCATTTCCGACAGCATCGACATCACGTCTTCGATCTGCTCGGAGCTGACCTGTTCAGGCGGCAGCACGGTGTTGAGCTGGTCGTAAGTGATGTAGCCGCGAACGCGGGCCTCCGCGATCATCTTTTTGACGGCGGCTTGGCTCATATCCAGGCCCATTTCGGGCTCGTCGCCCTCTGGCTTACGATCGTCGGTGTCTTTGGCCATTATCGTCTACCCCTTTGGGCTTGGATTACATCGGGCGCGGCCCGAATCACTTCCGTCTATTGCCATACCTTAAAGCGAATCACTGATTCGGGTAGGCCTAGACGCCTTTTTTCTTGCCCTGTCCCGCGGTCGAGAGCAACTGGTGGAACGCGGAACGTGCTTCGTTGGTCTCGCCAAATTGTTCAGCGTTATCCTCACCCTTCGGGTTTTGCGCGGCATGTTTGCCCCGCAACGCTTCGTTCATGCGGTAGGCCAGCGCCGGGTCTCCTTCGTCGGGAACCGAGGCCACGTCCTGGCTGGCTTCCAACATCTCATCCTCTATGGCGCGGGTTGCGGCGAGTTTGGCGAATTCTTCGGCCAGACATTCTTCGGCACGAAAGGAATCACCATCGCCGATCAGGAAGGGCGTAATCGCCAGATGGGAAAGACCCAGAAGGCTTTCAAGGGCGGGCGCGAGGGGAGAGGCATTTAATTCGTCCAACAGGGTCGCCGCGTCACGGGTCTGGGTGCGCAGAAGGTGCGCCGACAGCCGCGCGTGATCGGGGTCGCGCGGGGTCAGGCGGTCGAGCCGGTCTTCGAACACGTCAATCAGCTCGGGGAAGCGAATGCAGGTGGCCACGATCAGCCCGGTGCGCAGACTTTCCCCGCTGAGGGCACCGACACGGGCACGGGTGGCGGCCAACGGCATCTGCGCTTCGGCAAAGCCTCGGCCCTTCCAAGCGCCGCCCTTTTTCCACGCCCCTTGGCCCTTGCCTTGCTGCCAATTGGATTGCTGCGGGCGAAACAGCGCCCCGCGGAGTTCAGCGATGGCGTCGGCATAGTGGCGGCGCAGGCCGGGGTCGGTGATGCGCTGGAGGGCTGTGCGCAGGCGACCATCGAGGGCGGCGCGGCGCTCAGGGCTGTCGAAGACCTGCCCCTCGGTCTCGCGTTGCCAAAGCAGCGTCACCATCGGTTGTGCCTTGTCCAGCAAAGCTTGCATCGCGGCGGCCCCTTGGGCGCGGATCAGATCGTCGGGGTCCTGACCTTCGGGCAAGATCACGAAGCGCAGGCTTTTGCCGCCTTCCAGAAGCGGCAGCGCCAGATCGACCAGACGCATGGCGGCGCGAAGGCCCGCCTTGTCGCCATCAAGCGCGATGATCGGCTCGTCGGTGATGCGCCACATCAGGCGCAGCTGATCCTCGGTAATCGCGGTGCCAAGGGGGGCCACTGCCGCGCCGAACCCGGCTTTCACCAAGGCGATAACGTCCATGTAGCCTTCGGCCACGATCAGCGGCTGGCCTTTGCCTGCCGCCTCCCGCGCGGGGCCGTGGTTGTACAGCGCGCGGCCCTTGTCGAACAACGGCGTCTCACGAGAGTTCAGGTACTTCGCCCGTGCATCCGCCGCCATGGCGCGGCCGCCAAAGCCAATGCAGCGCCCGCGGGCATCGCGGATCGGGAAAATAATCCGGTCGCGGAAGGCATCATAGGGCGCGCGGCCGTCGTCGGGGCGGGTGGACAGACCCGCAAGGATCACGTCCTCTTCCGCCATGCCCTTGTCGATCAAGGTCTGATGAATGCCTTGGCGCGCGTTGGGGGCAAAGCCGATTTCGAAGCGATCAAGGGTGGCGGCGTCCATGCCACGGCCTTCCAGATAGGCGCGGGCGTCAGAGGCGGCCTGGGTCTTCAGTTGCAGGCGGAAATGCTGAACCGCCGCTTCTGTCACCTTCGCCAGTTCCGTGTTCTTGTCGGCCTTCTGCTGTGCGCGCGGGTCACGTTCGGGCATTGGCATCCCGGCTTCAGCAGCAAGGATTTGCACGGCCTCCATGAAGCCCACATTCTCGGTTTCCTGCACGAATTTGAACATATCGCCTTTGGCCTGACAGCCGAAGCAATAGTAGAAACCCTTGCGATCATCGACGTGAAAGCTGGCGCTTTTTTCCTGATGGAACGGGCAGGGCGCCCACATGTCGCCCTTGGCCTGATTGGACTTGCGGTTGTCCCACATCACCTTGCGGCCCACCACCTGTACGATGGAGGTGCGGGTGCGCAGTTCGTCTAGGAATCCGGGGGGCATCGACATGGCCCTAATATCGGAGCGCGGGGGCGGGAAGTCTAGCCACTGAACGGCCCTATTGGTTAACTCTGGGCGGGCGCTCGGAAGTTTCACATTTGTGGCGTATTCCAGTCTAGCTGCTGCCGATTTGGGCTGTCATGTCATGGGCCATGACTTCGAGCTTTCCCATAGCCACAAGGTTGGCCCAATACCTGCGCGACGAAAACGGCGCGGTCACGGTTGATTATGTCTTCATGACCGCCGCCGTGGTCGGAGCAGCCTTCGCGACAATCACCGCGTTAAGCGGCGGGCTGGAGGACATCTCGAACGAGATCGTTTCCGAGTTAACCGATTCAGAGCTGATTTTCATGACACAGAACTTCGGGCGCGACCGCCGGACCGTTCTGATGGAGGGCACGAGAGAGTTCTTTTCGGCCAATGCCATGGGCAACCGCTATGATATCTGGAGCGACCCCGAGCGGAAGACCGACGCGCAGGTTCGCAACGCCCACCGCACGTGGTCGCGCCGCATGGCCGACCCCGCTTATTCTCAGCCGGCCCGAGCCGCCGATCTGGTGCGTATCTTGGAGTTTTCCTTGGACGCGCGGCATCTGGAACCCCACGACAACATCTAGAGCGCGGCTTCCCGAGCCACTTCCCTTATTGCGCGGCTTCCCGAGCCGCGACCATAACCATAGTTCGTTGCATTTCATGGGCCGCCGAGGCCGCCATGGAGCGGAACACCATGACCTCAAAACGGTCAGCGCTTCGGCGGATCACCACGCAATTCATATGTCCCAGCAATGTGCGCGCCGTATCGCCCACGGCAAAGGCCGTGTCGCGCAGATCGATGGGAAGCATCCGTGCCAGCACGTCTTTGGCTTGCGGGCCGTCCAACACGCAGCAGGCCCATGCGCTGGATTGATCCGATAGCGCCGCCCCGGTGATCGGCTTCAGAGTTTTCCCCAACACCATCGCCTGACGCGGTCCGGTCCACACGGCGGCCCCATTGATCTTTCCCGGTTCGGGGAACGCCGCGCCGATCTGCTTTTCCAACGCCTTGGACACGGCCGCGTCCTTGCCCTTGGCGGGCGCAACCCATGTGATCGTGTCGTAGCGGGCCTCGGACAGGGTCAGGGATCCGTGGGATATCGGAAGCAGCCCGTCGAAGGGCGTTTTCGGGGTCAGTTTAGCCACGGGCACGCCCTCCTTCAGGGTCAAAGAACACAGGGTCGCAGATTTCGACCTCTGCGGTGACGCCGCGCATATGGTCCACCATTTTCAGGTGATGGCCGGCCCGGTTCGGCCCGTCGCGCAAGAAACCCAGTCCGATGAAATGCCCCAAGGTCGGAGAGTATCCGACAGAAGTGACGTAGCCCTGGCTGTTTTCGCGCGTCAGCGCGGCGTCGGCGTCAAACAGATGCGCCCCAGAGGTGAGTTCCTTGACCTCCCCCACCGGTTTGAGGCCGATGAGGCGTTCGCGATTGGCCTCCAGAAGGCCCGGACGGGTGGCGGCGGCCTTTCCGATGAAGTCCTTTTTCTTCGACATCATGCCCTGCATACCCACATCGAAAGCGGTCACACGCCCGTGGATTTCCGAATGGGTGATGAAGCCCTTTTCAATCCGCAAGACGTTCAGCGCCTCCATCCCGTAGGCGCCGCCGCCCAAAGCCTCGGCCCGGGCCACAAGATCCCGGTAGAGCGCATCGCCATAGCGGCTTGGCACGGCGATTTCATAGGCGTGTTCGCCCGAGAAAGAGATGCGGAAGAGGCGGGCCTTGATGCCATGGGCGGAGACCACGCCGCATTGCATGAAGGGGAAGCTGTCGTTGTCGATCGGCTGGTCGAGCACGCCGTTCATCAGATCCCGCGCCAGCGGCCCCGCGACCGAGAACTGCGCCCATTGTTCGGTGACCGAGGTGAAGGCCACGTCCAGATCGGGGCGCAGGACCTGCGCCGCAAACTCCATATGCGCCATGACTTGCCCCGCCGCAGCGGTGGTGGTTGTCATCACGTAATGATTTTCCGCAAGGCAAGCGGTGGTGCCGTCGTCCATCACATGGCCGTCTTCACGCAGCATCAGCCCGTAGCGTGCCCGGCCCGGTTTCAGGGCGGAGAAGTTGTTTGTGTATAAGAAGTCAAGAAACGCGCCAGCGTCTTTGCCGAAGATCTCGATCTTGCCTAGGGTCGAGACATCGACCACCCCCACAGCATTGCGGACCATGGCGACTTCCCGGTCGCACGATTGCCGCCAATGGGTCTCGCCCGGTTGCGGCATGTAGGAGGCGCGATACCAAAGCCCGACCGAGATCATCGGCGCGCCCCGGCTACGCGCGGCCTTGTCAGAGGTGGTGAAGCGTTCCGGCGCGAAGCCTTTGCCTTGGGCGCCGGCCCCCATGGTGGCGAGGGCGACGGGGGTGAAAGGCGGGCGATAAGTGGTGGTGCCAGTCTCGGGGATACCCTTGCCGGTTGTGTCCGCCAGAATGGCCAGCGCGTTGATGTTAGAGGATTTCCCCTGATCGGGGGCCATGCCTTGGGTGGTGTAGCGCTTCATATGCTCCACCGATTTGTAGCCCTCGGCGGCGGATTGCTTCACGTCCTTGGTGGTCACGTCATTGGCAAAGTCGAGCCACGCGCGGCCCTTGCCGGGCACGCTCCAGAGCGGCTCGGTCGCGCCTGCGGCGCTCTCGGCTTGGGGCAGGTCGGGCTTGCGCACGCGCTTTCCAAGCGCTTTCACCGCCGCTGACGCGGCGTCGATGCCGTCACTCAGGCACCCTTCGGTGCCAAACGTGCCGGCGCAGGCCCCTGCGGGGCGCAGGCCGGGGATGGCATCGGGTTTGGGGATAAAGGCATGGATCGCGTCGTCCCACACCGGGCGCGCACCCGTGTGGCAGGTGAGGTGGAGCGTCGGGTTCCAGCCGCCGGACATGCCGAGGCAGTCGGCCTCCAGCTTGATGTCAGCGCCGCCGCTGCGCACCGTGATCGCTTGCAGGGCCTTGCGGCCCTTGGTGCCGGTAACCTGCGCCCCGGCCAGAAGGCGGTAATCGCCCAAGGCTTGCGCATCGGGCCGGTTGTCGATCACGGCGGCCACGTCAACGCCGGTTTCCTGCAACTCCAGCGCGGTCTTATGGGCGTCATCGTTAGTCGCGAAGATCGCCACGCGTTCGCCGGGGCTGACGCCGTAGCGGTTGACGTAAGTGCGGATGGCCGAGGCCATCATGATGCCGGGGCGGTCGTTATTGGGGAACGCGATGGGGCGTTCCAACGCGCCTGCGGCCAGCACGGCTTGGCCCGCACGGATACGCCAGAAGCATTCCTGCGGCAGATCGGGTGTTGCGGCGCGGTGGCTGCCGACCCGTTCCACGGCGGCGAAGGTGAGCCCGTCGTAGACGCCGGTGGCCGTGGTGCGGGTCATGATACGCACGCGGCCGGTTTCCTTCAGCTTCTCGACCGTTTCCGTGACCCAAATGTCGGCGGGCAAGCCATCAATGATGTCCCCGTCCGACAACAGACGCCCGCCCAGATCGGCGGTTTCCTCGACCAATATCACATCGGCCCCGGAGCGCGCAGCGGTCAGTGCCGCCATAAGCCCCGTAGGGCCGCCGCCGATCACCAGCACATCGCAAAAGGCAAAGGCGCGTTCGGACTGGTCCGGGGTGGGGGCAAGGGTCATGCGGCCCAGGCCTGCGGCCCGGCGGATGACCGGTTCGTACAGGCGTTCCCAGAAGGCACGGGGCCACATGAAGGTTTTGTAGTAGAAGCCCGCGGTCAGGAAATTGGGCAGCAGATCGTTGACGCTGAGGGCGTCATACCCAAGCGGACCCATGTGGTTCTGGCTGGTCGTCTCCAGCCCTGCGAAGATCTCTTGCACCGTCGCGCGGACGTTGGGGAGCATGGCGTCGCCCGCGCCCACCTGGATCAGCGCGTTGGGTTCCTCGGACCCGGCGGTGAGCACGCCACGGGGGCGGTGATACTTGAACGAGCGCCCCATCAGCTTCACGCCGTTGGCCATCAGCGCCGAGGCGACCGTGTCGCCCTTGAACCCCGAATAGGGCGTGCCGTTGAAGTGGAACCTTACGGGGGCAGAGCGGTCAACCAAGCCCTTGTTATCAAGCCTCATGTTCTGGACTCCGATGCCAGACGTGCGCCAAAAATCTCGTGGGTGATGTTATCGCGATCCACGATCAACCAGGAACTACAGCCGCCTTGATGATACCAAAGCTCCTGGGTGCGCCCGGCGGGGTTTTCGCGGTTGTGGATGAAGTCGTCCCACGCGTCGGACCAGACCTCGCCTTCCGGGCGGTCGGCGCCCAGGGCATGGCCTCGGACAGTGAATTCCCGCAGGTCGCGGTCGCCGCAAAGGGGGCAGGGGATAAACATATCTAGCGCCTCCTCAATGTAGGTTATGTTGGCTGCCGGTCGCTTCTTCATCCAACAGGCCACGGCCCGTGTTGAAGCGATCCAGACGGTGCTTGGTGGCGGCGGGGTGGGGCTGGCCCGTGGCCATCAGATGGGCAAAACAATGGCCCGAGGCAGGCACGGCCTTGAACCCGCCATAGCACCAGCCACCGTTGAAATAGAGCCCGTCGACATGGGTCTTGTCGAGGATCGGAGAGCCATCGGCGCTCATGTCCATGATCCCGCCCCAGCTTCGCAGCATCTTGGCCTTGCCGATCATCGGCATCAGGGTCATCCCGGCTTCGACCACATGCTCTGCCATGGGCAGGTTGCCGCGCGCGGCATAGCTGGAATAGAAATCCAGGTCGCCGCCGAAGACCAGGCCGCCCTTATCGGATTGGCTGATGTAGAAGTGGCCCATGCCATAGGTGATGACGTTGTCGATGGTGGGCTTGAGCCCCTCGGTCACGAAGGCTTGCAGGACGTGGCTTTCGATCGGCAGGCGCATCCCCGCCATGGCCGCCACCTGGGAAGATCGCCCGGCCACCACCATGCCGACCTTCTTGGCGCGGATCGCGCCGCGGGTTGTCTGCACGCCGCGCACGGCGCCGTTTTCGATATCTATCCCGGTGACTTCGCAATTTTGTATGAGATCAACGCCGCGCTGATCCGCACCGCGGGCAAAGCCCCATGCCACGGCATCGTGGCGGGCGGTGCCGCCGCGCGGGTGATAGAGGCCGCCGAAGATCGGGAACCGGGTCTGTTCAAAATCAAGAAACGGCGCGTGTTTCCGCACGCCTTCACGATCCAGCAGCACCGCGTCGTCACCTTGGTTTGCCATCGCATTGCCGCGACGCGCATAGGCATCGCGTTGCCCGTCCGAGTGGAACAGGTTGATGATTCCGCGCTGCGAATGCATCACGTTGTAGTTGAGGTCTTCTTCCAACCCCTCCCACAGTTTCATCGAGTGGCTGTAGAACTCGGAGTTGCCGGGCAGCAGGTAATTGGCCCGCACGATGGTGGTGTTGCGGCCCACGTTGCCGCCGCCCAGATAGCCCTTCTCCAACACCGCAATGTTGGTCAGCCCGTGCTCTTTCGCCAGATAATAGGCCGTCGCCAGACCGTGACCGCCGCCCCCGATGATGATGATATCGTATTCGGGTTTCGGATCAGGATCCCGCCAAGCGGGTGTCCAACCCTTGTTGCCTGTCAGGCCTTGCCAAAGCACCTGAAGCCCAGAATAGCGCATGGCGTCTCCGATCGCTCACCTTCGTTTCGACGGCACGTTACGCCCGGTGAGAGGCAGAGGGAAGGTCTGACGGCGACATTAAAAGAGAAGTCGGCGACGGAGCGAAAAATTGGGGTGGGACGGGGGCTGACCATCGTTTCTGTCGCACGGGAGGCTGGCTTGGAGCCTACCTTGACAGGTTTCGGCAACGCACCCAATGTCTGTGAGTGAAGCTGCCGGCGTTGTGCGGATAGGCGACCAATCGACACCAGATGAAGCACGAAGCATTCCGATGAAAACCCGCTTTCCACGCCCGAGAGATAATGAACCTTTCGCCTGGGGGTTGTCCGGCTCTGAACCGGTTGAGATTTGGGAACGATTCTCCCCCGCTTATGAGGCCCAACTGGAAAGATTGATGGTCGCCCTGAGCGAGCTTGGTTTCACCCCCGCCATTGGCGGCTCGGGTTCCGAAGACGGTGAATATGTCCGGGCTGAATACAACGATAACGACCGTATCGTCTTTTTCCATCACCTTGAGGACCCCGCAGACGCGAGGTTCCTGTCCTCCCTCGATGAAGGGGCCTTGCGCCGTTGGATCGTCGAGAGCTGGATAGATCGTTAGGGCAGGCGTTCCGTGCAAGGAACGCGCTTGCGCCTTAACTTGACGGCGGTGTCATGGCGTCGTCGTAGGGCACCTGGCCGGCATAGCGGGGGCGGGTCAGGGTGAAATTATCGAACGTCAGGTCATTGATGGCGATGTTGAAGGCGGGGTCATAGTCGACGAAGCTTTCAACCAAAACGACGCGCTCGCCGTTGGCCATATCGGGGAGGCGATCCTCCACGGCGGCGAGGTTGGCCGTGTAGAGCTGCGCCTGCGTTCCGGTGCCATGGCTCCAGTCGACGCGGTAATCGCCAGAGGTATCGCGCAGGATTTGCGTCACGCGCATTTCGACGCCATCGGTGTCGCGGATCATCGACTCGAGCATGGCTGCCATGCCCTCGATGTCATACCCGTAAACCGTTGAGGTTTGGCGAGAGATCAGGTCCGCAATCGTAAAGGTCGCTTTGATCGACGTGTTGTAGACGCGGTAGGCATCGAAGAAGGCAAATGTGCCGACCCAAGCCCATGTCAGCATCGGGAACACGATCACGGTTTCCAGGGAAACGGCGGCGGTGGTGTCTTTGAGGTAGTTTGTAATAAGGCGTTTCATCGCTCTTGTCCCTCAATTCGGTTCGTTCACGAAGATGGTTGAAGCCATCATGTGCATACCGCCGGACTCGTCCCGCGTCAGGTTCAGACCAAAGCCCGAGAAGGGCAGAATACGGTCAACGATCAAGCAGGTGCGGATCAGCAGGAAATCGTTGTCGGCCCCAACCTGGAATTCGTTGTCAGGGGCGATGACGATATCGTTGCCACGGTTTGCGCAGACTTCATTATTGGAGGGCATGTCGTAAGACGTGCGGTCGATCAGCTGCAGGTCGATGGTCAGTAGCGTTTCGCAGTTCGGCAACAGGTTGGTGTTGGCGCACATGGTATCGCGCACCGTGTCGGCGTCGGTGATGACGCCCTGGGCCAAGCGCAGCACCCGAACGGACATGTCCAGAGTGCGTTCCAGCATGATCTGACGGGTCAGGATCATCGCCGTTTCAAAGGCCGCAATGAAGACGATCATCAGAAGCGGGAAGACGATGACCAATTCCAGCGTCGCTGTGGCGGTCTCGTCCTTCCAGAATTCGCGGATCTGGTATCGCAGGGGCAACATCATTGGATCAACCGCAGCTGGTTGATGGTTCGCGCGATCGAGGCGAAGGCCTGTGAAATCTCGATCCCTTCCACGTCGTAGTAGTGGGCGTCGGACGAGGCACAGTAGCGCATCACTTCCTGGCCGCCCGATGGGGCCTCGAACCCGATAGAGAAGACAACGATGCCAGCGGCATTGGCCGCATCACAGATGGCCCGCAGGTTCGTGTCGGCTTGGGTTCCGCCGGCCGATAGATAGCTGGGGGAGGCGACCGCGTTGTGCAAACGCCAGTCGCCATTGGCGCGGGCCGGTTCTTCGTACCATTCCTCCGAAATCCATTCAGCAGTATGTTCCGCAAACAGATCCGCCCAGGCCAGAACCCGGCCGTCCAACACATCAGCGACGCCGTCGTTGTTGCGATCCGGGTCAAAGGCGTTGTGGCGCAGCGTGTTCCAGTCGTCCACGACTTGCAGGTCGCTTAGATCAAGCATCCCGTAGGCGGCCCATCCCCCAAAGGGTTCATTCGACCAGATGCCGTTGGCGTCACGGGGATCACCCAAGGGAATCCAGAACTGGTTTTGTGGCTCCCACCAGACCGAATACCGGTCGTCCGAGGTAGAGTTGCTTACGCCTTCATGAAGGAAGACCTGCGAATAACCCTCGCGGAAGCCCATGTAGATGGCACCCGCTTCCGGCACCACGGAAGCACCGGTTTCCGGCGTGTAGATCAAACGGTTATCGGTTGCCATCCAGACATCGCGCAGGTCGTACTGGTTGGTGTTTTCGCCGTCAGTCATCATCACGACAACTTTGATCGTTTCATCATCCAGCGTCGTGTTCGGGTCATTGTCGCGGTAGGGCGCGGGGCGATCGCCGAAGTCAGCGTGGACATTGTTTGATGCGATAAGCCCATCCACCGCGGGGGCGGCTGTGGGGTCCAGAAGACCGACGGCCCAGTTCACCCCCACGTCAATGGCCGTCCATCCCCCGGAGTTCAGCGCGTTGATATGGGAATGCAGAACGTCCTCGCGGTATTCCCAAGGCAAGATCGCGGCGTATTCGTCAGTTTGGCAATGGGGGCTGCTGAAGGAGCGGTCATCGTCTTCCCGGTTCCTGTCCCAATGGGCGATCCGGCGGATCGGTTCCGCAGGATCAATCACGGTCGTGGCGAAATCATCCGCGCCGAAACGGGCGCAGTTGGAATAGTTGTGCGTGTCCTCAAAGGCGAAAACGCTGTCGATCAGATCGCCGCCGTTTACCCGCCCGTTATAGGGAACGATGGAAACGGAGACGAGAAGCTCGTTGTTGACGTTTTCATTGGCGTTGAGAACCTCGGTCACGAAATCCCGCGCGGCGGGGCGCATGTTCGTCATGCGGTTGTTGGACCCCATGGAACCCGAGATATCTAGGACCATGGAAACCTCGATTCGGCGCACACGCTCTTCCGCGGCGCCAATCGCGGGCGAGGTCATGACCCGCACCCCAAACATCTGCATGAACAGCGACCGCACTTCGAGTTCCGCGTAAGCGTGTACCCGGCGGAAGTTGATCCCTTCATCGACGCGCACATCAAGGCGGTAGCCTTCAATGCCCGCAATGGAGAAGTAGTCGCGAACAACGCCTTCCGGATCGTAGGGCTGTGTCAGAGAGGCGGCCGCCAGAACGGCGCGGTCCAAGGTGTACTGAAGTTGGGTGCGCTGCGTCTCGTACCGCATCACGTCAATCGCAATGCCGCTGGCGCCAACCATCAAAACAAAGAGCATCAAGGCAAAGGCCGTAATCGTCCCGTCCTCGCGCTTCATGAATCGCGAAGGGGCCAGACGGGCGGCAATCGCCCCGGCAGAACTTTGCATTTTGTGGAAAAGGCTGAACATGCCTTTACTCCCAATCAAAAAAATACCGATCCATGGGCAAGACCCACGGCACCGAGGATCGTTGTCCTTTCAAAGCAAGGCAGAAATGCGGCAGAGACGTGGAGTAAACGGGTTCTTTACGAAATTCTTATACGAGGATTCTCGGGGCCGGAGTAACGCGTGGTTGCACTATGACCGTTGTTGTGGCCTTCTGAATATGGGTGCGCGCGGCCCCCGCGGCACCAGTGTTTACAGGCGTGATGTTTGTAGACCAACGCGAAGGGAGACGCATTATGACGACCAACCGGGCAGAGCCCAGTTTCCGACAATCCGTTGATTTGATGTTCAACCGCGCAGCGGCGCTTTTGGAGCTTCCACCGGGTCTGGAAGAGAAGATTCGCGTTTGTAATTCCACCTATACGGTGCGGTTCGGGGTGAAATTGCGCGGGGAAGTGCGCACGTTTACCGGCTACCGCTCGGTCCATTCCGAACATACGGAACCGGTGAAAGGGGGCATCCGCTACTCCCTTGGCGTGAACCAGGATGAGGTAGAGGCGCTGGCCGCCCTGATGACTTACAAGTGCGCTTTGGTGGAGGCTCCGTTTGGCGGCTCCAAGGGCGGCTTGTGTATCGACCCGCGGGAATACGATGCCGATGAGCTGGAAAAAATCACCCGCCGCTTCGCCTATGAGCTGATCAAGCGCGACCTGATTGATCCGGCCCAGAACGTCCCCGCCCCGGATATGGGGACGGGAGAGCGGGAAATGGCGATCATGGCCGACCAATATGCGCGGATGAACACCACGGACATCAATGCACGCGCCTGTGTGACGGGTAAGCCCCCCCACGCCGGCGGTATCCAAGGCCGGGTAGAGGCAACGGGGCGCGGTGTGCAATATGCGTTGCAGGAGTTCTTCCGCCACCCCGAAGACGTCGCCAAGGCGGGGCTTAGCGGGTCACTGGATGGCAAACGCGTGATCGTGCAGGGCCTTGGCAACGTGGGCTACCACGCAGCGAAGTTCCTGAGCGAGGAAGACGGCAGCATTGTCACCCACGTGATTGAACGCGACGGGGCCATTCACAACGCCAATGGCATTGATATCGACGATCTGCGCCATTGGATTGCGGAGCATAACGGCGTGAAGAACTATCCCAACGGGAGCTTCCATGAAAATGGGGCAGCGGCGTTGGAAGAGGCGTGCGATATCCTTATTCCGGCTGCGTTGGAGGGGGTGATCAACCTCGACAATGCCGCCCGGATCAAAGCGCCGTTGATTATTGAAGCCGCCAACGGCCCAATAACGGCAGGGGCGAACGATATCTTGCTGGAGAAAGGGGCGATTATCATCCCCGACCTTTATGCCAACGCGGGCGGCGTGACGGTGTCCTATTTCGAGTGGGTGAAAAACCTGAGCCATATCCGTTTTGGTCGGATGCAACGGCGCCAGGAAGAGGCGCGCCACCAGTTGATCGTTGATGAGTTGGAGCGATTGGATAAACACTTGGGCGGCGCGTGGTCGATGACGCCGGACTTCAAGCAGAAATACCTGCGCGGCGCCGGAGAGTTGGAGCTGGTGCGCTCGGGTCTGGATGACACGATGCGAGAGGCCTACGCCGCGATGCGGAAGGTCTGGTACGAGCGCGACGATGTGCACGATCTGCGCACGGCAGGGTTCCTTGTGTCGATCAGCCGGGTCGCGTCGAGCTATCAGGCGAAAGGGATCTGAGGCGCGGACGTCGCGTCTGGATGACCAACCTGTGCAAAGGGGGCGCTGCCCCCTCTGCGCATCCATGGGATGCGCAACACCCCCGGAGGTGTATTTGCCAAGATCAAGAAAGGAGCGGCGCGCCTGCAGCGATGGGGCGCCTTGTCTGGAAGCGGCGAGGAGGGGGGGGGAGCCCCCGAGGAGCCGTCTGAGTGGTTAGATGTCTTGGCCGCTTTGGACCTGCATCACGATCATCATATCGGCGACGTTCTTGCCGTCCTGGCGCGCGGTGACACCGCCCACGGCCAGTGTTCTCCCCCAGCGCCACCAGACGCCTGGCGCATAGACTCGGGGGGCATGGGGCTCTTTCAGGCGGACAAGGAAGCCGCTGGCGGGTTTGAACGCGAAGGCGCCGCGGTCCACGCGGGCCACGTTGTCGATGGTGCAAAGGACGCGGCCGCCGACCTCGCGCAGTTCCGTACGGGTAAGCTCAATGGTTTTGCGGCTGGCCTGCCACATCGCGTAGCCCAACCAAAAGCAACCGGCGCCGAAGAACACGAGGAACAGCATGTAGCTGAAGTACTCGGGCGGGCGCAGGGCGGCGACGGTCCAAACGACGACGGCGAGCGATACGACGAAGCCTACGGCCACGCCACGGCGCAGGGGGCGCGGCTCGATCGTGGCCAGAACCTCGTTGGGGTCAGTCTTCTTATGTTTACGCGCCATTGCACACCTTTCGTGCCGTCGTGCGTAATAGACGACGGCTTTGCCCGGTCCTATCTATGCTGCACAATTGCCGCAAGGAGGCTGATCAATGTCCATTCGTCCCATTCTAGAGACTCGCCCGGCGCAAGCCACGATGGAAGGCGCAGGCGTTCATCTTCATCGTGCGTTTGGGTTCCAAGACCCGAGCGAGTTGGACCCGTTCTTGTTGTTCGACGATTTCCGCAATGATGATCCGGCCCTTTATGCCAAGGGGTTTCCCTGGCACCCGCATCGCGGGATCGAGACGATCACCTATGTTCTGGAAGGCACGGTCGCGCATTCCGATAGCCTTGGCAACTCGGGCGAGTTGGGACCGGGGTCGGTGCAGTGGATGACGGCTGGGTCGGGGATTTTGCATCAGGAAATGCCATCGGGCAATGCCAAGGGGCAGATGCATGGGTTCCAGCTGTGGGGCAACCTACCGGCCGCAGACAAGATGACAGCGCCGCGATATCAGGACATTACCGGTTCCGATATTCCCGAGGTGACCGATGATGATGGCGTGAAAGTGCGCGTTATTACCGGCGCGTTTTGGGGTCAGCGTGGGCCGGTCGATGGGATTGCGGCGGACCCTCAGTATCTGGATATTTCGGTGCCGCCGGGGGTGAAGAAGACCTTCAAGATCGACACTTATCGCCGGGCCTTTGCCTATGTGTTTCAGGGGGCAGGAGCGTTCGTCGATGCCTCGGGTCCGCAAGGGGTATTGTTGGAAAAAGAGGTGATGGGCGAAGAGGTTAACATCCGCGACATGTCCGGCAATCGCACCTTGATCCGGTTCGGCAATGGCGACGAGGTCACGGTGCAAGCGGGAGAGGAAGGCGTGCGTTTTCTGTTGATCTCCGGCGCGCCGATCGAGGAGCCCGTGGCGTGGCACGGACCAATCGTGATGAACACCCAGGCCGAGTTGCAGCAGGCGATGCGCGACTTGAACAACGGGACGTTTATCAAGCCCGCCCATTAACCCAAGCAAAGGCGCGCGGCTTGGAAAAAAGCGGCGCGCCTCAGGCGGAGCCGTACCATTGCGCGACGGCCAGGCCCACGCCGATCACGACCAAGGCGCGGAAGCCGATTTCTGCGGCAAGAATGCTGCGCCGTTGCGCGGCGCGGGCGCCGGGGCGGTGGCGAGACAGGCTGTTGCGGATCGTGTCGGCGGCCCGTTTGGTTTGGGCGGGATCGGTGCGTGCGGCGAGCTTTGGGTTCGCCATTCGGGGCTCTAACGCCACCAGTTCTTGCGCCGCCGCGCGGGCCGGCGCCGGCAGCAATCGCCCTGCTTTGCGGACCGCTCTGGGGAAGGTTGGCGCCCGCACCGACAGGCGCTCTGCCATCAGGTCGCGCAATTCCTCTGTCACTTTTCGGTAGCCCGCCTGATCCATAGAATCGCCTCTCCCCACGCAATCTATGCAAAATCTACGGCGTAGGCCCCGGCCTCTCAACCCCTGGGGCCCTCATGGCTGGCATTTCGCGCCAAGGGGCCGTAACTCTGGTTCCATGTTGGAAACCTACACTTTCGGCGACGATGCCGCCCTGCCTCCGGTTCTGATTGCCCATGGCCTGTTTGGGTCTGCCCGCAATTGGAACGTCATTGCCAAGCGCCTGTCCGAGACGCGCCGTGTTATCACTGTGGACATGCGCAACCACGGCGCCAGCCCTTGGGTCGCCCCCCACAGCTACCCCGCGATGGCAGGCGATCTTGCTGAAGTCATTGAACAATTCGGCGGACAGGCTGACGTAATTGGCCATTCCATGGGCGGGAAAGCGGCGATGATGCTGGCCCTTCAAGCGCCTGATGCGGTGCGCAAATTGGTCGTCGCGGACATCGCGCCGGTGGCTTATGGGCACACGCAACAGGCTCTCATCGACGCCATGCGCACGGTGGACCTGGAGGCCGTCGAGACCCGAGGCGACGCGGACCGCCAACTGGCGTTGGCGGTGGAAGAGGCGGGCGTGCGCGCCTTCCTGTTGCAGTCATTGGACGTGCGCGGAAAACGCTGGCGGTTGAACCTGGATCAGTTGGAAACGGACATGGCGGCGGTGCTGAGTTTTCCTGAGGTTGCGGGCACTTTTGAGGGCCCCGTTTTCATGCTGTCGGGCGGGGCGTCGGACTACGTTTTGCCCGAGCACCGTGCGCGGGTGAAGACGCTTTTCCCGAAGGCGCGCTTCGCGAAAATCCCCGAGGCGGGACACTGGCTCCACGCTGAAAAACCGCGCGAGTTCGAGGCGGCCTGTGAGGCGTTTTTGGCCGCGTGACACCTGTGCACAGTTTGTACACACCCCGTACACCGCTGGATGTTGGTGGGGTTTGGGGTGAGCGGCGTCTCGGAAACGGTCCAGTGGACCGTTTCAGCCGCGAACGGGCGGAGCCCCGGGGCGTGTGAGAAAGCTGGAACATCGATTGGGATCGCCGCGTCCGAACCGACGGGGTGGGCGAGAAGCGCCCGCGTCACGCCGCAGGCGTGCCTTTGGCACGATGGGGGCGGTTCGGGCGCTGACCGGCAGAGCCGGGCAGCGAGTCCTTCTGAATGTGTGTCGGGGGGACAGAAGCTTGAGATCTAGAGTGGTTTGTCGAGAGCCTGAGGCACTTTTTCCCGGACAACCCTCGCGAGATCGTCCAAAAGCTTCCAAGCATTTGTTGCTATCTCATTGGCGACTTTGCTTTGGTCGCGCCTTCTTTGATACTCATCCTCGTGAACGATATCGACTGGTTTGTAGCCAGTTTGGAATCCCCCTGCGACCATAACCGGGACAGTATCTTGTGCAATTCTCATGGACAATGCATCAAGCTGGTCCATTAGGTCCGACAATTTCTTGTTTAAAGTTCTGTTATGGAAAAAAATTGATGGCGCTTCCAGTCAGAGCATAGGTTTCCCAGATCGCTGTACCGATTACTGTCCACAAACGACCACAAATCGGTTTCGAGGAGTAAATATCGCAGCGGACCCGAGTGTAAGTCCAATATCTTTCGACTGGTTCGAATATCGTTTTGACTTACGTTGTTGGGTCCGATTTCTTCGCTGTCACGTAGTTCTACAAATGCCCATACAAAGAACGAAGTGACGACCAAGAACCAAGCTTCTGGATTATCTACGAATTCTAAGTTCTCGGGCCAGAGTAGCCAGACAACTCCGGCAACCAATGTTAGCCCGGCACCAAGTCTGGCGATTGTTTGTGAGTATTTTCTCATATGAGCAATTGCCGACCTCGTGAGCATAGTGAGATTTCAAAAGTGAGCTTGGCGTACCAGCTTTGGCTGTTGGCATCTGGGACTTGGCTGGCTCGGGGTCCTGAGTGCAGAGGGTTGATTAAGGAGTGGTGAAAAGGCCTTCTATGTAGAGCGCCGCTTGTAGTGCATGAATTGAATTGCCAGCTTTGTAGGCTCGCCAATAGATGACTAAACTATGCGCTTTGGTATACTGCACCTGTCCAATACCTAAATCCTGTGTGGGCCCGCTAGTTTTTGCAAGCAAAAACCGCTGTCGTCCACCGTCACGCAAAGGGGCCAGCTATGGCTGGCCCCTTTGCGTGCTAACTATCCATCTTGAGTGCTGAAATGAAGGCGGATTGGGGAATTTCGACTTTCCCGAATTGCCGCATCTTTTTCTTACCCGCCTTCTGCTTATCCAGCAGCTTCCGTTTCCGGGACGCGTCGCCGCCGTAGCATTTCGCGGTCACGTCTTTGCGCATGGCCGATAGGGTCTCGCGCGCGATCACGCGGCCGCCGATTGCTGCCTGGATCGGGATTTTGAACATGTGGCGGGGGATGAGTTCCTTGAGCTTCTCAACCATCGCGCGGCCCCGGGCCTCGGCGCGGTCGCGGTGCACCATGATGGAGAGCGCGTCGACCGGTTCATCGTTAACCAAGACCTGCATCTTGACCAAAGCGTCCTCGCGGTAGCCGATCATCTGATAATCGAACGACGCATACCCTTTGGTAACGCTTTTCAGCCTATCGTAGAAATCGAACACAACTTCGTTGAGGGGGAGGTCGTAAACCACCATCGCGCGGGTGCCCGCGTAGGTCAGGTCCAGCTGGATGCCGCGGCGGTCCTGGCACAGTTTCAGCACGTCGCCGAGGTATTCGTCGGGCACAAGGATTGTGGCCTTGATGCGCGGCTCCTCAATCCGGTCGATATGGGCCGGGTCGGGCATGTCGGCGGGGTTGTGCAGGTCCACGACTGTCTCGTCGCGCATGTGGACGTGGTAAATCACCGACGGCGCCGTGGTGATCAGGTCGATGTCATATTCGCGCTCCAGCCGGTCGCGGATCACTTCGAGGTGCAGCAACCCGAGGAAGCCACAGCGGAAGCCAAAGCCAAGGGCGGCAGAGGTCTCCATCTCGTGGCTGAAAGAGGCGTCGTTGAGCGCCAGCTTCTCGATCGCGTCGCGCAGGTCTTCGAACTGGTTCGTGTCCACCGGGAAAAGGCCGCAGAAAACAACGGGTTGGGAAGGCTTGAAGCCCGGAAGCGGCTCGGCCGCGCCGTGTTTGTCGTGGGTGATCGTGTCGCCCACCCGCGTATCACGCACCTGTTTGATGGAGGCGGTGAGGAAGCCCATTTCGCCGGGCCCAAGCTCGGCGATGTCCTTCATCTTGGGGGTAAACACACCCAAACGGTCCACGGGATATTGCCCGCCGGTCCGCATCATCTTGATCTTGTCGCCCTTCTTGATGACCCCATCAATCACGCGGATCAGGACCACAACGCCTAGGTAGCTATCGTAATAGCTGTCCACCAGCATCGCCTTCAGGGGCGCATCGCGGTCGCCCTTGGGGGCGGGCAGACGGGTGACGATTGCTTCCAGCACATCGGGGATGCCGATGCCGGTTTTCGCTGAAATCTCAACAGCTTCCGAGGCGTCGATGCCGATCACATCTTCGATCTGTTCGCGCACCCGGTCGGGCTCGGCCGCGGGAAGGTCCACCTTGTTGAGGACCGGCACGATCTCATGATCGGCGTCGATGGCTTGGTAGACATTGGCCAGCGTCTGCGCCTCCACCCCTTGGGAGGCATCGACCACCAGCAAAGAGCCCTCCACGGCTTTCATGGAACGCGAGACTTCATAGGCGAAATCGACGTGGCCGGGGGTGTCGATGAGGTTGAGGATATAGGTCTCGCCATCGTTGGCCGGGTATTCGATCCGCACGGTGTTGGCCTTGATGGTAATGCCGCGCTCCCGCTCGATATCCATCTGGTCGAGCAGCTGCGCCTGCATATCGCGGGCGGCAACGGTGCCGGTCAGCTGGATCAGGCGATCCGCCAAAGTGGATTTACCGTGGTCGATATGGGCCACGATGGAGAAGTTGCGAATGCGGTTGAGGTCGGTCATGGGCGCGGCCTTGAAATGCAGGGTTTCAAGGGGATGTAGCGTGTTGGGCGCGGCGGGGGAAGGGGGCGTGTGGACTGTTACGAAGGGTGCAATATTCAATTCAGCTTTCTGTTGACGCCGCCAAAATATCCGGCCCTATTTGCAAAGATGAAACTGGGCCACGTTCTCGCCTTCTATGGCATCCTTTCCGCGACGCTTTTTGGTATTGGGTCCATCACCGAAGTGGAGTTGCCAAATTCGGTCACGATGTGTGGCGCGAGCCTCCTCTTGGCGGCTGTGCTTGTCGCGCTTGCATTGGATGACTCTTCTCGACGTGAGCGAATTATTGAAACCCTCTCTGTCCCTCGGTTCACGCCGCTCTACGATCGCTACGCTGAAGGTTTGGTTGCGTGGGGGACAAGGGTGTTTTCCACAGCGCCGCCAAACCCGGATGACCGGAGCGATGCCCGCATCCTAGCGGATTGCCTCAATTACCGTTTGCTGGACCGGGCGCTTTTGTTTGCCGTTGTCTACCCGATCCTTCTGCTCGTGCTGTTTTGGGCAACAACCGGTCGGGCGGCGTATTTGGGCACGGTTGAAGTCGTACAAGCTGCTGACGCTCCGATTGAGCGTCTTGCGACGATTGGCGGGCTATTCGCAATTTTTGCGTCAGTTATGATCGCCCGGCGACTTTCAACAGCCCCGCAACGGTTCGTTCGAAGTGTTGCGGGGCTGTTGCCCGTTTTGGCGACTCTCGGCGTTTACTTTGGTTTGATCGCAGTTGGCGCTCCTGTACTTGTCGCAGTCGTAGTCGCAGGCGCAGTCGTAGTCGTAGTCGCAGGCGCATTCGCAGTCGCAGGCGCAGTCGCAGTCGCATTCACAGTCGCATTCGCAGTCGTAGTCGCATTCGCAGGCGCAGGCGCATTCACAGTCGCATTCGCAGTCGTAGTCGCATTCGCAGGCGCATTCGCAGTCGCATTCGCAGTCGCAGTCGAGCGTTGCTTCGATCGAGGGCAGGATTTTCAGGCTGGTGCAATTGCTTTGAGTGGTCCTGCTTGCATGCTTTTGTTCGCGGCATTCTTCATTTCTTGGGACGGCGTAACACCAGAACGCGGCGCGTACTTCCTTTTCCTTGGTGTATTGCCTCTGATCAACGGCGTATTCGATGCTGTGAGTTACGGTGCTACGTTGGCGCTGCTTCAACTCGGTCGCCGGCACCATAGGTTCTTGAGCGGTCTGGTCGATTTCGTCTTGGCTATTTTGCTGTTTCTGGGTTTGGGCGTGGCTCTCACCTTTATGGTTGCGTGGCTCAACAGAACGACAGGGTTTCAATTTGTAGATTTGGGTCATTTGTTGGCGAACGCGGCGGACCTTGGCACCTATTGGTGGTTGTACGCGATGCTGTTTTCTACGGCGTTGCCGACTCTACTGCACCTTGTGGCAGTCGTTCTGAGTTGGCAGTCCGTAATTGGGTTGCCTCTTCGGAAGCGGTTGGCAGCGCAAGTTACCAGAGCCGGGGCTGGTGACCCGTTGGCGGGCGTGGTGGCTAGCCTTGGTTTGGCGTTTGGATTAGTCGCGGCGGTTGCAATCCCGATTGGTGGGTTGGCGCTTGTTGGCTACGGCTTATGGGGCTGGGCGTTGGGGCCGTTTTTGGGCGCCTATCGCGAGACGCTATTGAGTATCGCGAACATGTCCGGCGGCCTCTAGGGCGGTGGGTTTGAGTTCTGCCTAGGCACGGAACAAAGCCGCAGATCACTGCGCAATCACCGCGCAGCGGCCCCCTCGAGGCAACTTTGCTCGAGAAAAAGGTCGTGGCATGGGGGACGCGGGTGCGGCGCGACTGCCCCCACCCGCAAAGTCGTGAATTGACCGAAATACCTTGCCTCTGGCATAATGGGCGCAGAGCAGACCGGGCGAAAAGACCCGTTTAACCCAGAGGCAATTGCAATGAGATTGATTTACCCCGTTATCGCGGCGGCATTTATGGTCGTTCCAGACGCCGCAGAGGCGAACCCCATTCAGCGCGCTTGTATGGCGTCGGAGCGTGATGTGCCGCGCAGCCTGTGTTCGTGCATCGGTGATGCGGCGGATGAGACGCTGTCGCGCAGTCAGATGCGCATGGGCGCACGGTGGTTTGACGACCCCCAGCGCGCGCAGGATACGCGGCAGTCGGACCGGGACCGGGACGAGGAAATGTGGTCCGCGTGGCGCACGTTCTCGACCCTGGCAGAGCAGAGTTGCAGCTAACGGTCTGTAACTGTTGAAGTAATGAGAGACGCGTCGGGCGGATGACCGAGGCGAGAGAGGCAGGCCCCACCGGAACTCCGGCGGGGCCGCTTTTCGTTTTAGCTGTCGGCGTCGTGGTCGGAGTGGTCGCCGCCTTCCATCTCCATCTCCATCTCGTCGTGATCGCCATGATCGCCGTGGCCGCCCGCATCGGGCTGACGTTCATTGTCGATGATGATGGTTTGGGTCACCGGGTCTGCGTGCTCGAAGGTGAAGGTGATCTCGATCTCTTCACCCTGCACCAAGGGCTCGGTCAGGCCGAGCATCATCACATGCATGCCGCCGCGCACCAGATGAATGCGCTCGCCGGCGGCGACGGGGAAGCCCTCTTCGACCTCGACCATGCGCATGATTCCAGAGTCCTCCTGGATGTGGGTGTGCAGCTCCAACCGCTCTGCCGCCGTAGACGTGACGCCGATCAGCACATCATCCTGGTCGGAGTGGTTGAACAGCGTCAGGAAGGTGCCCCCGGAACGGGCCACGGGGCTGGCGGCGCGGGCGTAGGCGTCTTCGATCACCATATGGGCGGAGGCAAGGGCAGGGAGCACCGCGAAGGCGGTGGCGAGGAGCGTTGTTTTGAAGGTCATTGTCGTCTCTTTACGTGTCGTTGGTTTGAGGGTTTGGGTCAAGCCAGGCGCGGGGGCGCACGGGCATGGCCGTTCAACCAAACGACGGAAAGAGGCGGGAGGGGACGGGCAGAAAGCGCTGCCGTGGGGAGCAGATCGGTGGGCGCGATGGCCTGCGGGGGCTGGGCCGATAGAGCCGCAACTGTCAGGTGACAGGCGGGACAATCGGGGGCAGCAATGGCCGCGCCGTCATCGTCGAGAATCGGCAGGCCGGACGCATCGAGCAGAAGGGAGGGCGCGGACAGGCCGCAATAGCCACCCGAGATCGCCATTCGGGTTTGTGCGACAACAGCCGTGAGGCCGCTGAGCACAAGCGCGAGCGCAAGAAGCGTATGAAGGAGCACGCGGCGGATCATGGCGCCTGTGTAGCGCGGCGGATCGGGGGAGGCCATGCCACAATCAGGGGAGCGCGGGCAGAGGCCGCGCGGGCAGGGGGGGGCGGCGGATTGCAGGAACAACAAAGCCCCGCGCGGGATTTCCCGGCGGGGCGATGCAGATAATCTGACGAGAAGATCAGGCCTGAGCGGCTTGGGCTTTCGCGATTTCTTTTTTGATCTTGAGGGCGCGTTCGCTCAGCTCGGTGTCCTTGGCTTTCGCCATGAACGCATCGAGGCCACCACGGTGGTCAACGGTGCGCAGAGCCGCGTTGGAGATGCGCAGCTTGAAGCGGCGATCCAGAGTGTCGGAACCGAGCGTCACATCGCTTAGGTTCGGCAGGAACCGACGGCGGGTACGGTTCTTGGCGTGGCTTACGTTGTTGCCCGTCATCGGGCCTTTGCCGGTCAGTTCGCAGACGCGCGACATGGGGTGTCCTCTTCGTATCTCATGCAAAGCCGGGGCGGATGCCGTGGGGCTTTGAAACCAATAGGGCGCGGAGAAGACTCTGCGCCCGGAAAATCTGGATTGGGAAGTACGAAGGCAGGGGCGGGGTGTCAAGCCGTGAATCGGCCCTGAGGGGCGCGTTTCGGGGATTCACGGGGCCAATGTTTGCGCGTAGCGTGGTTCGCGATGAAAGAGACCGACTTATATCCCCCCGTAAAGGCGCATTTAGAGGCGCAGGGCTACGCCGTGAAGGGCGAAATCGGCCCGGCGGACGTGATGGGCCTGCGCGGGGACGAGATGGTGGTGGTGGAGTTGAAGAAGGGATTCTCTCTCACGTTGTTCCATCAGGGGATCGCGCGACTGGCGGTTTGCGACTGCGTTTATGTGGCCGTGTCGAAGGGGAAGGGGCGGCCCTGGCTGAAGTCCCTGCGGGAAAACGTGCGCATGGCGCGGCGGCTGGGCCTAGGCGTGATGGCTGTGGATATCGTCGCGGGCACGGTGAAGGTCTATTGCGACCCCGGCCCTTATGCGCCGCGCAAGGTGGCCCGCAAGAAGCGCGCGATGCTGGGAGAGTTCGAGCGCCGCGACGGCGACCCGAACAGGGGCGGTTTGCAGGGCCCCAGGGTCACGGCTTATCGGCAGGAGGCCACGTTGTGCGCCGAGTTTCTGGCGCTGGCCGGAGAGGCCAAGGGCGCGGAGGTGGCGAAATCCACGGGCGTGGCGAAAGCGACGATGATCATGCGCAACAACCATTACGGGTGGTTCGACAAGGTATCCAAGGGCGTTTATCGGTTGAGCGAGACTGGGCGGAGTGCTGTTTCTAAATGAATGGTGGTGGCTCCCGTCGGCGTTGCGAGGGGTGAGAGGTGGTTCTTCGATATTTGTAAAAAGGTGAAGGGCATGTTGACCGGAGTGCAACAGGTCGAGTGTCGCTATATCCTGTGGGGGCGGATTGGGTCTACACAAGGCGGGGGGGGCTGCCTATAGTGCCTGTGGATAAGTGGGCATAAGCCCCAAGGTAGAGGCAGGCGCGGCAGTAAGCTGTTATGCGCATTAGGGACAGGAGGCTGCGCCATGCGTTGCCCATTTTGCGGAAATGTGGACACTCAGGTGAAGGACTCGCGTCCGGCTGAGGATCATGTGGCGATCCGGCGGCGGCGGTTTTGTCCGGCCTGCGCGGGCCGTTTCACGACCTATGAGCGCGTGCAGCTGCGCGATTTGGTGGTGATCAAATCCAGCGGAAAGCGCGAAGATTTTGACCGGACGAAGCTGGAACGCTCGATCCGGATGGCGTTGCAGAAGCGTCCGATTGACCCCGATCGGGTGGATCAGATGATTTCTGGCATGGTGCGGCGGTTGGAGAGCCTTGGAGAGACGGATGTGCAATCCAAGGTGATCGGTGAGATCGTGATGGAGCGTCTGGCGGCGATTGATACGGTCGCCTACGTGCGTTTTGCCAGCGTTTATAAGAACTTCCAGGCGACGGGCGATTTCGAGGACTTCTTGTCCGAGTTGCGTCCGCCCACGCCTTCCACTGATAATTGAGATGAGTGACCGGCGCTGGATGGCGCTGGCGGTGTCGCTGGGCGCCCGAGGGTTGGGCCGGGTTTGGCCGAACCCGGCGGTTGGCTGCGTTTTGGTGAAAGGTGGCCGCGTCGTGGGGCGCGGCTGGACCGACATCGGCGGGCGGCCCCACGCGGAAGTAAAGGCGCTGGCGCAGGCGGGCGCATTGGCCCAGGGCGCATGCGCTTACGTTTCCCTTGAGCCGTGCAATCACACAGGACAGACCGGCCCCTGCGCTCAAGCCTTGATTGACGCAGGCGTGACCCGCGTTGTGGTCGCCTGCCAGGACCCGGACCCGCGTGTTGCGGGCGGCGGGATCGCGCGGATGCGGGCGGCGGGCATAGAGGTTGTTACCGGCGTTCTTGAGGGCGAGGGCCTGCAAGCCCATGAGGGGTTTTTCTCACGCCTCCAAAAAGGGCGTCCGATGGTGACGCTGAAGGTTGCGACCTCGTTGGACGGAAGGATTGCCACGGCGAGTGGCGAGAGCCAGTGGATTACCGGGTCGGACGCACGGCGGCGCGTTCACGGGATGCGGGCGCGCCACGACGCGGTGATGGTTGGGGCGGGGACGGCAAGGGCCGATGATCCGTCCCTGACGGTGCGCGGGATGGGCGCGGTGCCACAGCCGGTTCGGGTTGTTGTCTCGGGGCGCTTGGATGTGCCGGTCGAGAGCGCTTTGGGGCGTAGCGCGCGGGAGGTTCCGGTGTGGTTGCTGCACGGGCCGGACGCGCCAGAGGCCGCACGGCAAGCATGGGAAGCCGAGGGCGCGGTGCTGATGGAATGTGCCTTGGGCGCGGGCGGCCAGGTCGATGCCAAGGCCGTGTTGCAACGGTTGGGAGAGGCGGGTCTGACACGGGTTTTCTGCGAAGGCGGGGGCGCGTTGGCGGCCTCGCTTCTGGCGGCTGATCTGGTGGATCGGCTGGCGGTTTTTTCGGGCGGATTGATCCTGGGCGCTGAGGGGACGCCGGCAGTGAGCGCGATGGGTATTGCGGCGCTGGCCGAGGCGCCGGGCTTCAAATTGGAGCAGGTCGAGCAGATGGGCGCGGACGGGTTGAGCCTTTGGGTGCGGAAATCGGATTAGTTCGAAATTATGCCAATTTCTGTGGATAACCCTGTGGACGGCCTGAAATCTCATGGCATTTGTGCAATCATCTGCGCCATATCCAGCTTTGCCCGGCCATCCAGCCCTGGAGTTTTGCCAAGGCTCGGAGGGTTGGTTTCCCTGTTAGGCCCTTGCCTGTGGATAGACGCTCGACCGCGATTTCGACGGGGCAGGGCTGGCCCGTGACCGGGTCCGTGTAGCGCGGATACGTGATGAGGGATGCGTGGACGAGGGCGGCCAGTGAGGGCTGCGCGACACGGCGCGACGGCACGGGCCCGTGGTCGGTGGTGAGGCCCCAGCCAGCATAGAAGGGCGCGCCAAGGGTGGTGACGGGCAGGCCGCGGATCAGCGCCTCGAACCCCATGGCGGAGGTCATGGTGACGACGCGGTGGGCGACGGACAGAAGCGCCTCGGCCCCGGTGTTGGCGGCGATATAGTCGGCCAGCGCGCGGGCGTCGTCGGGAAGGGCGCCGGTGCGCAAGCCAGCCTCCACATCGGGGTGGGGTTTGTAGATCAGGAAGGCATCAGGATGCAGGGTGCGGGCGGTCTGCAAGAGGGCCGCGTTGGTTTTTACCGGACCGGCGCCGAGGCGGATGGAGGCGTCATCTTCGACCTGCCCGGGGACGAGGATCACCGGGCGATCGGGCGGCAGGTCAGGCAGGGTGCCGCCGGTGATGTTATACTTGGTCAGCCCGGCACGGCGCAGGGATTGGATCAGCTTTTCGGCCCGATCCAAGCGCGGCATGGGCAGGGCGGCGGCTTGGGCGATCAGATGCTCCAGACGGCTTTCGCGGGTCGGATCGTAGTAGATGCCCAGGTCATCGAGCACCAGCGAGAGGGGGGGGACGAGCTCGGCGCCCAAGCCGCGAGAGCGCAGAAAGCCATCTTCCATCCGCAGAAGCGGCGCATCGGCGCAGGCGGCGGCAATGGCGGGCGTTTCCCGGCCCGCCCAGATGATCGTGGGCTGCGGCGGGGCGGGCGTATCGGCGAAGGTCAGGGGGCCATGTTGGCCGAAACCCGCCTTCAGGTGACCCTTCTTCCAGCTGCGCATGCCGAGCGCGGTGTAACCCATGCGATCTTCGCGCCAGCTGCGAGATTGCGCCTCTAACGCGCCGATCACGTCTTCGGCGGTGCCCAAGGTATCGCGGTAGGGATCGTACCACGTGGGATAGAGCAGCAAGGCACCGGCGATCAATTGCGCCCGGGTCAGCACCCGTTGGCGACGGGCGGGCGTGGGCCTGCGATCATCGGTCAGGCCCCATCCGGCATAGAATGGCACGCCGAAGGTGACGGGTTTGTGGCCCGCAAGTATCGCCTCGAACCCCGCTTGGGAGGTCACGGTATAGACCGCGCGGGCCCCTTCAAACATACGCCATAGGCTGATGGGGCGATCATCGAGGGAGACATTGGGGGGCAGCGCCGCAGGGTCGAAATGGCCGGGGCGGTGCCCATCACGGGTTTCGGGGTGGGTCTTGATCACGATATGGGCGTCGGGGTGATCTTCACGGGCCCAGGCCAGTGCCTCGGCAAAACTATCGGGAGTGGCTTGGCCAAGCTGGATCGACGCATCGCCCTTGGTCTGGTCAATCAGCAGGACATATCCGGGATCGGGCGGCAAAAGCGCCGGATCATTGGCTGCGTATTTCGACAGGTGCCCCTCGGCCATGCGGGCCATGACATCACGGGCCCGGTTGAGCAGGGCGGTGTCATCGAAGGGATGGGTGGAGAGGATATGTTCGAGGTCCGAGGGCTGCGTGGCGTCGAAATAGATACCACGGCGGTCAATCACGAGGCCCAGGGGCGGCTCACCGGAGCGGCCGGGGTGGAGAGAGCGCAGGAAGGCGTCTTCGACCCGGACAAGATGGGCGCCGGTGGCCTCGGCCACGGCCTCGCCACGCGGGGCGTAGGGGGAGTGGCCCCAGACGACCACATCATCCGAAGGCCCGGGTTTGCCCAGTTTCAGGTCGTAGCCAGCAAGGGAAAGGATGCGACGGACGCGGGCGTTGGTGAGAAAGCCCGCGTTGAAGTGGTAGGCGTGGCGTCGGGCGGGCGGGGCGGAGGTGTCATCAGACCCACCGCCCCAAGCGCCTGTGTCAGCCATCGGTTGGCGTCACGTATCGGCGAGCGTCGATGCGACGCTTGCAACACCCGTCAGCGTACCTGTCAGGGCAGAGATCACGTTGTTGAACTGGGTGATCGGGGCAGAGGTGACATAAACGGTATCGCCATCACGGATCACGAAATCACGGGCCTCGAACATGCCGGTGGGGGCTGTCAGATCAAGCACGTAGATCATCCGTTGCGTGCCCGTCAGATCATCTCGGGCGAGGACCAGATTGGCCAGTTCCTCGGGCTCATTACGGAGCACGAAAACGCCCGTGGGGTCAGCCAGCGCAGGGTTCAGGCCGCCAACGGAAGCAATCGCATCAATGGCGGAAATCACCTGGCTGTCAAAGTCCACGACGGTTTGCGTACCGGTTGCACCAAGGGCGGTGAATTGGCGGGTATCGCCTTCGATCAAGATCCGGTCGTCGGCGCGCAGGGCCACGTCGATGGAGGGGTCCCGAAAGACATCTTGATACCAAACGGTGCCAGTCTGACCGCCCCGTACCAGCGTAACGCGGGTGATTTCTGCATCAATCGTGGTGCCGCCAGTTGCCGCGAGCATGCCCGAAAGCGTGCGTGTGGGACGTTCAATCGGGAAAATGCCGGGGCTGTTCACATCGCCGGTGACGACCACGGTGGCGCCGTTTCCGGGCTCTCTCGTGACAATGACCTGCGGGTCCGGGGTTTGTTCATCAAGGCTACGGGTGATGATTGCACGCAGTTGTTCCGGCGTGTTGCCCGCGGCGCGAATGCGGCCTGCGTAGGGAATGAAGATATGGCCGGAGGTATCAACCTGAAGCGTCGACAACTGCGCGGCGTTTGCGCCTTCGCCCGCCAAGAGACCATCGGTCACGTTCTCAAACACGGTCAGCGTCAGGGTGTCGCCGGGGCTGATCACGTCGGTATTGGAGACACCAGCGTTCAGCAACGCGGGCGGGAAACCCAAGGTGGGCACCAGCGAGGTGGCGGCGGTCACGCGTTGGTTGACCTCGACCACGAAAGCGTCGCCCTCGTTCTGGACGGAGCCTGCAAAGATCTGGTTACGGGTCGGACCAGCAGATGGAAGGACACGTGTCATCACATCACAAGCGGTGAGCGACACAACACAAGTGCACAGCGCAATGATGCGCGCGAAACGGGGAACCCTCGATGTCACGGGGATGGCTCCTTTAGCCTGAACTGCCTCAGATATTTTATTCTCGTTTTTTTGCAGACTATCCAAAAAGGCAGGCTCTAGGAAGCCCCTTGCAAGTATTGCGTTATTTTACCAGCGAAAGGTGTTGCCTTGGTGCCGGTCTGCCTGCGTCCAGCGCATCGTAGGCATCTTCCTTGGAAAGCATCATGTCCACCACTTGCCGCAGCAATTGACGCCGCCCGCGGGCCGAATAGAAACTGCCGGTGATCTGAGAGGTTTCCAACAGATAATGGCGATAATCGCGGTAGGCGCGGCTATCGGGGCGAGAGGGGTTTTGGAAGAATGCGGCCAGGGGTTGATCCGAGACAAACTCGGGCTTGAGGTAGACGGCTTGGCCGAAGGCCTTCAGCGGAAGTCCGCGCCAAAGCGCCTGTTGCGCGGCGGTGGAGTTCACCGTCACGGCAGAGCGGGCATCGTTGAGAAGGCGGGCCAGTTTGCCACCGCGCACGTAGTGGACGCGGTCCGATACGCCATGTTGCGCGGCTAGGCGGATGATATCGGCCCGGATCGGCGTGCGCCCGTCTTCCAGGGGGTGGGCCTTGAACACCAGATGATGATGGGAGGGCGCACCATCGGCGAAGCCGGAAATCAGAACCTCCAGAAACTCGGCCATGCTTTCAAACGGGCCATGATCGCGGAAGCTGGCGTCATGGGCCAATTGCAGGAGGGCAAGGTGATAGGGGAAGCCACCGGTCTTGATCCGGTACGTGGCCTGCACCCGGTCGAGCCAAAGCAAGGGCATCAGCGCCAAGCGGCGCAGGTAGAGGCGGAATTCTTGCGTAACGGTCAGCGCCCGGTGGGGGCGGAACGCGGCATATTCCTGATTACGGCTCATTACGAACCAATGGTAGAGCGCGCCGTAGAACACATGCTGACGCATATCGCCCCATTTGGCGGGCGCATCGGGAAGATCAAGGTCCAGATCCTTCAGGGCGTTGCGCATTTGGGCTACCGGGGTATCCATCAGGCGAGAATGGCCGTTGGCACCGCCACGTTCATAGGTGACCCAATAGGGCCGCAGGTAGCCTTCTTCGAACACGTGAACGGTGATGCCACGGGCCTTGGCATGGGCAATGGCTTGGGCATGAATGGGGCGGGTATCGCCATAAAGCACCAGATCGGTGATGCCCTTTTCGTCGAGAAGTTGGGCGGCGTGGTCGGCCCAGGTCTCGGACGCGGCGGTGAAGGGGATATAGGTGGATTTGTCGGGCCAAAACGCATCATCGCCGCGGTTGAAGCCCACCCGCCAAACCTGAGCGCCCGCGTTCGACAGCATCCCGGCCAGCCGGGAGAAGAACGGCCCATGGGGGCCTTGCAGGAACAGAAATGTGCGGTGGGCGTGGCTGGGGGCCATCGGTGAGTGATCCTTCGGTCGTAGCTCTGTGTAGCCGGATTTCGTTAACAAGAGCAAAGCGGAAGGGCGGCCTGAGGGCTGAAATGTGACATCTGCGTGGCTGGACCTTGCGCCACGGAGAGAGATATCAGGAAAGAGAAGCACGGGAGTTTGCAGATGTTTACAGGAATAGTCACCGATCTGGGCGAGGTGCGCGCGCTAGAGCACCGCGGAGACCTGAGGGCGCGGATCGGCACCGGATACGATATGAGCACGGTGGATATGGGCGCCTCGATCGCGTGTGACGGGGTGTGTTTGACGGTCGTGGCGATGGGGCCGGATTGGTTCGACGTGGATATCTCGGCTGAGTCGGTATCAAAGACCAACATCGGGTCGTGGGCCGTGGGGGGGCGGTTGAACCTGGAGCGCGCCTTGAAGGTGGGCGACGAATTGGGCGGACACATCGTGTCGGGCCATGTGGACGGGGTGGCAGAGATCATCGCGGTGGAAGACGAGGGCGACAGCACCCGCTTCACCTTCCGCGCACCGGGGGAGTTTGGGCGGTTTGTGGCGCCCAAGGGCTCGGTCGCGCTGAACGGCACGTCTTTGACGGTGAACGAGGTGAATGGCGCAGAGTTTGGGGTGAATATCATCCCCCACACCAAGGAGGTCACCACATGGGGCGGCGCGAAAGTGGGCGATTTGGTCAACTTCGAGATTGATACGCTGGCCAGATACGTGGCGCGGCTGGTGGATTGGAAGGCTTGAGGGGATAAACGCCGGCCGAGGCGCGGGGGGATGGGTCGGGGTTGAGTTGTATTGGCCAAGATGAAGGAGCGGGCGGGAAGCGGCTGGTGGTCCGCTTCGGTGAGGATTGGTCCGGGCAGCGCTGCGTGGATGTGCGACGGGAGCCGGAGGCGCTGTTTTCGTAGGCAGAATGCAGAGGAGGCCCGGAGGATGCCCATGGGTAGCGGTTCCTTTGGGTTGGCGAGGGCGGATTTGCCAGCGAAGCTGGGGCGGCAGGGGACGCGGTGGAGTCGGTGGCATGTATGGAGGACGTGTGATGGCGGGGATGATGGGACATAATCGGGGGCCAAGTCTGGAGGCTGGGTTTGGCTTCAGGAAGGTGGCCTGGGGCAAGGCGCGGGCGGCGTTGATGCCTGCGTTGCCGCTGGAAGTTGTAAGGTTGCGGGTGAAGCGGGCGCAGAGGTTGGGATTGCCGTATAAGACCTATGCGACTGTGAGGGCGGTGACAGGGCGCGATATTGTGGGGTTCTTGTTCTCGGACAACGCTTTGGGCGTGCGGCGCGGCGGGGCGGTGCCTGAGGCGGAGCGGGCGCGGTTGGAAGGGTTGGAAGGGGCGGCGGCCCGGTTGATTGCGGTCCACGGGCCCGGCGATCCGGCGGCTTTTCTGGAGCCGGGCGTGATTGACGGCGCGGGGCGGGCGCCGGGCCTGATGGCGAGTTGGCGCGGCGCCAGAGAGGGGTTGAGAGCCTTGGCGGCGGAAGCTGCGGTTCCCTACGATGGCTTGGTTGTTGTCGCGGTGACAGAGCTGGAGAAAGAGTGGAGCGCCATAGCGGGCCTTGGCGGAACGATCCCAAGGGACGTGATGTTCCCAAGCTGAAGGGCCGCGATGCCTTTTCAATGCGCACGGGTTGGACTATCTGCCGTTATGTCTGACGTGCAAAGGGGATGTCGCTTTATGTCGCAAGCTTTTGAAACACCCGGTCCGGTCGAGAAGGATTGGTCCGATGCGATTTCTTCGGTGGAGGAAATCCTTGATGATGCACGCAACGGGCGGATGTTTATTCTTGTGGATCACGAGGACCGCGAGAATGAAGGGGATCTGGTGATCCCGGCGCAGATGGCGACCCCGGAAGCGATCAACTTCATGGCCACCAATGGGCGCGGGTTGATCTGTCTGTCACTGCCCGGAGAGCGCATTGACGCGCTGGGCCTGAGCCTGATGAGCACCAACAACTCGTCGCGGCATGAGACAGCGTTTACGATTTCCATCGAGGCGCGCGAGGGCGTAAGCACCGGGATCAGTGCCCATGATCGGGCGCGGACGGTGGCGGTGGCCATTGATGGCGGCAAGGGCGCGCAGGATATCGCGACGCCGGGCCATGTGTTCCCGCTACGCGCCAAGGATGGCGGCGTGTTGGTTCGCGCCGGCCACACGGAGGCGGCGGTTGATATCTCGCGCCTTGCGGGGCTGAACCCCTCGGGCGTGATCTGTGAGATCATGAACGATGATGGCTCCATGGCGCGTTTGCCGGACCTGATTGCCTTCGCGCAGCGTCACGGTCTGAAGATTGGCACGATCAGCGATTTGATCGCCTATCGCCGCCGTCACGACAACCTTGTGAGGATGAATCAGGAAGAGGTTATCACCTCGGAGTTCGGCGGCGACTGGACGATGCGGATCTACACGGACCAGACCCAGGGTGCGGAGCATATCGTGCTGATCAAGGGCGATATCAGCGGCGATGATCCCGTGCTGGTGCGGATGCACGCGATGGATCCGTTGCTGGATGTCGTGGGTATTGGCCCCAAGGGACGCGCGGCTGAGTTTAGCGACGCGATGCGCCTGATTGCAGAGGAAGGCCGGGGCGTTCTGGTACTGCTGCGCGATCTGACGATGAAACTGGTCGCCGACGACGAAGTCAGCCCGCAGACCTTGCGCCAGTATGGGCTTGGTGCGCAGATCCTGTCCTCGCTGGAGTTGAGCGACTTGATCCTGCTGACGAACTCTCCGCAACCCAAGGTGGTGGGATTGGACGCTTATGGTTTGTCGATCGTCGGCACGCGCAAAATTTCGGAGCTTGGTTAATGGCTGGTCATTCTGACAACGATCTGGGGCTTCCAACCTTTGATAAGCCCGTCAAGGTGGCGATTGTGATTGCGCCTTACTACACCGCGATCTCGAACGCGCAGCTGGACGCCGCAAGGGGCGTGCTGGACCGGGCAGGCGTGACCCACGAGACGATTGAGGTGCCGGGATCGCTGGAAGTGCCCACCGCCATTGGCATCGCCCATAGGATGAGCAATTTCGACGGCTTCGTGGCCTTGGGCTGTGTGATCCGGGGGGCGACGTCGCACTATGACGTTGTGGTTAACGAAAGCTCTCGTGCGTTAACGATGTTGGGCTTGCAGGGCCTGTGCATCGGCAACGGGATCATCACCGTCGAAAACCGCGATCAAGCCGAAGAACGCGCCGATGGGGCCCGTCTGAACACCGCGGGCGGCGCGGCAGAGGCCGCATTGCACTTGATCGCGTTGACGCGGAAGTACGGCGCGCCTAAGGGGAACCTCGGCTTCAAGCCCGGAGGGTTTTCGGGCGACACCATCGAGATCGCAGACGGATCAAGCACAGCATGAGCGACAAGAAATCCAAAGGCCCGTCACGGGACGAAAAGCGCCAGATGCGCTCGGCGGCACGGCTCTATGCGGTGCAGGCCTTGTTCCAGATGGAGCATTCCAACCAGACCTACGATCAGGTGCGGGTGGAGTTTGAGGACTATCGTTTTGGTGAGGTTTATGAAGGGGATGAGATGGCCGAAGGCGATCCCAACCTGTTCCGCAAAACACTTGAGGATGCCGTCAGCAAACAGGGCGCAATTGACCAGATGACCGACCGCGCCCTGGTGGCAAAATGGCCGATTGACCGGATTGACCCGACCTTGCGGGCGGTGTTCCGCGCGGCGGGCGCCGAACTGGTTGCGGGCAATGCGCCGCCCAAGGTGGTGATTACCGAATTCGTTGACGTCGCGCGCGCGTTCTTTCCTGAAGGGAAGGAAGCGAAGTTTGTGAACGCCGTGCTGGACCACATGGCGCGCGAAGCGAAGCCCGAAGCGTTTTAAACATCCGTTAGTGAGTTGCGGCTAATCCTGTCGGGGTAACCTCGAATCGGAGTGTCGTATATGAATTTGCGGACGCGCATGGCGTTGATGATTGCGCCGCTCCTGATTGCATTGGGGTATTTCGGCTGGTTGGAACTTTCAAGCTTGCGCGCAGATATCCGCAATGCGGAGACGACCCATGCCGTGACGTTGGAATTTTCCGAGCTGAGCGATCTTGTCCATGAATTGCAACGCGAACGGGGGGTGTCGGCGGGCTTCACGACAACCAACGGACGGGCTTTAACCAATGAATTGAACGCCCAGAGGCAGCAAACCGATGCTGCCTTGGTGCAAATACAGGCAACGCTTGCGGCATTGGCCCCGCGATACCCCGACGACGTCAGCCCGTTGCAAGCGGACTTGGCGCAATTGGCGGATCAACGTGCTGCGGTCATCCGGGTTTCGTTGAGCGTGCCTGAGATCGTTGCGTTTTACACGGGGTCCATTCTTGCCATTCAACGCATTCAAACAGAGCTGACGGGGCTCATTACCGAAGACGAGGTGATGGCTGACCTTCAGGCGGCGCTACTTCTAACGATTGCGAAGGAAGCGGCAGGGTTGGAGTTGGCCATCGGGGCGGCGGGCCTTGGTCGGGTGCAATTCCCGCCTGAGCTGTATACGGAATTCGTGATGCTCCGAGGAGGCATGAATACGCTGCTGCGAAGTGCGGGTCAGGCAAGCCATTCACCGGAACTGGCGGAACGGATCACGGCGCATCCCAGCGCAGAAGACATGGGGCTGTTTCGCGGTTCGATTGATCAAGCGATGGCGAGCAACGGCATTTCTGGGCTACGCCCGTTGGATTGGTTCGTTGCGTCGACGCAATGGATCGACCACCTGCGCGCGATTGAGCAAGATTTGATGAGTAATGTCAGCGCCACGGCCCTTGGTGTTCTGACCTCAACGCACAGGGCGTATTGGTTGCAGCTGACCTTCGCATTGTGCGTCGCGGCCGGGGCGGCTGCCATGGCGGTCACCACCTTTGAAAGCCTGATCCGGCGGGTGATGCGGATCACGGGCGCGGTGAAGCAGTTTACGACCGGCACCTATGATGTGGTGATCCCCGACACCGACCACGGCGATGCGGTGGGGGATATGGCCGCCGCGGTGCAAGCGTTCAAGGAGCATACCTTGGCGCTGCGTCGCGACGCGGCCGAGGTGAAAGCTGCGGACGAAGCGCAGATATTGGGCAAAGCGCAGAAGGTTGTGGAACTGGTCACCGAAGGGCTGGCCGATCTGGCCCGTGCGGACCTGACCCGGCATTTCGACGTGCCGCTTGACCCTGAATACGATTCGATCCGGTCTGACTTCAACGCCGCCACCACGCGCCTATGCGACGTCATGAATAATATCTCGCAGGCCACGGGCGACCTGGGCACACGGGCCCAAGTCATGGCCCAATCCGCCGCAGACCTGGAGGCGCGCACAAGCCAACAGGTTGCCACCCTGAATGCCACCAGTGACCGGGTGAACGTATTGTCGGAGGAGGTGAAGGACTACGCGAACGACGTGCAACAGGCGGCAGATTTGGCCAGCACGGCGAAGGCGAATGTGGAACGCTCAGGCGGGGTCGTATTGGCCGTGACCGACGCGATGGACCGCATCGCCACCTCCTCAAGGGAAATCGACAATGTGCTCATGCTGATCGACGAGATCTCACACCAAACGAACCTTCTGGCGCTGAACGCGGGGGTCGAGGCCGCCCGCGCAGGCGACGCGGGCAGGGGGTTCTCTATCGTGGCGTCAGAGGTGCGCGATCTGGCCCGTCGGTCGGGCAGCGCCGCGCAGGAGATCAAGTCCATGATTGACGATAGCACGGCCAATGTTTCGGAAGGGGTCAAGCTGGTCCGCGAAGCGGGAATGGTGCTGACCGAAGTATCGGACGAGATTACCAACGTGGATAAGGTGTTGAGCCGCTTGGCAGAAGGATCAACCCGCCAATCGCAATGGTTGCATGATCTGGTGGGGGAAATTGCTGATGTGAACAATCTCGCAGCTCACAATTCGACCATGGCGGACACCTCGAGCCGCACCGCAAGGGAAACCTCGGCGCTCTCTAAAAGGGTCAACGATCTGCTAAGCGACTTCAAGTTGCCTGACGCCCGAGAGACCCAAGATCAATCAGCCGCCTGAGGCGGCAGGCGCGTCATCGGAAACAGTGATGCCATAGCGCTCCAGCTCATCGGGCAGGAGCAGGTAGATCGCCTCTGGCGGGGTTGTCAGCGCGGGCTGCATCAGACGCACGTCGATCCCCATGTCGTCGAGATGGGCCATCACCTCTCCCTGACCGAATTGAATGTCTTCGATGGCCAAAAAGGCCGGCAGGGCGGTGTTCTCACCAAAGTAATGCTGGTGCACGCCGACCATTGCGGTGTCGGGCACGCTGCGGGTCGTGCCACCAACGAGAACGTAGGGGCAGGCGGAAAGGCAGATGTCGCCGGGCTCCATCATGGTGGCCAAAGCGTTTTCGCGGATCGTGCGACCGATGGCCAGGGCGTCCGCCACAGAGCCACCGGGGGAATGCAGGCGAATGGTGTCAAAGGTCGCGTCGGCGTCCAGCCATTCCGTAAAACGCGCGGCATCGCCGGGGGCGATCTGTCCGGTCAACAGCGCCACGTCCTGCTCGACCGAGAAGCGCAGACGCGTCGGCATATCGCCGGGGTCTGGAATAGGGGTCTGGCGATCCGGGTTGCCGCGATCGCGTTGCGGCAGATCGCCGGGACGAAAGCGGCGCACCTGGTCGCCTGGGGCAATCGGGGCATCCATCGCGGGGGCGTCTGGCCCGGACAAGAGTTGCGGCAAAGAGCCCAGTAGATCGGACCCGGCCAAAACCACGGCCATGCCGATCTGAAACGCCAGAATGGCGGTCATCGCGCGTTTGACGGTGAAGCCGCCGCCGTGCTTTGCCATCGCCGAAGTGTCAGTCATTCGATCGTACCGGCTGGGGTGCCATCGGTTGTACGTTTTCGCCAGGGCGCGCGGCAGCGGGGGGCGTATCCAATGCCTCCATCTCGCGCATGGCATGGAGGGCAGAGCGCAGCTCGGCCAGGGTCAGCGTGTCCTCGGCGGGCAAGTCTCCGCGCCCCGTCCGGATCGCGCCCTGGGTCACCATCAGGATCAACACCAGGACGGCAGGCAACAGATCAATCGCGATCGCCCCGGCCCAAGACGGCACGAAGTTGCCGGCATAAAGGATCACCGCATCAGCCGAGGATATCGGAGCGTAGCTCACCTCGGGGGCGGGGGGCAGGGCCAGCACTTGTTCGGCGGCTTCTTCCAATGATTGGGCGCGAAGGGCCAGTACTTGCAGGACCGAAGTGATGGTTGATTGCTGCGCCGCCTGGCCGCCCGCGACGGTGGAATCGAGTTCGGGTAACACGACAGAGGCCGACAGATCCTCGGCCGCGCGGTCCACCAAGGGGGCCACGGACAGTTGCCGCAGGGACGACACCAGCCCCGCAAGGCGCACGGCATCTTCCGAGAACGCGACGGAGCGCGCCTCAACCGCGCCGGGCTCCACGATCAATGCGCGCATCCGCGACAAGATCGCGTTGCCCTCTTCAAAGGCGGCCTCAATCAGGGGGGATTGCGCCTGAATTTGAACCTCCAAGGCGGCTAATTCCTCGGCCTTTTGGCGCAACACGCGGAACACGGCGCCGCGTCCCGCAAGGCCGGACAGATCGCCCGCCGCCTCTTGCTCGGAAAGATCCTCAAACGACTGGCGTACACGGGCGACATCACGCTCCAGAGCTTGCGCGCTGACGGCAGTGTCGTGGGCGTGTTCCAGTGCTTCTTGGTATTCCTGGACCGTTTGGGCGAGGTGCTGTTCTACCGCTGCAGACCCCGCCAAAGCGGCGGCGTTCAGCCAGGACGACATGGCGATAATGGCCAGCGATCCCAGGGCCATCGCCCCCATCAACTTCAGCTTTGCGCCGGTCGTGCGCATCGCAGGCATCAGGCGCATCAGGTAGGACCAGAACACGAAAATGCCCACCGACACGGCGATTGAATAGGCCGAGGCCGCAAAGAACGACAGCGCGCCCGTGTCATCCAACAGGGAGGAGACGCCAAGGTACGTGTAGATGCCCGACGCGGTCGCCAAAACCGCCAAGGCGGTACCTGAGAAACTGTCTAGCGCGGTCAGGTGCCCCTGCAATTCGCGGGCGTGGGCCAACCCGTGGGGGTTGGTTTGGGGGGCTGTCTGATCGGGCATTGGGGGCGGCTCCACTAAATGTCTGATTAACATATAGTCTATGGCCGCAGGTTGCCCAAGGTGCGCCGGAACCCTTGGCGAGGGTTCGCCAAGGGCGGCGGTAAATGTGGCGGGGACCACCGCTTCCGTAGAGGCGTTTATTCCCGAGGACCTGTATGTACAGGTGGGCGCCAGATAGCATGACCACGGTCAAGCCAGAGCCAGCTCCCTCGGATTTGCTTAAGGCCACTGGAATGTTGCCACAGGTACGAGAAGGGTAGATCCGCCACCCATGCAGATAGGCGGCGAAGGGGCCTGCGACAAGGGGCAGTTTCAAGACCTTAGGACAGGGCTTTGCGAAACCGAACCAAGTGGTCGTCCCACCCCGCGTCAAAGGCGGTGAGCAGGCCGAAAGCCTCGGCTCCGGCGGGAACGCCGGAATGGACAAGGTGCAGGCGAGTTCCAGCCTCCACCGCTGTCAGGGTCCATGAAACCTCGGTCATGTGGCCGCCCATCGGCCGGGCGGTGAAACTGTAGGTCAGGCTTTCGGGCGCGGTCGCGTCTTGCACCTCGCCCCAGACCAAAGGCGCGCCGTCTTCGCCGGGCATGGAGAACGGGCCGGGCGCGGAAAGCGCCGCATCGGGGCGATGGAACCAGAGAGCCAGCTTGTCGGGCACGGTCAGGAACGCCCAGACATCGGCAGGAGGGGCGGCCAGTATCAGCGTCTTTTCGATGGTGTGGGTGGTCATGTTGCGTCCTTTTCAACGGCAGATTTGAGGGCAGAGAGGCGATCATCCCAGAAGCGATCGAAGATGTTCAGCCAGCTTTCCAACGCACGAAAGCCTTCAGGATTGATCGCGTTGATCCGTTCGCGCCCCCTTGCAGAGACAGTAATGAAGCGCCCGCTTTCCAGCACGGCGAGGTGTTTTTTCACGGCGGGGCGGGTCATGTCGAAATGGCCCGCCACCTGCGCAATGGTCATGTCCTGGGTGCTGAGCAGCCCCAGAATATCGCGCCGGGTTGGATCGGCGAGAGCCTTGAAGGTGGATTGAGGGTCAGGGGTCATAATGTGATACCATTTGGTTTCGTAACTTATAGGAAACCAAATGGTATCATGTCAAGTCCGCCAAGTTTCTTGCATTTTGTTCACCTATTGTTCATGTTTGTCCGATGGAAGAGTCTCTCACAATCGCGCCCCTCATGCCCGGCCAATTGCTGGCCCGAGGTGTCTGCCGCCACCTGCTGGCCCATGATTTCGTGTCTTTGGAAGAGTTCACCCCCGAACGGGGCAAGCGGCTCGACGTGATGGCGTTGGGGCCGAAGGGAGAATTCTGGGTGATCGAATGCAAGTCGTCCCGCGTTGATTTCACCTCGGACAGCAAGTGGGAGGGGTATCTGGAATGGGGGGACAGATATTTCTGGGCCGTGGACGAAGACTTCCCGACCGAGCTGTTGCCCGATGACACCGGCCTGATTATCGCCGACGCCTATGATGCAGAGATTTTGCGCATGGGCCCGGAAACCAAGCTGGCAGGGGCCCGCCGCAAGGCCGTGGCGCAAAAATTCGCCCGCGCGGCGGCGCTTCGGTTGCAGGCGTTGAAAGATCCCGGGGTGGGCAGGGCGCTGTAGGGCGCCCCCTATGCGCTGCCCGCGCTAGATTACTTGCGCTTCTTGCCCGATTTGCGTGCGGCAGCGGCGGCGGCGCGCAGTTCTTCGGCGATGTCTTCCGCCTCGTCCGGGTCAAAATCCATCGGCAGGTCGATGCCGTCACCCACAAGGTAAATGCGCACCATGCCAAGGGTTGTTGGCCCGATCTGTAGATCGGCAGCCAGGTCGTTTTCGCTATTGATCCCCATGGGGCCCTCCGCATGAATGTGATACCTATGCCCTACCGTAGCGGCGTAGGTCGTGGCAAGGGAGCGCTGAATTGGCCGTCGAGTTTCGAGATTTAGCGATCGGCGACGCCGGTTGGTTAATAGAGCAGCACGGCACGCTTTACGCCCGGGACGAAGGCTTTGATGCCTCGTTCGAGGCGCTGGTGGCCCGCATCCTTGCCGATTTCATCGACCATCGCGACGCCCCGGTAGAGAGGGCATGGATCGCTTGGGAGGGCGGGCAGCGGCTCGGCTCGATCTTCTGCGTAAAGGGGCCAGAGCCCGACACCGCGAAACTACGCCTGTTTTTGTTGGCCCCCACTGCACGGGGAAAGGGGTTGGGCAAGCGGTTGCTGCACCTGTGTCTGGACCATGCCCGCAGACAAGGGTTCGCAAAACTGGTCCTGTGGACCCACGAAAGCCACCGCGCCGCCTGCGCGTTGTATGCGGCCAACGGGTTCACTCGCACCCAGTCGCGGCCCGTGACCTCGTTCGGGGTGGATTTGGTTGAACAGGAATGGACGATTAATCTTAGCGATTGACCCTCTTGCAATCGCATCAAACGGGCGCTATCCCCGCCCCCGATAGGATGCCGGCGTAGCTCAGTAGGTTAGAGCGCCTGATTGTGGATCAGGAGGTCCCCCGTTCGAGCCGGGGCGCTGGTACCATTTCACAGAAATTTCCGAAGCGATCCGTGGGCCAGAGTTTTTGCGTGCCGATGGAAACGGGTTTGCGGCCGGCGGCCACTAATTTGCATTTCCAGAAAATCCCTGAGGTGGAAACCGCACCATTTGAGAAAGTTACTGTCCGAGATACCCTCGGGCAGGTGGATTTGCGTGTCAGGTCAGCCCCGCCTTCTTTCAAGGCATGGCCCCTCCATACCGAAGCAAAGTGCCGAACCCGTTGGCCCGTGGTGCGGTTCGGATCATCTCAAAGTGCTCAAACTGCCTATAGGTAGCGATCGTCAGGCCGGTTACGGCCATCACGACGTTGTTTCTATGGGGTACTGGGCCGATGCTCCTTTCAACGGTACGAGCGGCGAACATGCCGCGCAATTGGGAGGAGGCGTTCACGTCACCAAGGCACGGAGTGCGCTATCGGACACGGTCGATCTTTCCGTCGCCATCGCCGTGCCAAGAAATCTATTGGTGGCACCGGCCGTCTTCGGCGCTGAGGCGATGGAGGCCGGCGCCTTCGCGCGGCACGGCGAGACTTGGCGGCAAGGGCAAAGATCAATAAGCTGCGGGTAACGGAAATGACGGGCGGGACTTTTACCGTGTCGAACCTTGGACTGACGCGCGTGAAAAGCTTCCCCCCAATCGTGAACGCGTCGCAAATCTGCTTTCTCGGCACAGGCTGGATGACCGACGGTGCCGTGTGCGCACCGGGAGGGGAGATCGCGCTTCAGCGTCTTGTCGGGCTATCGCTGACCTTCGATCACCGGGCCTTGGACGGCGCCCCCGCGGGCGATCTCTTGACCACGATCTGCGCAGAGATAGAAGGGATGGCCGTTTGAGCAGCACGCTTCACGTGGTAGGCGGCGTGGCTGACGGCCTTGCCCTAGAGGCCGAGGCCTTCACTTCAGACGGCGTCGCGGTCCGTTTGTGGAGCCCGCGTCGTCGTGCGCTTGTCTGTCCCGCAAATCTGCGCCGCAAACCCGGATTTTACGACGGCCGGCGCAATTCGGCCGCACGGGGCTGGCCGCTGCATTTGCGCCCCACCGGTGGCGGAGCTGTTCCCCAGGGACCCGGCGCGCTCAACCTGGCGCTGGCATTCACCGCAGGCAGGACGTTCACGATTGACGACGGATATCGGTTGATCACACAGGTCATCCGCAGCGCGATCCCGGCCCCGTGGACCACGGGCGCGACACCAAACAGCTTTTGTGACGGAGCGTGGAATCTGTCCCTGTTTGACCGCAAGGTCGTTGGTACGGCGCAGCGGGTGCGACCGATCGGCGGCGGACAGCGTCGCATTCTGGCCCATGCGCTGATCCTTGTGGAAGGCGACGTTGCCGAAGGCGCCAGCGCGGTGGGGGCGTTTCACGGCGATCTTGGGCTGGGGCCGATTGAGGCTGATGTTCACACGACCCTGAACGCCACAAACACGACGCCGCCTTGGGAGATGGAGGTGCTTGCCTCGGCCCTCGACGCCAGTGCGCGATCTGAAATTGCCCGTGTCACCGCCTCACAAGACCCGATTTCCGCCTGAGTCACCCATGCGCCTTCTTCGAACCGGCCGTTTGATCCCATAGAGCTTCAGTTTCCGGTCTATCGTCGCCCGCCCCATGCCCAGTACGCGGGCTGCTTCACTGACGTTTCAACGATTGCCGCTGAGCGCATCAAGGATCATGGTCCCTTCGTCATAAGCGGGAACTGACGACACCAGGCGCCGGTTCAGTTTGCAACATCGCCCCATAGACGCACACGCCCCCCAGTAACGAAAAGTGCGGCCCCAATTGTTGGAGCCGCACAATGCGATAAAATCTATTGACGAATTAGATCTTCGCGAGGATCTTGTCGACGGTGTCGCGAACTTCTTCCTTGGACTTGCCGAGTTTCTGCTGAAGGACGCCCTCCATCTGGTCTCGGTCACCTTTCGCGGCTTCGAGGTCATCATTGGTCAATTCACCGTAAGACTCGCGAAGTTTGCCTTTGATTTCAGTCCATTTGCCTTCGATTTGGTCGCGGTTCATGGCAGATCTCCTGGTCAGGTTAAGTTTCAAGTCACGTCGGTGGCTTAGTTGGAAGCGGTGGCGTCGTCTGGCGCTGTAATCTCGATGCTTGGCACCGTGATCGTCTCTTCCGTGATCTCGATTTCGCCGACTTCGGCTTCGAACTCCGGAAGATTGCCGCCTTCGACGGTAACTTCGGGCAGAGCCGCTTCTTCGGTCTGGTCGATGTCGATCATGTAGACGCCGGCAATAATAACGATGGCGGCGACGGCGATGGCGAGGATGGTTCCGGTTTTCATTTTATTTCTCCTTAGTGTCTGTGATGAGAACGAACAGTTCGGAAATAAGTTCCGTATTATTTTTCTATTAAATTCAGCGTATTAGCTGCCAAAAACGCAAAAGGGTGAACGGTCACGAGGCAAGACCGTTCACCCTTTTGGGGTCGTTGACCTCGTCGGGTTTACGACCGTCCACTAACCACGCGCGCCACCAGGGAGATGACGAACAAGGCAACAAAGATAAAGAACAGGATCTGCGCGACGCCAGCTGAGGCGCCTGCGATGCCCCCAAAACCGAAGAGTGCGGCGATCAGGGCAATGATAAGGAATGTGACGGCCCAACGAAGCATGATGTGTCTCCTTTTCAGTTACGAAAAGAAAACCCCACGACGACAGGCTTGGTTCCACATTCTGTTCAAAAAATCTGCAATCCGTGCAACAAGGCGGTCACGTCTTCGGTGCAGAACGGCTCGTCCATGAAGTGAACCCACGCCGGGTCCGCGATCGGCTGCATGCGCCCTGAATTCAGCATGATGACGGGGGTTTCGGAGAATTTCCAGAAGGCGCCATGGGTCGACGTCTCCAGGATTCCCGGTGCGGTGGACAAGATAACAAGGCGTGCCGGCTCTAGCGGCGCTTGGGACAGCTCCGTGAACGTCAACACCTCCGTCGCGCCCTCGGCCTCCAATATGTCGCGCAAATCAAATGCCACCAACGTGTTTGGATGGATGATCAGGCACGCGGACGAGGCCACGGTTTTGGGCTGACCCAAGGGGGCGGGTGAGGCGGAATGTGCGTAAGTCATGATAATGTTCTTGGTACAATTCTAGATAACTTGCATTAAGCTAGGACACACCAACGGAAAGAAGAGTTGTGGTCACCGATTGTGCCAATTGCCCCCTGCGTGAACGCGAGGTTTTCGAGTCGTTAACCGCAGACGAAGCTGCATTCATGCGGCGTTTCAAGGTAGGCGAATTGAAGGTCGATGCGGGCACCACGTTGTTGATGGAAGGCTCGAACAGCCCGCAATTATTCACTGTTCTCAAGGGGATGGGCCTGCGCTACAAGCTTTTGACCAACGGAAGGCGGCAGGTTGTGAACTTCGTGTTCCCCGGCAGTTTCCTGGGTCTTCAAGCTGGGGTCATGGGCGAGATGAAACATACCGTGGAGGCGACAACCTCGATGGTTTTATGTGTCTTCGACCGGTCCGAGTTGTGGCAATTGTTCAAATCCGAGCCCGAGCGTGCGTTTGACCTGACGTGGATCTCTGCCATGGACGAACATTTCATGGGCGAGGCGCTTACCTCTGTCGGGCAGATGACTGCGATGCAGCGTCTTTCCTGGGGCCTCTTGCGGTATTACATGCGCTGCGTCGACCTTGGGCTGAACACAGGCGACCGCTGTCCATTTCCGTTCCGCCAGCAGGATTTGGCGGATGCTCTGGGCCTGTCTCTTGTCCACACAAACAAGACCTTGATGAAACTGCGCGGCAGGCAGGTTCTGTCGTTGGAGGACGGCGTGTTGAGCCTGCGTGACCGAAAACAAATGGAAGAAATCGCCATGCTTGAAGTCACCCCCCAAACCCGCCGCCCCTTGATCTGAGGCAGTGGCGGGCAGGGGGGCGGACGAGAGGGGTGAACAAGGGAGGTGGCTATTTTTCAGCCTCAATCTCGTCTTTCACTTGGCCCCAAGCCAACAGGGCGAACACGAGCGTTCCGCCCACGACGTTGCCCGCAAGAACCGGCAGGAAAAACTGGAACACCGCGGGCGCTGCGTTCAGATCACCCTGAAGGATCAGCACCCACATCTCGACCGATCCTGCGATGATATGGGTGAAGTCACCCGCCGCGATGAGCCACGTGAAGATCACAATCAACAACACTTCGCCGCCATTCTGGCTTGGCATCATCCACACGATCGACGCGACCAGCACACCCGCCGGAATGGCGCGCAAGAAGCCTTCCGACGCCGTAAAGCCCGTGGCGTGCTGCGAAAGCTCTACAACACTTGCCAACACATCGGGGGCAACACCTGTGGTTTGGGTCATGAAGGCCGCGGCCGCGAGGGCGCCGATCACATTGGCGGCCAGTACGATGGCCCATAGGCGAAGGACAGCCACGGCGCTGCGCCAGGTGCGCTCCGCCACCAAGGGCAGGATGGTCGAGATCGTGTTTTCGGTGAATAGCTGCATCCGCCCGAGGATGACCAGCAAGAACCCCGTAGAATATCCAATGTTTTCGACCAGAAAACGCCACGGAGCATCGGGCAGGTAGGTGCGGAAGACCGCCTCGGCCAGCACCGAGAAGGAGATCAGAATACCTGCGGCAACGCCCGACCAGACAAGTGACCTTGTGGGGCGCTCCAGTTCTTCCTCTCCATCCCTGCGGATGACCTCATAAATCAGTTTGGAACTGAGGCGGGCTGCCTCACGAACGGCCATCTCTTCGCGCATGGGTATTCCTTCTCGTTCGCCGGGTAACGCGCCTGCGTCCACTTGGTTCCCATAACTTTGGGAGGAACTTCTGCGTCGGCCCCGTGTTGGTTCGCTGAACAAGCAAAGGAGATAACCGTGACTGACACATTGGAAATCGTACCAAGCGCAGATGAAGTCGCCTCGGGCGTGCGAGGCGCGTCGGCCGTGGCCGAGGGATTGGCCGACGTTCTGGCCGACACCTACCGCCTGACGTTCAAGACCCACGCCTACCATTGGAACGTCACCGGTCCGGCCTTCTATTCGATCCACAAGCTGACCGATGATCATTATGAGAATATGTTTGCCGCCGCAGACGTGCTGGCTGAACGCATCCGCGCATTGGGCAAACTGGCGCCAACACGGTTGGACGACATCGTGAAACGCTCTCGGGTGAAGGATCTCGACAAGCTGCCCTCTGCTGGCGGCATGGTGGAGGATCTGGCCCAAGACCACGAGAAACTGGCCCACCGTCTGCACGCGCTGGTCGAACTGGCCGGAAATCACAAGGACCCGGTGACCGAGGACCTGGCAACAGAGCGCAGCGCGTTCCACGAAGAAGCTACATGGATGCTCCGGGCGATCATCGCCAGCTAAAGCCCTTGGCACCGTCGCAAAAGAAAGCCCCGGCCAAACGGTCGGGGCTTATTATTCTGAGTGATGCGGAGCCGATTAAACGGCAACTTCAATATGTTCAGAGGAGGCGAAGAACATCGCCTGGCTGACCGCAGCCCGCACCTGATCTTCCGAGTAAGGCTTGGTGATCAGGAAAGCAGGTTCTGGCCGCTCGCCGGTCAGCAGTCGCTCGGGGAATGCCGTGATGAAGATCACCGGACGGTCGCCCAGATCCTTGAGCAGCGCGTTGACCGCATCAATTCCCGAGGATTTGTCGGCCAGCTGGATATCCGCCAGAATCAGGTCAGGCGCGTTCGCCTTGCCTTTGGCAATCGCGTCATCGCGGGTACGGGCAACGTCTGTCACCGTGTGGCCCATGTCGGTCACGATGGATTTCAGGTCCATCGCGATGATGCCTTCGTCCTCGATGATCAAGATATCGCCGGTCACCATGTCACCCATTTCCGCACGCGCCCGTCCGACCAGTTCTTCGGCCTCGGCCTGAGGGATGTCCATAATGCGTGCAAGGTTGCTGAAGGAGAAACCTTCGACCGTATGCAGAAGCAATGCTTCACGCGTGTTGGCTGTGAGTTGCGCCAAACGCCGTTGTGCGCGGGCCTCTAGCGGGGCAGAGGGGTCCGCCTCCTCGGGCATGGGGGCGCCCGAACTGGACCAGATGCCGTGGAACATCCGGAACAAGCCAACTTTCGTGGAATCATCTTCTGCAAGAGTGGAAGGGTCAGCTACGATCGCCTCTAATGTCGCCATTGCGTATCGGTCGCCAGTGTCCTGGACACCGGTTAACGCCCGCGCATAGCGACGCAAAAACGGCAGGTCTGTCACCAACTGCGCGCTTAAGTCCGTTGTAGTTTCGGTCGATGCCATGCTTTTTTCTCCTCGTGGACATTTAATTGGGAACCTTTTGCAGCCACAATGGTTCCCACCCAGACCACATTTATTTTGTTACCGGTGAAATATGGCCTCAGATACCAAAAAAACCAGCGTGAATCGGCAGATCGACGAAAATTTAAAGCGCGTCTACGACGACGCGATGAAGGACGAATTGCCCGATCGATTTATGGACCTAATTGCTCAACTCAAAGCAAAAGAAGGAGTTGGCAAAGATGGGAACTGACCCACGCGACGAGATCGTCGAGCACTTGCCGTCGATGCGTGCCTTTGCGCGCTCGCTGACGCGCAATCCGTCTTCGGCCGATGATCTGGTGCAAGACACCGTCGTGAAGGCGTGGTCGAATATCGACAAGTTCGAAGCGGGCACAAACATGCGTGCCTGGTTGTTCACCATCTTGCGCAACACCTTCTACTCCGCCCATCGCAAGCAAAAGCGCGAGGTCGAGGACATCGACGGTGACATGGCAGAACGTCTGTCAGAAAAGCCCGCGCATGATGGTCGTCTGGCCATGAAGGACTTTGCCGTGGCCTTCACCAAACTGCCCGATGAACAGCGCGAAGCGTTGCTGTTGGTCGGCGCGGAGGGGTTTTCCTATGAGGAAGCCGCAGACATGTGCGATTGCGCCGTTGGCACGATCAAATCCCGTGTGAATAGGGCACGGAAGCGGTTGATCGAGCTTCTTGGATTGCGTGATGATGAGGAGTTGGAGCTGACCGACGCGGCAACCGTGGCTGTGTTGTCTGGACCCTCTGCGGCATGACCACCTTCAAACGTCTATGGAGAAGCGCCACGTCGCTAAAGGCGCGACTGGCGCTTTTCCTGAGCCTTGCTATCCTCCCTCTTGGGATCATTGCCGTGGTTCAAACCACGGCAGTGGTCCGGGATGCGCGGTTCCTGGAGCAGCACGATATCCTTGCGCGCACCGCACAGGCAGCAAGCGCTGAGCAGGCGTTGTTGCGCCGTGCCCATGGTGCTGCGACGGCACTGGGGGCCGCCGCCACGATCATCGGCACCAGCGGAGAGACATGCGCCGCAGCGATGGAGCGCTTCGTCGAGCAATCGCAGGCCTACATCTACGCGGGGTATTCGTCGATCACTGGCGATGTTTCATGTGCCAATGGGCGCGAAGGCTTCGCCCTGGCAGACCGTGCCGAATGGCAGGATTTCATCGAGCGTCCGCGCCCAATGATTACGGTGGAGGTGAGTGATGAAGATGGCGGGCCATCGGTCATCGTTGCAACCGCCCCCGTTTTCGACCCCGCCACATTGGCGTTGCTTGGCGCCGCGTCTGTTGCGATGCCCAACAGCCTGACCGATACCTTGTTGGCGTCCGAGGTTGAGGACGTGGAACTGGCGTTGATCGATGATACTGGTCAAGTGCTCTCCGCCAGCACTGGCATTACGGATATCGAGATTTTCGAGACGCTCAGCGTCGCGCCCGATGACCTGGGGATGAACTCTCGCGGAGTGACGTTCAACGTGGTCGCGGAGGATGGCACTCAGCGGTTGGCGGCTCTGGTTCCGCTGATCGAAGATCGCGTCTACGTCCTGGGCTTATGGCACGGCGAGGTACAGAATTACTCTGTCTCCGTGTTCGGCTCCTTAACACCGCTCTTCCCTATCTTGATGTGGGTCATGGCGTTTGGCGTTGGCTTTTTGGCCCTCAACCGTTTGATCCTTCGCCACCTGAAGGAAATCCGGCGGCGCATGGCCGCGTTCTCGTTTGAAAACCCAAGTGCCGGTGTGGCCAATCTTGATGATCCCCCCGATGAGTTTCGCCAGATCGCGACGACTTATAATGGGATGATCAAAAGGATGCAGGCAGACCGGGACGAGCTTGAAGAAAACCTTGAAGAAAAAGAGCTGTTGCTGCGCGAAGTGCATCACCGGGTGAAAAATAACCTCCAGTTGATCGCCTCGATCCTGAATATGCAGATGCGCGCGGCGCCAGACAGCACGTCCAAGTGGGCGTTGCGACGGGTTCAGGACCGCGTGATGAGTCTCTCGACGATCCACAAGGCTCTCTACACGGGGACCTCAATGGTTCACGTCTGGGGCGACAAGCTGTTGGAAGAAGTCGTGCAAGCCACGTTCAATGTGGGCGTGCCTCAGGGCGAGGGCATCCGCACGTCCCTGCACTTGGACCCGTTGAAGTTGGACCCCGATCAGGCCGTGCCACTGGCGCTGTTGGCGAATGAAACTGTTACCAATGCGGTGAAATACATCGGCCGTCCGGAGAACGGGCCTCCCACGCTGGATGTCCGGCTTGTGGCGGGCGCGAACCGTGAAGTCACCCTGACGGTCGAGAACAGCACCGGGGTCCCTATCCAGGAAAACCTTGCCACGGAAAGTACGGGCCTTGGTATTCGACTGGTCGAGGCATTCGTGTCGCAACTCGGCGGTGAATGGGAAGTGATTGAACGCCCGGGAACCTTTTGCCTGAAGATGGTGTTCACCGCTTTTGATCTGGCCCCCGAGCCAGCCATGCCCGACGCCGACCCCAGCGTGTCCGTGGCGAAACAAGGGTGACGTGTCGTGAGTACTGAAAAAACCAAGACCCCAGACCCGATCAGTGAGTTGGAGGTCTTCTTCACTGCAAGCGAAGCGTTTCCCGCGTTTGAAAGACTGTGTCTGAACGCGGCAGAGCGTATCACCTGTTGTTTCCGGGTCTTCGATCCGACCACTAGCCTTCATAGCGAAGAAGGGCTGGCGATTGGAGAAACGTGGTTCGATCTGTTGCTGCATGTTCTGAACAAGGGCGTGGCGGTCGACATCACGATCAGCGACTTCGACCCGATTGTTGCAACCGACGACCATCGACGCTCTTGGCATGCTGCAAGGCAGCTTGCGGCGTTGGATGAACTGTCGGGCAATGCCTGCCTGACCTTCAAGATTGCCATGCATCCGGCGCGGGTCGGGTTTTTGCCCCGCCGTGCGCTGAAGTCAAAAGTTGTCGAAAAGCTCGAAGCGCGAGACCCGGACCCCCTGACACCGGGCTTGCAGGATCTCAGCCCCAGTGATGACCTGCCCCTGCGCCCGGCAACCCATCACCAGAAACTGGCCGTTGTGGATGACGAGGTGCTCTATATCGGCGGTTTGGACCTGAACGACCGCCGCTATGATACCAGGTGGCACGACCAGAGCTCTGAACAAACGTGGCAGGATATTCAATCCATCGCCCGCGGGCCTGTGGTGGCCGCGGCGCGGGCGCATCTGGACAGTTTCCAAGAGGTCACAGCGGGTCAAGCGGACGCGCCGCCGCAAGCGCCGGGCTTTTTGCGGACGCTCTCGCGCAGGCGGAGCCAAGGGCTTACCCATATTGCGCCCCGGCCCGCGATCACGGAGATAGAAGAGGCGCATTTGGCCGCGATCGAGCGAGCCGAAGGGCTGATCTATCTGGAAACGCAGTTTTTTCGCCACAAACCCTTGGCTGATGCCTTGGCCAAGGCAGCCCGTCGCAAGGAAAATCTCGCTTGCATCCTGATTTTGCCCGCCGCGCCTGAAGATGTGGCGTTTGAAGGGAACGACGGCGAAGATGCCCAGAAAGGCGCGCATTTGCAGGTCAATGCGCTGAAGATCCTGGCCAAAGGGTTTGGTGACCGGCTGGCCCTTGCCGCCCCAGCGCAGCCGCGCCCCGCTGTTGATGTGCCCGATACGGCAGTGATCCACGGCGCTCCGTTGATCTACGTCCACTCCAAGCTGTCGCTTTTTGGGACGGACGAGGCGATATTGTCTTCGGCAAACCTGAACGGGCGCAGCTTTCGTTGGGATACGGAGGCGGGATTGCACCTGACCCAACGCGCCCATGTGAAGCCTCTTTGGCCACGCGCGCTACGCCATTGGCTGCGCGAAGATGCGCCCGATCCATTCGGCAAGCCTGCGGACGTCGTCTCGCAAATCAACAGCCGTTTGGCCGAAAACGCAGCCGCCGCGCCGCAGGACCGTCGCCATCTTCTGTTGCCCTTCGACCATAGCGATCAGATGGAACTCGCCTCGTCCTTGCCGATCGTCCCGGACGAGATGCTCTAAGGGGCAAGGCGACCGTCGCGGGGAAGGCGCAGAAGGAAATAAAACGCGGACTTTTTGTGACCGTGTTGGAACCTTTCTGCATCCCTCCAGTTACTTAGATACAGACAATGCAAAACAGATGAGACGCGTCGCAGGTCAGGGCCATCCCTGATCCGCATGGAGGGGCTTTGCCTGAGCGCACCCCAAAAGCCCGCGCAGTTTGTTGCGGAAAATTATAAAGGAGTTCGCCATGACACGTTCGACAAAATCCGACATCGCGACGGCGGCAAAAGAAACCGCCGAGGAAGTCGCAAAAACCGCGAAGGCAAACGCCGCCGTGAAAGCGGAAGCTGCAAAAGAAGACGTGGCTGATCGGGTTTCCGAGCAAGCCGAGAACTTCCGCGAAGCAAGCGAAGCGTTTGAAAACAACGCCTTGGCGTCGGATGCGGTGAAATATTTGGGCGACAATCTTGCCCACGCGGCCACCGCCGTGCGGGATATGGATCTGTCCAATATTCAGCATGATTTGACGCAATTTGCCCGTCGCAACCCGCTCGTCTTTTTCGGTGGTGCGGCGGCCCTGGGCTTCCTCGCGGCCCGCGCGATGAAGGCGTCCGAGCGTGCACATACGCCCGCCACGCATCCCGATCACCTGGATTACTCCGGTGTGCCTGCCGGCCGTGATGCTTTGGCCGAGCAGGGCACAAAAGGGTGGGGGTACTCCTAATGCAATCCCCGCGTTCTGATCTTAGCGGGTCTGCCCATCTTCTGACGGATATCGTCAGTCAAATCGGGCGGATCCTGCGCAAAGAGGCGGCGCTGGCCAAGGCCGAGGTGGGCGAAAACCTGTCTCGGGCCGGGGTGGCGATCGGGCTGATCGTGGGTGCCGCGCTTTTGGCGCTAGTCGCGCTGATCGCGCTCGCCGGTGCCGGTGTGGCTGCTTTGGTGGCCGTGCTTGGATGGGCGACCCACTGGGCCGCATTGGCGGTCGGGGGCGGGATCGCGTTGATCGCGATAGGTCTTGCGGCCAAGGGCATCTATGACCTGAAGCCCAAGCGCCTGATGCCAAATCGCAGCATCGCCAACGTCCAGCAGGACGTGGCAATAGTGAAGGAGCGGATCAATGGCTAGCATGAAGCGCATCGAAGCAGAGTTGCAGGCCGAACGTGATGTTCTGCGCGCGCAGCTCATGGCGTTGGAAACGCAGTTTTCCCCGGACCGACTTGTCGGCAAGGCCTCCGCCATTCTTGGCGGATTAGGGGAGGGCGCTGTGACCACCGCCCGGAAAAACCCTGGTCCGTTGGCCGTGACCGTTGGCGGTCTGGCGTGGATGGCTGTGAAGGCTGCCACACGTCAAAGCGGCCCGCGCGTCGGCTACGACACGACGCCCAGTGAAACTGTCGGCGGGTTGCGCCAACCCAGACCGCCGATGGCGGGTTTTGACGCCCGTGTTCAAGCCGCTGACAGCGCGATGAAAGCGGCACAAACCGCACAGTACAATGAAGGAGAATACTCCATGACCGATAGAACTCAACAAACCCGCCTGAGCCATGCCAAGGACCGTCTTTACGAGACGACCGAAGGACTTCGTGCCCGGATTGAAGAAGGTCTTGACGGCCTGCCCGACGGCGCCAAGGACCGCATCCGCAAGGCGCGGGAAGCTGCGATTTCCGTGCAAGCCCGTGCCGAGGCAGAAGCCTCTCGTGCTGCCCGCGCCGCCCGCGAAACGGCCCGTGACAACCCGCTTCTTGTGGGCGGTCTCGCCCTTGCCGCCGGTGCAGCGCTGGCAATGATGTTGCCACGCACCCAGATCGAAGATCGCACCATTGGCGCCCACCGTGACCGTTTGTTCGACGAGGCAGAGCGGATCTTCCAGGAAGAGAAGGCCAAACTGCAAGTCGCCGCCGAAGACGCCGTCGCCGAAGGGCAGAAGCGCGTGAAGGAATCTCTCGCGTCAGACGGCAAAGGGGGCGTGGGCCAAGCGGCCTAAGCGGTGCCTCTGCCCCGATGACTGATCCAATCGACCCCCATCCCGTCACGGGATGGGGGCCTTTCTATTGAAAAGGCCACACGACATGACCGAAGCAAAACCAGCCAGCCCACCGCGCGGCCAGAACGCCGAAAATCCAGCCCAGATTCCCGCTCGCGGCTATCTCGATGTCGCGATGCGCGTGGTGAAGCGCCAGGGGCGTGACCAGTTGAGCTTGATTGCCGCGGGTGTTGCGTTTTTCGGGATGTTGGCGCTTTTCCCCGCTTTGGCCGTCGTGGTTGCCTTGGGTGGCATCTTCGTGCGCCCCTCTCAAATCGTGGAAGAGGCCGAGACCTATTTGTCCGCCATGCCCAATGATGCCCGAGAGATCGTGGAAGGCCAGATGCTGGAGCTGGCGCGGGCGGACGGAGAGGCCCTTAGCATCGCTGCTTTGATCGCCCTGGGACTGGCAATATACTCTTCCAGCAAAGGCATGGCGAACTTGATTTCCGGTCTGAACGTTGCGTACGCGGAGGACGAGGAACGAGGCTTCATAGCGCTGCAGTTACGCATCATCGCCCTGACAGTGTTTTCGATCCTTCTGGGACTGTTCTCGATCGCAGCCCTGGCGGTCTTGCCGCTAAGCGCGGATCTCATTTTCCGCTCGGAGACGCTGACCAATCTGGTGTTGATCCTGAGGTGGCCGCTGTTGATCGTAATGGCGTCGGTCGCGTTCAGTGTGATCTACCGTTACGGCCCGTCACGCCGCCAGCCCAAGTGGCGCTGGATTGCGCCGGGCAGCGTTCTGGCGGTTCTGATGTGGGTTAGCGCTACTTTCGGCTTTGCATGGTATGTGCAGGCATTCGGCACCTATAACGAGACGTTCGGCACCCTCGGAGGCGTGATCGTTCTGCTTATGTGGCTGTGGTTGAGCGCCTATTCCATTCTACTGGGCGCAACAATTGATGCAGAGCTGGAAGCGCAGACGATGGAAGACAGCACAGTCGGTGCGGATCGTCCCATGGGTCAGCGCGGCGCCGTGAAGGCCGATAGCTGCGATGCCGGGGTCACCGACCCGGCTTAAGCCGGGTCGATCGGCGTGGGGACGGTATCGTCTTTGCCGTCCATCATCACGAAGCGGACCCACACCACGAGAGGAATGGCGACAAGCCCGCCAATCGGCCCCCAGAGCCAGAGCCAAAACACCAGCGACAAGAACACCATCAAGGGGTTCAGCGCCATATGACGTCCGACGAACGTCGGCGTCACAAATTGCGATTCCACAAGGTTAAGGCCAATGAATGCGGCCACCGGGGCCACGACCATCGGACCGTCGAAGGTCACGATACCGACCAGCAGAAGCGCCACGGTAATGAGACCCGGCCCAAGGTAGAGCACGAAGTTCAACAGGAACGCGGCGAAACCCCACATGATGGGCTGAGGCATCCCAAGGACGGACATAACCAGCATGACGGCAACGCCAAACCCTGCGTTAATTGTCGAAATCGCGAGGAAATACCGCGAGACACGTGCCTCTGCGCGGATCAGAAGAGATTCGGACAATTGCGGGACGAAGCGGCAGACGCGCGCGTATACATCGCGGCGCGTGGTCAGAAAGAAATAGAGCGTGCCGATAAAGATCATGATGCCCCCCAACACGGCGGGACCGTAGGATAGTGCGTCCAGCAGGTTGGGGATTGGCACCGCGGTGGTTTCTGCCTCGGGTCCCGCCTCGGCCCCGTCTGACAGCGCCTCGTTAACGGTGTCCTGGATTTCCTGCACGTCCGCCACCGCGCCGCGCAAACCTTCCACGAAAGTCCGCATCTCGGACCAGATCAAAGGCCCGTTTCGAATGGCATGGGTGACCGTTGGCTCCACCACAAAGAACAAGGCCCCGGCGAGCACGAAGAATGTCGCCAGGATCAAAAGAGCCGCTGCGGCGCTTGGGACACGAAACCGTTCCAGAAAATCGACGAAAGGGGCCAGGACCAGTCCCAACACAATCGCGACAAGCACCGGCGCAATAAGGCCCTGAGCGTGGTCAAGCACCAGCCCAAGGAGAATGACAACAAGGACGATGTTGGCCATCGGCAACGTGCGTGCCGGAGATTTGATTTTTTCCATACCCATCTAACGTGCAAACAGGCCAAAGGTTCCTGCCGATCAATGGGTGATTATTCAAGCGCTATTGGGCAGCCATCCGGTCCGCGGCGGAGCCGGGCGCGGCATATCCATCGCGGGTTTGGGGCGTCTTGATCCCAAGTACTGCCCCCGCAACCTGCGTGCGCAGGATTTGCGCGGTGCCACCGCCGATGGTGAACATCCGCACGTCGCGGTACATCCGCTCCAACGGTTCCCTGTCGCTGTAGCCGCGTGCACCAAACATTTGCAGCGCGTCGTTTACCACCTTTATGGCCACTTCCGAGGCGAACAATTTCGCCCGCGCAGCCATCGTCATGTCAGGGAAGGCCTTACCCGATTTGGCCGCTTCATGGAGCATCAGACGGGCCGCATGGACCTGCGTGTCCATGTCTGCCACCATCCATTGAAGCCCTTGAAACTCTGCGATGGGGCGGCCAAATTGTTCGCGGTCCAACAGGTAGCGTTTGGCATGCTCCAAGGCACCCGCTGCGACCCCAAGGGCTATCGTGCCCGCGCCCACGCGTTGCGAATTATAGGCGGTCATCAGGTCGGCAAAGCCGCGCTGCAAACCCGACGGCGGTGTCAGAAGCCACTTCTCATGGACCTCCAGCCCCTCAAAACGCAGTTCTGCTTCAGGCATGCCACACAGCCCCATGGTGTGCTCGCGCCCCACGACGGTAAAGCCCTTGGGTAATTCGCCACTTTGGCTATCGGCAAAGACAATGAAGCCGCCGATGCCTTGGGGTGTGCCATCCTCGGCCAGGACCTGCGCGAATATGAGGTGGAGCTTCGACACGCCGCCCCCGGTTATCCAGTGCTTGCAGCCGTTCAGCACATAGGTATCGCCGCGCTTGCGGGCCGTGGTTTGCATCTGCGTGGCGGCACTTCCGGCCTCGGGCTCGGTGATGCAGATCGCGGGCTTGTCGCCGGCCAGAACATACGGCGCGCAGAACGATTTTTGCGCATCGGTCCCGTACGCCATGACGGCGCTGATGCCGCCCATGTTGGCCTCTACCACGATCCGGGCCGTCAGGGTGCAGACCTTGGCGATTTCTTCGACGACCATGGCCACGTCCAGAAAGCTGGCCCCTTGGCCGCCCAATGCCTTCGGGATCGTCATGCCCATGATCCCGGCTTCGGCCAGCTTGGCCACATTGGGCCAGCAATAGCTGCGGGTCTTGTCCCAATGGGCCGCGCGTTCAGCAAAGCCGGGGGCAAGGTCGCGGGCGGTTTGGACAAGGGGGTGGGACATGGGCAGGCTCCTTTGCGGACGATCACGCAACCGTGATTGCGTCTGAGCATACAAAGGATGTAGTTCATTTCTATCGTATAAGATTTCATTTTAACTTCAGGGTGATTGAAGTTCTTGCAAACCCGGTCGCTCAGAACCCTAGTGAAAATCGCCCATGCAGGCTCGTTCGCGCAGGCGGCCGGGCAGTTGGGGATTACCCTTTCGACGCTTTCCATGCAGATGAAGGCGCTGGAGGCCGAGTTGGGCGTTGCCCTGTTTGACCGCAACCATCGCCCGCCGCGCCTGACGCCCTTGGCTGTATCGGTTGTGGAACAGGCGACAGCGATGTTGCAGCACGAAGATCAACTGGTGGAGCTGTGCCGCCCCAGCGATACGCTTGTCGGGCATTTCAAACTGGGCTTCGTGACCACGGCCGCAGTGCGCTTGCTGCCTGACGTTCTCAAGCGGGCGCAAACCCTGGCCCCCCGTGCCCGGTTCGAGGTGGAAACCGGCCTGTCGGCGGTCTTGCAAGAGAAGGTCGAGAATGGACAGATTGATGCGGCGGTGGTGACCGACGCGGGCGCGTTTCCGCCCCGCCTTCTGTCGCAACTCCTGCGCCGAGAGCCGTTTGTGTTTGCCGCACACCAGCGGCTTTTGGACGGCGGGCTTGCGGGGTTGATGGCGCAGCACAGGTTCTTTCACTTCATGCCCGGCACCGGGATCGGTAAGCTGATCGCGCGGACCATGGGCGAGCAGGATCGCCCGAAAAACGCAGCCTCGGTCGTGTTGGACGATCTGGAGGCGATCATGGAATGCGTCACCGAAGGGTTGGGATTTACCCTGCTCCCCGAGCCGGACGTGACCCGTTACCTGACGCCCGAAATCCGCACCCTTGCCGCGCCCAATGATCTGGAAAGAAAGCTTGTCCTGGCGATCCAGCGTGAAGGGGCCCTCGCGCCTCGGTTGGGGGCGTTGAAGGCGCTGTTCGGCGCGGCCTAATCGGCGGCGGCGTTGACCTGCATTTCGTACAGCCGGGAATAGGCGCCGCCCTTTGCCAGAAGCGTGTCGTGGGTGCCTTCCTCGATCACGCGTCCGGCTTCCATCACCACGATCTTGTGGGCTGACCGGATCGTGGCCAGACGGTGCGCGATGACCAGTGTCGTGCGCCCCTGGGCCAGTCGGTCCAATGCCTTGCCCACCAACTTTTCGGACTGCGCATCAAGGGCCGAGGTCGGCTCGTCCAACAACAAGACAGGCGCGCTTTTCAACATCGCCCGCGCAATGGCAACGCGCTGGCGTTGGCCGCCCGACAAAGCCGACCCGCGCGGGCCAACTTGGCTGTCCAACCCCTGCGGCAAGTCCTTGGCGAACACATCGACGGAGGCGTTCTTCGCGGCCTCGCGCACCGCTTCTTCGGAAGCTGTCTGGTCGCCCATCAATATGTTCGCCGCGATGGTTTCATCGAACAGCGCCGTTTCCTGCCCCACCACCGCAATCGTGTCGCGCAGCGTCGTGATATCTGTGCCGTTAACTGCCACGTCACCGATCCGGATAATGCCAGATTGCGGATCGTAAAGGCGAGTCAGGGCGGCGAAAACGGTGGTCTTGCCCGCGCCGGACGCCCCCACAAGTGCCGTGGTCTCGCCCACCTTCGCGGTGAAGCTCAGGCCGCGCAGAACCGGCGCGTCGCCGTAGGACAAATGCACATCGTCGAAGGTGATATCGCCGTGGGATAGCGGACGTGGCTTGGCGGGCGGCAGAATTGTCGGCGCTGTCTCGAACACCTCGTATACCCGTTCGAGGGAAGCGCCAGCGGCCTGCATCTGCCCGGCAATCGACGACAGGCGGCGTAGCGGTTCAAACAATAGGCCCAAGGCGGTGAAGAACGACATGAACTCGCCCACCGTCTTTTCGCCCGCTACGATATCGCGGCCGCCGAAGTAGAGCACGGCGACAAACCCCGCAGCGGCAATGATGTCGATCATTGCGGGGTTGGCTGCAACGCCAATCTGCGCCTTGATTGAGGGGCGCAGAAACTGGCGCACTTCTTCGCGGAAGCGATTGCTTTCATTGCTTTCCAGACGGTTCAGCTTGATCGTCTGAATGCCGTGGAAGATCTCATCCAATCGGGTGGACAGGCGAGCGGCGGCCTCTCTCGCGGCGATGGCGGTTTTGCGGATGAAGGCCTGAACCGCCAGCAGCGGCAGGATCAAGACCGGCAGGCCAATCAGGGCGTATAGGGTCCATTGCCAATCGGTCCAAAGCATCACCGCCAGCAAAGAGATCAGGGTCACGCTATCGCGCCCCAACGACACCAAGACCGATGACGACAAAGATTGCAGTGCCGCCGTGTCGCCACGGACCCGCTCAATCAACGCGCCGGGCGCATTGCCTTGAAAGTAGCTCATGTCGAGGGTCAGGAAATGCTTCACCAACCGAGTTTGCAACTGGGTCACGACTTTCAGGCCGACGCCCACCATCAACACGCGCTGAAAGAAGCCCGAGGTGGCGCGAAGGGTAAACAGCCCACCCACGGTTAGTGCCACCCATGTCACTCCGCCCATGGAACCGGCGCTGAACAGCTCGTCAAACAGCGGCTGCACCAACCAAGCGAAAGCCCCGATTGCGGCCCCTTCGATGGCCATCAACACGACGGCAACAGTGATGATCGGCCAAAACTGAAAAACGTGATCGCGCCACAGGCGGCGCAACAGGTCGCCGGGGCGGTTGGTCGCCTTAGGATCGGATGGGGGCGTCACGGACATGGGGCAGGGGTCCCGGCAGGATTGGCGGAGATGTGCGGCACGGTCGCTTTCCTCTACGGCGCCCTCTTGAGGGTACGCGAAGCGATACGCGATGTGCTGCGCCAGCACAAGAACCGCCCGATTCGCCTGAAATTGCCGATTTTTTCAGGCGCATCGGTGGATTTTACTAATGATGGCAGGAAATTCGCCCTTGGTTCGGATATTGTGGGTGCTTCTGGTTGAAACCAAACCCGGCCTGCGTCTAGGCTGTATACACAAGCTAGGGCTCGGTCGGTTGACCGGTGACACCAAGGCGTAACAACAGGGAGTGGGGTTTGACCTCAGACGGATCGCAAGCGTTCGTATCGTTCGATCGCGTTCAAAAGAGCTATGACGGCGAGGTTCTTGTCGTCAAAGACCTTAACCTGCACATCGGTCGGGGCGAGTTCCTGACAATGCTTGGGCCCTCGGGGTCCGGCAAGACCACGTGCCTCATGATGCTAGCTGGCTTCGAGACCGCCACCCATGGCGAGATTACCCTCGACGGCAAGCCCATCAACAACATCCCGCCCCACAAGCGCGGCATTGGGATGGTTTTCCAGAACTATGCGCTGTTCCCGCACATGACAGTGGGCGAAAATTTGTCGTTCCCGCTTGAAGTGCGCGGCATGGGCAAGTCCGAGCGTGAAGGCAAGATCAAGCGCGCGCTCGACATGGTGCAGATGGGAGATTTCATCAATCGCCGTCCGGCGCAGCTTTCGGGCGGTCAGCAACAGCGGATCGCGCTGAGCCGTGCCTTGGTGTTCGAGCCAGAACTGGTCTTGATGGATGAGCCTCTGGGCGCGCTCGACAAGCAGCTGCGCGAGACCTTGCAGTTTGAAATTACCAATCTGGCGCACGAGCTGGGGATCACCACGGTTTACGTGACCCATGACCAGACCGAAGCGCTGACCATGTCGGACCGGGTCGCCGTGTTCGACGATGGCCGCATTCAGCAATTGGCCCCGCCAGATGAGCTGTATGAAGAGCCGCAAAACAGCTTCGTGGCGCAGTTCATCGGCGAAAACAACACGTTGCAAGGCATGGTTAGCAAGATGACTGGCGATATGTGCGAAGTGACGCTGGCCGATGGCTCGATCATCGACGCGCTGCCGGTGAACGTGTCTTCGGTGGGGGAAAAGACCCAGGTATCGATCCGGCCCGAACGGGTCGAGATGGACGAAAGCCGTCTGACGCCCGGTGCCCATACGCTGAAGGCTGAAGTGCTGGAGTTCGTCTATATGGGCGACATCTACCGGACCCGCCTACGGGTCGCGGGCGTAGATGATTTCATCATCAAGACACGAAATGCCCCCGATCAGCGCAGGCTGAAACCGGGGGAACGTATCGAGATCGGCTGGCGTCCACAGGATTGCCGGGCGCTGGATGCGTAAAGCTGGTGCCCGGTATGCGGGCGCGAGCCAAGAGTTCGGGGAAACCCCGACAGAAGTTCAACCAAGGAGAGACAACATGAACCTCAAGAGCCTTATGCTCCTGACAACTGGCGCCAGCATGGCCGCCACCGGCGCCATGGCCGACGGCCACATGGCCAACTCCATGACCCTCGTGTCCTGGGGCGGTGCGTACCAAGCCAGCCAGGTCAACGCCTATTCCGACCCCTACGTAGCGATGAATGAGGGCCTTGAAGTAATCTGGGACGAATCCTCTGGCGAAGCTGTGGCGCGCCTGCGTGCCATGAACGAGGCCGGCAACGTCACGTGGGACCTCGTGGACGTTGTGGCATCTGACGCCATGCGCCTGTGCGACGAAGGTCTGGCGATGGAAATCGACCACGACGAGGTGTTGGCACCGGCCCCCGATGGCACACCCGCGACCGAGGACTTCGGCGACCTGATCGTGTCCGACTGCTTCATCCCGCAGATCGTATATTCCACGACCGTCGGCTACCGCACGGACGTTGCAGAATGGAACGGCAACACACCAACCGATATCTGCGCGATCTTCGACACCGAGAACTTCCCCGGCCAGCGTTCGCTGGAGCGTCGCCCGATTGGTAACCTTGAATGGGCCCTGATCTGTGACGGCGTTGCGATGGAAGACGTCTATGACGTTCTGGAAACCGACGAAGGCATCACGCGTGCTTTTGCCATGCTGGACACAATCCAGGACAACACCGTTTGGTGGACCGCGGGCGCCGACACGCCTCAGCTTCTGGCCGATGGCGAAATCGTCATGGGTTCCACCTACAACGGCCGTCTGTTCTCTCTGATCGAAGAACAGGACCAGCCCGTTGCAATGCTCTGGGACGCTCAGGTGTTCGACCTTGACGGTTGGATCATTCCTGAAGGCCTGCCTGAGGACCGTCTGGCCCGTACGCTCGACTTCCTTCGCTTTGCGACGGACACACAGCGTCTGGCGGATCAAGCTGCTTACATCTCCTACGGTCCGGCCCGCGCAAGCTCCGCGCCGCTGGTAGGTCAGCACGCAACGCTTGGCATCGACATGGCGCCACACATGCCAACCGATCCGGCAAACGCCACACGGACCTTCCTGTTCAACTACGAATGGTGGGCAGATTACCGTGACGACATGGACGCCCGCTTCCAGGCGTGGCTGGCCCAGTAACGTCGTAGACCGGGCCTCGGCCCGGTCCGCACCGTACCATACCCGGGCCAAGGCCCGGTCTACGGGTGGGCTGCCATTGTGGCCCACCCACATCTTCAGAAAGACAAGGCGACGCCCAATGCCCAAAGGCTATATCATCGGCCATATCACGGTGAACGACCCCGAGGCTTACCAAGAGTATATCGAGCGTGACACGCCGATCCTTCTGAGCCACGGCGCGCGTCCGATCGTCCGGGGTGGCAAGGCCGAGGTGCTGGAAGGTGAGACGTTCCAACGCCACGTTGTCTTTGAGTTTGACAGCTACGAGACCGCCATGGCTGCCTATAATGATCCCGAATATCAAGAAGTTGCACAGATCCGCCGCCGCACAGCCGACAGCGTGATCCTTGTCGTGGAGGGCGTGTGAATGTCTGATACCACCGTCCAAGACGGCCCCGTCCTTGCTGCCGATGGCACGCCCCTGAAGCGCAGCCTTGCGCGCGCCTTGCGGGTCCAGAAGCTTCGTGCGCTGATGCTGATCGCGCCGCTGCTGATCTTTATTCTGGTCGCCTTCATCGCGCCCATCGTTGATATGTTGTTCCGCTCGGTCGAGAACCAGATCACCTCGGAAACCTTGCCGCGCACCGTTGTGGCGCTGGAGAGCTGGGACGCCGAAGGTCTGCCCGATGACGATACATACGCCGCTCTGGCCTATGACTTCATGGAAGCGGCCGAGCGTCGCCGCCACACGCGCCTTGGATCGCGGCTGAATTACGAGACGACAGGGATTTCCTCCCTGTTCCGTCAGTCGGGGCGGGGTGTGGATGACATTGGCGAAGACTACGCCGACCAGTTCCACGACCTGAACGCGCTTTGGGAAGAACCCGCCACATGGGCAGCCCTTATGGGTGCCCCCGATTGGGTGGAGGATGCCACCGGCGCGGAAGGCACGGGGCAACCGTTCCGCCTGTCCGTATCCGCCATGGAAACGCTGCCAGAAACCGCCGACGCCTACCGCAGCTTTGCGCGGACGGTGCAGGAAGAAGACGATGACAACCCGACGGCAGAGGAGCCTTGGAACACCGTCTATATGGCCCTTTACCGAGACCTGAGCCGTAACGACGTGTCTGGCTATGACGGCCCCATGGCCGACCTGCTGGCCGAGGCTGCCGCCGCCGTGGGCGACTTCACCGGCATGTCCCCCAGCGAGGCGTGGATCGACGTGAATGACGATTGGGGCGACCGCGAAGTCTGGGCCACGATCGAGGCTTTCTCGGACCCTTACACCGCTGGCTATTTTCTGACCTCCATCGACTTGCGCCTGACCCCGGATGGGATCGAGGCGCAGCCCGAAGAACAGCGTGTCTATATCCTGTTGTTCCAACGGACGATCTTCATGTCGGGGATGATTACGCTGATGTGCGTGCTGCTTGGCTATCCGATTGCTTACCTGCTTTCGAACCTGCCATCCAAATCCTCCAACCTGCTGCTGATCCTTGTGTTGCTGCCGTTCTGGACCTCTTTGCTGGTGCGAACCTCAGCCTGGAAGGTGCTGCTGCAACAGCAAGGCGTGATTAACGACATCCTCGTCTGGATCGGCATTGTGGCCGACGACAACCGATTGGCGTTGATCAACAACCAGTTGGGCACGATCATCGCGATGACGCATATCCTGCTGCCGTTCATGATCTTGCCGCTGTTTTCGGTGATGAAAACCATTCCGCCAAGCTATGTGCGGGCGGCGAAATCACTGGGGGCGACGAACTTCACTGCCTTCCGGCGCGTGTATTTTCCGCAGTCCATTCCGGGCATTGGGGCGGGGTGTATCCTCGTGTTCATCCTGGCCATCGGCTACTACATCACGCCGGAACTGGTGGGCGGACGGACGGGGACGTTCATCTCCAACCGGATCGCGTACCACATCTCGTCCAGCCTGAACTGGGGCCTCGCGGCCGCGCTCGGCTCTCTCCTGCTGGCGCTCGTGCTGGTTCTCTACTGGGTCTACGATCGCATCGTGGGCATCGACAACGTGAAGCTAGGGTAACACATCATGGATACGAAACTTCCCCCCTATGCCACGCTTGGCCAAACGATCTGGTTCTACGGGTTCCGGGTGATCTGCGGATTGATCTTCTTCTTCCTGATCGCTCCGATCCTGACCATCATCCCGCTGAGCTTCAACGCCGAGGACTTCTTTACCTTCACGCCGGGCATGCTCGCGTTTGAGGCCGACGCCTACAGCCTCCGCCATTACCGCGCGTTCTTTGGCGAAGACGGCTACCCTTGGCTTGGTCTGCTGATCGGCTTGGGGCTCGGCATCGCGGCGACGGTTGCACTAAAGGTTCTCAAGGGCACCACCAACTATTTCCCCATCGTGATCTTGGCCATCCTGGGCCTTGTGGTGGGCAAGTTGTCGGGCCTGGAGGGCGAGGAATGGATGACCCCGATGCGGAACTCTCTGCGTATCGCACCAGTGGCGACACTGTTGTCGGTGGGCTTCGGCACATTGGCGGCCATCGGCTTGTCGCAAAGCCACGTCCCGTTCAAAGGCGCGATCATGGCGATCTTGATTTCGCCGATGATCGTGCCGCTGATTATCTCGGCTGCGGGGATGTACTTCTTTTATTCTCGCATCGGCCTGCAAGGCACGTTCATGGGGGTTGTTCTGGCCCATGCCGCTTTGGGTATTCCCTTTGTTATCATCACCGTCACGGCCACACTTGTGGGCTTTGACCGATCCCTCACACGGGCGGCGGCAAACCTTGGGGCGAACCCGGTCACCACGTTCTTCCGCATCCAGATGCCCCTGATCTTGCCCGGCGTGATCTCGGGCGGTCTGTTCGCCTTCATCACGTCGTTTGATGAAGTGGTTGTCGTGATCTTCGTCGGCTCTGCGGGGCAACAGACCTTGCCATGGCAGATGTTTACCGGCCTGCGCGAACAGATCAGCCCTACAATTCTTGCCGCTGCGACGGTGCTGGTGGCGATCTCGATCATTTTGCTGACAGTGGTGGAGCTACTGCGGCAACGGTCCGAGCGTTTGCGCGGCATCGACCCTCACTAGGCGCAGATAACGGGGCCGGAAGTCACCTTTTGGCGCCGCACCATTACGGTGGTTTGCCGAACCACGCCGGGTTTCGGCCCGCCTTGCGTAAGGTATAGGCCCACGTGGCCCTGAAAGCCTAAGCCCGCGTCACGGCAGGATCATCAGCCAAACCGATGCACCCACAACCGTCAGCGCCGTTCCGATCAGCACCGTGGTGGCCACAATCCGCCGCGCCACGCCGTACATATCCGCAAAGATATAGGTGTTGATCCCCGGAGCCACGGCGGCGGTAATCACAGCACTACGCATCTGCCCGGTGCTCAGCCCGCCATAGGTGCCGATGGTCCACGTCAGCAACGGATGCACGGCCAGGGTCAGCACACACAGCATCGCAATCAGCGCCATGTCGCCTTCGGGTTTGTAGCGGTAAAGCACGCCACCAAGGCCGAACAGCGCCGCCGGAAGGGCCGCGCGGATCATCAGGTCAAGGGCATCCTGGACCACGGCGGGTATGGGCAAGCCCGTCAGATTCACCACAAAGCCGCAGCAAATGCCGATCATCAACGAGTTATGAAACATCGCGTCCGCCACGGTTCTGACCAGCGCAAAACCCGTGGTTTCGGCCCGGGCGATTTCCATCGAGGTGATGCCGATCAGGTAGCAAAACCCGGCGTTGAACGCGATAATCGCGTAGTTCGGCCCCAAGGCCTCTGCCCCAAAGGCGCGTTCCGTTACCGGCAGGCCCAGAAGGACGGTATTGGTAAACATCGCGGTCAGGCCAATGGCGATACAGTCGGTCCATGGACGGCCAAACAGAAGCCGCGCCCCAAGAATACCAAGGGCAAAACAGGTCGCCGCGCTGCCGAAATAGGCCGCCAACAGCCACAGATCTAGCTCGGCCCCCAGATCGAGCGAAGCGATGCCGCTGAACAGCAGGCAGGGTAGGGCGAACTTCTGGGTGAATACCATCAACCCATCAGCCGCCGAGTCCTTAAATAACTTCAGGAAAACAGCGAAGTAGCCCGCGCCAACCAGAAGAAAGACGGGCAGAACGATCGAGAACAGGACGCCCATCTAGACGTGGTAAGTCAGGGTCAGCCCATCGAAGGCCGGGGTCACATGGGCGGGCGTTTCCGCGTCCAAGGTAGCGTAATCGAGGTCAATGTGCATGTTGGTCAACACGGCCTTCTTCGGCGCGGCACGCTCGATCCATTCCAAGGTGTTGGATAGGTGGCTATGGCTCGGATGCGGCTTGTAGCGCAGCGCGTCCACGATCCAGGTGTCGAGCCCCTCCAGCACCGACCACGCGGGCTCTGGGATGGCCGAGACGTCGGGCAAATAGGCGACATCGGCGACCCGGAAACCAAGGGCGTCAATGTTGCCGTGGGTCACCTCGAACGGGGTAAAGGTCAGCGGCCCGCCGGCCCCCTCAACCGTGACGTCCCCGGTGATAGCGTGAAGCTCCAGGATCGGCGGATAGGACGACCCCACAGGCTGCGCAAAGGCATAGCCGAAACGGTTCAGAAGGTCGTTGGATGTGGCCCCATCGGCATAGACGGGCAGGCGGCTTTCGCGGTTGAAAACGATCATCCGCAGGTCGTCGAGCCCATGCACATGGTCGGCGTGGGAATGGGTATATAGCACGGCGTCCAGATGCCCCACGCCCGCGTCCAACAACTGCCCCCGCATATCCGGAGAGGTGTCGATCAGCACACGGGTCGCACCATTTTCCGATTTCTTTTCAACAAGTAACGAACATCTGCGCCGGACGTTCCTGGGGTTCGTGGGGTCACATGCCCCCCATATTCCCCCAAGGCGCGGCACGCCGCCGGATGAACCGCATCCAAGGATGGTGACGCGCAACTCAGCCATGGGACGCTTTCCAGAACAAGCGGTCAAAATTGGCGGTGGTCTGTGCCGCGAATTCCTCATAGCTCAGCCCGAAGGTCTCGGCCGCTTTGCGTGCCGTGTGGGCGGTGAAAGCGGGCTCATTGCGCTTGCCGCGATGGGGCGGCGGCGCGAGATAGGGGCTGTCGGTTTCCACCAGAATACGGTCGAGCGGGGCTGCGGCGAAGATATCGCGCAGCTCTTGGCTTTTGGGGAAGGCAGTGATGCCCGACATCGACAGGTAGAAGTCCAGATCAAGCGCAGCTTTCGCAAGCGCGGCCGAGGAGCTGAAGCAATGCATCACGCAGGTGAAGGCGCCGTTGGCGTATTCCTCGGACAAGATGCGGGCCATGTCCTCATCCGCGTCACGCGAATGGATGATAAGCGGCAGTTTGGTGCGCCGGGCGGCTTCGATATGCAGGCGCAGGCTTTCTTGCTGAGTAGCCATGCTGTCGGCGGTGTAATGGTAGTCCAACCCGGTCTCGCCGATGCCCACAAACTTGGGGTGTTCTGCGAGCGTTTCCAATTGGTTGAGGGTCGCCATAGGCTCTTCTGCGACGGACATCGGGTGGGTGCCTGCGGCCCAGAAAACCGGGGCGTATTCGTCGGCGATGGCCTGCACTTGGCCCGCGTTTTTCAGCCGTGTGCAGATCGTGACCATGCGCGTGACGCCCGCGTCCAAGGCGCGGGAAATCACCTCTGGCAGCTCCTCTGAAAGGCTGTCGAAATCAAGGTGGCAATGGCTGTCAACGATCGTGGGATTGGTCATGGGGGCTCTCATGCGGCCAGCCGGGCCGCCATCCGGTCCAGGTCGAGGAAGATATCAAACACCAGCGCGGCGGGGTCAAGGTTGACCGCCTTTCCGCGCCGGGCGCGCGCCGTCAGGGATTGCGCAAGGCTGGCCCATTCACGGGCGTGGTGCGGCGTAGGGGCGAGGCGTTGCAGCATCGCGGCCTCGTTCGGGGTGATCTCGGTCGGCATCTGCCCCGTCGCCCCCAGCCGCGCGGCCCGTGACAGTGCCGTATCAAGAAGCGAAAGCGTCAGGGTAAAGCGTGCCTCGTTGGCCTTTCCAGCAGTGCCTTCCGCCAAGCGGATCGCCAGTTGGCGGTCCATGTTTGGCAATGTTCCCAAGAGCTTAGTGATGTCGGCATAGAGTCCCGGCCCGCCCTGTTCGGCGAGCGCAATCGCTTCGCCCACGGACCCTTGTGCCAGTGTCGCAAGGGCCACGCCTTCGGGCGGCTCCGCGCCTGCCTGCATCAGCGCAGAGGCCAGATCAGCGTCGCCCAGTGGGTTGAAGCGTAGGGTCCGACAGCGCGAGCGGATGGTGGGCAACAGACCGGAAGGGCGGTGAGAAATCAGGAACAAAACCGCGCCTTCGGGCGGTTCCTCCAGCTCTTTCAGCAGCGCGTTGGCGGCGGAGGGGTTCATCTCGTCGGCGCTGTCGACGATCACAACGCGACGCGCGTTCCCCGCAGACATATGAAAAAACCCTTTAAGTCCCCGCACTTCGTCCACGGTGATGACCGTTTTCAGCTTCTTGCTGTCCTTGTCGTCCACCGGGCGGCGCAAGAGGAACAGGCCCGGTTCACTCAAGGCAGCCATGCGGTGCGACACGGGATGATCCGCTGAAATATCAAGGCTTTGCGGCGGCGGAGGGGCGCCAAACATGTCGTTATCATCGGGCGGAGGCGTGGCCAGAAGGAACCGGGCGGCTCGCCAGGCGAAGGTGGCTTTTCCGACGCCCTTGGGTCCGGTCAGAAGCCAGCCGTGGGGCAGGCGGCCCGAGATGGCGGCGGTTAGAAACTCGGCCTCGGCGGCGGAATGGCCGAACAATTGCGCAGCCTCGCGCGGGTGCGGCGCGCCGTCGATGCGATCGGATTCGAGGGGGAGATCATCAGCCATGGGCAAGGTCTATCACGGGGCGCGGGCGGGGTGCAGGGTAGATCAATGGTATATCAATTTCGAAACCGGAGCCGGCGCAATGGCCGCTCATCGGCGCGAAAGCCGCTCGGCCACGATCTGCGAAAGCGTCCCCGAGATGGTGTCAGGATCAGTCGAGGCGTCGACCAACACGCAGCGCTCTGGCGCTTCCGAGGCCAGCTCCCGAAACCCGGCCCGCAGCTTCTGCTGAAAGGGCAGGCCGAAGTCCTCGAACCTGTCTTCGCCGCTATCGCGAGCAAGGCCGCGCGACAGGGCCAGTTCCGGGTCCATATCAAGGATCAGGGTCAGGTCCGGTTCCACATCAATGGCGGCGGCGTGGATGCGGTCGACAAGGCCGCGCAAATCGCCGCGCGTGGCCCCTTGGTAAACGCGGGTGCTGTCGGCGAAACGGTCGGTCACCACATCCCGTCCAGCGGCCAGTGCCGGGCGGATGGTGCGTTCCAGATGGTCGCGGCGGGCGGCCGTGAACAGAAGGATTTCCGTCTCGGCACTCCACCGATCCGGGTCACCTTCCACCAACAGACGCCGGATTTCCTCGGCCCCGGCAGAGCCACCGGGCTCACGCGTGCGCACAGGGTCCCGGCCTTGGGTCTGCAACCATTCAACCAACCGCTGGGTTTGGGTGGATTTGCCCGAGCCGTCGATGCCTTCAAGGCTGATAAAAAGAGGGGACATCGGGGCAGGGCGCTTTCGGCTGAAGTGTCTTGTGGGCAGGTTTTGCACGGGCGGGGGCGGTAGAGCAAGGCGGGCCGCGCAAGCGCCCGATACAATCCCGACGCAACAGGGGCACGCGACCGCGCCGGGTGGCCCCTTGGGCCGCGCGGCGCTACCTCCAAAGTGCCGGGCCCCAAAGTGCCGGGCCCCAAAGTGCCGGGGCCCAAAGTGCCGCGTGATGCCCGCAGGGCATTGCCCTAACACGGGAGCGTTTGGGTGCCGATCCGGGCACGCGTTTAAAAGGCGGGCGTTTCCTCGCCGCCCGCTACCATACTGCGCACGCTGGACCATGCCGCCCCGATGCGCACCATCGGCCCGCCCCGTTCCACATCGGCCATGGCAACGACGGGCACGCGGGCCTCGAACCCGTGGACGCCTTGGGTGACGTGCAATTCGCCCACCACATCGCCCGCTGTCACTGGGGCGGGCAGGGGCGATGTGAACGTCAGGTTTGCCTCAATCTCTGGGTCCAGAAGGGCGGGTAGCAGCATTTCGATCCCTTCCGAGGGTGCGAGGCCCACGGTCTCTTCGCTGCCCAGAAATACCGGCGCTCGGGCAATTTCAACGCCCGGTTCCACCACGTCGCGCATCACGAATTGGCGGAAGGCCCACGTCACGATCCGCTCCGCTTCGTCGGCGCGGGCTTGCGAGGAGGCGAGCCCCGAGATCACGAAAGTGACCCGTCGGTCGCCTTGCATGGCAGAGCCGACAAGGCCGTAGCCTGCCTCTTCCGTGTGGCCGGTCTTCAGGCCATCGGCCCCGATCCCCAGACCCAGAAGAGGATTTCGGTTGAAGCGGTTGGCGGGGCTGCGGTTCTCGTAGTCAAATTCGGTTTCCTGGAAATAGGCGTAGTATTCGGGAAATTCCTCGATCAGCCGTTGTGCCAGAATGCCCAGATCGCGCATCGACACGCGGTGGTCGGGGTGGGGCCAGCCGGAGGCATTGGCGAAGGTCGAATTCATCATCCCCAACTGCCGCGCCCGTTGGGTCATCAGCGTGGCAAAGCCGTCCTCGGTCCCGTCGGGCGACAGCGCCTCGCCCAGGGCCACGGCGGCGTCGTTGCCGGACACGATCACGACGCCACGGATCAATTCCTCGACCGTGGGGCGGTCTTGGGTGTTGAGGAACATGGTGGAGCCGCCAAAGCTCATGGCGTGGGCAGAAACGGGCACCCGTGTTTCCAGCGTCAGGCGGCCATCGCGCAGCGCTTCAAACGCCATCAGAAGCGTCATCAGCTTGGACATCGACGCGGGCGGTAAAGGCTCGTCCGCGTTGAGCGCCAGCAAAACCTGACCCGAGCTATGGTCGTAGACATAGGCCGCGCGGGCCTGCGTGTCATAGCCCTGCGCTTGCGCAACAATGGCAGAGAGCGAAACAAAAACCGCCGCGAGGAGTGTCGCGGCGGGTTTGGTTAGAAAAGCAATATGCATGGCAACCTAAGCGTTCCAAATGTGTCCAGAGCCATAGCTAAAGGCGAAACACACCCAACATCAAGGTGCCGCGCCGCCACTCGCGAAAAGCTGCTTATGCAGGGCGCCGCACCGGGATGTTAGCGGCGCACAAAGAAGGCGTCGTCAAAGCCCAAGTCACGCACATTGGCCAAGATCGCGTCCCGGGTCTCGGTGCTGTCGGCGGGGCCGACAACCACGCGCCAGAACTGGCGGCCGTTGGTGGTCTGGTCATAAATCGTTGGCTCCAGGCCCACACTGCGCAGGGATTGCCCGGTGTTGGTGGCGTTTTCCTGGACCGAGAAGATGCCGATCTGGATGTAGGCCTGCTCGGGCGCGCCAGCGGCGGGCGTACGGGCCGCAACGGGGGCGGGCTCTGCCGCATCAATCGCAGCGGCGGCGGCGGCGATGGTGGTATCGGTCCCGTCCAATGGCGCAGATGTGATGTCGCCCGCAGCCGCAGAGGCGGCGATATCTTCACCGGGGGCGAAGGCATCAGGGGCGGCTTCTGCCGTCTCGGACACTTCCTCCCGGCGCAGGGCCGTCACGTTCAACATTGTCGGGTCGCCCGCCAGCGCGCCAATGGCGGCAGCTGCATCGGACGAGATCTGAAGCTCAGGGCCGGGGTTGTCGCGCTCGCGCCGGAACAAGGCGCCAATCACGAAGCGCCCGTTTTCATCGTTGCGGATAATTACACGCTCGGGATCGGTTACATCAGGATGCGCCACCCAGACGCCACCAAGAGAGGGGCGACCATCCCAGAGACCTTCGGCTGTGGCCTCAAAAACCTCGGGCGCTTCAACGTCACGCTCCACCAGCCGCGTCGCGCCAATGGGCGCGGGGCCGTCTGCGTCCGCATCACGAGAGCTGAACAAGCCGCCCTCTTCAACGCAGCCCGCAAGGGCGATGACAGGAACAAGCGCCATGGAAAAAGCGCGGATTCGGGACGTGTGGCGGATTAGGGTCATACTGCTCATCTCTGCACTCTGTCCCCACGCGTCAGGCGCGCAGGTGATTATTAACTCTACCCGGACGTTGCCGGACCGGTCGCTGCCGGTTGTGATCCTATTGGCGGACCACGCCTGTAATGGGCAGACGTTACACCACCGATTCGCATCTGAAAAGCCGCCTTGTGAAGATCGTGGCAGAGAGTGGGTTTCAGAATCACACTTGTCACAGTATCGCAGAGGTCCAGACCCGTTCGAGCGCAGCCTTGAACCGCCGGAGGAGTGGCAGAGTGGTCGAATGCACCGGTCTTGAAAACCGGCGTGCGTGAAAGCGTACCGTGGGTTCGAATCCCACCTCCTCCGCCACGATCTTTATCGTTATCTTTCATGAGCTTAACGAGGTTGTGATTCATCTTATTGACCACGATATTGACCACAGGAGCGCGTGGTCACTATTCGTTGTTTTCGTGTTCTTCTGAGGCCTCTTTTCCAGATGAAGGGACCGGACCGCCGATTCGGGGGGGCAGGTGCGCGTCGGCGCGGTCGTAAAGTGCCGCCTGAGCGGCCTCCTTGTCCGCCCCGGCGGGGTCTGTACCGTCATGTCGGAAGCCTGCGGGCGTCAGCCCGCGCTGTTCCCGGACTGCTTCGATCTTGTCTGCGTAGATGCCCAACCGGCTGCCGGGGTTGCTCCGCATTTCGTATGCCATGGTATGGCCTCCTATCGATGATTGCCGTTGGGTGCTGTACTCGGAGTGCAACACTTGCGATGGCCTTGTCAGAGGAACTGTGCTTGAGCCGGGCAGGGCGGTCTCGTAGACTTTTGGGATGACCAAAAGATCGCCCTTCAAGTACTTCAAGACGAGCCCTGAGATCATCCGCCTGGCTGTAATGCTATACGTCCGGTTCCCGCTGTCGCTCCGGAACGTGGAGGATCTGCTCCACGAGCGCGGGATCGATGTCAGCCATGAAACGGTCAGATATTGGTGGCAAAGGTTCGGCCCGATGTTCGCGTCCGAGATCAAGAAGCGGCGGATCCAGGGCCTGAAATCAAGCAAGTGGCGTTGGCATCTAGATGAGGTCTTCGTCAAAATCCGAGGCCAGCGTCACTACCTTTGGCGTGCCGTGGATCACGAAGGTGAGGTGCTGGAAAGCTACGTCACCAAGCGCCGCGACAAGAAAGCTGCGGTAAAGTTCCTAAGAAAAGCAATGCGTAAGCACGGACAGCCCAAGGTGATCGTCACCGACAAGCTTCGCTCGTACGGCGCCGCGCTCAAGGATTTGGGCGGCGCGAACCGACAGGAAACGGGCCGCTGGGTGAACAATCGAGCCGAGAATTCGCACCTGCCTTTTCGACGAAGGGAGCGAGCAATGCTTCGGTTTCGAAGGATGCGAAGTTTGCAAAAGTTCGCTTCCGTCCACGCCTCCGTTTCCAACCACTTCAACCAAACCCGCAGTCTCTCAAGCCGAAGCCACTTCAAGCTGAACCGCACCGCCGCACTTCTCGAGTGGCGCGGTCTTTGCGCTGAATAAACGGCAGGCACCCTGTCCTAGCTGAGACTGGTTCGAATTCGTCTGACAGCACCTGGCGGAGCTGTCCGACTGGAACGAGGAGGCGCTCCGCCTCGAATTTGCCGACCTGCTCGAACTGGGTCTCGGGGACGAACTCGACTTCGATCTCACCATCACCGGTTTCGAGACGGCAGAGATCGACCTCGTGATCGGCGAGGCCGGAACCTCCGACGCAACAGAGGCGGAAGCCGTGCCGGAACCGGATCTCGATGGCCAGGTGGTGACGCGTCGCGGGGACCTCTGGATCCTTGGGTCCCATCGCCTGTTCTGCGGAGATGCGCTTGAGCCGCTGAGCTATAACGCCGTGTTGGCTGGCGACGCCGCCCGCATGGTGTTCACCGGTCCACCCTACAACGTCCCGGTCAACGGGCACGTCCGCAGCGGCAATGCCGCACAGCACCGCGAGTTCGCCATGGCGTCCGGTGAGATGTCGGACGGTGAGTTCCGGGCGTTTCTCAAGGGCTTCATCGAGCGCGTGAAAGCCACGCTGCCCGATGGCGGCGTCGCGATGATCTGCATGGATTGGCGCCATGTCGAGGAACTGATCTCGGCCGGCAAGGGTTGCGGTCTCGAGCTCATCAACCTCTGTGTCTGGAACAAGACCAACGGTGGGATGGGTAGCCTCTATCGTTCCAAGCACGAGTTGGTCTGCGTGTTCCGCAAGCCGGGAGCCTCCCATGTCAACAACGTGGAATTGGGCAAACACGGCCGCAATCGAACCAATGTCTGGGATTATGCCGGAGTGAACAGCTTCGGCAAGGGCCGGGCCGCAGACCTTGTCGATCACCCGACGGTGAAACCGACAGCGCTCGTAGCCGACGCCATTATGGACGTGTCCCATCGCGGCGATATCGTGCTTGATTGCTTCGGTGGCTCCGGCTCGACCTTGCTCGCCGCCGAGAAGACCGGGCGGCGGGCGTGCCTGATCGAACTTGACCCGGCCTATGTCGATGTTGCCATCCGCCGATGGCAGGAAGCGACCGGCAAGGCCGCCGTGCACGCGAGCTCGGGGGAGACCTTCGAGATCAAGTCGCGCACCGCGCAATCCGAACACACGGAGGAGGGGAGCGATGTCGATGCGTGACGATGATGATCGCGACTACGAGGTCGGCTATGGCCGGCCTCCGAAGGCCACGCGGTTCAAGAAAGGCCGGTCGGGGAACCCCAAGGGGCGTCCCATCGAAGCGAAAGGGATGAACGCCAGCCTCAGACGCGAACTCGAAGCGATGATCACGGTCACCGAAGGGCAGAAGACCAAGAAGATCTCAAAGGCAGAGGCGGCCGCGAAGCGGCTGGTCGCGAAGGCCCTCGGCGGGGACGTGAAGACGCTGTTGAAGCTGATCGAGCTCGACCCGCAGCTCTTCGGTGGCAGCGCTGACGCGACCGCAGCGGGGTGCGAGCCGCAGCTCGAGCCTGTCGACTTGGACATGCTGCAGCACTTCTTCACGGCGCAACAAGTGAGCACGCGCCAAGGTGATGACGCGGAAGGGGAGGAGCCGGCATGACGGCTCCCAGCCCGCAACAGTTGCACGCGGGCGCCATTGCGCTCGCGCGGGACCAATTCTTCTACTTCGTCTGGCGGGTTTTTGGCACGCTTCATCCAGGTCGCGAAGGGGATTTCGTGCCTGGCTGGCATGTCCAGGCCATGTGCCACGAGCTCGACGACGTCCGCATCGGGGCAAACCAGCGGCTGGTGATCAACGTGCCGCCACGGCACCTGAAGTCGATCACGGTCTCTGTCGCCTTCGTGGCCTTCGTGCTCGGGCACAGCCCTTCCTCGAAGATCATTGTCGCCAGCTACGGCCTCGATCTGGCGCGGAAACACTCCGACGATTGCCGTCGCGTGATGCAGTCCGACTGGTACCGCGAGATGTTCCCCGGGACCCGTCTCGGCGGTCGAGGTAACACCGTGGACGAGATCCGCACGACCCGGGGAGGGAGCCGTAAGGCCGTGTCGATCGGGGGCGCGGTCACCGGGCACGGCGCAGATTACATCATCATCGACGACCTGATGAAGGCCGGGGATGCCGGCTCCGAGGCCGAGTTGTTGCGGGCGCAGGAATACATCGAGGGCTCGCTGCTGTCGCGGTTCGACAATCCTTCCGAAGGACGGGTCGTGATGATCGCGCAGCGCCTCCATGAGCTTGACCCGCCGGGCTACCTGCTGGGAAAAGGTGGATACCGTCATCTGAACCTGCCCGCGATCGCGGAGGATGACCAGAGGATCGCCATTGGGAAGGGACAACACCGCGGTCGCAAGAAGGGAGAACCTCTGTTCGCGGAGCGCTTTGGGCTGGACGTTCTGGAACGAATGCGTCGGGAGATGGGGGCCGCAGTCTTCAACTGTCAGTACCAGCAGAATCCCGTGGCCCCCGACGGTTCTCCGCTGCGGTGGGAGTGGTTTGGCACCTACGACGAGACCCTGCCGCGTCACGCCTATGAAATGGTGGCTCAAAGCTGGGACACTGGCACTTCAGCCGATCCTCGCTCGGACTATTCGGTTTGCACCACCTGGGGCCTCCGGGAGCGCAAGTGGTGGCTCCTGAACGTGTTTCGGGACCGCCTCGACTACCCGGACCTTAAACGGACTTGCCTACGGCTCGGGGAGGAGTGGGAGGCAGACGTCGTGTTGATCGAGGATGCCGTGACTGGCCGTCCGCTGATCCACGAGTGCTTCGAGCAGAACCGATCGCGCTTTCGGCGCGTCACGCCAGAGCACGACAAGGAGACCCGGTTCCGCGCAGCGTGTGATCCTGTGTCGGAGGGTGCCGTCCTGCTACCCCAGGAAGCGCCGTGGCTGGACGACTTCCGGCGCGAACTCCTTGCGTTCCCTCGCGCCCGTTACGACGACCAGGTCGATAGCTTCAGCCAGATGATGAATTGGACCAAGAGCACTGGCTTCTGGCGCAAGCTCGGGAGGGACCACCCGCTCGCCCGCGAAAAGGCCGCCCGACTGGAGGCGATGCGTCGCCGACGGTAACGGGCGTGCTCGATGGGGTAGTATTCCCTAAAGGCCGCCCTTCTCAATGTAAGGGGTTTAAGAAGTAATAGAGGCGGAGAACTGCCGTTCGCTGCAAGCGCAAGATAGCCAAAAAGAACGTATTAACATTACCACCAAGTCGCGGATCAATGATCATCTAGTTGCTTTTGTAGGCACTTCGCAGATCACCTTTTGCAGAGTGCGATTCAAAAGATTTGACCCGCTGTTCAATGCCACTTACGTCACGAAATGCATCGACCGCTAGGTCAGTTGCGCCGTAGCGAGCAACGTACTCGAGCAGTGCATTTTCTAATTTTTCGACCCGACTCAAATCATCATCTTTCGACATACTGGTACCCATATTTTCGATGAGGAATGTATAGGAGCAATGTATTAACGATTGATTAATGCCCATCCTTGCAGCGTCCATACATCTACGGAGGAGGGGCCAAATGACTACCGTGTTTGATCGTGAGTTTGAGAGAGCAGAAGTGCTGACAGTTTTGACAAGCCAGTCCGAACAAAAGCGCCAAGCGATTATAGAGGAGTATGAGCGTCGTTCGTTGGAAGCTTTCGCTCCGGAGACGCTCAGAAATCTGAGGCAAATTAAAAGGGCTTTCTCGGAGTGGTGCAGTGAGCGGGGCTATGAGGCTACCCCACCTGTCCAACCACAGATTGTCGCTGAGTACATCGAAGCGATGGGTGGCAATTTGAGCGCGAATACGATTGCAACCCGCCTCTGGGCGATCAGCGAGCACCACCGGTCACTTTTTCTTCCGTCGCCGTGCCGCCATAGGCTTGTTGAGCTCGCGCTAAAGTCCGTGAAGAGAAAGTATGGTGCTTTTACGCGACAGGCGCCCCCACTTGCAAAAGCAGAAGTGCTAAAGGTGGTCGCCGCTTTGGGAACGAGCAGGCAGGAATTGCGCGATCGAGCCTTGATCTGGGCCGCTTCTGATACATGGTGCCGGGTTTCAGAACTTGTAGCGTTCAAAGTGCGCGATCTAGAACGTCAAGATGACGGTTCGAGTCTACTATTTGTGAGGCGTTCGAAGACAGATCAGTTTGCAAAAGGGGACTACGCTTTCCTATCCAAAGGAGCATCAAATGCCGTTCTAAAGTGGATCGAAGTGGCAGAGCTGAAGACCGATGACCCCATTTTCACCAAGTCACAATGCCATGCAATTCGGAAGCCGTTGTCTCCGGCAACTGTATCTCGGATTATGAAACGTCGTTTTGATCGCAAGGATGTGTCGTCGCACAGTATGCGTGTAGGGGGCGTCCACGACGCTTTTCGATTAAATTGCAGTCTTTCATCCATCATGGTGGCCGGCCGCTGGCGATCTCCGGAGATGCCGGCCCGATATGGACGCCGAATTCTTGCCAGCCAATCTGCTGCGGCGCAGGTTGCAGAGGCGTTTGAGCAAGAGGCTGCGATGGCTGACGGAAGTCACAACGGTTGAGTTCATAGACAGATAAGGAGACAGTTGTGCAGACGCGAACCAAGTATCGCCTCGGGCGGCACTTGGCTTGCGGAGCATTTTGAAAGGTTTGGCAGCCATGCCGGAAGTTCTAGGTATCTTACGTTTCTCTATGGTTCTTAAGACCAATAGAGGGTTCCCTGCATTGGTGGATCAGTCTTACGAGGACCGGTGCGAACTCATCTTTGCAAAGGAGCGCATGGAGCAACGACTGCACCTGCTTCAAACGCTTCTTTTTCCCTCGCTGCGAGCACAGACTGATTTCGATTTTCGCCTTGCAGTTTTGATCACGACGAACATTCCTGTACCATATTTACGTCAACTCAAACGGCTGCTTAGCGGCTTCCCACAAGCCTTTATTGTTCCGGTGCCACCCAGTCGAATGCTTCGGTTCGGATGTAAAGTAGCAATGGAAACGGCGATTTCCCCGGATGCAGGAAGGTGGGCGACATTCAGGATTGACGATGATGATGCGCTCGCGGCTGATTATATAGCCAGAGTTCGGTCGCACCTAAAAAAAGTCAATGAGACCTCCGCACTTACTTTCAACAGGGGAGTAGAATACTCGCTGCAGAAAGATTCTGAGGGCGTAATGACAGTCGATGGTCGTCCCTTCTCAGGTGCGGGACTTGCGCTACTAGCAATTGATGACCTGGCCGCAGCTAGATTCCCCACGGTCTACCAGTTGGGACCACATCGCCATGTCGCACAGCATCTTCCCACCATTCGCGATAGAGGCGGCCCCGCGTTTCTGAGGCTCCTTCACGAAAGCAATGTAAGTAACGCGACATCAAGGCCGAATGCTCGAAAATTAACTGAAGACGAAAAGATTGACCTAATGGGCCACCGCTTTCCTACGATCAACCTCGACAACATCGAGTGCTGAGTTGAAACGAAACCACGCGAGAGAAGGCCGCGGACACTCAATGGAAGTTGCGTATTCCCCGAAGTTTTGATTGACCCGATTTCTGACGTCGCCGTGTTGACTGTTCGGTGCCAATTGAGCGTTAGACATGGTGCATGGACCGGTTGAGTGTGCGTGGCATTGATTTGAAAGGCAGAAAATTGGCGGCAAAATCGCTTTGCGTCATTACCAATCATAAGACCGGGACAGTTTGGCTCAGACGGGTGTTTCAAGCGGTTGCGCGCACTCAAGGAAAGCAACTGCACCTTGCACAGCGCCCTGAAGATGCTGACAGAATACGGGCGTTGATTGAAGATGGAACGTGTTTTCTATTCGCCGGAAATGGCGTTCGACCGAAGGTGTTGGATGATTGTGAAACGATACGATTTGTTTTCTCGGTGCGTGATCCCCGAGATGTCTTACTTTCCGGATTAAATTACCACCTACTGCACTCTCCCACGCCGAAATCGCCCGAAGCAATCATTCACACCCCGAGAGATCGCTTTGGTGGGTTAACCTATCAACAGAAGCTTCGGAGTTTGCCTGATCGGCTCGCTCAGCTTCGTTTCGAAATGACCCACATCCACAGTCGTACCGTGAAGAAAATGCTGGCCTGGGACTACTCCGACCATCGGAACATCGAGTGGCGATACGAAGACATGATGAACGATGTGGAAATGATACGGTTTGCACGAATGCTCCAGCAACTAGGATACGAGGCAAAAGCTATAGAGGACATGAGTGTAGCTTTTCGAGAAGAGAGCCTTTTCGGAAGTAGATCCAGAACAGCGCAGTCGTCACAGCACATTTTGTCTGGTCAATTGCACCGTTGGAAATCGGAACTCCCTTATGAATTTGCACAGTTGTACGCAAAGCAGTTCGGGCACGCGCTGGTAGGACTGGGATATGAAGTTGACCAGACTTGGGTAGAGCGCCTACGCGAAACATGATCAGGCTTAGCGTTACTGAGAACAAACGTTCAATTGGATGAGCCGCATTGCAGCAATGGTGACTCTAACGAACGTCTGGTTTGGGCCGATCGAGACGGACCGGCCCTTGGCACCTAGATCTCTACCGACTCTGCGATCGCGAGCGCATCCTCAAGTTCGACGCCGAGGTATCGCACGGTGCTGTCCATCTTTGTGTGGCCAAGCAACAGCTGAACTGCTCTAAGATTGCCCGTCTTCCGATAAATCTCCGCAACCTTTGTGCGACGCATGGAATGGGTGCCGTAGGCGCTGGGCTCGAGACCGATGGAGGCCACCCAGTCCCGGACAAGGCGAGCATACTGCCGCGTCGAAATGTGCAGCCGTTCGTGGAATCTTCCCGGCCACAGATGCTCCGACCCAATCATGAGCGGGGATTCAAGCCAGGCTTCGATTGCTTTCCGGGTCCCTTCGGTAATCTCAAAGCTCACGGGCCTGCTTGTCTTACTCTGGACAATCGTAGCGCGGTGCCTGACCTGCCCCGCGGCGTAGATGTCGGCGACCTTGAGCCGCACCAGGTCGCAGCCACGCAACTTGCTATCGATGGCGAGATTGAAGAGCGCCAGTTCTCGGGTCCGATGGGCAATCTCCAATCGGACCCGGATCGCCCAGACATGCTTCGGTCGCAGCGGACGTTTCTGGCCGACGATGCGCCCTTTGTTCCAAGCGGGACGGCAGGCACGGATTGCTGGTAGGTTGGCGGTAGACATAGCGGTTCCTCCAATCCACCGGTCCCGCCACGTCTTCGGCGTTTCGCCGACGGCCAACTTTACAATCGATCTGCGGCTAAAGTCGGCTTCGAGCCCATCCTGTGAATTCAGTTTTCCCGCTGCTTGCGCACGCAACACCTGAAATGCTGCATGCGCGTCAAATTCGATGCCGCCGGGCAGCGGACAGGCCGGTCATTCATGCTAACCGCAGCGAGTATCAGACGCCGAATTCACAGGATGCGGGTCGCAACGGGTTTGAACTGCGGGTGGAGACCGCCCCACCTGCACCCATCGAAGAGAGTTCAGCCACTGTATCAATCGTGCGTTCGCGAGATACGGCGATCAGGGCGGCGTCCGGAGGTTCGGGCAGATCGGCAAGGCTTGGCACGCATGTAATGCCTGCTAGTTGCTCGTATTTCGGATGCACGACCCAGATGTCCCCGTCAAAGCCGGATTTGCGGGTCGCGTTGATACAGTCTTCGACTGCCTTGCCGCCCACAAAGGCAATGTGGCGCGGCTTCAGGAGCCGTTTCAGGTTTTCGCGACGCGCGCTGGAGGTGGTGTCTTTCATCCCCTGAACTCCATGATCTCAAGGCCCCGGGGGATGCGTTTGTCAGGGTCAAAGAACGGCAGCGCGTGCAGGGCGAGCGGATGCTCTTTCCCGTCTCGGCCCTTCACGGTGAAGGTATTGGCCGCCATTGCCTCGGGCGTGTCGAAGAGGACATAGCCGAGGGGAGCCAATTGGGTGTGCAGCATCAGAGTGTGCATTTTGCACAAGCCGGATTGCGCCTGACTTACCGCCAAACCACATATCAAACCATGAGAATACCATGCAACAACAATGCACTAAGCGCCCAGCAACCATGCGGGTGAGCCTCGAAGGCATGCGGACGAACACGGACACTTTCCAGTTCAGGCATTTTCCCTACGATCAGCACCATGTGGATGCCCTCGTGAAGGCCTTGAAGACAGCAGGAGAGCTAGACCCGATGACACTTTGGCGGGACCCGCATACTAATGAGTTAGTGATCGTTGACGGTCACCACAGGTTTGAGGCCTACAGGCAGGCGGGACATCGCAGACAAGTGCGAGCGCGGGTCCACGAATGCAGTGTCGAACAGGCTCAACTGCTGGCCCTGAAAGAGAACGGCAAGACACGGTTGCCGCTTACCCACGCGGAGCGGTCCGACGCGGCGTGGGCATTGGTCTGTCTCGGGCCGGAGGTCCACAGCCGAAGCGCCGTCAGCAAGGCAACTGGCGTGGCTGATGGGACCGTTGCCACCATGCGAAGGACCCGCATAGCGTTGCTGGAGCGTGACCCCGAAGATGACCTCCCCCGGCGCTGGTGGGAAGCGCGAGCGGCCCTGAAGGACATAGGGCGCAGGGAATACACTGACGAGGAGCGGGACGAGATGATCGAGGCGAAGGCGGCTCAGTTGGATGAGCAGATCGGAGCCAAGTTGGGCTTTATGGTGTCGAACCAAATCGAGGCAGCGTGTGGCGTGGTAGCAGGCAGACTGGGCAGACAAGGCCTAGCATATCTATTCGAGTACCACATCCGCGATGAGCTTCGCGACGTCGTCGATCCATACGGGCGGTTATACGACGGCACCGATGAGGCTTGGGAGGCAGATGACGAGAAGGGTGAGAAAGACGACAGGAATGAGTACGACTTCTAAATTCCTAGCACCACCTACCCAATGGGAGCCGGCCCTTTTTACAGCACAAACATCTGAGTGCTTTACCTTAGGGAGCGGAGAATCGTTTCGTCCCCACGGGGGGGGGGGGGGATGCTTGTGGAAGCTGAAGCAAGCAGAAGCTGGGGCGGCTGAGCCAGCACTAGCAAGGGGTATAGCCAGCCGCCCTGCAATTCCTACTGAGAGCGTCCCTCTGCCCTAATGATGGAGGCAGGTGTCAGGTATAGCCGGATGCGACCACAGCACAGCAGTAGCTCGTCGCCCCAAGGAGCGCGTAGTCGCTCAAGTTCCCAGCGGCAGAGCGTGATGGTGTCGTGTTGTATGTAGACGCGTCCAATGAGGGGGATGGTGAGGTGGATAAGGTCGGTCATAGTCGCGTGTCCTTTGGACAGTGGATACACGCAAGGTCTTGTTATCGTTGCCAGTACGCATGGATCGCCTTGCCTTCAGCTATACCCCAGTGTGAGGATGCATGACAAGGTGCCACGGCTCCAGTGTTAGCGAGTGTCCGTTAAGGCATGGCCTAACGTACAGTCTGATTGCTACTCAACTGTGTGTACGTAAGGGTTGCTTTGGGTCAACGTACATGTCACATATCGGACAATACCCTTACGTACACCTTGGAGATACCATGTCACAGACAATCCTTTACGCTGGCGTCAGCACTGCAGAGCAGAACCTAGAGCACCAACGCACCCAAGCTGAGGCTGCAGGCTTCGATATCGACGAGGTGATAGCCGACCATGCGACGTCAGGTGTGACCACTAAGCTAGCGGAACGGGCTGAGGGACGCCGCCTCTTCGACAAGCTGAGGGAGGGGGACGTGTTGGTGGTACGGTGGGTTGATCGGCTGGGCCGCGACTACAAGGACGTCACGGATGCCATTCGTGAGTTCATGCGACGGGGAGTGATCGTCCGTACCGTCATCAACAACATGACGTTTGATGGAGCTACTAAGGACCCTATGCAGGAGGCCGTGAGAGACGCTCTCATCGCCTTCATGGCTACGACAGCACAGGCTCAAGCCGAGGCCACTAAGGAAGCTCAGAGGGCCGGGATAGAGGCCGTTAAGCAGGACCCCAAGAAGTATCGAGGGAAGAAGCCCAGCTATGACGCCCAGCAGCTTAAGATTGTGTCGACGATGCTTGCCGACGGTGCTGGAGCGACAGCGATAGCGAACGCTTCTGGTTTGACTAGGCAGACGGTGCTGAGAGTGCGTGCTGATCCAGCAGCAGCGCAAGCTGCTGTAGAGCGGTGGGAACGCTGACTTCGCCGTCTGCCTTTGCAATTTGTCCTAGCACGCTCATTTTGCCGCTCTAGCAGTTGACGCTACTCGCGAAGGAACTGGGTTGTAGAGTTAACTGCAATCCGTGAGGTTATCTGCCCCCTTAGTTGTAGTTGCGTTGGCCAAGGATTGCTGACAGCTTGCCCAGTAAGCAGTTAAGTTAAGGCCTGTCTATGTTATTCTTGCCGCCCAGTGAACTTTGGTATCTCACGGTGGCACGGCTGACCGTCGGATTTGATGACAACCGAATTGGCGTTGGAACAGGTTTCTTCGTCTATGATGAGAAGGGCTACGTCCTCGTGACTGCCCGTCACGTAGTCGATGCGCAATATAGCCCGAGGACTAGCTTGGGGCAGGCGAAGATCAATCAAATGGACATCTCCTTCCAATGTGCGGTTAATCCGGGGTCGCCTGAAGCGAGTATTGGATACATGAGGCTAAGGGTATCTGAACCCGACCCCAACGGCTTCTACAATCCGCGTCGTCGCCACTCAGCATTGGGTTGGAAAAGCCCCGTCGCATTCGAAAGGAAAGTGGCTTAAACGAGCACTGGGGGCGGCACGAAAGCGCGACAGGTCCACCTCGGTGCCGGCAGCTCTGATCGCGACGATGCCGCGATGCGGAGAACGGAAGCTTCGAGCTCATACCGACCAATGCTGCGCCGGGTCTGAATGGACGCTAATTGCGCGAAACCGACATTGTGAAGATCAAGGTTGGCCGCCGTTGGCGAGCTGAAATGACACCATACCGCTGCCTCGGCGCTCCGGGCATTTCTGCAGGTTGCAGTATCTGGCCGAGAGGAAATTTACAGAAAACAGACACTGGCACGAAGGGAGTTTTGGGCAGGATCCGTTACACTTTCGGACGGCGTGTTTCAGGAACCTGGGTCGGCTTCAGCCAAGTTGAACGAAACCGAATCCATGTGCGCCTTCCGCGAGACGAGATGCGAGGCGCATGATCAGCTCCGGTTTGAACGCTTCTGGTTCGGACGGTCCTCGCGGTATAGGCCGCCTCCGGTTGAGAGGCGGCCCCGCGTTTCAGAACCTCAGCCCAAGCTTTGGGTCATACCCCGTCCGACAAGGTTGATGTCATCAGGGTTGATCAAGTCGTTACCGGTCCAACCGGACAAGTCGTAGTCGCCCATACACTGCGCCACGAATGCTTGCATATTGCTCAGATCACCATTGGCGGTTGCGGTCAAAAGTGTCTCGATCCGTACGTTTTCATAGTTACCGGCATAGTTGCGTTCATAAAGCTCGTGACGACCACCGAATTCAGTTCCGATTGCATCCCAAAGCAGCTTCAATAGCTTCACCCGGTCAATCGCGGCATAACCATTCGATCCACGAACGAAGCGATCAAGGTAAGGCCGTATCGCGTCGCTTTCGAAGTCTGCTGCCGACGATGGTAGATAGATCAGACCTGACGCCACATGCCGTTCGATCAGCTCTTTGATGCGACCGTATGCCATTGGGGCAAACACGCGATAGGCCAAGCCGACATTGGTGTTTGGCAAATTGAAGCCGTCTGTGCCTTCCCAAGGAATTGGCGATTTCACCATTGCATCAGACAAACCGTGGAACAAATTACGCCAGGCAAGTACTTCACCCACCGCAGTTTGCACCCCACGGAAATCCTTCGATCCGGTGGCTTCTACCGCCATCGAGAACAGCCCAGCGATAAAGTCCAACTTGACCGATAAGCGGGTTAAACCATGAAGGGTGAAGCGTGGAACAAACCCGGATGCTGGGAAGAAGCTGTTGATTTTTTCCACGTCGCCATAAACGAACACGTTTTCCCAAGGCACCAACACCTTGTCGAACACCAGAATTGAATCGTTTTCATCCATGCGCGATGACAGAGGATAATCAAACGGAGATCCCGTTGCAGCGGCATTGAATTCATACGACGACCGGGCAATCAGTTTGACACCTTCAGCATCCATAGGAGCCGTGAAGATAAGGGCAAATTCCTTGTCTTTCACAGGAATACCGTAATGCGCGATAAAGTTATAGTGTGTCAAAGCTGACCCCGTGGCGACCACTTTGGCACCGGATACGATCAAGCCTTTGTCGGTTTCTTTTTCGACATGCATAAACACATCGCGGACGTCTTCGATTGCTCTGTCTCGGTCGATTGGCGGGTTCACGATCGCATGGTTCCAGTAATCCAGCCGGTTTTGGGTTTTCCCATACCAAGCCAATGCGTTATCGGCATACTCCCCATAAAAGCTGGAATTTGCCCCAAGCGTGCCCAAAAAGGCTGCCTTGTAGTCAGGTGAACGCCCCATCCAGCCATACGAAACCTTCTGAAGCTCAGCGACCGCATCACGACTTTTGATCAGATCATCTGATGTGCGCGATCCAAGGAAAAACGGGTGTGTGATGTTATTGGTGCCATTGTCCGCCAACACACCGATTTCATGTTTTTTCTCGTGAAAGCGATCGTACCAACGGGCCACCATACGGGCAGAGTTGCGGAAGGCGGGGTGTTTGGTAACGTCTTTTACCCGCTCGCCATAAATATAGATCTCGCGGCTGTCCTGAATGCTCTCAAGAAATTCCTTACCTGTATAGGCTTCGGTTTTGCTTGCCGCTTCGTTGTCTTTGGGCATGGTTGTCTCCTCCGAATAAACTGAAACTCTCCGGTTCCGCACATTGGTATCGAAGCGGGTCCGGCGATATCAGAAGCCTGAGCAATTCGTGCGCCTCGCGCTAGGTATCAACCCATACCGTCCGATGTATCGCCGCAAGCATGGCTGGTGGGTATGGTATGGCAAGGCACCCCCCAACGGAGACCTCAGATGTTTGACGAATATGGACCAGCGACGATCTGCACCAACCGCCCTTCAGGGTTGTCGGCAAGCGTGCTGACCATTGGCGCATTCGATGGGGTCCATGCTGGTCATCAAGCCTTGGTTTGCGGTGCGATTGCGAGGGCACGACATCTCGGGGTTCCGGCTGTTGTCTGGACGTTCGACCCGCCCCCCAAAGTGTTTTTCGGGCGCGCCAATCAATTGACCCCCTTGGCAGCCAAGCTGTCACGTATTTCTGCTTTTGCACCTGACCTGATTGTCGTTTCTGAATTCAATTCAGTCTTCTGTGAAACTTCTGCCGACACCTTTATGGACGACGTTTCACGCATCGCCCCAAGGGAAATTCACGTTGGCGGTGACTTCCGGTTCGGTGCACGTCAAACAGGCGACGTTGAAATGCTGGCAACAAGGTTTGACGTGCGTATCAAGCCGCCAATCCTTTGTTCTGCTGGTGAAGTCGTCTCAAGCACTCGCATTCGAGCACTACGTGAACAAGGCTTGTTCGACATGGCGGAAACACTTCTTAGCGCCCCCTCCCAACAAAAGGAGCTGACCCTATGACCAACGTAACCACACGCGGTCTGCGTGATGCCTGTGGGCTGTTCGGCACTGGCGTCAATGTCATCTCGACCCGTCACAGCGATGGCGATCATGGGATGACTGCGAACGCCTTTATGTCGGTGTCACTTGACCCACCACTTATTTCGATATCAATCGGCCAGAACGCAAAAATGTTGCCGCTGCTGCACAAGACGGGACGCTTTGCAGTCAGCACTTTGTCAGAGGGAATGGAAGGGCTGGCATGGCACTTTGCTGGCCGTCCGGATACCTCTTTGTCCGATCCTTTTGAAAACCTTGACGATCTACCTGTCATTCGCGGCGCACTTGCTTGCTATGCCTGCGACGTCGTGAACGCGATTGAAGCGGGTGATCATACGATTTTCATCGGCGAAGTACGCGGACTTTCAACAGATTCTGGCGCGCGTCCGCTCATTTTTTACAAGGGCCGTTTTGGTGCGGTCGCGGGTCAATTACCCGCACCTGAACTTTGTGACCCGGTCGCGGAAGCGATTTGGTGATCATTTCTAACAACGTGACGCAAGTGGAGGAGAAAACATGCGTAACATTACACTCGATAACATCACCGACGCCGTAACGGGCGCAATGAAAGATGACATTCCCGTTCGCAATCGCGAGATTATGACCTCGGCAATCAAGCACTTTCACGCGTTTGCGAAAGAAGTGAACCTTACCCACGGGGAATGGTTGGAAGGTTGCGAATGGATGCGCCGAGCGGGGGAAATTTCAAGCGAAGCCCGCAATGAATTCATCCTGATCTGCGATATCCTTGGCGTCGAAGTTCTGGTGGATATGCTTGATAACAAAGTGACCGACGGGGAAAGTGAATCAACCGTTCTTGGACCATTTTATCGCGAAAACCCGCCAGTGCTTCCAAAAGGCGCAAGCATCATCCAGAAAGAATTCGACAATCAGCAAACGGTGCGTGTTTCTGGTCGCGTGGTCGACACTGATGGTACCCCACTTCAAAACGTTCAGATCGACGTCTGGGAAGACGCGCCAAACGGATTGTATGAACAACAAGATCCGGAACAGCCGGATTACAACCTGCGTGGCCGTTTCCTGTCGGACGCTGACGGTTCGTTCGATTTTGTGGGCCTGCGTCCCGAACCCTATCCCATCCCTTATGACGGTGCAGCCGGTGAGTTGTTGAACTTCATGGGCCATCACCCAATGCGCCCGGGCCACATTCACTTCATGATCAGCAAAGACGGCTACAAGCCCCTCATCAGCCAGATCTACGACAGTGAAACCGAATACCTCGACAATGACTCGGTTTTTGCGGTGAAGGAAAGTCTGATCGGACGGATGAAATCGGCACCATCCGGGGCGGATACCGATCTTGTTATGGAATTCGACTTTAAACTCAAACAAGCCACATCCGCGAAGGCGGTCGCGGCAGAATAACACCTCCCCACTGGGCGCTGCTTAATCGCAGCGCCCCTTTTTCAATATCTATAATCGGAGCAAACCATGACCCAATCCGCCGCTGATCTGATGCAGGATTTCGCCACACGAACTGATCCGGCAAGTGATACCACGATCCGCGAAATCACCACAATGATCATGGCCCTGCCCAGCATACGGCAGCACCGGCTTTCGAACACGGCATTCAGCACACGTGAATTCGTGTTGGTCCGTGTTCGTCTTGAAAATGGCATCGAAGGGATTGGTGAAGCGGCCGTGTTGGGTGGCCCACGTTGGGCCGAAGAATCGGTTGAATCCATAAAAGCAGTGATCGACCGCTATCTGTCGCCTGTGCTCATTGGATGCCCCGCGACTAACTGGACTGATACCGCCACCAAAATGAAACGGGCGGCCTTTCGCAATAACGCTGCGAAAGGAGCGGTGGAAACGGCCGTCCTTGATGCGCTGACCCGAACACTTGATGTGCCTCTGGTGAACCTGTTTGGCGGTTCATCGCGCGACAGGGTTCCCGTGCTGTGGGCATTAGCTTCGGGTGATGTGGAACAGGAAATCGCCGAAGCACGAGACAAACTGGCACGGCGCGAACATAAGGATTTCAAAGTCAAACTTGGGTTCGCAACGCCAAAAGAAGACTTGTTTCGCCTGACAAGACTGCGCGAAGCGTTGCCAGAAATGGGGCGATTGATTGTCGACGTAAACCAAGGTTGGAGCGAAGCCGACTGTTTGCGCTTTCTGCCTGCTTTGGAAGAACTTGATGTCTCGCTGATCGAACAACCGCTGCCATATGATGATTTCGAAGGTATGGCACGCGTAGCAAGCAAAAGCTCGATCCCGCTTATGGTTGACGAAGCCGCATTCACACACCGCGAAATCGCGCGTGCCGGTAACATGGGCTGCGGCAGCGTCTATTCCCTGAAAATGGTGAAAAGCGGTGGCTTGATGGCAATGTCACAAGCCGCCAAAGTGGCGGAGTCGTCGGGTATGGAGCTTTATGGCGGTTGCCTGCTGGAAGGCTCTATCGGGGCTGCTGCTCATCTTGCGGTCTTTGCCGCCTTGCCACAACTTACATGGGGATGCGAACATTTTGGCCCCAAGATGCACCGGCGTGAAATTGTGCGCGACCCGCTTCAGTTCGAAGACTTTCATCTGCTGTTGCCAGACGGCCCGGGTCTTGGCATGCAATTGGACGAAGACGCGGTTCGCGAATTCGCCCGTGTGGATTGACGCGTTGATACTGTTAGGGTGGGGATATGGACTTCAAACGACTGACTTACTTCGTAGCCGTAGCTGAAGAATTGCACTTCGGCCGCGCAGCTGCACGCCTTGATATTGCGCAGCCCCCCTTAAGCCGCCAGATCGCCCAGCTTGAGGCCGAACTTGGCGTGCAACTGTTTGACAGATCCCGCAGCCAGATCAAACGCACGCAGGCTGGCGATGCTTTGCTTGTCCGTGCGCGCGATATTCTTGAACGCCTTGATCGCACAAAACGCGAGGTGAAACGCATCGGTGAAGGTGCCGCAGGTCGTCTTCGCATCGCTTTCATCGGTTCGGCCAGCTACGGTGTGCTTCCCGAACTGATCCGTACCTTCCGAAGCGAATATCCCGATGTTGAACTGGCGCTTTCCGCCCTGAACAACGCGGAACTCAAGACTGCACTGATTGAACGGCAAATTGATATCGCCTTCGCGCGTCCGGCGCTGGAAGACGACGAAATTCGCTGTGATTTGATCCATCAGGAACCCTTAATTCTTGCGGTACCCGCAGAGTCTGATCTGGCCGAAAGGGACGAGTTGATACTGGCCGAGCTTAAACGCGAAACCTTTGTTTTATACCCACGCCGTCCCCGCCCCAGCTTTGCCGACTATGTTCTGAAGATATGCAAGAAAGAAGGGTTTATTCCAGGCTCGGAAGTGTTGGCTCAGGACTACCAAACGGCTATCGCGCTGGTATCAGTCGGCGTTGGCATATCCGTGGTGCCGCAATCAGTTTCTCAATCCGACCGGCATGGCGTTGTTTTTCGCCCCTTCGAAGAGGGCAATCTTGGAACGGCCATATCGTTGGCGGTGCGACGCGACAATCAAAGCGTCCACACCAACCAGTTCGTGACCGTTGCACAGAAATTTGCCCGAAAAGTCAAAAAGCGATCTGGTTAGGCGGGCAAAGGCGCTGTCTGACGCAACCCCAATATACGCCTTGCATCAGTTGGTGATGCTACTTCGCGTTCATGTCTCGCGCATTTCTCGACTGTAAGCCTGACAAGCGCCGCATTTGACGGAGCAAGTGTATGGCGTTCCAATCGAATATTGTCTTCAAGACCCGTGCGCGCATGGCCCCCAGCAGCAATTGACCAATCATTAAGCTCTGCTTGATGGCGACCAATGCCTGCGGCACACCAAGGTGCATTTTCACCAAACAGGCGCTGCACCGTTCGAATGTAGTAATCAAACACCGCCTTATCCGCAGGCATTGCGTTTTGAACACCCATGACAAATTGTACATAAGGGACGTCGCGGATTTTTCCCTGCTTCCACATTTGCCAAGCCTGAAGGATGTGGGACAGATCGAACGCTTCTACCTCTGGCTTAATACCATGAGTTATCATTTCTCGAGCCAGCCAGTCGACCAGATCCGGTGGGTTTTCATATACGCGTGTCGGAAAGTTGTTCGAACCCACTGACAATGACGCCATATCGGGTGACAACGGCAACATAGCACCCCGGCTTTTGCCCGCGCCTGACCGCCCACCTGTCGAAAACTGAATGATCAATTCGGGGCAATATCGCCGCAGCCCTTCCTGTAGTCGTGCAAACTTTTCCGGATCAGAACTGGGTGATCCATCTTCATTACGTACATGTGCATGCACGATGCTGGCCCCGGCGTCATAAGCTTCGTGGGTGCTTTCCACTTGTTCCGAGATACTGATCGGCACAGCCGGATTATCTGACTTCTGGGGAAGACTGCCTGTGATTGCGATACAGATGATGCATGGGCCGAATTTACTCATCTCAGGGCCTCATACCGTTTCCGTCAAAGCTTGATCCATACGGTCCAAAGCATCACAAAAGAATGGTTTGAATCCGTCTGGATGTTCGCTCATCGGGAAATGCCCCAGCTCATCCATCACTGCGATCGTAGCACCAGGTATGGCGTCTGCCGTTCGCTGGGCATCTTCCGGCGTACAGGTCAGATCATAGGCCCCGACCAGTATATGCACGGGCGTGGACGCGGTATCGATCCGGGGCAGCCGAGCAATCAGACTGTCGTCACGGGTATAGAAACTTAGATCACCCCGAAACACACCCGGCCCACTTGCCATGAACATCCAAAGCGTATTCCAACATTCAGTCGACGGCGCATAAGGCGATATATTAGCCGACACAAGCGCCGCCCCCATTTCGCCACCGTGGGCGTCGGGCCGGTGAAACCAGTCAATATCATACCATGCGGGCTGAAAATCAGATGCTTCGATCGCGATGAAACCCGAGAACGACGTGGGATGAAGCGCGGCAAGTTGTAATGCGATCCGCCCCCCCATCGAACAACCTGCCAACACTGGACGATCCAAACCAATCCCTACGACCATCGCCAACACCGTGGCGATATAGCTTTCTGTGGTCAGCAAATATTCTTCTGTTTCATATCCTTCCGGCGGAAGGGATTTTCCGTGCCACGGCATATCAAACGCAATCAGCCGATGGTTGGCTGTAATCTCGGGGTCGTTCATCAGGTGTCGCCATTGTCGTGTATCGGCACCAGCAGTGTGCAGACACAACACCGGCCTCCCTTGCCCCGCTTCTTCGAAATAGATGCGCTGAACCTGCCCCTCGATCTCAACGGTAAGGTAGCGTCCGGTGATCGGTTCGACGGTCATAATGCGGCCTCCTCACGCCCAAGCGCCATGAACTCTTTGAAAAAACGTAAATTCTTGACCAGCGCCAGAATATCGCCGTCAATCTGGGCACGATTGATTTTTACCAACCCGAACAAGTCGTGAAATCCCGCCTGTGGACGCGCTTCCCAGAACGCTTCCAGCGCTTCGGCATCGGTTTTGATGGCAAAGCGCCAAGGGGTTTTCCGACTGGGTCCTGGCTCTACGCGAACAAGTTCACCTTTATCGAAATGAAGATAGAACTCAGCAGCATCCACCTGCAGCAATACTGTCTCTGAAAACAGCCGACCGAGCCTGACAAGATGTGGTTTGCGGTTAAGTGCATCCCGCATCGTTTCAATTTTCTTGTGCACAGCGTCCTCCGTTATCCGGTCTGGACACATGGTCAACGCGAACCCATGAAAGAACAATGCCGTGACCGGTATCGCGTGATACCGGGAAGGACCGTCATGCTATAATGCGCCGCGCGAAGAGAGCCGGCAGCAAGAGTTTATTTTCCAGGTTAAAAGGGGACAGTGTTTCGATTTCAGCTGTTGATATTGCCGCAAGGGCCTTGTCAGAGGAAACCGGCTTGAGCGGGGCAGGGCGGGCACGTAGCCTCATTGGATGACCAAACGTTCCCCATTTCGCTACTTCAAAACGAGCCCTGGGATCATCCGCCTGGCCGTGATGCTCTATGTCCGGTTTCCACTTTGGACCTGTCGCGCTTTTGTGCCGCCCCAAGTGCTCGTTTAAGCCACCTTGCGTTCGAAGGCGACAGGGCTTTTCCAGCCCAATGCTGAGTGGCGGCGGCGCGGATTGTAGAAGCCATTGATGTACTCGAAGATGGCCATCTCGGCCTTCCGCCGTGTCTCCCAAGGATGCCGCCAGATCAGTTCTGCCTTGATTGTTTTGAAGAACGTCTCGACGGCAGCATTATCATAGCAATTGCCTTTCCCAGACATCGATACCTTGAACCCGTTCTGGCGCAGGATCTTCTGATAATCATGAGAACAATATTGCGACCCGCGATCCGTGTGATGGATGCACCCTTTGGGCGGTTGTCGGAACGCGATGGCCATCTTCAAAGCTCTGATCGCAAGGTCGCGTTTCATGCGGTTGCTAACGGCCCAACCGATCACACGCCGAGAATGTAAGTCCAAGATCACGGCCAGATACAACCAGCCCTCACGCGTCCAGACATAGCTGATGTCACCTGCCCATTTTTGGTTGGGCGCATCAGCGTTGAAGTCACGATCTAGTAGGTTTGGCGCGATATTGAACTTATGATTGCTGTCTGTGGTGACCTTGTATTTGCGTGTTCTAACAACGGATATGCCGTTCTGGCGCATCAACCTGCCAACACGACGGTGGCCCACGTTCAAACCGATCTCTTTCAACTCTTCGGTCATTCGTGGACGGCCATAACTGCCCAGGCTGAGGCGCGATTGTTCTTTGATATGCGCCAGCGTCACAAGATCAGACCGCTGCCTGCGACTGGCTGGACGACTGCGATACGCCCGTAACCCACGCGTGCTGACGCCAACGACATCACACAACCGACTGGCTGGGAAGCTGCACCTGTGTTCTTCGATGAATCTAAATCTCATTGCTTTAGACCCGCGAAGAACTGGGTGGCCTTTTTTAAGATCTCCCTCTCCTCCTTCAGGAGCCGTATCTCGCGTCGAAGCCGATCATTCTCTTTGGCGAGGTCTAAATCTTCGTTCGACACTAACTCCGTGTCTCGGTGCGCAGTGATCCATTTGTTCAGCGTCGACATGCCAACGCCCAGATCGTCGGCCACTTGCTTACGCGTAAGCCCACTGGTTAGCGCGATACGCACCGCATCCTGGCGGAATTCGTCCGTCCGTTTCAGTCCCATAGTTCATCTCCTTTGCTGCAATAAATGCTAACAAAGGAGCGCATCAAACCGCGACAGGTCCAAAGTGTAGCAAGTGGCGGTGGCATCTGGACGAGGTCTTCGTGAAGATCGCCGGCACACAGCACTATCTTTGGCGGGCCGTGGACCACGAAGGCGAGGTGTTGGAAAGCTACGTCACCAAGAAGCGTGACAAGAGGGCAGCGTTGAAATTCCTAAGAAAAGCAATGCGTAAGCACGGAAGCCCTGAAACTGTAGTGTTCGATAAACTTCGATCTTACGGCGCGGCTCTTAGAGTTCTAGGCGGCGTAGAGCGGCAGGAAACCGGTCGCTGGATGAACAACCGTGTTGAAAATTCACACTTGCCATTCCGAAGACGAGAGCGAGCTATGCTCCGCTTCAGACGGATGCGATGTCTGCAGAAATTTGTCTCGGTCCATGCCTCCGTCCAAAATCACTTCAACCAGGAACGCCATCTCTATTCACGACGAAATTTCAAGCTGAATCGCGCCGCTGCTCTGTCCGAGTGGCGGGCGCTTTGTGTCGGTCAAGTGACAGCGTCACTGTCTTTGCTGAGACTAATTCGAATTCATCTGACAGCCCGCCTTTTGCCTTCGAAGAACGCTACGCGGCGATGCAGGCGCATAGGGTTATCGGCGACTTCCGTGCACCGAACATCATGCGGGTTGGCTTTACACCGCTTTATCTGGATGATGATATCGTAAGGGCAGTCGAAATCCTATCGCTATCATGCGTGACAGTTTGAGGGACACGCCTGCGTTCAAAAAGAAAAGTCTGGTGAGTTAATGCAATTGGATCGCTTGAAGCCCTTCAAAACGCAGTCGTTCCAGACGAACGACCCGAGCGAAGCACGCAGCGTGTTGAATGAGAAATTCAAACCTCACGTGATGCGCAGGCTTGATAGCGATCCATTTGACTTCGCACATATGTCCGCGCAGGTCCCCGGCGGGACGTTCAACATTCTGAAATATGGCGGTGCAGTGGAAATCACTCCCGACCCGTTTGAAGACTTCTTTATGTTGGAAATGCCGCTTGCGTCCGGTGTCAACATTGAGAGCACCGGACGGCCTTCGATATCGTCAGATAAAAACACAGCGCTGCTTTTGCCACCACACGTCAAGTTTTCGTCGACGTGGCGACCGCAGTGTCTGCAACTAATGTTGAAGGTCGAAAGTGTCGAAGTGCTGCGGCGCTGGCAAACTCTTACCGGTGATCCAGAAGCGCAATTGCCCCGTGGCGCTCCGGAGGTCGACCTCAGAACAAGCGAAGGCTGGCGGGTGCAACAGCTGATGCGGTTGCTGCAGCAGGAATTCGAACTCGCGGTGACGTCCAAAGTAGACCGCCTATCGCAATCGCCCCTGTCAACCGCCGTCGTCGACGCGGTGTTGTGCTACTATCGCTACAGTCAGGGCAATCTCTTAATCGGAGGATCGCACAGGATCTTACCGGCGCAATTGCGGCAATGCGTGGCCTATATTGAATGTAACATCGCTGGAGATCTGTCGATGCCGCAGCTGCTTGCACAGACAAATTACAGCGAACGCACGCTCTTTAACCAGTTCAACCAATTTCTTGATCTAACGCCCAAGGGCTATGTCCAACAGCAACGGCTGCGCAATAGCAGGCGGATGTTACTTAGCGGGAATGTGACAGTGGCCGACGCTGCCAAACAGTCTGGATTTACTCATATGGGTCGATTCTCAAGCCTATATCGCAAACGCTATGGCGAGAATCCGTCGCAGACATAAACGGTTCGCTGTCCGAATCCTGCAGTCGCTATCCGATTGATGAACATGTTTGCATCACACGCAGCGCGATCGGTTCCCCAAGACAGGTTTGTTCTGTTTTCAGAACCTTATGATACACGCACAACACAGCTTTTCTTTCGATCAACCCAGCCGTCGTGGCAAGTTGGTCGCCTATTTCCCTGTCAATGATCCGAGCGTCCCGATTGACCGCCTCAAGGCTTATGAGGCCGCAGGCGTCGATGTGGTTGAGTTGGGATTGCGCACGTCAAACCCCTACGCCGACGGTGCCATCGTGGCAGCGTCGATGCAGCGTGCAAGCGGGATTGGCACGGTGCGCGAAGCTCTCTCCGCGATTAAAGCGGTCAAAACATTCTCTTACGGTGCATTGGGGATGATTTTTGCCTATGCAGAGGATAAACTGTTTTCTGATCCGCAGGAGTGGCAAGATGTCGATGCCCTGCTCGCCCTTGGGGCACCAGGCCCAAATGTCGAGAAAGTCACAGAGGTAGCCGCGGCTCAAGGCACTCGGATCACACGGTTTGTGCCATATGACCTACCCGAGCCTGCGGTCGCTGCCGCCCGCAAGGCGACGGGTTTCGTGTTCCTGCAATACACTGACGGGAAAACTGGCATTCGTCAGGATTTGGACAGAGACCTTGAGAGTCGTGTTAAAAAATTGCGCGCAGATGGCGTGACCGCCCCTATATTTGCGGGTATCGGTATCAGTACACCGGATCAGGCAAAACACGCCGTAAACGCCGGTGTGGACGGTGTTGTTGTCGGGTCGCAGGCTGTTTTGGAAGCAATGTCGGGCCGATCCGCGTTGGAGGAATATTTAGGGCGTATAGAGGAGGCGCTCTATGGGTGAACAGTTCATATTAGGCATCGACGTTGGGACAACTTCGGTTAAGGCCGGGTTGGTGGACGCGCACGGCGAATTGCGTGGGCTGTTTTCCAGAGCCTATAAAACGCATCGACCCGCGAACCAATGGGCCGAACAAAACGCTGAGGATTGGACCCAGTTGATTGACGCCGCGATCGCGCATTATGCAAATGAGGGGCTGACCCCAGCCATCAAAGCGGTAGGCCTGTGTTCGCAGGTGAACACGCATATCTTCGTCGGTGACAACGGTAAGCCATTGATGCCAGCCATTCTGTGGCAAGATGGTCGCGCCAGAGCGCAGGCTCAAGCTTTGAATGCGCGGGTGTCGGATGTCCAAAAAGTTGCATGGTGGGACGTGCCCATGCCTATCGATGCCAGCAATATCCTGTCGCGCATGGCGTGGGTCGCTGAAACCCACCCTGACATATGGGACAAGACCAGATGGGTCATGCTGCCAAAGGACTATTGCTTGCATCACCTGACAGGAGAGGTATGCACAGATCCGCTGTCGAACATCGGGCTTGTTGGTTCTGACCTCGTTTATATTCCCGAGGTTTTCAATCTCGTGCCCGGCTCTATGGAAAAGATCACGCCGCTTGCGCCAATTACGCAGGTTATTGGACTCGTCAAAGCGGGCTCGCCGCTGGCGGGCGTCCCGGTGGTGGCTGGTACGATGGACGCTTGGGCGGGGATGATTGGTGCCGGCGGCGCGCGCGAGAAATCGTCTGTTTATCTCAGTGGAACCAGCGAAACCCTAGGAATCACATCGCGAGATCTGACGCCCACCCCCGGTGCAATCGTCTTTCCGGAATGTGTAGGGCTGCGCGTTCATGCTGCCCCAACGCAATCAGGCGGCGATGCAAAGGCATGGTTCGCGGCCCTCTCTGGCTTGCGCCTCGATCAGATGTCTAATCTGGTCGCAGACACGCCACGCAACGACAAAACCCCGCTCTTCCTGCCCCAACTCGAAGGGGAACGCGCCCCACTATGGGACAGCAGCCTTCGGTCGTCGTTCCTTGGTGTGTCTCGCCGTACCGGGTTGGGCGATTTCGCCCGCGCCGTCTATGAAGGCGTCGCCTTCGCTTCCCGCCATGCGTTCGAAACGATCCAAACCTCATCGAACACTGCCAGTAAATCCGTTGGATGTGCGGGCGGCGGGTTTAAATCGGACGCGTGGAACCAGATACGCGCGGATGTTCTGGGCGTTGAGTGTCAGATCCTATCTATTCAGGAACCAGGTATTCTGGGTGCCGCAATGATCGCGGGTGTCGGCACCGGCGCATTTGCCAGCCTGACAGAGGCCCACGACGCGCTAGTACGCCATAACAGGGTCATAGCCCCGCGTGAAGAATACTATCAACACTATAGTGAGATCTTCGATGTCTACAAAGAAGCGATCACGACACATGCCAGCATCACGGCACGATTGTCAGGGACCGGTAAAGTTCCGGCGCCATTATCCAAAAATTGCACCTGAATAGTGTAGATGGCGCATTTTGCGCAGATACCGGACGCAGGCTTGGTCTATCGTCTTAGTGAAAAGGGAGAGGAAAATGAAATTTATTTTGAAAACTGCAGCGTCAGTTCTGGCGCTTACCGCGTCATCAGCCTTTGCGGAAACCATTGCGGTGATCACGCCATATCTCGCGCAGCCCGGTACGCAAGCCGCTATTGAAGGATTCGAGGCCGCAGCTGCGGAAAACGGCTGGGACGTGAACGTGATCGATACAGCGGGCGATGTTGCTGCTGTGATCAGTCGAATTGAAGACTCCGTGATCCAGAACGTAGATGCGATTGTACTGAACGTTGATCCCGCGCAAGTGAATGTCGGTCTTTTGACCGCTGCGGACGCCGGGATTCCTGTAGTCGGCCTCGATGCTGGCGCTGACGATCTTCTTGTCGCAAATGTGACGTCAAACGGTTACGCAATGGCCGCAGAAACATCCGTATATGTAGCCGACCGCATCGGCGGATCGGGCAACGTTGTGATGTTCGTATTTGATGCTTTCCCACCTGTCCAAATCCGCAGCGTAGTTGCGGATGCGGTGTTTGGAAACTATCCCGACATCGACGTTTTGGACCGTGTAACACCTGACGTGTCTGACGGTGGCATTGCCGATAGCCGCGCCATGATGGAAGCCATTCTGGCCGCTAACCCTGAACCGGGGTCGATTTCCGCTGTTTGGGCGGCTTGGGATCAGCCCGCACTTGGTGCCCTCCAAGCGATTGAAGATGCTGGTCGTGGTGATGAGGGTATTGTGATCACCGGTATTGACGCCAACCCTCAGGCACGCGATGCGATTGCCGCTGGTGGCAATTTCGAAGCCTCAATCGCCCAAGATTTCAATCTAATGGGTGTGCAGGCAGCGAGCGTCTTAGAGGTTGTGTTAGGTGGCGGCGAACACCGCGCCAGCGTCGTCTATGTTCCAACACAGCTTATCAACGCAGCCAACGCAGCTGAATAAGCAGACAAAGCAACGCGAGTACGCCTCGCGTTGCTTCACCGACGTTCGGAAATTTTATGCAAACCGCTACTCTATCCAAGGTCTCAAAGGCCTATAACGGCGTTCCTGCCCTAAACGACGTATCATTATCCCTTACGGGTGGGCGCGTCCACGCGTTAATGGGCGAAAACGGGGCGGGCAAATCCACTTTCATTAAGCTCGCTGCGGGTGTTGTGCCTGCCGATAGTATCGAGTTGTCGAAGGATGGCGCATCATTGCCGCTGGAGGGGCCGCAAGACGCCCATGTTGCTGGATTTCGGTTCATTCATCAGGAGCTTAACATCGTTCCGCAGGTGTCCGTCGCAGAGAACATTTTGCTGGGTCGAATACTACCTAAGAAATTGGGCCTCTTCGTGAATTGGGCCCATGTCCGGAAAACAGCGCAAGACGCGTTGGATAAGCTTGGGGCGACGCATATCAACGTATCAACCTTGGCCGGTGATTTACCAGCTGGCGACAAAATGCTCGTCAAAATTGCAGCGGCTCTTGTCACCGACGAAGGCGAGGCAGGCGCAGATATCTACGTTTTGGACGAACCAACAGCGGCCTTAACAGGCGCTGAATCTGAAATGCTTTTCAACGTGATCGAACGCCTCAAGCAAAGTGGGGCTGCGATCCTGTATGTGTCGCATCGGATGGACGAGGTTCTGCGCATTTGCGACGACGTAACGGTTTTGCGGGACGGAAAGCACATCTCAACAACAGAAATCTGCAATACCTCTAAGGAGGAGATCATTCATGCGATGACAGGACGCGATGTCAAGGACAGCTACCCGCCCCGAACCAGTACAATCGGCGACGACACAGTTGCTGTTGCACAGGGGGCGAGAACCAAGCGTCTGTCAGATCTAAATTTTGCACTGCGAGCCGGAGAAATACTTGGCGTTGGCGGGCTTGCTGAAGCCGGTCAGACCGAGTTGCTGCGCCTCTTCCTTGGTCTTGAAACGATCGTTTCTGGATCATTTAGTTTTAACGGCCAGTCTTGTCCAACCTCACCGAGTGAGGCGTGGTCGAAAGATATCGCTTACATTCCACGCGAACGTCGTAGCGAAGCACTCATGCTTGATATGTCGATCCGCGACAACACGCTTCTGCCCCACTACGGTGCGAATGGATTTAAAGCCAAAAAGGGCAAAGAAACTGCAAGAGCCCAGGAAATGGCGCAGAAAGTACGCCTAAAATATGATGGCCCTGGCCAGCCTGTCGGGCAGCTATCTGGCGGCAATCAGCAAAAGGTTGTCTTTGCGCGCGCACTTTGTGGGAATCCGAAACTGCTGCTGTTAGAAGAACCGACGCGCGGTGTAGATGTTGGTGCTAAATTTGAGATTTATCAGCTTGTTCGCGGACTAAGCGCCGCCGGATGCGCGGTTATTCTGACCTCAACAGATTTGCCGGAAATCCTTGGCATGTGTGATCGGGTACTTGTCTTGCAAGACGGCCAACAGGCCCACCTTCTTGATCGCGGTGATATGACCGCTGCTGATCTCCTTACATATTTCTACAGTGATGACGACGCGGAAGGGCGCTCTCAATGAAAAATACGTTTCGCCAATTTGGAACGCTGATTGGGTTCGGCTGCATCGTCGCGTTCTTCGCGTTTCAACTGCCTGAAACTTTTCTGACTGCACGCAACCTGATCAACATCAGTCAACAGCTGTCGATGCTGGCGGTTGTGGCAGCAACTATGACGATTGTCATGGTTATGGGCGACTTCGACCTCTCGGTCGGGTCCATGGCCTCGCTTGCAGGCATCGTCGCGGCCGTTGTCTTCGCGGCGGATTATCCGATTTGGATGGGCATTCTCGCGGCGCTTTTAATCGGGTTGGCCGGTGGCCTATTTAACGGGGTGCTCGTGTCTATTTTCGGAATCTTGCCATTCGTTGCCACACTGGGAACTCTCACAGTCTACAGTGGTGCGGCCTTCTTTATTAGCGACGGCAAGACTATCTTTGGCCGTGATATCCCAAGAGAGTTTTCCGGTTTTGCAAGAGCCGGGTTCGAATTTGGTGATATCAGGATCCCATTCCTGACCATCACTGCCGGGATCGTCATCTTCCTGTGCTGGTTCCTGTTGGAACAAACAACCTATGGTCGCAGGCTGTATGCTATCGGCGGTAACAAGGATGCCGCACACCTCGCCGGCATACAGGTCAAACGTCTTCGTCTGATAGCCTTCGGATTAACGGGGATCGGGGCTGCGACTGCGGGCCTTATGTATGCAGCTCGCGTGGCGTCAGCGAACCCAACGCAAGGATCCGGGCTGATGCTAGACGCAATTGCGGCAGTGTTTTTGGGTATGACCATGTCGCGGCAAAGCGAACCTAGGGTTTTGTTTACGCTCGTCGGCGTTCTGATGTTGGGCATCCTCGATAACGGGCTGACCCAACTCCAGGTTGATAGCTACATACGCGAAATCTTGGTCGGCTTGATCGTGATCTCAGCCGTGGCGGTGTCGTCCATCTCCAAGTCCAGAAATTGAACCGGGACAAAGACCCAAAACGTTTGTGGGAGGAGCCAAATGACACATTGACGATACATTTGCCAAATCAAAGGAAAGCGACAGTAAGGCTTTCGTTGGTGTTGTCAGAGGACACTGCCTTGAGCGGGGAAGGGCGGGCACGTAGCCTCATTTGATGACCAAACGCTCTCCGTTTCGCTACTTCAAGACCAGTCCTGAGATCATCCGCCTGGCCGTGATGCACTACGTCCGGTTTCCACTTTCCCTGCGGAACGTCGAAGATCTGCTCCATGAGCGGGGTATCGACGTGAGTCAAGAAACGATCCGATATTGGTGGCTGAAATCTGGCCCGATGTTCGCAGCTGAGATCCGGAAACGACGGATTGAGGGCCTGAAATCCAGCCGCTGGCGCTGGCGTCTGGACGAAGTGTTTGTGAAGATTTACGGTAGACAGTACTATTTTTGGCGAGTTGTGGATCACGAGGGCGAGGTGCTCGGAAGTTTCGTTACGAAGTAGCGTAACAAGAAGGCCGCGTTGAAGTTCCTAAAGAAAGCAAAGCGTAAGCACGGCCAGTCTAGCGTGCTGGTGACCGACAAGCTGCGTTCCTATGGCGCGGCACTGAGGGATTTAGGTGCGCCCCATAAACAAGAAACGGGCAGGTGCGCCAATAACCGGGCTGAGAACCATCATCTCCCAGTCCGACGAAGAGAACGGGCTATGCCTCCTTATAGGCGCATGCGAAGTCTTCAGAAATTAGTCTCGGTCCATGCTTCTGTCCACAACCACTTCAACTAGAAACGTCACCTCTATTCACGACCAAATTTCAAGCTGAACCGCACCGCCGCTCTGTCCGAGTGGCGGGCGCTTTGCGTTGGCTAAATTCCAATGGCACTGTCCTAGCTGCGAATGGTTCGAATTTGTCTGACAGCACCCTGCCGACCTTATTCTCGCTGTTGCGTATGCGCAGTTTAACCGCTCTGATGAATGTCGACGCATGCGTCAGTGGCGGAACGTTCCAAAACCTAGGTTGTCGAGTGCTTCGATATGAACCGTTCCGGCGTGATCGACGTCGAAGTCACCAAAGGTCACTTGTGAAATCGATCCATAGAAGGAATTTTCGCTAAATGGCGCATATGTAAAGCGGTCGCCGTCCCAATGGTCCAGCATCTCGACCTCTCGGTCGGGACCGAGCAGCATCGCAAGCGCGCCATCTCTGACAACAACCTCCAACGCGCCGAAATAAGCGTTTTCGTACGAGGCGGTGTAGGAGGCGAGAGGGCGCGACGGGTCCGGGTCTTCAGGACGCGCAACGCCGACGAGCTCTCCGTCAGGTGCCATGATCTGTGCCATCATCGGACTGAACCCCGCAAACCAGTCGCGGGTCGATTGGCCAAACTGCACCTCGTCCAGAAAGGTTGCGCTGATCGCTTCCGCCGCCCCGACCGGTGCGGCGTTGGTCAACACGACAATCCCGATATCCAGCGACGGGATCATCGACACTGACGTTCCCGCGCCAAGCGCAAATGCACCGGAATGGCTAAATGCAACCCGGCCCGAAGGTTGCACGCCCACGTTGAAACCATAGCCGTACATCCCCGCGCGGGCGTCCATCATACCCGACGGTGCCGAGACGATCTGCGGCGACAAAGCCGGTAGCAGCGCGTCGTATGAAATGAATTCTTCGCCGTTCAGCCTTCCGCCTTGCAAGATGAAAGCCATCCACCGCGCCATATCGGTGACGCTGGAACTGGCGCCGCCTGCCGGGGATTGGGCGTCGGGCTGACGAAGATCCGCAACGACATAGCCGCCATCGCTCGGAATGTGACTGGACGCGCGGTTTTCTCGTGCCATGAAGTCGGCGTGAAGCGAACTGGTCATCGCCATCCCTAGCGGTGCGTAAAGGGCGTCGTTTGACAACGTTGCCCAATCCATGCCTGCTGCCTGGGCAACGCCCTCCGCGGCGGCGGTCAATCCGAAATTCGTATAAGCATAGTGGCTCCGGAAGGGGTGAAGATCTAATAAGGCCAGCCGTTCAAGGATCGTGCGCTGGTCAAATCCGATATCCTCCAGAAGATCACCGGCGTGATCTGGCAGGCCGGATCTGTGGGCGTAGAGGTCGCCGATGGTCAGTTGCCGGGTCACCCATTCATCCGACAGCGCAAACCACGGAAGCAACGACGCGATCGGCGTGTTCCATTCCACCCGGCCAGCAGAGACTTGGCTGGCAATCACGGTAGCCCCCAGTGGCTTCGACAACGAAGCCAGCAGAAACACCGTGTCGGCATCGACCGCAACGTCCGCGTCTACACGGCGCAGGCCAAACCCGCGTGAATAGACAGTCTCGCCATTCCATACCACCGCCACGGCCAGACCGGGAATACCACTGCGCTCCAGCATGTCTTCCGCAAGGGCATCAAGTCGGACGATCGCTCGGTCAACTTGTTCCTCCGGGACCGGCAATGCCGAATACTGCGCGGGCGACACCGTAACCGTCTGTGCCGATAAGCTTGGGGCCGCGATCGGCCAAGCACAAAGACAGGCAGCACCGATGCGCGACACAAACCCGTCCAATCGGGACCAGGCAGGCAACCTCATTTTGTTAAGCATCGCGATAGTCCTTCAACGTTTCAAAGGGTGTTGTCAGAGGAAACTGTGCTTGAGCGGGGCAGGGCGGTTTCGTAGCCTCATGGGATGACCAAACGTTCCCCATTTCGATACTTCAAAACCAGCCCTGAGATCATCCGCCTGGCGGTGATGATGTATGTTCGCTTCCCGCTTTCGCTCCGGAACGTGGAGGATCTTTTGCACGAACGCGGCGTGGATGTGAGCCACGAAACGGTCCGATACTGGTGGCTGAAATTTGGCCCGATGTTTGCGGCTGAGATCCGAAAGCGGCGGATTGAGGGCATGAAATCCAGCCGCTGGCGCTGGCATTTGGACGAGGTCTTCGTGAAAATAAACGGCAAGCAGCACTACCTTTGGCGGGCTGTAGATCATGAGGGCGAAGTCCTCGAAAGCTACGTCACGAAGAAGCGGGACAAGAAAGCAGCGCTCAAATTTCTAAGGAAAGCAATGCGTAAGCATGGCCAGCCCGAGGTATTCGTCACGGACAAACTTCGATCCTACGGTGCTGCGCTGAAGGAAATCGGAGGCGCTGAACGGCAAGAGACGGGGCGTTGGGTTAACAATCGGGCGGAGAATTCGCATTTACCCTTTCGACGAAGAGAAAGGGCAATGCTGCGGTTCCGGCGGATGCGAAGTCTGCAGAAATTCGTCTCGGTTCATGCTTCTGTCCACAACCACTTCAACCAGGAACGCCACCTCTACTCGCGAGAAAACTTCAAGCAGAACCGCTCCGCTGCTCTGTCCGAGTGGCGTGGGCTTTGCGTCGGTTAAGTGGCAGTGACACTGTCCTTGCTGAGACTGGTTCGAATTAGTCTGACAGCACCGGTGCGCGCGTTGGGACCGTGGACAAGTTCCAGGGCCAGGAAGCGCCCATCGCGATATACTCGATGGCAACATCAAGCCATGCTGAAGCACCGCGGGGCATGGAGTTTCTTTACAGTGCAAATCGCTTCAACGTGGCGATATCACGGGCGAAGTGCGTGGCGGTTCTGGTGGCGTCGCCGAAAATTTTTGAAGCAGAGTGCAGGACACCGAGACAAATGCAGTTGGCAAATGCATTTTGTAGGTATCTGGAGACGTCTAAACTCTTGGCGCATCCGGTAATGGGAGAAGGCTAAAGATGGCTCGAGAGACATTGCCAAATGGTACCGATGCGCTGATGGCAGAACTCAGCTTAAAGGAGATTATGCGGCTGATTGAAACGACGTGCCGATGGGTAGACCCTGCGACTTTCAAACTCTTGCCGGTTTGGTATCCCGAATATGCGCGCAAAGCGTATTTCTACAAATCAAACTGGTCTGAATCTCAAATGAACACCAATCGGGAGACCAGACAAACGGTTCATAAGCAGAAGGGAAATTTATACGCAAATAAATCGCTTACGCATGCCTTGGGCTTGAGGTCTGAGGGGCGCAAAGGATGGTCCTGTTGCCACCTTTGGGGAGTTGATGATGCACTTTACCAAGAATCTAACGCCGTAGTTCAGGATCGGCGCTATTACTCCTGCGTTGCGAACATGGTGCTTTTACCCACGCCTCTAAAAGCCTTTACGGACACAGTGCCCGACGTGAAGGGTATGCTTCGGATTTGCGCTCGTAACCTTTACGATTGGGAGTGTGATCATGACAGTCAGAGGGGCACTAACGATCAACTCGACATGTGGTCGGAAAGAAAAGAGTATCCTGGAAGTTGGCCAAAAACGCGAGGCGGAGGCGTACCGCGGGGTGTGATTGAACCGCGCCGGGTTTGCCGGAGGCTCCAACTCATGAGTAGGATGGAGCATCATGAACAATACAACAAACAGATACACGCCAGAGGTCCGCGAACGTGCGGTCCGGATGGTTTTTAATGGCGAAGGGCAGCATGACAGTCGGTGGTCTGCGATCCTGTCGATTTCTGCGAAGATTGGCTGTGCGCCACAAACGTTGAACGACTGGGTCAAGAAGGTCGAGATCGATACCGGCCAGCGCGGCGGGATCACGACCGAACAAGCCGAGAAGATGAAGGCTTTGGAACGCGAAGTGCGCGAGCTCAAGCAAGCCAATGAGATCCTTCGCAAAGCGTCCGCATATTTTGCCCAGGCGGAGCTCGACCGCCCATTCAAACGATGATCCGGTTTATAGAGGATCACCGTGATGATCTTGGGGTCGAGCCGATTTGCAGGGTTCTGCCGATTGCCCCAGCCACCTTCTATGAGCATTTGGCCAAGCGGGCCGATCCGTCGCGTATGTCGGATCGCGCCAAGCGTGACGAGGAACTGAAGCCTGAGATTGAACGTGCCTTCGAAGAGAATCTAAAGGTCTATGGCGTGCGTAAAATCTGGCACCAGATGCGCCGTGAAGGCTTCGATATCGCACGCTGCACCGTCGCACGTCTGATGAAAGATATTGGCATCGAAGGCGTCATTCGGGGCAAGAGGCCAAGAACGACGATCCCTGACAAAGCGCTGCCCTGCCCACTGGACCGCGTTAACCGACAGTTCCATGCGCCCACACCTAACGTCCTCTGAATGAGCGATTTTACCTATGTCGCGACGTGGCAGGGGTTTGTTTACGTCGCCTTCGTCATCGACGTCTTTGCACGCAGGATCGTCGGTTGGCGGGTCAGCCGAACTGCACATGCAGGCTCTGTCCTGGATGCTTTGGAACAAGCCATTCATCAACGCAGGCCCGCACAGGATCAATTGGTGCATCACTCAGATCGCGGATCGCAATATCTGTCGATCAAATACACCGAACGGTTGGCAGAGGCGAAGATTGCGCCGTCAGTCGGCAGCGTCGGGGATTCCTATGACAATGCCTTAGCTGAAACGATAAACGGCCTGTTCAAAGCCGAAGTCATTCACAGACGCGGACCATAGCGCAGTTTTGAGGCCGTGGAATACGCGACCCTCGAATGGGTGGACTGGTTCAATCACAGGCGACTGCTGGAGCCAATCGGGAACATCCCGCCAGCCGAAGCCGAGGCAAACTTCTACGCAGCTCTGGAAAGATCAGACATGGCCGCGTAACTAAGACAAATCAGCCTCCGGCAAACCCGGCGCGGTTCAGATGCCAATAAGTGAAGACATCAGAGTTACAGCTCTACGACGCTGGAACAAAATTCGAAAAGATCTAGAAACTGCGGGCTCTTATTTTCCACGCGAGGAAGTGCTCGACGCTTTGGTATATTGGAAGCTCGATCCGACCGAAGATCTGGCGATGGAGCATTGTTAATGAAGTTCGAACATATCCACTTTTCTATCGTCACTGAGGGAGTTTTTAACCTCGGTTATCGGAACCACCAAGTTCAAGTTCCGCTAGATGGAATGCTGCCATGGAAGTAGTTTTTGACGGTAGTCCTAATTGGACCGAACAGGGTGCAAACGGTGGCCTGGATCCCTTGGCAATGCTCGCCCCGATCGAGCGCCTTTACACGGACCTTCTTCAAGGCGTCTCGTCTGTAACAGATCGAATCCGATACTATAGCTTCTACTGCTGGTGGGTTGCCCAGTTCCCGAACCGTTCACTAGAGCAGACACAGTCCGCATTTCGCCAGCACATCCGCGATGGTGAAGTCCTACTCGGACTGGCGAGCCTCTACGATCACGAAGAGCGCGGGTGGCTCAATGGCGTCGGTGGCGCGACGGCGATTTCAGAAGCGCTCAGTGCAGAGACTGAAATTGATCTGCGCGCCTTGGCAGACGACTATCTTCTCACCCCTGTCTACTACGCCGCGTATCGCAGCCAAATAACCGACATGGGACTTATGGTTAAAGCAGATAAGCATAGCGAGAGAGTGCCCACCGAACTCGGCAAAGCACTGGGGGATGCTTTCTTGGAGCAGGTTGGCAGCTTGCCGGCCGAGCTATTCTTCGAGTGCGCGGAGCGCGGAACCGTAACGAAGGACAAATTGGCTGCACTCGTCGCCTTTCGCTGTGAATACTTGGATGCGCAGGCTAACGATCCTGAGATATCTCTGCTACGACGTGCGCTGACTGGCCGAGATGGCACTGGTTCGCGAAGGAACACGTGCATCAAAATTCTTAGAACAGTCAAGACAGAGAAGCGCGAGCTGTCGGACTACGACCTGAGGTTTATCTGGCTTGAGACCGAGCCGGACCCGCGGGAGCGCACCTACAAGGAACACGTACAATGGCGGCATTATCAGCTGGCCGATGCCACCCGGATCGGGCTCGAGGCGCTGCTATATCATGCAACTGCTGTACTGGTCGAAAACGAAGGCGGCTTGTCACCTGTTCAATTGGCCAGTGCGATTGTGGCCGAGGTTCCTTATGATCGTAATTTCGAGACCTACCTCGTCGAACTCGCGGATACTCTGGACGACTGCCGGACCTTGCAGGAATCTGCAATCGAGGGGAAAGCAGAACTTACCCCAATCCTGAGGCTTATCGCTCATCTATGGTTCAATTACCGACATCTCCTAAGTGAGATGGCAGAGGTCTTCCCGCGACGCGGGTATTTCCATACAACACACACTGAGTTTGAATTTCTGGAAACGCTGCTGGAATTGCCGGCACGTGAGGCCATTGCGTCGCTAATCCTGCAGCGAGTCATCAGACGCCACATGGACGTCGCGAGCCGTAAACTTCGGACCCAGGGCAACTTTACATTCCAGTTCGAATACGAAGAAGGCACATTGGCACCACGCCAAACCGGTCGTGTCGGTCCTTCTAGCCCACGGACAGGAACGATGATCCGCTTCCTCAGTGAGGTGGGGTTGCTTTCAAAAGCCGGCGTCACAGAGCTAGGCGAACAAGAACTGCTAGCTAACACATGAAGTATCATCGCCACTTTCGGGAACGCGGCTTTCATACCGCATTGTTGACTACCTACTCATTCGATCCAGTCGCGTTTCAGAACATAATGTTAACAACGCTGGCCGGTTATGGATCTCGGAACATCGGCATCCTTTGCGACACCGCGATGTTCAACCAGGCCGTCTTGGACATTGGCGTGCCGTCTTTGGCTGGTCGCAGCTACCACGTTGCCAAGCGCTCCATGCCAGCGGGCGCTTTCCACCCAAAGATTGTCCTCCAACTAGGTCGCACCGAGGGAAAGCTCCTGATCGGCTCCGCAAACCTAACAACGGCTGGCATCAGTGGCAATCTGGAGGCAGTTTCTGTAGTTCGCTACAATGAGGAGAGTTCTGCTACTGCTGGCATCTTCAAGGAGATCTTCGGGTATTTTACGCACCACTGCGACCCCACCGACGAGGCGATGCGGGGGGTCCTGAAACGCGCGGAAAAACAGACGCCGTGGCTGCGTGATGCGTCATCCGAGGCTGTAGTCGAGATCGCGGACGGACAGCTACTTGGGTTTCTGACGGAGGGTGCTCCCACGTACGCGGATCAGTTCGCTCGACTAATTGAGGGGGACAAGATCAAACGTTTGGTAATCGTGTCGCCATTTGTCGACCAGAAACTCACGGGCATCGCCAAGTTGCGTGGCTTGATTGGAGCCCAAAAGGTTGCGCTGATCCCTGACTTCTTGGAACAAGACTTCAGCCGTGAGACAGCCAAGGGAGCTTCTTGGCTCGACATTTTTTCACCAGAGCCACTTGGCATTGACCGCACTCGTCGATTGCATGCGAAAGTCATCGTAGCTGAAGGGGAAACCGCCGACTATGTTTTGACCGGCAGCTCGAATGCGAGCCTTCCCGGCTTGTTCGGCCGCGGGGATGAATTCGGGAACGCCGAGGCTGCTCTCTTCCGGACTTTTCCGGCGGGATCGGCGGTGTCCGCGATGCAGGTGAATCTCTCTGAATGCCTCGATACGCCATTTCCGGCCGACAAGTTCAAACTTCGGAGAGCTACGTCGATCGGTGTCTCTGATGACCGAAAACCCGTGGATGGCGGCAGCGTTGAAATGCGTCAAGGCGTGATGCGGTGGCGACCGCCCAGCCTCGACTTTGTAGCAAGCGAAGTACGCTTCCATAGCAGCAATGGACAGACGGTCGGAGAGGTGTCTGCCGAAAATATCCGCAATAGCTGGTTTCCTATTCCAGACGAATGGAAAGGCAATCTGAAAGCTTTCCGATACGCCACCGTGCTAATAGCTCCCGGTAGCGTTTCTGTGCCGATGCCGATCGCATTTCTCGAAGAGATCTCCAAGAATTCTCGGCCGCCGCAGTCTAGAGGCCTGGCAAACGTCTTGGAGGATATAGAGGGCGCGCAGGGCATTGAGGAGCTCTATGAGAAGGTCGCTGCGCTCTCTGTGCTCAATTTCACCGAAATGGAAGAAGCCGATAAGAAGAAGCGCTTTCGCGGTGGCCCTGTGGAGCCAAAAGAAAAGGGTCAGAACAAGGATGAGATTCTTGGGGGTGATAGCGAAGAGTTCTTCGCCGTGGCCGCCGAGGACGTCGATGACGAAGGGAACGGACCAGATCGCGCTGCTATCCTCGAAGGGATCCGATTGCAGCTCAACTGCTCAACCGGGGCAATGCTCTTCCGGGCACAGGAAGCCGCGGCCGAGTTGGCAGCGCTTGACCAAGATATCTCGTCTGAGGAGGAAAAGAACGAGATGAACGCAAATGATCTGCTTTCTTCGGAGGACGACAACGCAAACCAGAACGACCACGGCGACACGGAGAATGGGAATGAGCCGGGAAAATCTAGCAAGAAGGTCTTGAAATCACGCGTGCAACAGCGCAATGCCTTGGCGCCCTTCGTAGACGATCTGGTCAAACGTGAGGCGGATCTACGGAGTGTCATCACCCTGCGGGGGACGTCTGTCGAGATGCCGCTTGATCACTGCATACTATTTGAGTTGGTCGTCCAAATGATACTACGCACGGCTGCGCTGGGGCCTTCAGAGGAAGCCACAGCGGATTTCCCGTTCCCGCCGCGGTCGAAAGAAAACCACCGTGGTTGGGTAGTACTACTTGCGAAATGCGTCCGTTCCCACGCAGCTTATTGGGGAAACCGCGACTTGCTGGCCTCAGATCTTGAAGATCACCAGATCTCGGCACTGGCGACGCTCGCTGCAACGATCCAAGTGCTCATTCCTGCTATGACGAGTTATAAATTTGACAAAAAACTAGTGATCGAACGGGTATCTACCCCGGCTATCCGTTTTCAAAAGTGTCTAGAGACCAGCATGACAACCGGATCGCCAACAGATATTCTTTTTCAACAGATGCTTTCTGCCCTTGAAGAACATCAGGTGTTCAAGCGAATTGCCGAGGCAGGGAATTCTTTAATTAATTAGGTTTACGGAAATCCATGAGCCTATCTTGAGTGTGCCAGCGCGCTTGAAAGTGCAGAATAAAGATACGGAGTTGGAGTATGCAGCTTTGGATCGCCCAGCATTTCGTGCTGACCGGCGCCGAGACAGTTTAAGTTTCAAAGCCGCTTCGATAGGATCATCTGTGACCGACACTGGGCGATTTCGGCAAAGGCTTTTGGATTAGACAACTATGATGATGAATAATGAACTGAGGATAGCGGCGTCTGATCTTGCGAATTTCCTGCAAGAAGAGCTCCCTAATCTCTCAGATGAATGGTGGAAAAAACATGTTGTCGACCGACTGAGCTTCCAGCAGCAGAGGATAGTTGACGAGGAAAAAATCTCCTCATTGCGCGAACTTGATCTTGCGGCTTTGTTGCGCGTGCTTGACCAGAATTGGTACGATCTTTCAAATAATCTTGCTTTCCCTCGAGAAGCCAGGAACTGGGTAAAAGAACTTCAAACGGTCCGAAACAAGTGGGCGCACTTAGCTGCTGAAGGGGCACCGGCGAGTGAGGTCTATCGCGACGCTGATACTCTAGGAAGGTTTCTTGCTCTGATCGACGCGGAACGTTCATCGATCGAGGCCGTTCAAGTTGTCAAAGATTCTGCTCTGGAAGTGATGGCCAATCAGAAAGCCGCTGAATCAGCGCCCGTGGATACGTCTGCGAACAAGATTCCTGAGAAGCCCGCTCTGGGACCTACCCACTTGTTCAACGTGGGTGACGTTGTCACACTCCGTTCCGACAAGAACGTCCAGCTTCCTGTACTTGAGGTCATCACCGGTGGTCCTGAAGTTCGGTACTGCGTCTTTCAGGATGGGGCGAAGGCGACCTATTACGAAAGTCAATTGCAGGCGGTCGCCGCTGAAGTCTCCAATCGACCCTCGATCTCTATTGATGAGTTTCGGGCGCGATTGACGGCGCTGCACCTGCTTTCGCCGTCAACCGCCAACCTTTTCTCTCTTCGCTCGGGTAGGGTCAACTTCGTTCCCTACCAGTACCGGCCCGTTCTCAAACTAATTAAGTCCGACCGACCCCGTCTGCTCGTCGCCGACGAGGTCGGCGTCGGTAAAACCATCGAAGCCGGTATAGTGCTGAAAGAGCTTCGCGCGCGGATGGACATCTCCTCCGTGCTTGTCATTTGTCCGAAGGCGCTGGTCGCCGAACGCAAATGGCAAGCAGAGATGAAGCGTTTCGACGAGAACTTCACACATCTCGACGGGCCGCTCTTTCGTCATTGTTTGCGCGAGACTGACTTGGAAGGGTATTGTCATAGGAAACCGGCTTGAGCGGGGCAGGGCGGTTTCGTAGCGTCGTCGGATGACCAAACGCAGCCCATTTCGCTATTTCAAAACGAACCCTGAGATTATTCGGTTGGCCGTGATGTACTACGTTCGTTTTCCGCTCTCGCTTCGCAACGTGGAAGACTTGCTCCATGAACGGGGCATCGATGTCAGTCATGAAACGATCCGATATTGGTGGCAGAGGTTCGGGCCGATGTTTGCATCAGAAATCCGAAAGCGCCGGAGCCAGGGTCTGAAATCAAGCCGCTGGCGTTGGCACCTGGACGAAGTATTCGTTCGGATAAATGGTAAGCAACACTACCTTTGGCGCGCTGTGGATCATGAAGGCGAAGTCCTGGAAAGTTACGTCACTAAGAAGCGTGACAAGAAGGCGGCACTGAAATTCCTAAGAAAAGCGTTGCGTAAGCACGGTAACCCCGAAGCTTTAGTGACCGATAAACTCCGATCTTACGGAGCGGCTCTTAAAGATCTAGGCGGCGCAGACCGGCAGGAAACCGGCCGGTGGATCAACAATCGAGCGGAGAATTCACACTTACCTTTCCGACGAAGAGAGCGTGCGATGCTTAGGTTCCGACGGATGCGAAGTTTGCAGAAATTCGCATCCGTCCATGCCTCTGTCAGCAACCATTTCAACCAGGAACGACACCTCTATTCCCGAGACAACTTCAAGCTCAACCGAACCGCTGCACTGTCCGAGTGGCGCTCTCTTTGTGCTGATTAAGCGGCAGGTCTACTGTCCTAGCTGAGACTGGTTCGAATTAGTCTGACAGCACCGAAAGCTGCATCGAAATTCCTCGAGAAAGCAATGCGCAAGCACGGTCAGCCTGAGGTCATCGTGACGGACAGGCTGCGATCCTACGGCGCTGCCCTGAAGGAAATCGGAGCCGGCGAGCGGCAGGAAACTGGTCGCTGGCTCAATAATCGAGCCGAGAATTCACACCTGCCATTCCGACGACGAGAGCGGGCAATGCTTCGCTTCCGGCGGATGCGATGTCTTCAGAAATTTGCCGCCGTTCACGCCTCTGTCTCGAACCATTTCAACCAAGAACGCAGCCTCTCAAGCAGACCCCTCTTCAAAGCCAACCGCGCCGCCGCTCTCGCCGAGTGGCGGGGTCTCTGCGCGGCATAAGAGACAGCTATACTGTCTTTGGTGAGACCGGTTCGAATTAGTCTGACAGCACCCTCAGGACGGCTTGGCGCGCGTGAGCATGCCGAACAGATCGCGCGGATCGTCGGGGTCGGCGATGATGTCGAGCTCCTGAAAGTACGGATGGTCGTGCAGCTTGTCGCGCAGGTAACGCAGGGCCGAGAAATCCTCGATCGCGAAGCCGACACCGTCAAACAACGTGATCTGGCGATCATTCACGCGACCCGGCGCCGTGCCGGTAATGACCTGCCACATCTCGGACACCGGGAAGTCTTCGGGCATTTGCTGGATTTCACCTTCAACCCGTGTCTGCGGCGGGTATTCCACGAAGACGTCGGCGCGGGTCAGGATATCGCGATGCAGTTCGGTCTTGCCGGGGCAATCGCCGCCGATGGCGTTGATGTGTTGGCCGTCGCCCACGAGGTTGTCGGTCAGGATCGTGGCATATTGCTTGTCGGCGGTGCAGGTGGTGATGATCTGCGCGCCTTCCACGGCGTCCTCAGCCGTGGTGCAGGGGATCAGGGTGAAGCCCTTTCCTTCCAGATTGCGCACAGCCTTTGCTGTCGCCGCCGGGTCGATGTCATACATTCGCAGCGTGTCCACGCCGCAGATCGCCCGCATTGCCAGCGCCTGGAACTCGGACTGCGCGCCGTTGCCGATCAGCGCCATGGTCTTGCTGTCCTTGGGCGCGAGGTGACTGGCCACCATGGCGGAGGTCGCCGCCGTGCGCAGGGCTGTCAGCAGGGTCATCTCGGTCAGCAGCTCCGGGTAGCCGGTATCGACGCGCGCCAGAAGGCCAAACGCCGTGACCGTTTGCAGCCCGGCCTTGGTGTTGCTGGGGTGGCCGTTGACGTACTTGAAGCCGTAGTCTTCCCCGTCGGAGGTCGGCATCAGCTCAATCACGCCCTCGGCCGAGTGGCTTGCCACGCGGGGGGTCTTGTCGAATTCCTCCCAACGGCGGAAATCGTCCTCGATATAGCGGGCGAGGTCCTTGAGCATTGTTTCGATGCCGATGTCATGGACCAGTTTCATCATGTTCTCGACACTGACGAAACGGATGAAGGCGAGTTCGGACGGGAGGGGGGCTGTCATATCAGGGACCTCAGGAATGGCTATTGGTACGGCGGTCGAATACGCGACGCCCGAAGAGCGAGGCGGTCAGATCGACCATAAGGTTGGCAGTGCGGCCCCGGTCATCAAGGAAGGGGTTCAACTCCACCAGATCAAGAGAGGTGACGTGTCCGCTGTCGTGCAACATCTCCATCACCAGATGCGCTTCGCGGAAGGTGGCACCGCCAGGCACCGTGGTGCCCACGGCAGGCGCGATGGATGGGTCAAGGAAATCCACGTCCAGCGAGACATGCAGCAAGCCGCCCGCTTGCTCGACCTTTGCAAGGAATTCCGACAGCGGGGCGGCTATGCCGTGCTCGTCGATCTGGCGCATGTCGATGGCGGTCATGCCTGATTGCGTGATGAATGCCCGCTCTGGCGCATCGACAGAGCGCAAGCCGATGAAACACACATTTTCGGGCGGCACGGCGGCTTTCAGCGGTGGGAAACCGTCGAAATCGCCCTGTCCGGTGACATAGGCGATCGGGGTGCCATGCAGGTTGCCGGAAGTGGTGGAACTGGGCGTGTTGATATCGGGATGCGCATCCAGCCACAGGACGAACAATGGGCGGTTCTGGTCCGCTGCATGGGCCGCAACACCCGCAACTGTGCCCAAGGACAACGCGTGATCACCGCCCATGAAGATCGGGAAGCCATCGCCTATGGCGGACTCTGCCGCCTCGGCCAGGATGCGGGTCCACTCGATGGTCTCCGAGTGGGCATGAACCGCACCCTCGGGGGCATTGGCGACCCACGCCGGTCCGGGCAGGTTGCCCCGGTCGATCGTTGCCCAACCAAGATCCGCCAAGGTCTCGGCCAGCCCGGCGGTGCGATAGGCATCCGGCCCCATGATGCAGCCCCGGCGGCGTTTGCCGCAATCCATGCCAGCGCCGATCAGAATACAGGTTTGCGTGCTCATAGCGTTTCTTGCTCCTTTATTGCCGCCGTGACGATGATCTCGACCAACAGGTCGGACCCCGCCAGGCGCGCTTCGCCACAGGCCCGTGCCGGGGCGTGACCCTTTGGCACCCAAGCGTCCCAGACTTTGTTCATTTCATCGAAATCGGCCATGTGGGCCAGCCAAATCGTCGCTTGCAGAATATGCGCCTTCGAGGATCCGGCTTCGTCCAACAGCGCATTCACACGCGCAAGGCAATCGCGGGTCTGCTCGGTCACGCTGGCACCGCTGCCAACCTGCCCACAGAGATACACAGTCCGGTTGTGGGTGACGATCCGGCTCATCCTTGCGTTCGTGTGTTTACGCTCGATCACGGGGGGCTCCATTCTTATCTGTTTGCATCCGGCACGACCGGTAGGGTTGCCTCGGTTTCGCGGCGGGTCAGATGCCGCAGGTAGCGCCGCTCAATCCAGCGGAAGACTTGGGTGATCGCCAAGACGATCAGGAAATAAAGCAGGGCTGCGGTGATGAAGCCCTCATAGGCCAGATAAAACCGCCCGTTCAGCCAGCGCCCGACACCCAGGATATCCTGCAACGTGATCGTGCTGGCCACGACCGAGCCGTGCAACATGAAGATGACCTCGTTCGAATAGGCGGGGATTGCGCGCCGAAAGGCTGACGGCAGGATGATGCGCCGCATCCGAGAGCGGTACGAGTGGCCCGTCGCGATGGCTGCTTCGACCTCACCTTTGGGGGTGTCGGCGATGGCGCCGCGCAACAGTTCGGTGGTGTACGCCGAGGTGTTCAGGGTGAACGCGATCAACGCGCACCACCAGGCTGACGACAGGATCGGGTCCCAAAGCCAGCTTTCGCGGATTACCTCGAACTGTCCCAGTCCGAAGTAGATCAGGTAGACCTGCACCAACAGCGGCGTGCCGCGCAGAACATAGGTGTAGCCCCAGACGATCGGGTTGAAGATCGGATGCTTCGATGCCCGTGCAATTGCCAAGGGGATGGCCAACAAACCGCCGAATACAAGCGCCAGAACCGTCAGGTTCAGCGTCATCCAGACACCGTACAGGAACCTGTCGAAGTTCTCGGCGATCAGGGCAATATCGAGGGGGATATAAGAGAGGATTTGTTCCATGGCTCAGGCCCTCACAACGCCGCGGCTGTAGCGCCGCTCGACCGCGCGCAGGACAAGGTCCGAGATACCGGTCAAGATCAGGTATATGACGAACGCGGCTGCCATGAAGGTGAACAACTGCCCGGTGGACCGACCCGCGGTGAACGCGTTGTACACAAGGTCTTGCAGCCCGATCACCGACACCAGAGCCGTGGTCTTCAGTTGCACCAGCCAGTTGTTTGTAAAGCCCGGAAGCGCATAGCGCACCATCTGCGGCCAGATGATGTGGCGGAATATCAATTGACGAGGCATGCCGCAGCTGATGCCTGCCTCGATCTGGCCGCGCGGGATTGCCATGATCGCGCCGCGGAAGGTCTCGGTAAAGTAGGCCCCGAAGATTACCCCGATTGTCGCCGCGCCAGCGACGAATTTGCTGATCTCCACGAAGTCCCAGAGTCCGGTGACGTAGCCGAACCAGTTGAACGCCACCTGTCCCCCAAAGAAGACCAGCAGGATCAACACCAGATCTGGCACACCGCGCACGAGTGTCGTGTAAATCTCGGCTGAACGGCGCGCGAGGCGGCTGGACGACAGCTTTGCCCAGGCCCCCAGTAGCCCGAAGACCAGCGCGAGGGCCAGGGACACAAGGGCAAGCTTGACCGTCATCCATGTGCCGGAAAGCAGTTGGGACTGATATTCTACAAGAAGATCCATCGGAGGGCCCCTTTCGGGCTCAGGTCGTCGACGGGCCGCAGAGGCGCGGCCCGTCGCGTTTCAGAAGATGCCTGCGTCAGTTCCCGGCAGGGCGACCGCCATAGATGTCGAAGGGGAAATACGCATCGTTGATGGCGGCGTAGGTGCCGTCTTCACGAATGGCGACGATCGCCGCGCTGATCGCATCGCGCAGCTCTTCCTCGTTTTGCCGCACCGCGACACCGACACCCTCGCCGTAGCACGCCACGTCCAGGTGATCGCCGCCAAGAAACGCATAGTCCGCGCCTTCATCGGACGACAGGAAGGATTCCTGGGCGATCAGACTGTCGGAAAGCTGCGCGTCGATACGCCCAAGAACGAGATCGCGGAACACTTCCTCCTGGGTGCCATAAAGGACGATCTCGGCATCGGGGAACATGCTTTCGGCATAGCACTGATGCGTCGCGCCGCGCTGCACGCCCAACCGGCGGCCCGCCAAGCCTTCTGGCGTATCGGTGAAGTCCGCGTCGGCGGCGGCCACGACACGGGCCGGGGTCTGGTAGTAACGGTCCGAGAAATCAATCTGGCGGCGGCGCTCTTCCGTGATCGACATGGAGGCCACGATGGCGTCAAAACGACGGCCAAGCAGGGCGGGGATCATGCCGTCCCAATCTTGCTCAACCAATTCGCATTCGCGCTCCATTTCGGCGCAGAGTGCCATGGCGATGTCGATGTCGAACCCGGCCAGCGTGCCATCTGCTTGCTGGAACGAGAACGGAGGGTACGCCCCTTCGACGCCGATGCGCAGTGTGTCTTGCGCAGCAGCGGGCAGGGTCAGGGCCAAAGTGGCCACGGTGGAAAGAATAGCGTTACGGATCATTGTGATCTCCTCTCTGTTTTAGGTGGATTGTCAGTTCATCCGGGACAAAAACGCCCGGAATTGGTCGGTTTGTGGATTGGAAAACAGCGTCGCGGGCGGGCCCTGTTCACAGACCTCGCCCTGGTGCAGGAAGACGGTCTTCGACGATACGTCGCGGGCAAACCCCATCTCGTGGGTTACGACCAGCATCGTGCGGCCTTCTTCGGCCAGATCACGCATGACACTCAGAACCTCGCCCACCAATTCAGGGTCAAGCGCCGAGGTCGGCTCGTCAAAAAGCATGACGTCAGGGTCCATCGCCAAGGCGCGGGCGATGGCGACACGTTGCTGCTGACCGCCGGACAGATGGGCGGGATAGTAATCGGCACGGTCAGACAGCCCGACCTTGGCCAAAAGCGCTTCGGCCTTTTCGCGCGCTTCAGCCTTTGGCTTTTTCTGCACGTAGACGGGGCCTTCCAGCACGTTCTCCATCACGGTCATGTGCTGCCAGAGGTTGAAGCCCTGAAACACCATCGCCAAACGCGACCGCATCCGCTCGACCTGCTTGATGTCTGCGGGCACGGCCTCGCCGTGGCGGTTCTGCTTCATCCGAAGCTTCTCACCGGCCAGGTAGACGTCGCCGGAGTTCGGCGTTTCCAGCAGGTTGATACAGCGCAAAAATGTGCTCTTGCCCGATCCGGACGCACCGAGGATCGCAATGACATCGCCCTTCTGCGCCTCCATCGAGACACCTTTGATGACCTCATGGGCCCCAAAGCTCTTGTGCAGGTTGTCAACTTTGAGTGCAGCAGGATCGCTCATGCCATTTCCTCCTGATCTGGTGCCATGGCGGCAAGTTCGCCAAGCATGATGGGCTTGATTGGGGAGCGCGCCCTCGGGGGGGCGATGTCGGCGGCGTTGCCTGTCACAGCCGACAAAATGCCGCGCACGGTTGCGTCGCACATGCGGCCCTGACAGGGCCCCATACC